>NZ_JAGGNV010000082.1 GCF_018614955.1 Variovorax paradoxus
CGGCCAACAGGGGCAAGATCAATTGCGCCTACTGGGACGGCATACCGGCGGTTTCGCAATCCGCCTTCTGACGATCCTTCCAGGTCGCGTAGCCCGGCTCGTCCTTGGCTTGCAAGTAAGCAGCGGCTACCAAGCCTGCGTGCACACAAATGTCGATTGGTCCACCTTGGCGCTTCACCATGTTGTACTGGGTAACGGTGTCGTCCACGACCTGCCTATAAATCTCGTCCATTGCCGCGGCTTGTTGCGCCTTGCCGTCACACGCAGTGAGGGTACCGCACACCGCGACCAGGCTCAACAGTCCGAACGCGCTTTGAAAAAAAGTCACATGATCTTCAACCCAACTTTGGCTGGATCGTAGTCCAAACGGTACAGCAGGACGCGGACTTAGTTCGCAGGAATCGGGTTGGATTTCGGCAGATGCACTAACCCAGAAATCAGCCCGGACGACCTGGACGCGCTTCTCAAGGAGTTCGCCCACATATGTTCTCTGGGAGCGGCCGCGGACGTTGAACGAGCCAATTCCGCAAGCTACTACGTCGGCGGGAGCTTCCTGCTCGGAGACGATCTGATTCGTGCCGGGTACTTGACCAACGGCTCTGATGTGGGGATGAAGACTCGCGTGTTTTCTGTGATTGCGTCGCTTGTGCTCTGCTCCGCCGTGTTTGCGCAAGGAGCGCCTGAACCCGTCAACGCTAAACAGCTGGCCGACTGACTCAAGGCAGGAGGAGCCAAACGTGCCAGAGCCGTACATGCCGCCAAGTGCGGGTCAACGAAAGGTCGCGAACAGATGTAGCCGATGTCGGCCATGTTCAGACGAGCAGGGCCGTGGGGACGTACGCCGTTTCGACCCAGTCGTACAGCTGAAGGTGGGCCAGGACGATAGCGGCGAAGGCCAAGTTCCGAAGATGGACCGGCCGTTCGCGAAGAAATTTGCCAAGGTCTGCAGTCGGTAGGCGCCGACATCCGACTGGCCGAAGCCGATCGGCAGCAGCCAGTCTGAAGCGGGCATGCCGGCCGACCGCGCTCGTTATCTGCAACCATTCTGAAGCCGTCCTTCTGTGCACTACTGCGAACGGTCGATGCTCTCACGCCCTCAGCAGGAATCGGAAATGTTCTCGCCGTGTGATCCCTCGGCGGGTGCCCGCGGCCAAGCACCGCTTGCGACTGTTCACTCTGGGAAACGGAGGCCTGTGGGAGACGAGAGCAAGGCATCGTAAGGTCAGCTCCGTGGGCCCGTTTGCGGAAGTATTAGCGTCGTTTGCGGATTTATTGACGCGTTTGGGGAATTAATAGCTCGGAACACGGATTGTTCCGAGCTAATAAATGCCCAAACGGCGATCCAAGTGGCATGCGGCTCGCCAGGCTCCTCCAGCTTTAGGTCGCGACGAAAATGCCCGAACGACGCCCGCCCGCGCAGGTTCGGATGGCAGGTAACTGCTAAATAAATGCCCAAACTAGCGCCGCGCTCCCGTGTCGAGCGCGACACCCCCTTCGTTGTGCCCCTCACGAAGGCCTGGGGAAGCAGTCGCCGACGGCATCCACCAGACGCCGTTTCGGCCAAACGCCTATGGATAGTGTGTGCGCCCGGCAGCAAATTCCCCTTCCGCATTACCGCCACGGGAAGCGCGAGCACACCCACTGGCTGTAAGGCAGGATCCGCCGAGCATCGGTGATCGGGGCGGGCCCAGTAGCCTGGACGATGGTCCGGATGAAGCCGCAAATGTCTGCTGCGCATCGAAGCGCGCTCATAAGCGTGGCCCTCCGCTCCGTCTGACCAATGCGTGCAGCGCCGGGCCGAAAGGCCCGGGTCCGACTGCGTAGAGGAGCGTGACCTGCACCAAGACGATTCCAGCACAATGCCCACACACAGAGAAGCCCGCTGTTGACAAACGGTCCCGAGCAGAGAAGAAGACGTTCGGCCCTGTGGCAGGACTCAGGCGTCGCCAGCGAACCACAGCCACCCCAACGCGTGGTGGTACACGAACTCACTGTCCCCTTCGAAGGAGCCATCCACAGAGGCATGCCACAAGCATGTCCTGCTCGGGCTGCGGCCTGAACTCCAGCACGATATTCTTGCCGTCACGGTCCACGTTCCCAAAGAAGGCGTTCACGACCATGATGCCGTGAGAGAAGCCGTACAGATTCCAGAAGCCTTCAAGGTTGTCCCGCCTGGCGTTCTATGTCCTAGGGGTATTTCGTGTCGTAGTAAGCTGGCCTGCACTGGTACCGCATGGGTTTTACTACCCGCTGACCGTCCTCCCAGATCATCACCGGCGGCGCTGTCATGCGTCACCCCCCGGCCTTAGCGTCAAGATGCGGCCGACCATCTCGTGTCCCCCGCCGCACTCAGCAGCGGGTGGCGGCCTCGAAGATGTGGATGTCCGATCCACAGACGTTGGTGCGCAGCACGCGCAACAGAAAGCCACCGGGCTCCACCTCGTGGTCGAACTCCCGCAGGCTGATCGTTGCTCGCCGGTCCATGTAGGCGACTCGTCCGCGCATCGCATCCTTTGTTCTGGGTCCGGCGGACCCACGGGGCGCCATCGTGTTCCTGGCGGCCGGAAAACTCTGTCGCCTACGTGGAGGTCTGAGC
This sequence comes from Variovorax paradoxus, assembly GCF_018614955.1. Lineage (GTDB taxonomy): Bacteria > Pseudomonadota > Gammaproteobacteria > Burkholderiales > Burkholderiaceae_C > Variovorax > Variovorax paradoxus_J. The sequence goes on from NZ_JAGGNV010000082.1 coordinate 2,597, forward strand.
AGGCGGGTGCAGTGGATTTCCCGAGTCGCGTGCCACCGCGCGTTCGTTGAGCAGGGCTAGGTCGCGGATCGTGATGCTTCCGTAAGTCGAGATGACGATGCCCTCGGCAACCAGCTGCCGGAACTCCAGATGCACCCGCTGCCTGGAAGCTGCGGTGAGCGCCGCCAAGTCGTCCTGGGAAATGCGCAGCGACAGGTGGACACCCTCTTCCGCGGGCTGGCCGAAGGAGCCCGCGAGCTGCACCAGAACCCGCGCGAGGCGCTGACGCAGGGACATCATGGAGAACACTTCCAGTTGTTCGTAGAGCTGGCAGTAACGGCGGCTCAGCCCGGTCACGATTGAGGCCATCAGGTGCGGATGGCGCATCAGGAAATCCTTCAGCAGGTTGCGCCGGATGTGCACGAGGATGGTCTCCGCGCGTGTCCGCACGTCGAAGAGGGCGGGTTCGTCGGCGAGGATGGCCGCGAGGCCGAAGGCTTGCCCGGGCGGAAGGTAGGGCAGCACGTAAGTCCGGCCGTCCGGCAGCACGCGACTGAACTCGAGTGCACCTTCCGTGACGACGTACAGCTGCGACTGCGCGTCGCCACGACGGTGAAGGAGTGCGCCCCTGCGGTGGCGCGAAACCTCGGCGAACGAAGACATCTCCCACAGCGCCTCGTCCGGCCAGCCTCCGAGGACGGCACATTTCTGCAGCGCGTGCAACGCGATCGCGGGTGAATCCGGGCCGGCCGCGCCGGCCGGGCTACGCGCATACGTAGGTTTCACAGCTGTGCAGTGTAGGTCTGAATCGTCACGGAAGTGACAGAGACTTTCGTTGACCGGCCCCGAAGGCCCCGCGTAAGGTGCGCCTCATACCCAAAGGCAGGTTCCACTTTCGAGAACCGCCTGACACAGGAGCAAAGCAGATGGAAGCCGTAATCGAGTCCAAATCCTCGCCCCAGACAGACCACATTCCCTGGGACGTCGAACGCTTGTCCCCCGCTGCAGGCGCCGAGGTCAGAGGGTTGCATCTTGGACAGAAACTTACCGACGGGCAGATCGCGCGCCTGCGGGCCCAACTCGTGGAGCACAAGGTACTCGTGTTCCGCAAGCAGGACATCACGCCCGCCGAGCACGTCGCGTTCGCGCGGCGCTTCGGCCAGCTCGAGGTCCACCCGATCCTCAATCGCCACCCTGAGTTCGAGGAACTGGTGACGTTCGAGTCGAACGGCGATCGCAAAGGCGGCGAGAACGTGTTCCATTCAGATACCACGTTCCAGGAGGCGCCCTCTATGGGATCCATCCTGCGTTGCGTCAACCTCCCCCCTATCGGCGGCGACACCATCTGGGTGAACATGGCGCAGGTCTACGAAGATCTTCCCGACTCTACCAAGCGCAAGCTCGAAGGACTGAATGCCTGGCACGACGCATCGCAGGCATTCGGCTGGCGCGCCCGCACGCCCGAGGACCGACGGAAAATGCGCGAGACGGCGCCGCCCGTAGAACATCCGGTCGTGTGTACCCATCCCGAATCCGGCGAAAAGATCCTGTTCGTGAACGATGCGTTCACCTCTCACTTCTCAAACTTCAAGGAGTTGAACGGCGGAAGCTGGGCCCAGGATGGCGCAGCCCAGGCCCGGGAGCTGCTGAATGCTCTGTTGCGGCAGATCCGCATTCCCGAATACCACTTCCGCCTGCGATGGGAGAAGGACACCGTGGTGTTCTGGGATAATCGGTCGACCCAACATTATGCAGTGTCCGACTACTACCCGAACGTGCGCAGCATGATGCGCGCGACGGTGAACGGCACCAAGCCGGTCTGAAGGAGGACGATCGCCATGCGTTCCCTCCTCCTCAATCGACGCCAGGCGCTCCTTGCACTGGCCGCAGCCGCCCACACTCCCCTCGCGCTTGCGGCTTGGCCCGAGCGCCCGGTCACCATCATCGTGTCGTTTCCCGCAGGCGGCGTGGCGGACGTCCACATGCGCAAGATCGCGCAGGTCGCAGAGAAGCGGTTGGGCCAGCCCATCGTGATCGAGAACCGCCCGGGCGCGCTCGGGCTGCTGGGCGCCAACGCGATGGCGACCGCCAAGCCGGACGGCTACACGCTGCTGCAGGCTACGCAGAACGTCTTCCGCGCCCCCGCACTCGGCAAGGTGCAGTTCGATCCGCTGGAGTTCACCTACATCATGGGCTTCGCGGATGGGTACACCGGGCTTTTCGTCCCGGCCTCGTCGCCGTGGAAGAACCTGCGTGAGTTGGCGGAAGCCTCGCGTGCCAAGCCTGAGGGAATCAGCTGCGGCACGACGGGACTGGGCAGCTCCGGCCACCTGATCCTGGCCGACCTGCAGCAGAAGGCGCAGGCGAAACTCACGCACATTCCGTACAAGGGTGCCCCCGAGATGGGGGTGGCAATCGTGGGCGGCCACCTCGATGCCGCCTTCCTTCCACTGGCCGTGGGGCTGCAGCTGGGCGACAAGGCCAAGGCGCTGGGCATATTCACGGAACAGCGTTCGGCCCAGTTGCCGAACGTGAGAACGGCGAGAGAGCAGGGGTTCGACATCGTCTCGAGCGGTTCGTTCGGGCTGGTGGGTCCGAAGGGCATGCCGCCGCAGATCGTCAACGCGCTGAGGGAAGCATTCGAGTTCGCTCTCAACGACCCTTCGCACGACGAGCTGCTGCGGCAGATCGGCATGGTCCCCTGGCGAAAGGGGCCCTCCGAATACACCGCATGGGCGATACAGACCGTGGTTGCGGAACGGCGGATGGTCGAGGCGGCCGGCCTTTTGCTGAAATAACCCCGAAGCCATGGGCGGCCGCCGGCCCTAGCAGGCCGTTGAATTGGGTTGATGAGCTAGTCGAAGCCGTCGATGTGAGGTCATCCGTCGCATTCGTTCGGCTGATCGGCGGCTTGCTGAGCGCCGTCACGCATCGCTCGAACCCCGCGCGGGCCGGGTTGCGATCTCATTGCGCCGCCCCTTTTAGCACTGTGGCCGACATCAGGCCATTCGGCCATTCGGCCATTCGGCCATTCGCACGATGTTGCTGGCGGTCATGATCAATTTGAAGTGCTGATCCAACCGCTTCGGGCCTCGGTAGACGGTCTGCCGGATGTGCCCCACTGTCTTGCCCCAGCCGAAGTGCTCTTCAATGCGCTTGCGGATCGTCTGGCTCAGCGGGTAGCCCGGGTGGCCTATCGTTGTAGCGGATCTGCTCCATCAATGCCGCTGACTACGCTACAAGGAGAACACCTGGATGAGCATCGCGTGCGGCAGCTTCTCAGGCGCGATGGAGGCGCGACGAGTGTCAGCGTAGAGGAGGTTGAACGGGCCGTTCAAGCGACTCAGTGCCTCTTAACCGGACTGCGGTCGCCGCAGAGGGTGGTCCGGCAGCACGAAGTCTCCAGCTTTGCAAATAGCGCCTATTGCATCCCGTCAGATGCCCCGCATCGTCTTCACTCCATGATGAGCATGAACACGATATCCATAACGATCCCCTCGCAAACAACGTTTGCGAACAACCTGCTAGAGGAACAAGAGCTAGCCTACGCGATGATCCGTGGCAAGGTGGCGGGCCCAGCTCGTAAATGTGGCACGGATTGCTTCAGGTCGGGCGACGCCTCTGTAACGACACAAGGCTCCATCGACTATTTGCCTTTGCCCGTGCTCGCTAGTTGAAAACTGGTCCGACTGCCTTAGACACTTGCCGGCACCCCGCGTTTTGCGAGCACTGCCCGAGCGACGCGCGAGCCCAAAGGGCGACCAAGCTGCTCGCTGATCCAGGCAGCAACGTCTACCAAGGCATCGAGTTGCGCTCCCGTATCCGCTCCGATGCCATTAAAGAGGTAGACCAGGTCCTCCGTCGCGACGTTGCCAGTGGCGCCCTTGGCATAGGGGCAACCACCGAGGCCACCGATCGAACTGTCGAATACGCGCAGTCCGAACTCGTAGGAGGCATGCGCGTTGGCGACGCCCATGCCGAACGTGTCGTGGTAGTGTCCGGCCAACTGACCGACTGGGACCTTCCTGGAAACTTGCTCCAACATGCGGGTGATCGTCGCAGGCGTTCCGGCGCCGATCGTGTCGCCGAGCGAAATCTCGTAGCAGCCCATTTCGAGCAGCCGCGCCGCGACATCTGCCACCTTCTCCGGCGCTATCTGGCCTTCATAAGGACAAGCCACCACACAGGAGACATACCCCCGCACCCTTACGCCCTGTTCGGCGCAGCGTCAAAGATCGGCTCGAAGCGTTTCAGTGATTCCGCGATCGAACAGTTGATGTTGTGCTGAGAGAATGATTCCGAGGCGGCGGCGAACAGGGCCACCTCCCTCGCCCCCGCTGCCACGGCCGCCTTGAATCCCTTGAGGTTCGGTGTCAGGACCGGCAGGTTGATGCCGCTGGTCGAACGCAAGCCTTCCATCACCTGCAGGTGATCCGCCATCTGCGGCACCCATTTTGGGGACACGAATGAGGTCGCCTCTATGTCGCGCAGCCCGGCAATAGCTAAACGCTTGATGAGTTCGAGTTTGATCTGGGTCGAGACCGGCTGCTTCTCGTTCTGCAAGCCGTCGCGCGGACCTACCTCGACGATTCGGACCCCCCGGGTCATTGGTCCGCTCCCTCGAAATCGAGCAGCTCCGCTCCATCCGTGACCTGATCGCCCGGCACAAAGCGGTACTCCTTGACCATGCCCTTCCTGGGCGCCGTGATGACATGCTCCATCTTCATGGCCTCCAGCACCAGCAGCGGTGTGCCCTTCTCCACCTCAGTGCCTGGGCTGGCCAGCAATGAAATCACCTTGCCCGGCATCGGCGCCTTGAGGCCCGCCTCGACGTCATCCCCAGTGCCGCCGACATGCCGCGTATCCACTCGGGCGAACGGCCAGCTTCGCCCCTGAAAGAACACCTGACGGCGCTCTCCGGTGGCGACTACCGTGGCACGCAGCCGGCGCCCCTCGAACTGAGCGTGCAGCTCGCCGTCCACGGAAAGTGTTCCGCTCGCCAGCACCTTTCGGCTATGCAACGTCAGCAGGAAGCTTTCGGCTGCGGCCTCGACGCCAACTGCTTCGACCAAGTCGGCCTGTCGCAAGACGAGCTCCCGTTGCACGTGGCCGCCGAGCCGCCAGCCATCCAGCGCGCGCCAAGGCGAGGCGCCCTCGCGCGATTGCAGCGCCTGCTTCGCCGCGATACGCCGTTCGCGCAGCAATTCAGCAAGCGCGGCGAGCAGCCAAACCTCGTCCGCCACGCTGCTCTTGTCCGGGAACAGTAGCTTCTGCTCGCGTTCGATCAGGCCGGTATCAAGATCGGCATCTGCGAAGGCCGGGACTGTCACCAGGCGCGCGAGGAACTCCACATTGTTCTGCACGCCGACCACACGGTATTGACTTAGCGCCTGCCGCATTCTCGCCAGCGCCTGGCGGCGGTCGCCGCCCCAGACGATCAGCTTGGCAATCATCGGATCGTAGTGGGGCGTGATCTCGTCGCCCTGCTCGACGCCGGTGTCGACCCGAACGAACTCGGATTCCAAAGGCGGTGCCAGATAGACCAGCTTGCCGGTCGAAGGCAGGAAGCCCTTGTCCGGATCTTCCGCGTAGATGCGCGCCTCCAGAGCGTGGCCATCAATTGCCAGTTCCTCCTGCGCCAGCGGAAGCGGCTCGCCGGACGCGACGCGCAGCTGCCACTCCACCAGGTCCAGGCCCGTGATCATCTCGGTTACGGGGTGTTCGACCTGCAGTCGTGTGTTCATCTCCATGAAGTAGAACGAACCGTCCTGGTTGGCGATGAATTCCACCGTTCCAGCGCCGACGTATCCGACGGCCTTGGCCGCATCGACGGCGGCCTTGCCCATGGCGGCACGGCGCTCTGGCGTCATGCCGGGAGCGGGTGCTTCCTCGAGCACCTTTTGGTGGCGCCGCTGTACCGAGCAATCGCGTTCGAAAAGGTAAACACAGTTGCCATGCTTGTCGCCAAATACCTGGATTTCAATGTGGCGCGGCCGCAGCACGTACTTCTCAACGAGCACGTGGGCATCGCCGAAGGAGTTGACTGCTTCGCGCTGGCACGACGCGAGCGACGCTTCGAAGTCCTGCGCCGCATCAACCCGGCGCATCCCCTTTCCGCCACCGCCAGCGCTGGCCTTGATCAGCACGGGGTAGCCGATTTCGGCCGCTTTACCCGCCAGGAAAGCTGGCTCCTGGTTGTCGCCGTGATAGCCCGGCGTCAGCGGCACAGCGGCCCGCTCCATCAACGTCTTGGCGGCGGACTTGCTTCCCATCGCTCGGATGGCCGACGCCGGCGGGCCGATGAAGGCGATCCCCGCGGCCTCGCAAGCATCTGCGAACTCCGCATTCTCCGACAGGAAGCCATAGCCTGGATGCACTGCCTGTGCGCCCGTTTCCTTGGCGGCAAGCAGGATCCGGTGGGCCACCAGATAGCTCTCCTTGGCCGGGGCTGGACCGATGAGCACTGCCTCGTCGGCCAGCCGGACGTGGCGCGCGTTGGCATCGGCTTCCGAATACACCGCTACCGTCGCGATGCCCATCCTGCGTGCGGTCTTGATGACGCGGCACGCGATCTCGCCGCGGTTGGCAATAAGAATCTTGGAAAACATGTCAACTCCTCAGCCAGTTTGCCGGCCGCTTTTCGAGGAAGGCGGCAAGCCCTTCCTTCGCCTCGGGGGTCGAGCGCAGCGTGGCAATTCGCCGCGCCGTATCCTCGACGATTTCGGCGCTCACCGGCCGGTTGGCGACTGCGCGAATCAGGCCGGTGGCGGCGTGTTGCGACAGTGGGCCGCCAGCGAGGAGTGCCTCGACGATCTTCTGCACCATCTCGTCCAGCGACTCGGCAGCGACCACTTCGTGAGCCAGCCCCAGATCCTTCGCCGTTGCGGCGTCGATGCGCTCGGCAGTCTGGAAATATCGGTAGGCCTGACGCTCGCCGATCGCGCGCAGCACGTAGGGGCTGATCGCCGCAGGAATGATGCCGAATTTGACTTCGGAGGTCGCGAATGATGCCCGTTCAGAGGCAATGCAGATGTCGCAGGCTGAGGCGAGCCCCATTCCGCCGCCGAGCGCGGGACCGTGGACGCGGGCAACGGTCGGCGTCGCACACTCCGATAGCGACTTGAAAAGGTTCGCCAGCTTACGGGCATCGGCCAGATTTGCCTGCGCCGAGGCGGCGCCCTGGCGCCTCATCCAGTTGAGATTGGCGCCCGCCGAAAAACTCTTGCCGCGCCCGCCCAGCACGATGACACGCACCTGCGGCTGTACATCAAGCGCACCAATCAGCTCGGTCAACTCTGCGATCAATTGCTCGTCGAATGCGTTATGAACCTCCGGCTTATTCATCCAGATCCATGTCGCAGGTCCCGCCTGTTCGATCTCGAGTGCTGCGTAGTTCATCGCCTGCCTTACATCCGGAAGACGCCGAACTTCGTCGGCGGAATCGGTGCGTTAAGAGTCGCCGAAAGCGACAGACCCAACACCCGACGCGATTGCGCCGGATCCACTACGCCGTCGTCCCACAGGCGGGCCGTCGCATAGTACGGATGGCCCTGCTCCTCATACTGGGTCCGGATCGGTCCCTTGAACGCCTCCTCGTCTTCGGCCGACCAGCTGCCGCCCTTCACTTCGATGCCGTCGCGGCGCACGGTCGCGAGAACCGAGGCCGCCTGCTCCCCGCCCATGACGCTGATGCGCGAGTTGGGCCACATCCACAAGAACCGTGGCGAATAAGCCCGACCGCACATGCCGTAGTTGCCGGCACCGAAGCTTCCGCCGATCAACATCGTAAGTTTGGGTACCTGGGCTGTGGCAACAGCCGTGACCATCTTGGCGCCGTCCTTGGCAATGCCGCCGTTCTCGTACTTCCGACCCACCATAAAACCTGTAATGTTCTGCAGGAAAAGCAGCGGCACACCCCGCTGGCAACAGAGCTCGATGAAGTGCGCGCCCTTCTGCGCGGATTCGCCGAACAGAATGCCGTTGTTGGCGATGATTCCGACAGGCATACCGTAGATGCGCGCGAAGCCGGTGACCAGCGTTGTGCCGTATCGGGCCTTGAACTCGTCCAGCCGCGAGCCATCGACAAGCCGCGCAATCACTTCGCGCACGTCGTACGGCTTGCGCGTGTCCGACGGGATGACGCCATAGAGCTCCGAGGGGTCGTACAGCGGCTCCTCGCTTGTCTCGAGCGTTACGGTCACGGGCTTTCGCCTGTTGAAGTTGCCAACGATCCTTCGCGCAATGTAGAGGGCATGGGCATCGTTCTCCGCTAAGTGATCCGCGACGCCAGACAGCCGCGTGTGAACGTCCCCGCCGCCCAGGTCCTCCGAGGTCACGACCTCGCCGGTCGCCGCCTTGACGAGCGGCGGGCCGCCCAGAAAGATCGTGCCCTGATTGCGCACGATCACGGTCTCGTCGCTCATCGCAGGCACGTAGGCGCCTCCGGCCGTGCACGAGCCCATCACGACCGCCACCTGCGGAATGCCTGCCGCCGACATGTTGGCCTGGTTGTAGAAGATCCGACCGAAGTGTTCCTTGTCCGGAAAGACCTCGTCTTGCTTGGGCAGGAAGGCCCCGCCCGAGTCGACCAGGTACACGCAAGGAAGGTGGTTCTGCATCGCGATTTCCTGCGCGCGCAGATGCTTCTTGACCGTCATGGGAAAGTACGTCCCCCCTTTCACCGTGGCGTCGTTCACAACGACCATGCATTCCTGGCCTTGAATACGACCGATGCCCGCAATGACGCCGGCAGCCGGCGCGTCGCCCCCGTACATTCCGTAGGCCGCCATTTGTCCGATCTCCAAGAATGGCGCGCCGGCGTCCAGTAGCTGATTCACACGATCACGCGGTAGCAGCTTGCCTCGTGCGACGTGCTTGGAGCGCGAATTCTCATCGCCGCCAAGGGCGATCTTGGATGCCTGCTCTCGCAGATCATCGACGACCTTGCGCATGGCCTCCGAGTTCGCCTTGAACTCAGGCGAACGCGTGTTCAGCTGTGACTTGAGTGTTTCCATTCTTTAGCTCTTGGTGTTCCCGATCAGTTGATCTGCTCAGCGACCCCTCGTACGGCTCGTTCCACATGGGCCCGGTCTGGTCGATCTCGTAAACTCAGGCGCAAACAATAGAACGTTCCACAAACTGAATCAACTGTTCCGTTTGGCGGAACATGGCAATACACTGCGAAGGTTCTCCTGCGCTCGTGCTGCTCTCCCGCAGCGCCCGCTCAATCTCCCCCACCTCGGCAAAGAGATCAAGAGCAACGTGCACCGGCTGATGCCCTCATCTCCTTGAGCCGGAAAAGCTCACCCCTCCGAACTACGGCTGCTCCCATAGCGGACTCGATCCACTCCGATCTGCAAAACGCTCCTCACATAGCTCGGATCCGGCAAGTCGCCTTAGGCAGCGGCAGTGGTCTAGACGAGCTCGAGCGATTCAACGCTGACAATTCCTTTGAGGAAAAGAGGAAATGCTGGGCGGAGATTCAGAGCTGCGGCGCGAACGGCAACTCGCATCCCACCTGCGAGACGGGCTTAGGTCGACGGACTTCGGCCCAAGCCCTTTAAGCAGTTAAGAGACATCTTCTTCCTGGATTGGGGATCCATGCGATTGGAAGTGGTCCCTGACGCGAGGTCTCGCGTCAGCAAAAGAATAGGTGACCTTACTGGAATGGCAGCCAGCGACTGAGGGTCCTCTGGATGGTGGCCCTGCCACGGCCAAAGGGTTAGGGCTGCGAACTAGCGACTTATCGGCGCATTGAGGGTCGGCACCTCACAAGTAGCAGCGATGTAGATACCGCCGGTGCGGGTCCAGAGCGTGCCTGTAGAGCCGTTCGATTGCGGCTCAGGTTTCGATTACCGCGACGACCTGCCCATCCTCAACGGCGTCCCCCTCCTTGACTCGAATATCGGTCAGCCGGCCTGCGGCCGGGCTGGCGACTGGGATCTCCATCTTCATGGACTCGACGATCATGATCGAGTCATCGACGGCAACTTGAGATCCTTCGGGCATTTGAATTTTCCAGACCTTGCCAGTGATTTCCGAGACGACTTCAGTGCGTGCCATTTGTTGTTCCCTTTGAATTAGACAGATTGTTGGGCCGCACGGGCCAAGATCTCGGTGCCTAGTCCGGTATGGACATGGCCAGAACGAAAGTCAGCGCTGTCCACAACCCTGCGCACGAACGGGATGTTGTGCTTGACCCCTTCGATGGTCGTGGCATCGAGCGCGGCGATCATGCGCTCGATGGCCGAGGTGCGGTCATCTGCATGCACGATCAGCTTTGCGATCATGGGGTCGTAGTAGGGGGTGATCTTGCAACCCTCGGCGAAGCCAGTCTCGACGCGGACACCTTCGCCGTCTGGGAACCGGAGGGTCTTGAGCGTGCCGGGTGAAGGGTAGAAGCGCACAGGGTCTTCGGCGTAGATGCGCGCTTCGATCGCATGGCCGCTGATGGCGATGACGGGCGGCAGCACCTCATCGAGCCGCCCCCCCGCAGCCAGGCGGATCTGTGCAATCACCAGGTCGATGCCCGTGACTTCTTCGGTGACTGCGTGTTCGACCTGCAGGCGTGTATTCATCTCGAGAAACTGAAATTCGCCCCCGTCAAACAACGTTTCTACCGTTCCGATCACGTCGTAGGAAAGCTTGCCAAGCACTTGAACGATATCGTCGCCGGCGCGGGTGACGATCGGACGCGGGATGAGCGGCGCAGGGGACTCCTCGATGACCTTCTGATGACGACGCTGGATCGAGCAGTCGCGCTCGAACACGTGCCGAACCTTGCCATAACGGTCAGCCAAGATCTGAAACTCGATGTGACGCGGCTTGAGCATCAGGCGCTCAAGGTAGATCTCCGCATTGCCGAAGCTGCGCTCCGAGAGTGACCCGGCCCGTTCGATGGCCTGCACCAGCTCGGCCGCGTCATGGGCCGCCACCATGCCGATGCCACCGCCGCCGGCGGCGGGTTTCACGAGTACGGGGAATCCGATGGCTTCGGCCGCTTTCAGCGCAGCGGCCGGATCGCCGTTCAACAGGCCGGAGCTCGGCGCCATCGTCAGCCCATGTCGTGCCATCAGATCGCGTGCGCGGGTCTTGTGTCCCATCGCCTCGATCCACTCCGGGCTTGGACCAATGAAGCGCGCGCCGCTGGCATTGACGCGCTGTGCGAAGCCGGCGTTCTCCGACAAGAAGCCATAGCCGGGATGCAGGCCATCCGCACCGGACTTCTTCAGGACGTCGAGCAGCGCATCCTGGTTCAGATAGCTGGCCTTAGGTTCTGCCGGCCCGATGTAGAAGGTCTCATCCGCTTCGGCCAGATAGGGCAGACCGGCATCGGCTTCCGAATAGACAGCGACGGACCGCACACCGAGCTCCCTCAATGCGCGAACCACGCGCGCCGCAACAGCGCCGCGATTGGCGATGACTACCTTCTTGAACATACGCTCCTTTGAAGTGGCCTTTGGAGGTTCGATCAGGGACGAACACCACTCTTCAGCTTGGGTCCGAGGCTCGTCTTCAGCCGCAACTGCGCGGCATCAATGAACCTGCACAGGTAGCCGCGGGTATCCCGAGGATCGATGACGTCCTCCACACCGAACGCCTCTGCGGTACGCATCGGCGAGGACACCGCCCGCAGCTCGGCTTCGAGCTCGCGCTCCTTCTCCTTCGGGTCCGCCGCCTCGGCGATCTCGCGCCGGAATGCCGCCGCCACCCCGCCCTCGATCGGCAAAGAGCCCCACTCTGCGGATGGCCAAGCGAGCTTCAGCCCGATGCCATTCTTGTCCGTGGTGGCCATACCCGCCATGCCGTAGCACTTGCGTATAACGACGGTCACCATCGGCACAGTAGCCTGCAAGCTGACGTAGACGCTGCGCATGCCTTCCCTCAGCGTGCCTGCGATCTCCGCGTCTTTGCCGACCATGAACCCGGGGACATCGACGAGGAAGATGAGCGGAATGTGGAAGGTATCGCAGAGCTCGATGAAGTGGGTCTGCTTGCGTGCAGCCTTCATGTCCATGGCGCCCCCATAGACCATTGGATTGTTCGCGATGATGCCGACCACCTTGCCGTTGAGGCGCGCAAGCGAGGTGATGACCGCCTTGCCGAAAGTCGGCTGGATCTCGAACACTGAATCCTTGTCGACAATCAGTCCGATCAGCTTGCGCATGTTGTAGGGCTTGCGCCGATCCCTCGGCACGATGGACGCGAGCTCTTCCTCTCGTCGGCCAATGGGATCCGTGCTCGCGATGACGGGCGGCAGCTCCCAGACATTGGATGGCATGTAGGAGAGATAGCGTCGGATCATCTCGAAACACTGAGCTTCGTCAGCGGCGACGTTGTCGACCAGGCCGGCCTGGTCGACAGCCGTTTTGGGCCCGCCGAGTTCTTCCTTTGTGATCTTCTGGCCAAGCGATCGCTCGACGACCGGCGGGCCGGCCGCAAAGATGTGACTCGTGTTCTGCACCATGACCGACCAGTGCGACAGGATCGCGCGCCCGGCGGGGCCGCCCGCCGCGGTACCCAGGACGGCACTGACCACCGGCACTGTCCCCATCAATGCGACGGAGGTTTCAAACCCGTGCACGCCGGGGAACACAGTATGGCCGCGTTTCTTCTGCGAGGTGACGCTTCCGCCGGCGCCGTCGATCAGGTTGACCAGGGGAATTCTGTATTGAAGCGCCAGCTCTTCGACGAAGCCGCCCTGCCCGCCCTTCTTCCGGTCACCGCTCCAGCTCGAGCCGCCACGGATCGTAAAGTCCTCGCCGCCGACAGCGACCGAGCGACCGTCTATTGCAGCCAGACCCATCACATAGGGCGCAGGCGTCAGGCCGGTGAGAACACCATGCTCGAAATGGCCCTGGCCGGTCAGCTTGCCCACTTCCTGGAATGAATCCTCGTCCGTAAGCTTGCCGATCCGCTCCCGAACCGTAAGCCGCCCGGCCGCATGGTGGCGTTCGACTGCCGCAGCGCCGCCCATCTCGGTGGCGTAGGCCGCGCGTTTCGCGAGTTCCTGAAGTTCTGGACTCCAATCTGGTGCGGTGGTGGGTTCGATCTGATGAGCCATGAGATGTCCAAGAAACTACGCCGCCATCACCGCGCAGTCGCGGATCAAGTGATCGATTTCGCTTTCAGGAAGACTTAGCCACTGCGAAAGCACCCTTCTGGTGTCTTCGCCGACGCCATGGCCCGCGTGCCGGATATTTCCCGGCGTGTCGCTCAGCTTCGGCACTACGTTGGCCACGGTGACGTTAGCCTGGAGTTCGCTCGAAGGCACCGAGGCAAGCATCCCGCGAGCACGGAAATGCGGGTCCGCAAAAACGTCCGCGATGGTGTAGATGCGGGTTGCCGGCACGCCGGCCTCCAGCAGCGCGGCCTCGACTTCCTCCAACGCATGGGATCCGACCCAGTTCTGAATCTGCCGGTCCACCTCGGCGGCATCGAGGACACGGGCTTTGGCCGCCTGGTACATGCCCTCTGCTGCGAGCTCCGGTCGACCCATGGCATTGCACAGGCGCTTGAAGACCGAGTCGGCCATGGCGGTGATGTGGATCGGCCGACCCTCCTTCGAGGTGTAGAGATTGTTCGGCACCGAGCCGGGCAGCTCGGAGCCGGTGCGCTGCGCGACGATGCCGAGCCGGTCGTAGGCCGGCACATGCGGTTCCATGAAGCTGAATGCGCACTCGTACAAGGCGGCGTCGACCACCTGGCCCCTCCCCGACCTCTTGCGCGCGTCGAGCGCGACCATGGCGCCGAAAGCCGCGTAGAGGCCCGTGACATAGTCGCCCAACGAGGTGTTCATGCGCGCCGGCGGGCGGTCGGGGTCCCCGGTCAGATTGCGCAGCCCGCTCACGGCCTCCCCGATGACGCCATAGCCTGGGCGGGCGCTGTAGGGGCCGGTCTGCCCGAAGCCGCTGATCCGGACCATCACGATGCCCGGATTGACGGCGCGAAGGTCCTCGTAGCCAAGCCCCCACTTTTCCAAGGTGCCGGGTCTGAAGTTCTCGATCACCACATCGCACTTTTCCGCCAGGCGGCGAACGACGTCCTGGCCCTTTGCCGTGCGCAGGTCGACGGCAATCAGGGACTTGTTGCGAAAGATGCTGGCTGCATACAGTGACGCCGAGCCTTCGACACTGCCCATCGTGCGCACCGGGTCACCTTCTGGCGCCTCAATCTTGATGACCTCGGCTCCGAAGTCTGCGAAGAGCCGACCGCAAAATGGCCCAGCCACTGTCGACCCGAGCTCCATGACGCGATAGTTGCCGAGCGGGCCGTGATTGATCGTCTGTTCTGAAGGAACCATCATCACTCGCCCTTGATTCCAGCCTGCTGGGCCAGCTTTTTCCACTTGACCACCTCTTCATGTACCAGCTGGCCCATCTGTTCTGGTGTGCCGCCCGAAAGCTGAAGCCCGCCATTCGTTGTGAGGGTCGTTCGCACGCTGGGATCCTTGAGCACCTCGTTCAATGCCTTATTGAGCGTCTCTAAAACGTCTTTCGGCAGTTGAGCGGGACCCATGAGGCCGAAGAAGATCGACGCATCGAAATTCGGCAGACCCACCTCCGCGAAGGTAGGCACATCCGGGAGCACCGGCGATCGCGTCTTGCCAGTCACGGCGAGCGCTCGCACCCGCTGCGTTTTGACTGACTGCGAAGCAAGCAGGACGGTATCCATGAGCACCTGAACTTCGCCGGCCATCAATGCCGCCGCGGCCGGGGAATTGCCCCGATACGGCACGTGGGTCATCTTGATGCCGACGAGTTGGCTCAAGAGTTCGGCAGACAGGTGGGTCGAGCCGCCGTTGCCCGAGGAACCGTAGTTCAGCTGACCGGGCCGCTGCTTAGCGTAGTCGACGAACTCGCTGAAGGTGCGCGGCGGAATCGACTCACCCACGAGGAGTACGGTAGGCAGCGATCCTACGAGACCGATGGGCGTGAGGTCTTTTTCGACGTCGAATTTGAGGTTCGAGTAGATGGCAGGCCCGATCGCGAGCGCGCCGGACACTGTCATGAGCGTGTAGCCGTCCGGAACGGCGCGAGCGACAGCCGCAGTGGCGAGCGTCGACGCCGCGCCAGTGAGATTCTGGATGACGACTGGCTGACCGAGGCGTTCCGACATTTTCTGGCCGACGACCCTGGCCACAATGTCGGTGGCACTGCCGGCGGCAAAGCCGACAAACATGGATATCGGTTTGGAAGGATAAGCGCCCTGGGCCTGCGCAAGGCAGAAGGCGCATGCCGCTAGCAAGGCAGCAAGTACCTTGGCCGTCGAAGAAACTCTCGAATTCATCGTTGTCCCCTTCTAAAGAAAGCACGCAGGCTCAGATGACGACTTTGTGGTACTGGCGGATGCACTCTGCCGCGTCGCGCAGATTCATCTTTCGCAGCCGTTCGGCCTCCGCGGCGTCGCCGCGCTGCATGGCCTGCAACACGGCGCGATGTTGCTCGAGCCCTCGCTCGGCTCGGCCAGAAAGCATGATCGAGCGGCGGATGATCATCTGGGTGCGCTCAAGAATGCTGTCGAGCATGTCTTGCGTAACCTCGCTTTTTGCCGCGGCGAACACGCGAGCCCGGAACATCTCGTAGCCCGCTACGAATGCATCGAAGTTGCCAGCTCGCAAGTAACCGAGCATGGGGTCCCCGAAGAGCTCGCACAGGTCATCCCAGTGGCCCTTCGGGCTGCGCTCAGTGGCTAGCCGTACGCACAGCCCTTCGAGGGCTTCTCGCGCCTCGTAGATCGACATCACCTGTGCGAGATCCAGGCGCATCACGACGGCGCCCTTGTTGGGAATACGCTCGACCAGACCGCGCTCTGCAAGGCTAGACAGCGCCTCGCGAACGCGTGGCCTTGGTACTCCGAATTCGATCGAAAGATCCACCTCTTTCAACTTGCTGCCGGGCGGGAGGTCGTGGTTCGCGATTCGGCGGCGCAACTCCTGGGCAACGTCAACGCGCGCGATGGTCGGTCTGGTTGCTTTTTTAACGCTCGGCTCGACCAGCTTGATGCCTGATCTGGGCGCGCTCTTGGAACCCTGGTTGTGTGAACTGGACACGTAGACCTCCGATGAGCGGTCATCTTATCCCCATGGAACCATTTTTGAGATCATTTTTGTAATCATTTTTGTAACTCTAGGCCCTCCGAAGTGGAGGATCGGTTCGACGTGGCCCAAAGACGGCACCCCCGGCGCCGTATTCAGTCCCAAGCCGGAGGCCGGTGTCGCACTGCACGAGCTGATCAACGCGCACAGCTCACACCTACGCTCGCGCCCGGATCTATCAGGAACAATTGCGCGCACTCCTGGACCGAAAGCAGGTCACGCGTCGCGCGCGAGTCGCTCGAGCACTGGTGTGTCTGCGTATGCGCTCAAGGTAAGCGCGATGAAGGAGGTCGCTCCACTTGTGCGCAGACATCTGCAGAACATCGGGGTTTGGGGCCCCAGACCCACAACGGATTCTGGAACCCATCAACAGCTTGTTTCATGCAGTGCGAGAGCCGCCGAATAGCGCTTGTTGTGCTGCGCTGGTCGCGTCCTTCCAGGTCAACGAATTCACCGTGCGCGACGTGCGCATGCGCAATCCATTTCGAGGCGTGTTGATCGTCACGGGTCATCAGATGGTGCGCGGGCGTAATACGTAGGCCCTTTTCTTCAATGCCGCAACAAGATGACCGCCAGCACGAAGCCGGCGATCCAAATTGTCTCGATCAAGATGAGCGCGAGCGGGCGCCAGCCGGCGCGTGCGAGTTGTGCGAAGCTCGTCTTCATACCGAGCGCCGCGATTGCGGCGACCAGGCATGCGCGCGACAAGTCATTGAGGCCAGCCTGCAACGGTGCTGACAGTGCGCCGAGAGAATTCAGTAGCACCATGCCGACAAAGAGCCAGAGGAACCAGGGCACCAGCGCCTGCTTGATTGGAGTCCTTCCAGGCGTCATTCCTACGAGGGCACGTTCGCGTGACTTCTTGAACGCCGCGGCGACGACTATGACAACAATGGTCAGCATCGAGACGCGGAAGAGTTTCACGATCGTCGCGATGTCACCCGTCTCGTGGTTCAGCATGTAGCCTGCCCCCACGACTTGGGCCACGTCGTGAATGGTCCCGCCGAGAAAGAGACCAGCAAGTTCCGGGGGCAGGTGCAACAGCCGCGCGATCAGCGGGTACAGGATCATCGCGAAAGTGGACATGACGGTAACCGTCACGACAACCATCAGGGTAAAGCGATCGCCGTCCTTCTCGCGAGGCAGAACCGCAGAGATCGCAAGGGCTGCGGAGGCACCGCAGATGGCCACTGCACCACCCGATAGGATTCGTTGAGCTCGCGTCATGCCGAGGCACTGTCCGACCGCGAGGCCGCAAAGCATGGTTGTGGTCAAGGCGGCGATGATGGTCAATGCCGTTTCCCAGCCGAGTCCCGCGATCTGCGCGGCCGTGATGCGAGCACCGAGCAGGCCCACACCCAGGCGCAGGACGGCGCGGCTGCAGAACTCAATGCCCGGCTTGGTTCTGGCTTCATGGCTGAGGTAGTGGAAGGCAACGCCCAACAAAAGGGCATACAGCAGCTGCGGTCCACCGTGCAGTGATGAAACGAAGGTGGCGGCGAGGGCGATGACGCAGGCGAGCGCTGTGCCTGGCATGCGCATGGAGGCTTGCTGCCACGTAATGCTGAGGCGCGCGGAGAGCCTGCCTGATCGGGTGCTTGCGCTCATACGGCTTTCCAATGTGCCTTGAGCCATATTGTCCGCTCGCTATCAAGAAGGCGCCAAACAAGATTGAACACAGGAAAGACGTTTTTTGGAGCGTTCGGTGGGGCACGCCTGCGGGGAATTGGGGCCCCCGCTTCTGCGGATGTTAGAAAAACTCCAGAGGAAAAGTGCGGTGAATACCGGTCACAACATTCAAGAATCCAATCAGCAGATGGCGCTACCGCTTCGTCTCAACCTGCGACTTCTGGAGTCTTCGTGGTCACAGCGCGCCGCGGCTGAGCGCATTGCGCGGTCGTAACCGGCAGCGAGCACATCGCTGGCCGATCTCGCAGCCGCACTCGGCGTTGAATAGG
The DNA here is from genome assembly GCF_018614955.1 of Variovorax paradoxus. Lineage (GTDB taxonomy): Bacteria > Pseudomonadota > Gammaproteobacteria > Burkholderiales > Burkholderiaceae_C > Variovorax > Variovorax paradoxus_J. The sequence goes on from NZ_JAGGNV010000082.1 coordinate 20,630, forward strand.
TGTTGTCCGTTCCCCAGGCAATTCAAGTCCAAATTGCTCGAACCGCGAACGCATCGCATGCCAGATGTGCGACCACCCGGATCTGAAGCAGGACCTCGCCCAATTGCGGGGGTTACCGCTCAGTTTCAGGCGGCTGTCTTGAGTTCGCCAAACGCTTCCATGGCACGCAACGAGTACACATAGGCGGCGCCGGCGTTGAGTGCGATCGCCACGCCCAAGGCCGCGCTCATTTCAGCTTCGGTCGCCCCAGCCTTGGCTGCGGCTGCAGCATGCGAAGAGATGCAGCCGTCGCAGCGCGTCGTCACTGCCACCGCCATGGCGATCAGCTCGCGGGTCTTCGCGTCCAGCGCCTCGTTGGCGCCTTGAGCAAGGGTAAGGCCTCTATAGGCCTCGAGCATTTTTGGATTGGTGTTGCCCAGGCCCTTGTAAGAGCGCTTGAGGGTGTCCAGCAAATCGGTCCATTTCATGAATGCCACGGTTGAATCCTTAGTCGTCGGTAGTAAATGCGTCTTCACGCGGGTTGGATTTGGGCCGCTTTCCTGCGTGCCGCCGCGTTCCGCTCAAGGTAGTCGGCAATGCGGTCTCGCAACCCAGGCCGCGCGGCCGAGCGCACCAGCAAGTCGAGATCGCTGGCGTCGTTAGCGTCTGCCCTCGCATCTGTTGCGCGGCGCAGCGCGACGGCGAGAATGGGGTCCGGATTTGCACGTGCAGCGACGATCTCGTCGACAGTGCCAGGGCCCTCGACCACAGCGGTGATAAGTCCGCGACGGCAAGCCTCTTCAGCGCCGATCGTTCGTCCGGTCTCGACCCATTCCAGAGCGGCATCCACCCCCACGCGGGTGGCAAGTCGGCGAGTGCCAAGCACCAGGCCGAAGCCGCGCGCTCCAGGAAAGGCAAATGATGTGTCGCTCGTTGCCAGGCGAACGGAACAGGCAGCAAAAATGTCGGCGCCAGCGCCCATGGCCCTGCCGTGCGCGACGGCGACGACCGGAAAGGGTGCACGGGCAATGGACTGAAGCAACAGCTCGATTCGCACGAAGCGCGCAAGCAAGGTGTCGTCCGTTTCCTGCGCGAGATCCGAGAGATCAAAGCCGGTGCAAAAGTGCCGGCCCTGGCCTTGGATGACGACAGCTTGAGCACGCTCTCGCACAGCTTCGTCAATGGCCTCGTGAAATTTCCGGACCAGTTCGGGCGAACAGGCATTTCCGGCCTGCGGCCGGTTCAGCGTGACGCGCCAGAGTCGCTGCGCGCGCTCGATCAGGACGAGGTCAGTGCTCATGCCCCCACCCTTCGGACGTTAGCGTAGCCGGAGACGAACTCCTTTGCGGCGCCGGTCGCCGGGTCGAAGACACGGCGCCGTTGGTTGCCGATGTCGGTGCCGTAGGCATGGATACTGATAGAAACCTGGTCATCATGGGCATTGCTGACGCGATGAATGTCGCCCACGCGCGGTGACACGACCACAACCTGCCCCGCATGCAGATGCTGCTGCGGACCGTCTGGCTCGATGCCCTTATCGGTACGTAGATAAGCTTGGGCCACCTCGGCGCCCCGCAACATCCCGATCACGCCCCATACAGTGTGGTCGTGGATAGGGGTCTGCTGGCCCGGGCCCCAAACGAAGCTCACCACTGAGAAGCGCTGCTGTGGGTCGCAATGAAGCAGGTACTGTTGGTAAAACTGAGGATGAGGGACTGCCATTTCCGGAGCAAGCCAGTCGTCAGCGGCGACGAGCTCGCCCATGGCCCGGCTGACGTGCTCCAGGATGTGTTCTTCGTCCTTCGGCCCTGCCAGAGCGGATTCAACTTCGCGCACGAATTGCTGCAACTTATTGCTCACACCGCCACTCGCTTTCCGTAGAGCGCGCAGAACTCCTCGGTGTGCTCACCAAGCCCGGGCGGGCGCGTCCGGATGCCGGCCGTTCGCCCATCCAGTCGCAGAGGGGATCCGAACGTGCGCGTTGCCACTCCGTTAGGCAATTCGAGTTCCTGCACCCAGCCCATCTCCTCGACCTGCGGATCGCCCAGCGCCGCCGCGTAGTCGTTAATCGCCGAATGCGGAACGCCGACTTCGCGGAAAACCTGCAGCCAGTGCGAGACGCCGGCCTTGCGGAACACCGGTTCCAGGAGCAGCTTGAGGTCGGCCTGATTAGTTGCGCGGTCCAGCGTGGTCTTGAAGCGCGGATCGTCCGCCAGCTGCGGCATACCGACCACGCCTAGAACCTTCAGCCACAGCTGGTGATTGCCGGCAGCGATAGCGAAATAGCCGTCTGCCGCTTCAAAGGCGCGGTAGGGGGCGTTGCGTGGGTGGGCCGAGCCCCAACGCCCGGGACTGCGGCCCGTGCCAAAGTATTCGCTGGTCTGCAGGGCGGCGATTGCAAGCGTGCAGCCGAACATCGGCACGTCGATATGAACGCCCGCAGCGCCTCCCCGTACCGCGGAAAGGGCTGCCGCAACGGCATATGCACCATACAGTCCAGAAGCGAAATCGGAGACTGGTACTCCGCATTTCACTGGCGCCCCGCCTTCCTCGCCGGTCACGCTCATCACGCCGGCAGCCGCCTGAATAGTCAGGTCGAACCCACCTTCGGTGGAGCGCGGCCCGCTCTGACCAAACGCCGAGATGGAGCAGTAGACCAAGTCAGGATGGAGTTCGCGCATCTGCTGGTAACCGAGGCCCAGGCGATTCATGACACCGGGGCGATTGTTCTCCACCAGGACGTCGCAATCGAGAATGATGCGGCGAGCGATCTCCGCGCTGTCCGGATCTTTCAGGTCGAGAACCACGGATTTCTTGTTGCGATTGAGCGAAGCGAAGTTTTCGCTGTAACCGTCGGCAATTGGCGGCCACTGGCGCAGGCCGTCACCATCGGGCGGTTCGATTTTCACGACCTCTGCGCCCATGTCCGCCAGCAGCATGGTGCAGTAGGGACCTGCTGCGGTGGAGCAGAACTCCGCCACGCGGATGCCGGCCAGCGGCTGATGCGAACTGGCGGCCGATGCGTTCTGCGTGGGCGTCACTTGCTTTCTGTTCTGTGGGTTCATGGCGCCAACGATAGGTGGTTCCATCTACCGAAGCAACTGTTCTATACTTGGGAACATGAACAATACCCTCCTCAAAGGACTATCCGTGCTTGAACTGCTGTCTCGCAGCGACCGCGCGCTCAGCCTCACCCAGATCGGCAAGGAGCTCGGCATGGTCAAGAGCAACGTGCACCGGTTGATGCAGGCGCTGGTTGAAACCCGTTTTGTACTGCGTGACGAGGAGAGCGGCACTTACGGTCCCTCCATCAAGCTGTGGGAGCTCGGATCGGCGGTGCTGGCAAAACTTGACTTGCGCCGCCATGCTGAGCGCCAAATGGAAGCCCTGATGACGCTCACGGGAGAAAGCGTTCACCTCTCCGTGCTAGATGGCACCGAGGTCGTGTATGTGCACAAGGTGGACAGCCCCAACCCCGTGCGAGCCTACACCCAGATCGGTGGCCGCGCGCCGGCCTACTGCGTCGCAACCGGAAAGGCACAACTCGCGTACAGCGGCACAACGGTGCTGCACGCAGTCGCCGCTACGCTGCGCCCACACACCGAGCGAACCGTTACCGATCCGGAGAGCTTCCTCAAGGAAATGCGGAAAGTACGCGAGCAAGCCTACGCACTCAATCGCGGCGAGTGGCGGGACAACGTTTTTGGCATTGCCTCGCCGGTCATGGACACCCGCGGATCGGTCATCGCGGCCGTCGGCATCTCAGGCCCGGCAGAGCGTTTCCGCAAGACTGTCATGACTGACTGGACTCAAGCGGTCGTGGCAGCGGCTACGGACATCTCGCACGCACTGGGCGGCGAGCAGTCCATGACCGCGCTCTCACGGATTCACTTCGGACCTCGCTGAAGCAAGGTTCCCGCCGCGGATAGGTTCCACTTTGCAGAACAATTGCGCCGTTTTGCAGAACATCTATCGTTGCGTCCATGAACAACGCTATACAGCCGCTATCGGTTTCCCAGCTGCTGAGCCCAAGCACGGTCGCAGTGATCGGCGCGTCCGAGGATCAGGGCAAGTTCGGTGGTCGGGCATTGCACATGCTGATGCGCCATCGCTATGCAGGGAGCATCTATCCAATCAATCCCAACCGGGAGCAGCTCTTTGGTTTGAAAGCCTACCCCTCAGTTGCGGATACGCCCGAGCCGCCCGAACTGGCGATCATGGCTGTGCCCCAGGCCCAGGTAAAAGATCGGGTGCGGGAGTGCGCGGCTCGAGGGGTGCGCTGCGCAATCATCATTACGGCGCGCTTCTCTGACGCGGGTGAGGAAGGTGCAGCGATCGAGCGCGAACTTGTCGAGATCGCGCGCGCTGGCGGCATGCGTCTGATCGGCCCGAACTGCCTGGGGCTCATCAGCCCTGCCAACAACCTAGTGCTCTGCTCTTCCCCTGCGCTGGACATCGACACGTTGCCGCGTAGCCCCATCGGCTTTGCCACTCAAAGCGGCGCGCTCATGGGAACACTGTTCGATCGCGCAGTGGCGATGGGAATCGGCTTCAGCCATTGCGTCTCCGTCGGCAACCAGGCTGACCTCGAGCTGTGCGACTTCATTGAGTTCCTGATTGAGGACCCGGCCACACGCGTCATCTGTTCCTACATTGAGGGTGTGAAGTCGCCGGCCCGCTTCGTCCAGCTCGCCAGGCGGGCTCGCGCCGCTGGCAAACCTTGGCTCGCGGTCAAGGCCGGTCGCACGGCGGCGGGTGCCGGCGCAGCCTTCTCGCACACGGCAAGCCTCGCAGGCGACTACGCGGTACTAAAGGCGGTGTGCGATCGAGAAAACGTCGTACTGCTCGATGACGTCTTTGCCATGTTGCTGCTCGCCGCTTCAATGGCGCGCCATCCTGGACACAAGGTAGACCAAGCCGTGCTCGTCTCCACTTCAGGTGGGAGTGCCGCCCTGACTGCCGACGCTCTTTCGGATGCAGAGATCCCGATGACCAGCTTCAGCGAGCCTACCCGTGCCCAACTCGCCACCCTTTACGTGCCGGGCCAGGCCGACAACCCCGTCGACCTGTTCGGCGCCAAGGTCGTAGAGGTTCCCGACTTCGCCTATCAAAGTGCGCTGCTGCCCATGCGTGACGTGCATGCGGATGTGTGCCTCAGCGTGATCACCACCGCGCCGAACCTTGCAGGGATTGCAACCGGGCTGTCCAGGGGCTGTGCCGAAGCAGGCAAGCCCATCCTGCAGGTGATGCAACCGGGAGCCCTAGCGAATGACGCGCGTGAAGCATTGCGCAAGACGGGCGAGCCATTCACGGACTCGGCAGCCGAAGCCGTTGAGGCAATCAGAGCTTGGCGCGCATGGTCTGCATATCGCGAGCGGGTGGTGGATGAGCCTGCACCGAAGATAAGCATCGAACTGCCAGCGGGTGCTGTCTCGTTAGGAGAGGAGGAGTCCAAGGCCTTGCTCCGTCAAGCTGGCATTCCAGTAAACGAAGGCGTCGTTGTTGACGGTATCGAGCAAGCTCTGGTGCACGCTGAAGAGATCGGCTATCCCCTGGTCGCGAAAATCGTCTCACCTCAAATCGTGCATAAGACAGAGGTCGGCGGAGTCGCGCTCAACCTGCGCAACCGAACGGAGTTGAACGACGCTTTGCTGGCGATGAAGACGCGCGTGGCCGAAGCGATGCCGCAGGCACATATAGAAGGCTTTTTCCTTCAGCGCATGGTGACCGGTACGGTCGAGTTGCTGGTCGGCGCCCGGCACGACGCTCAGTTCGGCCCCATGGTGGTTATTGGCAGCGGTGGCGTGCTGGTGGAGCTGATGAAGGACGTGATTTTGCTGCCGCTGCCCGTGTCGAGGCAGGCTGCAATGGACGCACTCCTGTCGTTGCGTATCGCGCCCTTGCTACGAGGCTACCGCGGAGCACAGCCGCTGGATGTGGATTCGGCGGCGGACGTGGTGATGCGCTTCGCCGCTATCGCGGAATGCCTCAAAGGGCGCGACTTCGAGATCGAAGTGAATCCCCTCAAAATGGACATCGAGGGCTGCGTTGCGGTGGACGCCCGAGCTCGCATCGGGGAGGTTGTGCCATGACCTTATTGAAGGTAGAAAAGCGCGGCCCTGTGACGATCTTCACGATCGACAATGCTGCCAAGCGCAACGTCATCTCTCAAGCAACCGCTTTGGCGTTGCAGCGCGCATTCGTGGAGTTCGATGCAGATTCGGACCAGCGCGTCGCGATCATTACCGGTGCTGGCGATGAAGCGTTCACCGCAGGCGCGGATCTCAATGACATCCCGGAATTCTGGCGCTGCACCCCCGGCGCGGGCATCAGCACCGACAAACCCATCATCGCGGCCATCGCAGGCTGGTGCATCGGCGGCGGTTTGACCCTGACCGCCACATGCGACCTGGCGATCGCCGCTGAGAACACGAAATTTCTCTACCCCGAAGCCAAGATCGGTCTCACGCAGGGGTTTATCACGGCCATCGCCGCCCGCATCCCGCAGAAGGTCGCTATGGAAATCATGTTGCTCGGGCGCCAGATGGATGCCACACGCGCCTATGAGGTCGGCCTGATCAATCAGGTGGTGCCCACCGGACGACAGCTGGAGGTCGCGCTTGCCATGGCTGAAGAGATTGCCGGGATGGCACCACTCGTCATACGCACCATCAAGCGCTTCGTTGGCCAGATCATCCCCCAGAGCCCCTCGGAGATCTACGCCCGCACATTGCAACAGCTGGAGGCCATCCGCACCAGCAGCGATCTCGAAGAAGGCCAGAGAGCCTTCAAGGAAAAGCGCGCGCCCCGTTTCAAGGGCCGCTGAACCACCCGACCCTCAGGAGACAAACCCATGATACGCCGCACCGCTCTTTCCCTCATCGTCGCGCTCTCGTTCGCACTGCCCGCGGTGGCACAGCAGGACAAGACCATTCGGATCATCGTGCCCTACCCGGCCGGCGGCAACGCTGACAACATCGCGCGATTGTTCGCTGAATCATTGAGCAGGAAGCTTGCGCAGCCTGTCATCATCGACAACAAACCCGGCGCTGGCGCGGTGATCGGAGCGCAAGCCGCTGCCCGCGGTGCGGCCGATGGAACCTCGTTGTTCATTGCTCCCACCGCCGTGTTCGTCGTCACGCCGCACCTGAAGCAAGTGCCGTACGACGCGCACAACGACTTCATCCCGGTGGCTCGGCTGACCACCTGGATTCCAGTGATGGTCACCCGCAAAGACTTTCCCGCGAATAACTTCACGGAGCTGGTCGCGGAACTGAAGAAGAATCCAGACAAGTACACGTTCGCCTCGGCAGGCCCGGCCACCATGACCCATCTAATGGGTGAACTGCTCAATTTGAAGCTGGGAACGAAGACCGTTCACGTACCCTACAAAGGCTCTGCCGAGTTCATTCCTGATCTGCTCAGCGGGCGCGTCGACATGGTGTACGACAGTGTCGTGGTTCCGCAGGTCAAGGGAGGTCAACTCAAGGCCGTCGCCAGCATGGTGGGCATCCGTCATCCCGACCTGCCAAGCGTACCTACACTGAAGGAAGTCGGCGTCGATCTGGACGTGCCGAACTGGTACGGCCTCTTCGCTCCCAAGGGGACGCCAAAGGACTTCGTTGATAAGTTGGGCGCTGCATCGAAGGAGGTGGTCGACGGGCTGGACAAGGACAAGCTCAACAAGATGAGCATGTCTGCCGCTTTCCAGGGTCCGTCGGCCTTCAAGGCGCAGATCGCGGTCGACGACGCACTGCTGCGCGACGTGATCAAGAAGGCCAACATCCGCGCTGATTGAACCTGGCATTCCCCAATGACCCTTCATACCCTAAACGCTGCGACGCTCCTCGATCCTGCCGCCCAGGCCCGCGTCCACCTCGCGGCGGCCTACCGTCTCGCAGTACTGCACGAGCTTGAGGAAGGCATCGACAACCATTTCACGATGGTGGTCCCTGGTCGCGAAGACCAGTACTTGGTACTGCCCTTCGGTTTCCATTGGTCCGAGGCACGCAGCAGCAATCTTGTAGTCTTCAACGAACAGGGCAGGACCTTGGAAGGCGAAGGCGTAGTGGAGCTTTCGGCGCAATGCATACATGCGCCCATCCATCGGCTCGCGGGTGCAAAGGTCGTGCTGCATACGCATCAGACCTGGACCACCGCGCTGAACATGCTGCAAGACAACCGGGTGTTGCCCGCGAGCCAAACCGCCGCACTCTTTCACGGCCAGATCGCCTACGACGATGAGTATTCGGGCACCGCCGGTACGCTGGGTGAAGGCGAACGACTCGCTCGCCTTATGGAAAGCAAGCCGATCGTCTTCATGAAGAACCACGGGGTGCTGGTCACCGGCGATACGGTCGCACAGGCGTACAGGCGGCTTTATCGCATTGAACGTGTGTGCCGCAACCAGATGCTGGCGCTGGCAACCGGGCGCCCGCTGCAGTTGTTGACCGAGGAGATGGCTGCGCAGGTGCAGACGCCGGGCGCGGACGATCGCCATCCGCGCGAGTTGCGGGAACGGCTTTTCTTCGAAGCAATGATGCGCGTACTGGACCGGGAACTCCCGGGTTATGCCGACTGAGCCAAAGCCCGGCGCTATGCCAGCGTGTTCTATATTTTGGAACAGTTGGCCCTCTTCCTAGAACCCAAATAGTATTGCGACAACGGGCTTGCGGCATGCAAGGCGCGCCCCAAGGGCTTGCTTCGCGGATCCCAAGCGCCAGACGCCGCCCCACTAATCCCCATCAACACATCGCTAAGGACTTCGAATGACCATCACACGACCCCAGTTCCTGGACGAACGCACAAAGCTCTTGTTGATAGGGGGGCAATGGGTCAATGCGGCCTCGGGCGAGACCTTCGATTCCATCAACCCTTCCACTGGAGACAGGCTCGCGACGGTGGCGCTCGCCGGCGCCGAAGACATAGACCGCGCAGTGGCGGCTGCGCGCGCTGCGTTCGAGGGTCCATGGCACAAGGTGAAGCCTGTCGATCGACAAAGAATGCTGCTCAAGCTCGCGGACTTGGTCGAAGCGCACGGCGAGGAGTTGGCAACGTTGGACAGCCTCGACATGGGAGCTCCCATCACACGCACATTGGCTTCCCGCCCCCGCTGGGTAGCACTGTTGCGCTACTACGCAGGCCTGGCCACGGCCATCCACGGCGACACGATCCAGAACTCGCTGCCCGGCGAGTGCGTCTCATACACGCAACGCGAACCGGTCGGTGTGGTCGGAGGCATCACGCCCTGGAACGGGCCGATGGTGACATCCATTTGGAAGATTGCACCCGCCATTGCGACAGGCTGCACCGTAATACTCAAGCCGTCCGAAGAAGCATGCCTCTCGTCGCTACGACTGGGCGCACTGATGCTCGAAGCGGGGATTCCCGCCGGGGTCGTCAACATCCTTCCCGGAAAGGGAGATGCTGGTGCCGCTCTCGCCGCCCACCACGGTGTCGACAAGATCGCATTCACCGGATCCACCTCTACAGGCCAAAACATCATCCGCGCGGCGGCGGGAAACGTGAAGCGGCTGTCGCTCGAACTTGGCGGCAAGTCACCGGACATTGTGTTTGCAGATGCAGACCTCGACGCTGCAGTGCCAGGCGCAGCGATGGCTGTCTTCGGTAACACCGGGCAGGTTTGCTCCGCCGGCACGCGCCTTTTTATCGAAGCGCCTGTGTACGACGAGTTCGTCGAACGCGTGGCCGCTTATGCCCGAACCATTCGCATCGGTGACAGCCTGGACCCGCAAACTCAGATGGGCCCCTTGGTCTCAGCTCGGCAGCTCGAACGGGTCGGCGGCTATCTTTCTGAAGGCGTGCGAGAGGGAGCCACGCTTGTCACAGGGGGGGCGCGCATCGAAGACGGCGCGCTGGGTCGCGGCTTCTTTGTCCCGCCGACGGTGTTTTCGAACGTGAAAGACGACATGCGCATCGCACGTGAAGAGATCTTCGGCCCCGTGATCTCGGCTATCCGTTTCTCCGACGTCGACGAAGTCATTCGACGCGGCAACCAGACCATGTTCGGCCTGGGAAGCGGCGTGTGGACACGCGATCTCGCCAAGGCGCACCGTGTTGCCAACGGCTTGCGTGCTGGCTCGGTTTGGGTGAACTGCTACCAGGCGATGGACGTCGCCATCCCGTTCGGAGGCTTCAAGCAGAGCGGCTATGGGCGGGAGTCGGGTCGCGAACACCTCGACGAATACCTGGAGACGAAGTCGGTGGTTATCAAGGTTGCCTGAGGCGCTCCGCCATTGGACGCGGAGATCAGACGAATGAAAGCTGCCTCCAAGGCATCTCCCAACGCAAGCTTTGAGACGGGCTCCGTTCTTTTGGCCGATGCAAAGAAATTCAACTGACACAAGGAAGAGACACCATGAGATTCCAAGGCAAAGTCGCGCTGATCACGGGAGCAGGTTCCGGATTTGGTGAAGTAAGCGCGCGGCGCTTCGTGCAGGAGGGCGGCAGAGTCATCATCGCCGAGATGAACGCCGCAGCTGGAGAGCGGGTTGCAAGTGAACTAGGGGCCGCTGCTTGTTTCATCCGCACGGACGTCACCGTCGACGACCAGTTCGAAGCGGCGGTACGCGCCGCCACGTCCACTTTCGGCCGTCTTGACGTCCTAGTGAACAACGCTGGCGTCTCTCACGATCTGAAGCCCTTCGAGCAGATCTCATCAGCCGAGTTCGACCGCGTCTTCGCAGTCAACGTACGGGCGATCATGCGCGGTTCGGCCTTTGCCCTGCCCGCGCTGAAAGCCGCAGGTGGAGGCGCCGTGATCAACATCTGTTCGGTCGGCGGGATCCGCATCCGGCCAAACCTGGCCGCCTACAACGTTTCCAAGGCCGCTGCAATTGCGATGACCAAGGCGCTGGCGCTCGAGATGGCTCCATACAAGATTCGAGTGTGCGGAATCAATCCGACGCTGGCAGAAACAGGGCTCACCGCTACCTTCGTCGGTTCCGAGTTTGACGACGCCAAGAAGCGCGCGTTCGAGTCAGGCGTGCCCCTAGGCCGCATGGCGACCGCCAACGACGTTGCGAACGCCGTCCTCTTCCTCGCCTCCGACGACGCGGGAATGACGACGGGCAGTTGCATTGACGTGGACGGTGGTCGAGGTCTCTGAAAGAGGGCGACTTTCCTCCCGAACGAGATGCCAGACAGACGCTGCGTGGACACCGTGGGCTCCACCGGCAAATGAAGAAGCATCGCGTGATGTTTTGGCACTGACCCACGCTTTTACCAACTTGAGCTTTAAGCGCACCGGATATGAACATGACCGCTATATCGAGAATGATTGCCGCGTTGGCCCTGGTTGCATTCCTTGCACCATCAGCTTGGTCCGATACTTTCCCAGAGCGTGGAAAACCTATCACATTGATCGTTCCTTTTCCGGCAGGCGGTAGCGCCGACTTCATGGGTCGCCTACTCGCAGAGAAGTTGGGAAGCCTGTGGTCGACGCAAGTGGTCGTGATGAACAAGCCGGGTGCCGACACGATCATCGGAGTACAGGCGGTGGCCACCGCTAAGAACGATGGATACACAGTCGCCCTTGTTACGAACGATCTCGTCCTTAACAGAGTTCTGCGTGAGCCGCTGCCCTACGACAGCAAGAAGGACATCACTCCCGCTGGTTTGGTTGGGAGTGTCCCCTTCGTTCTTGTTTCCAATCCTTCCGCCAAGATCAACAGCTTCAAGGAACTCGTTGATGCTTCGAAACGCGATCCAAGCTCGATGAACTATGGGACATGCTGCAACATTGTGACGTTGCACGTGGAGCGCATCAAGGCGCAATCGGGCTTGGCAGGCACGGCAGTGCCATACAAAGGGAGCGCTCCGACTATCGCTGGAATTCTCGCTGGCGAAACAACGTACGTTCTGGAAACCACTGTGATCACGGAACCTCACATCAAGGCAGGAAAGCTGACGGCCCTTGCCGTTACGACGCCAAAGCGATTGAAATCGTTGCCCGATGTGCCCACCTTGGGCGAGGTCGGACTTCCGAATGACATGGATATTGCGGCGTGGTACGGCCTTATTCTCCCCGGGGGAATGGCTCCGGACATCGTGGGCAAGTACAACAGCGCCTTGAAGGAGATCCTCACCTCGGCCGATGCGCAACAGAAGATTGAAGCCAGGAATGTTCAGGTGGGGTATTCAACCGCTGCGGACATGGCTCGTGCCATGGAGGATGAGTACAAGAAGCTGCAGGGCGTCATGAAAAGCGGAATCGTCATCAATAAGTGAAGCGCCTAAGTCGGAGACCGCGCCGTCGACGGCGAGGCTGCGCAGATCCTCTGTCCATCTCCGAAGTCCCGGCATCCAATTAACTTTCGAATGAGAGGCGTCAAATGAAGTTCCAGGGAAAGCGAATCATCGTTACCGCAGCAGCGTCCGGCATGGGTCGGGCAGGCTGCGAGCAATTTGCCCGCGAAGGCGGAGCCGTGGTCGCCGTCGACATCGACCGTGACCGCCTGCAGTCCGTAGTGGACGGTATCAACGGCAGCGGCGGCAAGGCCCTCGCCATCGTTGCCGACCTGCTGGAGGCCGACTCGTGCCAGCGCATCATTCATGAGGGTGCGGAGTGGCTGGGGGGGCTGGATGTACTTTGGAACCACGCAGGTATTCCGGCGGCTCCCGGTATCGAGGATTTGGACCTTGCCGAGTATGCAAAAGCGATGGACCTCAACGTGCGCTCTGGCGCGCTGGCGACCGCCGCAGCGATCCCCCACATGCGCAAGGCTGGGGCCGGGGCTATCGTCTTTACAGCTTCGGTTGCCGGTCTTGTTGGTTTCCGGGTAAGCCCTATCTACTCGGCTGCGAAGTTCGGCGTGGTCGGTTTGGCAAAAGCTCTAGCACTGCGTTACGCACCTGAGCGCATCCGCGTGAATGTCGTCTGCCCTGGTGCCACCGATACGCCCATGCTGCCGCAGTTCTTCGGTCCCAATCAGGATCCCAAAACGGCAGCGGAGGCGCAAGCCAGAGCGAAATCTCTCATTCCACTTGGACGCTACGGCCAGCCAGAGGAGATTGCTCGCGCCGCTGTGTGGCTTGCCTCGGACGAAGCCTCCTTCATCACGGGTGTCGCGCTGCCGGTCGATGGTGGCTTCACTGCAGCGTAGCTGCTCCCTGCTTCGCAGCTTTCTGGGACCGAACCGGTCTTCGTGCTGCCGCCTGTTCACCTACCGGAGACATACATGCAAAATCGCCGCTCTTTCATCGCTGGCACTACTGCGACCTTCTGTGCAGCGGCCACCCCGCTGCGCTCGCTCGCGCAGGCATCCAACAAGCCGCTGCGCATCATCGTGCCTTACCCGCCGGGCGGTTCGACAGACGTGCTCGCGCGCCTGATCGCAAGCAAACTGCAGGGCACTTACGCCTCTTCCGTGGTCGTCGAGAACAAGACAGGCGCGGCGGGCCGAATCGCCATGGACTTCGTCAAGAATTCGGATCCGAACAGCGGAACTGTTTTGATCAATTCTTCCAGCAGTTTCAGCGTTTACCCCTACGTTTACAAGAAGCTTGGCTATTCGCCGCTGACTGACTTCACGCCGGTGTCTACGCTGTGCGATTTCGAGTTCACCATCAATGCAGGCCCTGCAGTACCAGCAGAAGTGAAAACCCTGCCGGAGCTGGTACGTTGGGTCAAGGCCGACGCGCCGAGCAGAGGCAAGATCGGCATCCCGGCCATCGGCACCATCCTTCACTTTACGGCAACCAGGGTTGCTCAAGCCACCGGTATGGAGCTCACCTACGTGCCGTACCGCGGCGGGCCCCCGGCGGTCGCCGATGTCCTGGGTGGCCACACTCCTCTGGGCTTCATGCAGGTCGGCGACGTCGTGCAGCACGCAGACAGCGGCAAGCTGCGCATCTTCGGCATGAGTGGAGCGCAGCGATCACCAATTTTGCCGAACGTGCCCACCTTCAAGGAAATGGGCTATGACGTGGAGGTCGCAGAGTGGTTCGGGCTTCTCATGCCCGCCAAGGCTCCCCCCGCCGAAGTCGCGCAACTCAATGCGGCTGTCCGCGCCGCGCTGACCTCAGCCGAAATCAAGGATGGCTTTCGCAAGATGAGCTTCAAGCCGCGCGGTGAAAGTCCCGATGAGTTCGCGAAGCTGATCCGCAAGGACTACGACCAGTGGGGCCCCAATACTGTTCGCTTAGATG
>NZ_JAGGNV010000083.1 GCF_018614955.1 Variovorax paradoxus
CCGTGAAAAGGAGGCAACTTCAACTTCCCCAAAGGCACTGACCTGTCTCGCTGGAGCGAGCAAGAGATTCAAGCCGTGGCCCGGACCTTGAACAACAGGCCGCGTAAAACGCTGGGCTGGAAGACACCGGCTGAGACTTTGAACGAGTACCTAAAATCCGTTCGACAACCCGGTGTTGCGACGACCGGTTGAATCCGCCTTGCGAGCCGCGATCCGAGTGACAAACCAAGCTGCTATTGCGCTCGGGTTGACCGTCGTACAGCGCTTGCTCCAAGGCATCGAGCACGAAGCACGGGTGGAGAGCTTCAACAGGCGCCTGCGGCGGGAGTGCCTCAATGCCCATCCGTTGATTCTTGTCCCTAGACGATGCACAAGCCAAGATTGCGGCTTGGTGAACCACCACCAAGGACGAGCGGACCTACTTCCTGCTCCACGCGATATACAGCTCGGTGAAATCTCGAGTCGCGCCCAGCGAATCTCGAGCAGACATACACTCTTCCACGACGAGATCAAGGACAGGGGATTGGCGTTTTACTGTCTTGGCAAGATCCGCCGCGATCTTCACATCCTTCGCGGCTAAGCCGAGGGCGAAGCCAGATCCGAACTTTTCCCCGACAACGTGATCTTTCATAAGCACATCCGTGCTGAAACTTCGCCCAGTCGAAACATTCATTACATCGACCATCGTCCCTCTGTTTAGCCCAAAGCGCTCTCCGATCAGAAGCGCTTCAGAGGTTGCAACGAAGCCTGCGGTGGAGACGAAGTTGTTCAACGCCTTCATTGCGTGGCCACAACCCGAGCGCCCGACGCGGAAGATCTGCTTTCCCATAGCGATCAGCAATGGCGTGACTTGGTCGATTGCTGCTTCGCTGTCGGCACTGACCATAATGGTCAGGGTGCCATCAGCGGCTCGTCCGACGCCGCCAGAGACCGGCGCATCGACCAGGTCAATGCCCCTTGCCTGCAAAATGCCGGCCAGTTCGCGTGTACCTTCTGGCTCAGCCGAACTCATGTCCACGATATGACTTCCGGGCTTCAGGGCCGCGATCAATGCGCCACCCTCGGCCTCCATCAATACTTCACGAACAATTTTCCCGTTGGGCAGCATTGTCACAATGAAGTCATTGGCCGCCAGTTCTGCAAGGGTGCGTGCCGATTTGACGCCATGCGTCTTCGCAAACTGCTGCGCGCGCTCTCGATCCATGTCAAAAATGGTCAGATCGAATCCAGCCTTGGAGATATTGGACGCCATTGGTCCCCCCATATTTCCAATACCGATAAAGCCTACAGTGTCACGTCCTTTTTTGGTCATGTTCAAATTTATTTCAGATTAAGTTCTTTGAGCACTTCTTCGGCTGCGCCGAAACTGTCCACGGCAACAGGAACGCCCGCGTAGATCATGGTGTGAAGCAACACCTCCCGGATTTCTTCCGGCGTAGCTCCATTGACGATTGCACCCTTGACGTGCCCCTTGAACTGATTAGGCCGGCTGAGCGTTGCCACGATAGCCAATGTCAGCAGACTGCGTGTCTTGTGGTCGAGTAGCGGGCGCGCCCAGATCTCGCCGAAGCAATATCGGGTGACGAGTTCCTGCATCTTCTGTGTGAAGTCTCCCGCCGCTGCGACAGCCTCCTCCGCGCCTGCAGAACCGAACATTTTTCGCCGAATCTCCATTCCCTGTGCGTAAGTCTCATCAATATTTTCAGGCACCTTTTAACTCCTCGAAGTCACTCATGCATCATTGCGGATTCCACCAGTCGAATGCCGGTAGCCCATGGAGGCGAGTTTAATGATGGACGACCAAACCCGGTGATGAAACTTTTGGATCAGCTGAACTGATTTAGCGTGCTTTGCCGCCGACGAGGTTAGGGTTGATCCGAACATAGCGAATCCCTCTCACGCGATTACAAAGTTTCAATAGACGCCTCGCGGAGGACTGCGTACGCTCGCCTGCGCTTCGCCGTAGCCGTTCATTGATGCATTCGAGAGTGCATGACAAGCGCCGGTAGCGTCGGCAAGTACTTATGCGGGTGCCCGCTCATTTTTAGAACACCACTGGAGTCAAAGACATGTACAACGTTAATAGACGCACCATACTTGCCGCCGCAGGGGCAACTGCCTTGGCTACGAGCAAGTTGGCATGGGCTCAGGCGCCCTGGAAGCCAGTACAGCCGATTCGGATAGTAGTTCCTTTCTCCGCAGGAGGCGGCTCCGATGTCGTTGCGAGACTGATAGCGCAGGGTTTTTCCGAGGCGCTCGGCCAACCTGTGGTGGTTGATAACAAGGCGGGCGCAAGCGGTGCCATCGGTTCTGACTACGTGTACTCCGCAGCCTCGGATGGCTACACTTTGCTGCTGGGAACCGGTGATAGCCAAGCGATGAATCCGCACGTCAACAAGGTTCGCTTCGAAACGTTGAAGTTCACACCGGTAGGCGGGATTGCAAAATTTCCTTTTGTACTCGTGGGACGACCTGGATTGCCCGCCACCAACGTTTCTGAGTTGGTGCAACTGGCTAGGCAAACTAGCTTGACGTACTCATCGTCCGGTCCCGGCGCTGCTCCGCACATTCAGATGAACATGTTCGCTGAAGCGGCAAAGATCAATAATCTGCTGCACGTTCCATATCAGGGCGCAGCACCGGCCTTCCAGGCACTGCTTGCTGGCCAGGTTGACTTGTTCATGGCGCCAATTAACCTGACACTTCAATATCGGGACAAACTGCGCTTCTTTGGGGTGGCATCTTTGGAGCGGAACGACGCACTCGCAGAAGTTCCCACCTTGGTAGAACGGGGCTTTAATGTTGACGCAGACTCATTTGTATGTCTTCTTGCGCCGCCAGGAACTCCCGACGCGATCGCCACCGTATTGGGCGAAAAGCTTCGTACTGTAGTGTCCAGTCCCGCAATCGACAAGAAGCTGCGTGAACTGGGTACAAATCCTTATCGGGGAACTCGTGCCGAGTTCGCTACGTTCTATCAAAATGAATACGCGCGATGGGGCAAGGCGATTCGGGGCTTGAAGCTCTGAATCAGTTGCCTTTAAAAGCCGTTGGGCTGCCCTGCGCTCCTAGTTCCGTCACTGGCCACTCCGAACTTGCGTCTTGGAGACGTGGATTTCAGTGGCTCCGTTTCCGATCGACTCATGCCCAATAGACCAAAAGCTCTCGATTCGGCGCCACCCGCACCGGTGGCGCCGTCGGCGGCAGTTGAAACAATATGACCGCCGGTACCAGCTGGCAGGCCTTCTTCACTTCGGAGGCCTTCCATGTTCGAGAACCCTCTTCGTCGACGCGGCCACGATCGGATGCCCATCGCAAGGGGCCGCTCATCGACGCATCGACGAGCGACCCCGGCTCGCGCCATGGTCTGAATCGCTGATGCGTGCCATCTGATATCCATGGTCACGTTGGTGCTGAGCGGCTGCGCCAACTAGGCGCAAGTTCAGCCCCCTTTACTGAGCCTTGATGTTGGCACGCCGTATAACGTCGCCCCACCTTTTGTATTCGGCGTCAAAGTAGGGTTTGAAGGCCTCGCTGCTTCGGTATCCCTTGGTCAAGCCGGCTTTGAGTAGCGTCTCCTCCACCTTCGGATCCTCAAGTACCTTACCTACTGCCCAGCTGAGCCGGTTCACCGCTTCGGCAGGAGTTCCGGCAGGAGCCATCACGCCCGCCCAGACAGGGCTCATATTGAGGCGCACGCCTTGCTCATCGAAAGTTGAAACGTTTGGTAGTCCGGGATAGCGAGTCGATGCCGCGATTCCCAAAATTTTCAACTTATCCGAGTTCTCATACGCGGCTGCCAGCGTCATCGGCGACAGCATCGCATCGACCTCGCCGCTGAGCACCGCCGCAATAGCTGGCGCAGCACCTTGGTAGGGGATGTGCAGCATATCAATGCCTGCGTTCGTCTTGAGCATTTCCATGGCGACGTGGCCCGAGCTTGCCGGACCCCAAGAGCTATAGGTCAGACTTTTCCCGGGCTGCTTTGTGTATTCGATGAACTCCTTTACGGTGTTCGCAGTGACCTTCGAACTTACCAGCAGGGCCAGTGGGAAGTAGCCGATTTGCGCCACAGGCACAAAGTCCTTCTTGGCATCGTATGCAATGTTGGGAAACGCATGGGGATTGATCGAATGCGTATCGCCTATCGCCAACTGTATGGTGTATCCGTCCGGCTTTGCTTTTGCGACGAGATTGCTGCCGATCATGCCACTGGCACCTGGCCGGTTGTCCACGACGACAGGCTGTTTCAGGATATCACTCAGTCGGGCCGCAATTGCCCGAGCGGTCAGGTCGGTGCCGCCACCGGCCGCATAACCAACGATGACCTTGATGGGGCGGTCAGGGTATTCGGCCCTAACCTGCCCGGTAGTCAGGCACGCCGCAGCAAGAATAGAAAATCCGAACCGCTTCAACGCGGTGGTCATCTGACTTTGCATACTAAACCTCATGATTTGTTAACAGTCGCGGCGCGAAAGCGAAGTCAATCGCAACCTCATTTTCAATTTGCCTGTGGGACGACGTTCGGTACTTGAGGGTCAGGGCTGTGCGGTCGCCCCAGCGCTGCGCGCCGCCCGAAGCCAGCTGTCCCAGCAGGTCACATGGAACGACTGGTCGCGCATATCGATGAATCCGGACGAATGCTGCAGACGCGTTTGGCGCTACGCCGCTCCTTATCCAAGTGGTGAGTCATGGCCGGGAATCATTCTTGCGAGCCTCGTATCATACGTTCGCGTATGTTAGCGCCTGCGTCGTTGCCGTCAACACCGACATTAGGGGCGGACTGTAGTAGTTACCCTCGGACGGTCAAGTAGTCGAGCTCGGGTCGAGATGAGCGGCAGCCGGTCACACGCTTGCGTCGCTTCGCATTAAGAAGCTTCAGGACATGGCCGATCTCAGGAACGAAAGGTCGCGGCACCTGCCGTGCTTTGTACAAACGCCGGGCCATCGTTGCGCCGGGCTCACAAGATGTTTCCGCGTACGACACTGGGCGAACGTCCTAGTAGCCCGCCGTCCCTCGCGTCATCGGGCTGGAGGCGAGACCCAACGAAATAGCTTTCCTGGACGGTCCTGAGCATCTAGAACGACATCGATGCCGAAATCGAAGGTGACTACAGCTTTGCACCAGCTCAACACCTGCCCGATCGCGCCGGCACGCTGGGCTTGCGCACCTGCAGTCGCTAACCTGCGCGGCGAGGCCGCCTACTTCGCCCATCTTCGACAAGGCAGTTGTTGTCTTGACGTCCTCCAGGCCTTCGACCAAAATACGAAGTCGTACAATAAAAAGCTTGTGCGAATGAAAACACGGCACCATCCCCATCCAACGAAACGAGCCACTGCAGCACCCATGACTAGCGACGTCATTTCCTGGGACCAGTCGGGTGAGTTGCCGGCGATTGCCCCGCCGCGGTGGAGGCGCCGCCGAGCACCGACCGCTTGCGACCGCTGCTGGAGCTGCGAGGCGTTCAACGCGGAAGTCAACGCAATCGTGCAGGCGCTGCTACGTCCGCGTTGGGAAGGCCGAGTGCGACGGGGTGGCGGTGTGGCTGACGAACTTCCCCGAACTGCTCCGATTCGCAGTGATCAAGGCCGCCTCACCGTCCGAGGCGTGAGCCCCAAGGCGGTGCGGGCTGGTGACGAATGAAGGAGGGCCAAGTGCATTCCGGCTGCCGTTCTGGGCAGCGGGTATTTGCCGAGACGCCGGGACAGGACGCCATGCCATCTGATTCGAGAGGAAACACAGAGATGGACAAGGTACAAACCCAGCATATCCACTGCAATGGCTTTCCCGCCGAGTTCCCGTCGGACCGCGTGGCCATTGTGACCGGCGGCAGGGTCGCGATGCGCAAATGCGCTGCGCGACTCGTTTCGCCATAGTTTCAAGGAACGCAGCGTGGCCCAGCACACCTTGACCACCCGACCGGCCCAAGCGCGTCCGCGCCACCGTCAAGGAATGGTGGCATGAGCACGCACTACGAACTGTGCGGGCGCATTGCTCTTCTCTCCCTCGACTACCCTCCCGTCAACAGCATCGGCGCGGACCTGCGCACCGCGCTCATGGCGGCACTTGAGCGGGCAATTTCCAATGCCGACGTGCGCGCGATCGTCGTCACCGGCACGGCCAAGGTGTTCTCCGCCGTTGCGAACGTCAAGGAATTCAACACGCCTGCCGCTACCCGCGAGCCGCGGCTGGCGACGTTGATCGCAGGTTTCGAGAACGCTCCCAAGCCGGTGATCGCCGCGATCAGCGGCACCTGCGTGGGCGGCGGCCTGGAGCTGGCGCTGGGGGCGCACTACCGCGTGGCCCGCGCGGATGCGGTGATCGGGCTGCCGGAGGTGAAGCTGGGTCTGATGCCGGGCGCCGGTGGCACGCAGCGCTTGCCGCGCGCCATCGGCATGGAGCGCGCGCTTCAGATGATCGTGTCCGGCGAGTCCGTGCCCGTCTCGCAGCTGCGCGGAACCCGCCTGTTCGACGTGCTCACCGATGGCGATCCGGTGGCGGCCGCCCTGGCATTGGCCGAGCAGGTCGCCGACGTGGGACCCCTGCCGCGTCTGCGCGATGTGGTGGTCGACGATGCAGTCCCGCTCCTCGATGCCGCCCGCTCCAGGGCCGCCAGCCCGTTCTCCGCCCCGCTGCAATGCGTGGAGGCAGTTGGTTGGTGCCTGCGGCAGCCAATTGACGAGGAGGCCCTGCGGCGCGAGCGCGAGTCATTCGTCGGGCTGATGGCGACACCGGAGTCGCGCGCGCTGCGGCACGCCTTCGCGGCAGAACGCGCAGCTGCGCCGATCGACGGCCTGCAGGAGGGCACCCCGCTGCGCGAGATCCGCCGGGTCGCCGTGCTCGGCGCCGGCACCATGGGCTCCGGCATCGCGGCGGCCATCCTCAACGCCGGCTTCCCGGTGAGGCTGCTGGAGACTTCGCAGGAGGCGCTTGAACGCGGATGCGTCGCCCTCCGCCGCAACTACGAGGGCCCGCTGAAGAGAGGCAAGCTGGCAAATAGGTTTGTTTTGACCACAAGGAGATTAAATTGGATCTGAATCTAAAGGGAAAGATAACGCTGATCACAGGTGGCACTGCCGGCATTGGATTGGCAACTGCGGAACGGTTTGCCCTCGAGGGGGCCTCATTGATTCTTTGTGGTAGGCGGGCGGAAAAGCTGGAGGAGGCCAAGCAACGCATCCATTCCCTTGTCCCCTCGACGAAGATTCTTTTAGTCCAGGCTGACGTGACATCCACGCCCAATGTCGAAAAGATGGTGCTACAGGCAGATCGGGAATTCGGTCGCATTGATGTGCTTGTTAATAACGCAGGCACCGGGATCTACAAACCATTCCTGGAGGTCACGGAAGAAGAGGTAATGCATGCAATGCAAATGAATTTCTTTGCAATGTTTAGGGTTACCCAGCGAGTTGTTCCCCTGATGATTCGCGGCGGAGGCGGATCCATCGTAAATGTCACCGGAACATCAGGCTCGTCCGTTTTCGATGCGCCCTTTTTCTCCACATGCAGTGGCCCAGCCAAGGCGGCTGAAAATCGATTTACCAAGGCATTATCTGTTGAGCTGGGGCCCTCCAACATCCGCGTTAATAGTGTTGCTCCCGGACGAACGAACACGCCAGAGCGCCTTCAGCTTTGGAGCCAAGAAATGGGAACAGGGCAAGAGGAGGCGGCAGCCACCGAACGCCACGGTTGGGGTAAGCGAATCTGTTTGCCAGGACATCGCTGGGGTGAAGCGGATGAGATCGCTGCTCTCGTTGCATTTGTCGCATCAGGGGCGTGCGGTTTCATGACGGGTTCGCATCTTGTCGCTGACGGCGGCGAGACAAGAGACTGATGGGCATGGGCTGACGCCG
This sequence comes from Variovorax paradoxus, assembly GCF_018614955.1. Taxonomy (GTDB): domain Bacteria; phylum Pseudomonadota; class Gammaproteobacteria; order Burkholderiales; family Burkholderiaceae_C; genus Variovorax; species Variovorax paradoxus_J. The sequence continues at coordinate 7,855 of NZ_JAGGNV010000083.1, forward strand.
AGCATGCGTTTAACTCCAAGCATTTCGCGGTCGCGTTTATAGGTGAAGTCACAGCCTTGCGCTCAGCGCAAAGTACCTTCGCTCGCCACAACGTAGATGCAGACGGTCTTGGGGCCTAGCATTAACGAAGGAGGTTAAGCGAAGCGTTGCTCGATCTCAAGAACCTGCCGCACATGCTCTGAAGACAACCGATGCTGTCAGTCCTGCCTCGCCGCAAATGCGATAAAGATGCCTCCCGCGGCCAATTACGTGGACGCCCGCTGGTCGACGGCAGGCGTGACGGCGGCAAGGCCTTCCTGAATCTGTGGCCGCAGGAGGCCGGCTTCCCGTCCTCCTGAACCTTCTTTCCCTGACCTCCTCCCCATGAACCGACACGCCTTCATCTGCGACGCCGTGCGCACCCCCTTCGGGCGGTACGGCGGCGCGCTCTCTTCCGTCCGCACCGACGACCTCGCGACCGTGCCGCTCAAGGCATTGATGGCGCGCAACCCCGGCGTCGACTGGGCCGCGGTCAGCGACGTGCTGTACGGCTGCGTCAACCAGGCCGGCGAGGACAACCGCAACGTGGCGCGCATGGCATCGTTGCTGGCCGGGCTGCCCGTGGAGGTGCCGGGGGCGACCATCAACCGCCTCTGCGGCTCCAGCCTGGACGCGGTGGGCACCGCCGCGCGCGCGATCAAGTCGGGCGAGGCCACGCTGATGGTCGCCGGCGGCGTCGAGAGCATGAGCCGCGCGCCCTTCGTGATGCCAAAGGCGGAGAGTGCCTTCTCGCGCACCAACGCAATCTACGACACCACCATCGGCTGGCGATTCATTAACCAGCTGATGAAGGAGAAGTACGGCGTGGAATCGATGCCCGAGACGGCGGAGAACGTGGCAGTGGAATACAAGATCGAGCGCGAGGCGCAGGACCGTATGGCGCTGGCCTCGCAGCTCAAGGCCGTGGCCGCGCAGAAGGCCGGCTTCTTCGACGCCGAGATCACGCCGGTGACCATCCCGCAGAAGAAGGGCGAGGCGATCGTCGTCGGCAAGGACGAGCACCCGCGCGAGACCTCGCTAGAAGTGCTGGCGAAGCTCAAGGGCGTGGTCCGGCCGGATGGGTCGGTCACGGCGGGCAACGCCAGCGGCGTGAACGACGGCGCCTGCGCCATGCTGATCGCCGACGAGGGCACCGCGGCGCGCCACGGCCTGAAGCCGCGCGCGCGGGTCGTCGCGATGGCCACCGCCGGCGTGGCGCCGCGCGTGATGGGCATCGGGCCCGCGCCGGCCAGCCAGCGCGCGCTGGCGCTTGCCGGCCTGCGCATCGAACAGATGGACGTGATCGAACTTAACGAAGCCTTCGCGGCGCAGGGCCTTGCGGTGCTGCGCATGCTGGACGTGCCCGACGACGATCCGCGCGTGAATCCCAACGGCGGCGCCATCGCGCTGGGGCACCCACTGGGCGCTTCCGGCGCGCGGCTGGTGACCACCGCCGTCAACCAGCTGCAGCGCAGCGGCGGCCGCTACGCGCTGTGCACGATGTGCATCGGCGTCGGGCAAGGCATCGCCCTCATCCTGGAACGCGCCTGACGCGAACCGCACCGGAGTCAAAGACGTCGAAAGCAAAGCGAAACTCGGCGTTGTCATCGGCCCCGGCAACGGCATCGGCGCCTCGGCGTGCGAGATCATGGCGCGTGGAGGCTGGCCCGTCGCAGTGGTAGACCTGGACCTGGGCGCGGCCGAGGAGACGGCCGGGAGGTCATCAAGGTAAACATCGAAGGCACCTTCGGCGCCACCCGCGTGTTCGCCGCGCGCATGGCGCGCACCGGCGGCGGCGCCATCGTGAACGTGGCCTCGATCGTAGGGCATGCGTCGTCGCCGCAGCACGCCTACGGGTCGACCACGGCCGCGGTGCTGAACATCACGAAGAACTTCGCCGCGCAGTACGGCAAGGGCGGCGTGCGCTTCAACTCCGTGTCGCCCGGCGCCGTGCTGGTGCCGCGCGTGAAGGCGCGGGCGCCGGGCCGCTACGCCGTCGACATCGACGCCCAGATGGCGCTCGGCCGCCGGATCCAGCCCAACGAGATCGGCGATGGCATCGAGTTCCTGCTGTCGGACCGCGCGTCCGCGATCACCGGCATCGACCTGATGATCGCCGGCTGGGACGTGGCGACGAAAGGAACCATTCCTGCTCCGCGCGCGAACGCCAGGACACCGTCGCCTGCCCGCAAAAAGCCCGTCCGTGCGCCCGCACGCAGCGGCGCCGCCCGCAGCCGCGACACCGCGGACAACGGGATGGTGGACAGCATGCGCGAGGAGGTCGCGGCCTACCGCAAGGACCTCATCGTGCGCGCCGCCAGCGACGCCTTCTTCGAGCACGGCTACTACGACTGCACGGTGGACATGATCGCGGAGCGCCTGTCGGGCACCAAGGCGATCGTCTACTACTACTTCGCCGACAAGCACGCGATCCTGGAGGAGATCTACCCCCGCGCGATGGCCGAGGCGTAGGCCTTGATCCTGCAGGCGATGGAGGAGGGCGGCGACACGAGCGAGAAGCTCGCCGCCTTCGCGCGGCTCTCCTCCGGCTGGGTGATCGACAACCAGCGGGTGGTGGGCGTCTTCTGGCGCGAGGAGCGCTCGCTCTCGCCGATGCCCGGGCGGCGGTGGGGCGCGAGCAGAAGAAGATGGGCGACCTCGTGGCGCGGATCATCCGGGAAGGCGTCGCGCAAGGCAGCTTCCAGGTGCAGGACGTGCAGACCACCGCGCGGGCGATCTCCGGGATGATCTCCTTCACCTTCACATGGTGGCGTCACGACCGCCGCCTCTCGCGCGACGAGGCCGCGGACTTCTACGCGGAGATGGCGCTGCGCGCCGTCGGCCTCGAAAACGACTGAGACGCGCGGGTGCCATCGTTGCGACCGCGCACCCCGCTTCCCAGAATCGCGGCGTCCCCGGGCGCCGGGGCAGAGGCGAGACGTGACGCGGCATCTTTCCCGGGCCGTCCTGAGCATCTGGAGCGACATCGATGCCGAGGTCGAGGGCGACTACGAGGCCGAAGGGAAGATGGCCGAGAGCATTTCCCCGCCTTTTTGGGCGGCGGGCGTCAACCGCATGATCGACGCCTGCGAGGTGTGGCTGGAGCTGATGCGCTCGGGCCGAGTGCAGGCCTCCGAGCCCTTCCGCGTCTGGGCCGAAACACCGGGGCTACCGCCCCTGCGAGTCGGTGAGGCCGAGCGGCTGCGCGTCGGCGCGCCGGCCCAGCCGTTCCACCATCGCGCTCACTTTTCGGCCGCGATGGCCCGGCACTCGCCGATGGACATCCTCTCCACCGGCCCGAAGGGCGCCGTCGAATCGGCGGTGCGCGCCGTCGCGCGCGAGAAGGGGGCGCTACAACATCCGGGCCAACTCCGTGGAACCTCTCGCCCAAGGCCGCCGAAGCCATGCGCAAGGACCCGCCACTGGGGCGCATCGGCAAGGCCGAAGAAGCGGCCGACGCCATCGTCTTCCGCGCGTCTAGCCGCTCCGGCTACACCACGGGTCAGCGGCTGGTGCTGGCCGGCGGCTTCTCGACCTGCGCCGCGCGTCAGCGCTGGATCACCTGCCTCGCCTCGGCGAGGAAGCATTCCACGATAGCCGTGGCGTGCGCAGGGTTCCACACCATCACGGCGGGCGCCGTCACCGGCGGCCCACCCAGGGGCACGAAGCAGACACCGTCGAGCCGCGAGCGCGCCAGCGAGCGCGGCACGATCGCCACCCCGAGGCCCTGCGCCACCATCGCCACGATCGTCAGCCATTGCCGGGCCGCATGCACGATCCGCGGGTGGATTCCGGCACGGCTGAAGATGGCGATCACGTTGTCGTAGTTGGCCGGGGAGACGTCGCGCGAGAACATCACGAAGCGCTCCTGCGACAGCTGGGCGACCTCCGCGACGGCGCTTGACGCGAGCGGGTGGGCGGCCGGCACGCACAGCATGAATGCGTCATCGCGCAGCGGCAGGCAGGCCAGCTGCGGCGGCACCACTGAAGCGTTGACGAAGCCGACGTGCAACTGGCCATGCAGCAGATCCTAAAGCTGGTCCGCGGTCGACTGCTCCCGCAGCACGGTGCCGATGCCAAGCGCGGAGCGGCCGAACGCCTCGATGATGGCGGGCACTTCACGATATACCAGTGATCCGGCCATGCCGATGTCCAGGCGGCCCCGCAGGCCCGTCGCAACCGGCGTCGCGATGCTGCCTGCCCGGTCGACGCGCGCGAGGATCTGCCGCGTTTCCTCGAGGAAAGCGCTCCTCGCCGGGGTCAACTCCACCTGCTTGCTGCTGCGCATGAGCAACTGCACGCCCAGTTCCTCTTCCAGCGCCTGTGGCGAGGCGCAGGGGAGGCTTGGTGATCGCCAGCCGCTCGGCCGCGCGGCCCAAATGCAGTTCTTCGGAAGACCGAGAGGTAACGCAGGGGAAGTGCAGCTTGATGTGCCCACGATTTTATAAACATATCGGTCCAGCCGAAAAGTGAATTGGACGCAAATGGTTGGCGCCCGCATCATCCCCGCATCGCAGCGTGCGACAACTCCTGCACCAGGACACGAACCATGGATTTCAGAGCCACCCCCGACCAGCAGCACATCCAAGACGCGATCGAGAAGGTCTGCGCGCCCTTCGACGCCGACTACTGGCTGCGCAAGGACCGCGAGGGCGGCTTTCCCTTCGACTTCCACAAAGCCCTGGCCGACGCCGGCTGGCTGGGCATCGCCATGCCCGAGGAATACGGCGGCGCCGGGCTGGGCATCAGCGAGGCGGCACTGATGATGCACACCATCTCGGCTAGCGGCGCAGGGCTGTCCGGCGCCTCGGCCGTGCACATGAACATCTTCGGCCTGCACCCGGTCGTGGTGTTCGGCACCGCCGAACAGAAGAAGCGCTGGCTGCCTCCCCTTATCGAGGGCAAGGACCGCGCGTGCTTCGGCGTCACCGAGCCGAATTCGGGGCTCAACACGCTCAAGCTCAAGACCCGGGCGGTGCGCCAGGGCGACGACTACGTCGTGCATGGACAGAAGGTCTGGATCAGCACCGCGCAGGTGGCCAACAAGATCCTGCTGCTCGCGCGCACGAAGAACGCCGAGGAATGCAAGGGCACCGAAGGCCTCAGCCTGTTCTACACCGATCTCGACCGCGCGACCATCGAGGTGCGCGAAATCGAGAAGTTGGGGCGCAAGTGCGTGGACTCTAACCAGGTCTTCATTGACGGACTTCGCATCCCGGTGGAAGACCGGGTCGGCGAGGAAGGCGAGGGCTTCAGCTACATCCTGCACGGGCTGAACCCGGAGCGGATCCTGATCGCCTCTGAGGCGATCGGCCTGGGCCGCGCGGCGCTGAAGCGCGCCGCGGGCTACGCCAATGAACGCGAGGTGTTCGGCCGTCCGATCGGCCAGAACCAGGGCATCCAGCATCCGCTGGCGAAGTCCTGGATGGAACTGGAGGCCGCACACCTGATGGTGCAGAAGGCCGCATGGCTCTACGACCAGGGCCTGCCTTGCGGCGCGGAGGCGAACAGCGCGAAGTTCCTCGGCGCCGAAGCCGGCTACCACGCCTGCGAGAACGCCATCTTTACGCACGGCGGCATGGGTTATGCCAAGGAGTACCACGTGGAGCGCTATCTGCGCGAGTCGTGGATCCCTCGCCTGGCGCCGGTCAGCCCGCAACTGATCCTGTGCTTCATCGCCGAGAAGGTTCTCGGCCTGCCCAAGTCGTATTGAGCAGCTCATGAAATCCGTTCGCTCCTTCCTCTTCGTCCCCGGCAACAGGGCCGCATGGATAGACAAGGCCGCCGACAGTTGCGCTGACGCGCTGATCCTCGACCTCGAGGACAGCGTGCCGCTGGCCGAGAAGGCTCAGGCGCGCGAGACCGTGCGCTCCAGCCTCGAAGGGCTCTCCAGGCGCAAACAGCGCACCTGGGTAAGGATCAACCGCAGCCCGCACATGTACGACTTCGAGGACCTGCTCGCGGTCGTCGGTCCACACGTCGAAGGCATCGTGCTGTCCAAGCCCGCGGGGCCGGAGGACGTCGACACAGCGTCTTCGTTGCTCGCGGAGGTCGAGCACCGCAAGGGGCTGCAGATCGGCTCCACCCTGCTGCTGCCGATCCTGGAAACGGCGCGCTCCATGCAGTTCGCCTATGAGATCGCGCAGAGGCCGCGCGTGCTCGGTCTAACCGGATTGGCTGCAAAGAACGGCGACGTCGCGCGCGCACTCGGCGTCGGATGGACGCCGGAAGGGCGCGAGTCCTTGTTCCTCAAGTCGCGTGTGGTGATGGCCGCGCGCGCGGCCGCCAAGCAGCCGATCGGCGGCCTGTGGCAGCAGGTACACGATCTCGACGGCTTGGAAAAGGCCTGCGAGGAGGACCGTCTGCTCGGAATGCGCGGCCAATTCCTGCTCCATCCTTCCAACGTCGCGGTCTGCAATCGCGTCTTCAGTCCTTCGCCGGAAGAAGTCGCCTACTACCGCGGCATGGTCGAAGCGCTGGAGCATGCGCAGGCAGCGGGCCGTGCTTCCATCATCTACGCCGGCGAGCACATTGACATCGCCCACGTGACCACGGCGCGCGAGATCCTCGCGCTCGCTGCTTCCTTCCAGGATTGAACCCATGCCCGGCCTCTACTTCGAAGACCTTCACGAAGGCCTCGCGATCGACCACGCGATCCGCAGGACCGTCACCGAAACCGACAACGTTCTCGTGACGGCTCTAACCCACAATCCCGCGGCACTGCACCTGGACGCAGAAGCCACTAAGGATACGATCTTCGGCGAGCGCATCGTTAATAGCATGTTCCTGCTTGCGCTCGTGGTTGGCATTAGCGTGCACGAGACGACGCTGGGTACAACAATCGGCAATCTCGGCTTCGAGGAAGTGCGGTTCCCGAAGCCGGTGTTCCATGGCGACACAATTCGGGTGCGCACCGAAGTCGCCGCTGCTCGCGGTTCGAAGAGCCGTACGGATTCCGGCATCGTGACCTTTCGGCATATCGCCTTCAACCAGCGGGACGAGCAGGTCTGCATGGCCATGCGCAATGCACTTATGCTGGTGCGTCCGAAGGTGGCGAAGTGAGAGTTATCGTCGCCGTCAAACGCGTGGTGGACTACAACGTAAAAGTCCGGGTCAAGTCGGACAACACGGGTGTGGACATCGCCAACGTCAAGATGAGCATGAACCCGTTCGACGAGATCGCCGTGGAAGAGGCGGTTCGCTTGAAGGAGAAGGGCATTGCCAATGAGGTGATCGCCGTCTCGTGCGGCGTGGCGCAATGCCAAGAAACCCTGCGCACGGCCATGGCCATCGGTGCCGACCGGGCGATCCTGGTGCAGACTGACGAGGAGCTGCAGCCGCTGGCCGTGGCCAAGATCCTCGCCGCGCTTGTGGCCAAGGAGCAGCCGGGCCTGGTGATTCTGGGCAAGCAGGCGATCGACGACCACGCCAACCAGACCGGCCAGATGCTCGCCGCGTTGGCCGACCTGCCCCAGGCCACGTTCGCCAGCAAGGTCGAAGTGGCCGACGGCAAGGCCACCGTCACGCGCGAAGTCGACGGCGGCCTGGAGACGCTGTCGATCACCCTTCCGGCGGTGGTGACCACCGACCTGCGCCTGAACGAGCCGCGCTATGTGAAGCTGCCCAACATCATGAAGGCCAAGAAGAAGCCGCTGGAGACGGTGACCCCCGCCGACCTGGGCGTCGATGCGGCCCCGCGCCTGAAGACCCTGAAGGTCGCCGAGCCGCCCAAGCGCGGTGCCGGCGTCAAGGTGCCCGACGTGGCCACCCTGGTGAACAAACTCAAGACCGAAGCGAAGGTGATCTAAATGGCAGTGCTCGTCATCGCAGAACACGACAACGCATCCATCAAGGGCGCGACCCTCAACACCGTCACCGCTGCCGCTGCCTGTGGCGGCGACGTGCACGTGCTGGTGGCCGGCCACAACGCGGCCGAAGCGGCCAAGGCGGCCGCGCAGATCGCCGGCGTGTCCAAGGTGATCCACGCCGAAGGCGCCCACTTCGAGCACGGCCTGGCCGAGAACATGGCCGCCCAGGTGCTGGCGGTCGCCGCGAACTACAGCCACATCCTCTTCCCGGCGACCGCGAGCGGCAAGAACATCGCCCCGCGTGTGGCGGCCGAGCTGGACGTCGCGCAGGTCTCCGAGATCAGCAAGGTCGTGAGCCCCGACACCTTCGAGCGTCCGATCTACGCCGGTAACGCCATCGCCACCGTGAAGAGCGCTGACAAGGTCAAGGTGATCACCGTGCGCACCACCGGCTTCGACGCCGCCGCGGCTACCGGCGGCAGCGCGCAGGTCGAGCAGGCCACTGCCGCTGCCGACAGCGGCAAGAGCCGGTTCGTGGGCCAGGAGATCGCCAAGAGCGACCGCCCGGAACTCACCGCCGCCAAGATCATCGTCTCCGGTGGCCGGGCGCTGGGCTCCAGCGAGAAGTTCCACGAAGTGCTGGAGCCGCTGGCCGACAAGCTCGGCGCCGCGGTCGGTGCTTCGCGCGCCGCCGTCGACGCGGGCTACGCGCCCAATGACCTGCAGGTCGGCCAGACCGGCAAGATCGTCGCCCCGCAGCTGTACATCGCCTGCGGCATCTCCGGCGCGATCCAGCACCTGGCCGGCATGAAGGACTCCAAGGTGATCGTGGCGATTAACAAGGATCCGGAAGCGCCGATCTTCAGCGTGGCGGACTACGGCCTGGAGGCCGACCTGTTCACGGCGGTGCCGGAGCTGCAAGCGACTTTGTGAGGAAACCATGGGATTGCTGAGACATTGTCTGGCGGAGATCCGCCGCCGCGAACCGGGCTGGAGCACGACCGATGAAGCGCTGCTCGCGTTGCCGCCGCCGGTCGGGGGCGAGACCCCGCGCTGGACCTTCCCGCGCGGCGCACGCCCAGCAACAGGGGCCGTCCTGCGCCGTCCCGCGAGGCCGGACCACGTCACTCCGACCGAGTTCTTCGCATGAGCACGCACCATGAATTGCGCGGCCGGGTCGCGCTGATCACCCAGGACTACCCGCCCGTCAACGGCATCGGGGCTGCGTTCCGCACTCACTTGCTGGCGGCGCTGGAGCAGGCCATCGCGGATGAGAACGTTGTGGCCATCGTCGTCACCGGCAAGCCCTCGGTCTTCTCGGCAGGCGCCGACGTGAAGGAGTTCAACACGCCAGCCGCGACGCGCGAGCCGCGGCTGGCGACGCTGATCGCCGCCTTCGAGGATGCACCCAAGCCCGTGATCGCCGCCATCAGCGGCACCTGCATGGGCGGCGGCCTGGAGCTGGCGCTGGGCGCGCACTACCGGGTGGCCCGCGCGGATGCGATGATCGGCCTGCCCGAAGTAAAGCTCGGCCTGCTGCCCGGCGCGGGCGGCACGCAGCGCCTGCCGCGCGCCATCGGCCTCGAACGCGCGCTCGCGATGATCGTGTCGGGCGCGCCCGCCCCTGCCGCGCAGTTTCGCGGCACCCGCCTGTTCGACGCGATCACCGAAGGAGAGGCCGTGGTGGCAGCCCTCGCGTTCGCCGAGCAGGTCGCGAACAAACGCCCCCTGCCGCGCCTGCGCGACGTCGTGCTAGACGAACCTCGGGCCGCGGCGGTCCTGCAGGCGGCCCGCTCCGAGGCAGCAGCAGGCCCGCTACCGGCGCCGCTGCAGTGCGCGGAGGCGGTCGGCTGGTGCCTCGACACTCCCTTCGACGAAGCGCTGCGCCGCGAGCGCGAGGCCTTCGTGGGGCTCATGGCGACACCGGCGTCGCGCGCATTGCGGCACGCCTTCGCTGCCGAACGCGCGGCCGCGCGGATCGAAGGCCTTCCCGAGGGGACGCCGCTGCGCGACATCCGTCGCGTCGCGGTGCTTGGCGCTGGCACCATGGGCTCCGGCATCGCCACGGCCTTCCTGAACGCCGGGTTTCCCGTGACGCTGCTGGAAACCTCGCCGGAGGCGCTGGAGCGCGGTTGCGCTGCGATCCGCCGGAACTACGACGGATCGCTAAAGAAGGGCAAGCTGACGGCGCACGAAGTCGAGCGCCGGCTCGCTGAACTGGCGCCGACGCTGTCCTATGCCTCGCTCGCCGACGCGGACCTGGTGATCGAGGCGGTGTTCGAGGACATGGCCGTGAAGGAGCAGGTGTTCCGCCGGCTCGATGCGGTGTGCAAGCCGGGCGCGATCCTCGCCTCCAACACCTCGTACCTGGATATCGACCGCATCGCCGGCTTCACGCAGCGGCCCAAAGACGTGCTCGGCCTGCACTTCTTCAGCCCGGCGCACGTCATGCGGCTGCTGGAAGTGGTGCGAGGCGCGATGACGGGTGACGACGTGCTCGCCACGTGCGTCGCGCTTGCGCGCAAGCTGAAGAAAGTGGGCGTGGTCGCGCGCGTTTGCGACGGCTTCATCGGCAACCGCATGCTGTTTCGCTACACGGCGGCGGCCTTCGAGCTGGTGCGCGTGGGCGCCTCGCCGCAGCAGGTCGACGCCGCGCTGCAGCAGTTCGGCATGGCCATGGGGCCTTTGCGCATGGGCGACCTGGCGGGCCTCGACATCAGCTGGGCGGTGCGCAAGCGCCGGGCCGCCGAAGCGGGTCGCCCCGCGCAGCCGGTGATGCCCGACAAGCTGTGCGAGGCCGGACGCTTCGGGCAGAAAACCGGCGCGGGCTGGTACCGCTACGAGGCGGGCGGCCGCGACCCGCTGCCGGATCCGGCCACGGATGCCATGATTGCCGAATTCCGTCGCGCGCAAGGCGTCGTGCCGCGGGCGGTGGGCGACGAGGAAGTGGTGGAGCGCTGCATCTTCGCGCTAGTCAACGAAGGCGCACGCATCCTCGAGGAGGGCGTCGCCACGCGCGCGAGCGACATCGACGTGGTCTATCTGAACGGCTACGGCTTTCCCTCGCACCGCGGCGGCCCCATGCTGCATGCGGACACGGTCGGCCTGCGCCACGTGGTGATGATGCTGGAACGTTTTGCCGCCGAACCTGGAGCGGATCCGTCGTGGCGCCCCGCGCCTCTGCTGGTGCGGCTGGTCGAGCAGAATCGAGGCTTCTACCCCGCCTGAGGACGACGTTCTCTCATGGAACCGGAGATCCAGGACCTCCTCGTGCAAGAGCAGATCCGCCAGGTGCTGCAGCGCTATTGCCGCGCGGTCAATTGCCGCGCGTGGCCGCTGGTGGCCGCCAGCTACCACTCCGATGCCGAAGACGACCACTGTGGTTATAGTGGCGGGGCCCCCGGACGCTGGCATGGCTGGAGCGGCGGCATGCCACCATCGAGCAGTCGATGTATTTCCCGGGCAACTGAACGATCGACTTCCGGTCGCCGGTGCTCGCGGTGGCCGAGACCTACTGCATGGCTAGCAGCGTCATGGCGAGGCCGCGCATGAATCCATCCGCGACTGGCTGGGCGACGCTCCGTTGCCGATCGCACATCGGCCGATGGCGTAGCTCCTGTGCAGCTATGCCGACCGCTTCGAGTAGTGCAGGCCCGACGGAACCCGGAGACGTGCTGTGGCAGACACGCGCCGTCGCGAAGGGAAGTGCCGCATGACGCGGCCGGCGTTCCTCACCGCGAACTGGGAGCGCGGCTCCACCGTGTTCGTTGCCGGCCTCACTGGCGAATCCGGCGCGCTGCGCGAGGAACTCCAGCTGCAGCAGGAGCGCGCCGCGGGCGTGGAGGTCACGAGCATCCAGCTGCCCGGCGTGGACCGCACAGACTACCTCGCCGTGCATCCGGAGTGCCGCACGAGCAGCTTCTTTATGACGCCTGCCGTGCGCCGCGGCATCCTGCAAGGCCGCAGCGCGCTGCATCCGCTGGACTACACGGGCATCGCGCGGCACCTGCTGGAAGCGGAGCCTTTCGACGTAGCGGTCGGCCAGTTCACGCCGCCTGACGCCGACGGCTGGTGCCGCCCGGGCCTGACGGCCGACTTCCTGCCTTTGGTCTGGTCGCGCGCACGCCAGCGGGCAGCCCACCTCAACCCCTTGCTGCCGCGGCTAGCCAGCAGCTTTCGCGTCCATGTCTCGGAGTTCGACACGGTGGTTGAGAGCGCCACGCCTGCGCTCGAGGTGCCCTCCGCGCCCGCCAGCGACGCGACCGCGCAGATCGGCCGCCAGGCCGCCACCCTGATCCGCGACGGCGACACGCAGCAGTTCGGCATCGGCGCGGTGTTGCCCGAGGTGGCCCGCGCGCTGTATGCCCATCGCGGTCTTCGCGTCGTCTCCGGGATGATCTCGCCCTGGGTGCAGACCTTGTGGGAGAGCGGGTCCATCGACCGCGACGCGGACATCGTCACCGGCGTGGTGTTCGGCGACGCGGCCTTCCACGCCTATCTCCAAGAACTCGGCCGGGTGCGGCTGGTGGACGTGCGCGAGACGCACGACGTGGCGGCCATCGCGCGCACGCCGCGGTTCGTGGCGGTCAACGGCGCGGTGGAGGTCGACCTGTTCGGCCAGGTGAACTCGGAACGCAGCGACGGCACGCTGCAGGCGGACGCGGGTGGGCTGCCTGCGTATGCGCAGGCGAGCCAGCTGTCGCCGCAAGGGCGCCTGCTCGTTTGCCTGCCCGCGACGGCGCGCGGCGGCACGGTGTCGCGCAGTGTGCCGAGCCTCGGATCAGGCCCCGGCGAGGGCGTCAAGCTGCTGGAAGACGCGTCGGTGCTGCTGTCCGACGCAGACTTCTCCGCCGTTTCCACCAAGACGTAATCTTAAAAAAGCTACGCGATAGTACGTAAAAAGATCTGCGCGTATGGTATTGTTCGGAAAACTTTGTCCACCGCCTTGCAGGTGTATGGGCACGCGAGGATGCTTGGCGGTCTTGCGAGCCAGGGCAGGTGGACCCGGGTCGGGTCCGCAACGTGGACGATCGAGGTTGAAGGAGATGTGTTCGATGACCATTGAGAATCGCGCCGGGACCCCGGCCCATGGCTTTTTCGCAGAGTTCCCGAGCGACGGTGTCGCGGTGGTCATCGGGGGCAGCGGCGGCATCGGCAAAGCAGTGTGCCAGCGCTTGGCCCAGTGCGGATGCGACGTCGCGCTGACTTACCGCAGCAGCGCCCAGAAAGCGACTGAGGTCGCCCGGATGGTGGAAGAACTCGGACGCCGAGCCGACAGCCAGCAGCTCGACTTGACGGTTCCGGAGGATGTGCAGCGCTACTACGAGCGCGTCGTTGCCCGCTTCGGTCGCATTCACACGCTGATCGTTGCTAGCGGCGCGGACATCCGGATGGACTACCTGTACAACGTCAGTGTGGACGAATGGCGCCACGCCATCGTGAACGACGCCGTTGGGTTCTTCAATGCGGTCAAGCTGGCCCTGCCGAATCTGCGGGCGGGCGGCGGCGGTTCCATCGTAGCGATGAGCTCCGCCGCCATGGTGCGCCATTCCCCGATGGACATCCTCTCGACGGGCCCCAAGGGCAGTGTCGAGGCGGTGGTCAGGGCCGTCGCCCGGGAAGAAGGCCGCTACAAGATCCGGGCCAACTCTGTCGGACTGGGGGCCTTTGACACCGGTCTGATGGATCGTGTATGGGCGCACCTATCCCCCAAGGTAGCCGAGGCCATGCGCCACGGCATGCCCCTCAGCCGAATCGGCAAGGCGGACGAGGCGGCAGATGCCATCGTGTTCCTGGCATCGAACCGCTCCGGGTACACGACCGGGCAGCGACTGGTGCTCGACGGCGGCTTCTCCACCTGACCGGACGGCTCCACCGGCGCCCCGGTCAGGGGCATTGAGGCCGGTGCCGATGTCGGCGGGACCTAGTACCGGAGCCGCTATTCCAGTGCCGCCTTGACACGAGAGCTATACCTACGGCTGCGTCCCCCTGGAGGGCACCCTGCAGAAATGACACTGGAGCGAACGATTTGCCGAACACCCCGAGCTGATGCGCTATGCGCGCCATGCGGCCGACCGGATGAGGTGCACCCGCACTACCAGTTCAATACCCGGGGTCAGCGCCGCGCATGTACGACGAGAAGGTCAACCTCTGGCGCTTGCAGCTCGACAATGGCTCGGCGGTCGAGGGCTGCTACCTGCTGTCGGCGGCAGGGCTGCGCTCGGCGACGCGCATGCAGGGCATCCAGGGTGCGCAACCAGTTGGTGGCAGCTGGGTTGCAGCAGTTCCCCGCCATCGCGGGTATCGCTGCGGCCGCGTTGCGCCGTGGCGTGGCTCTCGCGCAGCAGGACGGGCAAGGTCGCGCCCTTCACCTCCTCCAGGGCAACCGTGCGGCGGGCAATGCTCCACTCACTCGCCGTCGCGCCGCTCGAAGCGGTCGACATAGCGGCAGCCCAGCTCGGTCATGAGCCGTTGTCCCGGGGCCAGTTCATGGTCGCCCAATCAGGTGCGGATCGTTTGGCGTCCCTGTCCGCCATACCGCTGGTACACGACGCAGTAGGTTTCCGCGATGGCGCAGGTCTCGGAGAGGAATTCGATCAGGCGGTTGCCCAGGAAGTGCATGGACTGCTCGACGCTCGCGTGGCGGCGCTCCAGCCACTCGAGCAGTCCCGGGATTCCGTCCTTGTACCCCCATGGTCGTTGAAGGCGTCCGGGTGGTAGGCCCCGGCGACCGGGGACCACTCGCCGCGCCATGGCGCTGGAGCGCGTCGCGGATCTTCTCGCGTTCGAGCAGTTGGAATTTTCTTGCGTCATGGGTAGGTGACACCTCGTCCTGCACCTGTGGTGTCCTACCGCAGCCGGGTCAAGACGGTGAGGGGCGATCACAGCGAGCAGTTCGCGTCGGCCCAGGGTATAGGTCAGCTCGCCGCAGTAGATCGCAAGTGACAGCACGGCCCCCTCGAGCTCGTCGGGCTTGCAGCCAACGTAAAACGGCGGCAAACCACATCCGCGCATCGTTCATGTCATGCTATCCACCATTTCCTTCGAATTCTTGTGGGATGATTTATATGCGCGTAAGTACATTACCGCAATATTGCCCTGGATGAATGCCTAAGGCGTTACTGCCAAGGGCGGGGCAGCACGGAGCGTTCGATAGAATCCAACAGCCCTTATCCACACTAGAAAAGCAGTTCCCTATGCGTGCGAAAGCCAAGAGTCAGCCTTCTCCCGCCAAGCGGCCAGTTCGGGCCAGGTCCGTGCGTTCCACGCCGAGTGCCGCCGCGGGGAATTCAGGCGCTTCCGCCAACCTGCGCGAGGAAGTGGCCGCGTACCGCAAGGACCTAATCCTCCGCGCCGCCTGTGATGCCTTCTTTGAGCATGGCTACCACGAATGCACGGTTGACATGATCGCGCAGAGGCTGTCGGGCTCTAAGGCCATCGTCTACTACTACTTCCCCGACAAGCATTCGATCCTGCAGGAGATATACCGGCGCGCTCTCGCGGAGGCGCAGGCGCTCATGCGCAGTGCAAGTGCCGAGCACACCGACCCGGTGGAGAAGCTTGCCGCCATGGCGCGCAGCTACGCCCGCTGGGTGATCGACAATCAACGCGTGGTCGGTATTTTCTGGCGCGAGGTGCAGTCGCTGTCCGCAGAGGCGCGCAGCGCGGTAGCCCTCGAGCAGAAGCGGATGGACGACCTGCTTGCAGTCACCCTCCGGGAGGGCGCGAGCAAGGGCGTGTTCGAGGTGGTCGATGTGCAAACAACCGCTCGTGCCATCGAGGGCATGATCACCTTCGCCTACACCTGGTGGCGCGACGACAAGCGCTTGACCAGGCAGGACGCCGCCGAGCAATACGCGCAAATGGCGCTACGGCTCGTCCAGGCCCGCCGGTCCTGAGCCCGGCAGCGTTCCCGGTCAGGCTCCTCGCCCTGCCGAAACCCCGGCACGCGGCTCGACATCCCGGCGTCTTACCTCCGGCCCAAGGGTAAGTACCAGGGCGCACACCCGTCGCCGCAATTGACGAAGCGCGATTTCACGCTAGCATACGCGCACGTACGTTATCATTCTAACGAGAATCGCCTGCGCCGCGACCTGGTGGCGCTGCGGTGCATTTTTCCAACGCGATATGGCATCCGACATCATTTCATGTGACCTTGTAGGCGACCTGCCCTTCGTGGCGGCTCGGGAATGGAGCGACCGAACCGCCTTGGTGTTCAAGGGCCGGACATGGACCTACAAGGAATTCGAAGACGAGGTCGCCACGCTCGCCCGCGCGCTGGTGCGAGCAGGTGTGCGCAAGGGAGAGCGGGTTGCACTGTGGCTGCCCAACTGCCCGGAGATCGAGTTTCTACTGTTCGCCGTGGCCCGTGTGGGCGCGATCGCAGTCCCTTTGAACACACGCTACAAGTCGATGGATCTGGCGTATGCGCTGAAGCATTCCGGCAGCGCTTTCCTCATCAGCTGCACGCGCACAGGTCCGGTGGACCTGGATTCCATCTTGGCCGGTGCGCTGGGCGGCAGCAAGGCCGGCGCTGAGGGCGGCCTTGTGTTCGAGGTCGCGCCCGAGCTCAGGACCATCGTCATGATGGGTGACTCCCAGGTGCTGGGGGGCGTGCCCTGGGACGCATTCCGCGAAAGTGGCCGCCTGGCCGGCGGAGATGAGCCGTTCCCAGCCATCCAGCCATCTGAGCCTGCGTTCATGATGTTCACCTCGGGCACGACCGGCAACCCGAAGGCGGTGCTGCTCGACCACGCGGGCTTAAGGCTGTGCTATGAACGCACGCGGATCATGCAGATGACCTCGTCCGATGTGCAGCTCGCGTACCTGCCGCAGTTCCACGTCTATGCCATCAGCTATTCGGTGCTCATGTCTTTCATGGCTGGTGCCACGCAGGTCCTGATGGATGTCTTTAACGGCGAGCAGGCGCTGCGCCTGATTGAGGAGCACCGGGTCACCATGATCCACGGCTTCGAGGCCCATTTCGCCGATCTGCTGTCAGCCCAGGACCGGCTGCACCTGGATATCGACAGTCTGCGCACCGGTAGCTTCGCCGCGGGCTCGGAGTCTGCCATCGCCTTGGCCGAGCGGGTCCAGCGCGAGCTGTGCGAGACATCCTCCAGCTACGGGCTGACAGAGGTGTGGGGTGGCATCACGATTTCCCCGCCCGGTTCGACCTTGTCCCAGCGCTGCGAGGGCAGCGGACTCGCCCAGTCGGGAATCGAAATTCGTATCGTCGACGTGGATACGGGTAAGGTGCTGCCGCCGAACACCATCGGCGAGATCCAGGTGCGCAGCTATGCCCGCTTGATGGGCTATTACAAGGACCCGGCGGCCACCGCCGCGGCCCTGGATGCGGACGGCTGGTTCCGCACTGGCGACGCCGGCCTGCTCAGGCCGGACGGCCACCTGCGGTGCCTGGCCCGCTACAAGGACATGCTGAAGGTCGGCGGCGAGAACGTTGCGCCCGCGGAGATCGAGCACCTCCTTTGCCAGATACCCGGCGTGAAGGCCGCCGCCGTGGTCGGGCAAAGGCACGAGCGCCTGCTGGAGGTCCCGGCTGCCTTCGTGGTCAAGGACCCGCGGTGCACGCTCAGTGAGCAGGACATCATCGATTCCTTCCGCGGAAAGATCGCGAACTTCAAGATCCCTGCGCGTGTGGTTTTTGTGGATGAATTGCCAATGACATCTACCGGCAAGATCCAGAAGGAAGTCCTACGCCGGCGTGTTGCGACGAGTTGATGGTCACGCTGAGGCACACTTGCAGAAGAGCCATGGCCTCGGGCTGGGGCACCGGACACCCGTACGAGCACGAATTCGTCTGGATCGGCATCCTGACCGCTGCCGGCAAGAGCGTCGGGATCCACCATGTGCGCCTGTTCAAGAATTTCGGTGGCGACTCGACGCAGGCCGAGCTGGTGACCGATCTGGTCGCGCTGGCGTTGGCGGCGCAGCATTCCTACCGGTTCATGCACTGGCAATGGCAGAAGAACTTCCCGCCCATCGATGCCGTCACCACTTACCGCCGCGCCGCTGCCTGGCTGGTCGACGGCACGGGCGTGTCCATCGACTCGCCCGCTACCTCCTGCGGGCCGTTCACACGACCTTCGGCCACAAGTGGAGCGTTGAGCTGGAACTGCTCGCGCTTCTCGCCCTCAGTGGCGACGAGGGGAAGATGGCGGAATGCATCTTGGTGCCTTTCTGGCCGCCGGCGTCAACCGGATGATCGACGCCAGCGAGGTGTGGCTGGAACTCATGCGCTCCGACCGCGTGCGCGCCTCCGAGCCGTTCTGGGCCCGGGCGGCCAGCGCGGGGCAGGGCGCGATGAAGATCTGAGGCCTCTCCTTTTCGTAACACCCTGATGCGGGACTTGCCTTGAACCCCCTGTACTACGAGGACGTCGAGGTAGGTGTCACCTATTGCATTGCAGGATGCTCCATCACGGAGGAGCACCTCGCGCAATTTGCGGACCTGTCTGGAGACCACCATCCCATCCACACGGACGAAGACTATGCGCGGGCCAGCATGTTCGGGCGCCGCATTGCCCATGGCCCGCTGGGGATCGCGATCGCCATTGGCCTATTCGGGAAGATCCCGGAGTTCCAGGAAACCACTGTGGCGATGACGGACATCCGCGAGTGGTCCTTCCGAGCGCCGATCTTCATCGGCGATGTGGTAACGCTGCAGCTGACCATCGTCGGCAAACGCGTGACCAAGTCCGGACGGGCCATCGTCGACCGCCAGTTCCGCCTGGTCAAGGCGGACGGCACGGTGGCACAGGAAGGCGTCTCCGGCTTCCTGATCAAGCGACGAGACCCGGTGTAGTGTCTGCGCCTGCGGGGCGCACAGCTGCTCCGGTGACCTAGGCGTCCGTCGAACGTTCTATCGCCAAGATCTCCTAGCTCGCGACGAGTGGGCGAGGCGTGCCTGTCTGCCGCTAAATCATAAGCAGGTATAAAAAAGTACGAAGATGACGTGTCATATACGTATCAGTATAATGCGCCCGAATCCTGCTACCGGGCCTGGCCTGGTGCAGGTTGCCCCCGTGGATGCATCGTCAGCGACTGACCGGAGGACTGCTGCGTTCCCTAGGTCCGATGCGGATGTCAGGAGAGCCGCGGGCTAGTGGTATCAGCCAGCGAGGACAAGGGATATGCAGATAGGAATACCCGCCGAAAGCACGGCGGGAGAGACCCGCGTCGCCGTCACGCCAGAGACGGCAAGGAAGCTCAAGGCCCAGGGCCACACGGTTTGGGTGCAGACTGGCGCCGGCGTGGCGGCGAGCGCGCCGGACGCGGCCTACGAGGCGGTGGGCTGCGAGATCACCGATGTCGACGGGGCCTTCGGCTGCGAGCTCGTGCTCAAGGTGCGCTCGCCGTCCGACGGCGAGGCTGCGCTCATGAAGCCGGGCACCGCGGTGGTGGGCATGCTCAACCCCTTCGATGCCGAGGGCCTGCAAACGCTTGCGACGGCGGGCCTCACCGGCTTCGCGCTCGAAGCCGCGCCGCGCACCACGCGGGCGCAGAGCATGGACGTGCTGTCGAGCCAGGCCAACATCGCGGGCTACAAGGCCGTCATGATCGCGGCCGACAAGTACCAGCGCTTCTTTCCGATGCTGATGACGGCCGCCGGCACCGTGAAGGCGGCGCGCATCGTGATCCTCGGCGTCGGCGTCGCCGGCCTGCAGGCCATCGCCACCGCCAAGCGGCTCGGGGCCGTCATCGAAGCGAGCGACGTGCGCCCGAGCGTCAAGGAGCAGGTCGAGTCGCTGGGCGCCAAGTTCATCGACGTGCCCTACGAGACCCAGGAAGAGAAGGAAGCCGCCGAAGGTGTCGGCGGCTATGCGCGCCCCATGCCCCAGAGCTGGCTCGATCGCCAGAAGGCCGAGGTCGCCAAGCGCGTGGCCCAGGCCGACGTGGTCATCACCACGGCGCTCATCCCTGGCCGGCCCGCCCCGGTGCTGGTGACCGAAGACATGGTGAAGGCCATGAAGCCCGGCTCCGTCGTCGTCGACCTCGCAGCCCCGCAAGGCGGCAACTGCCCGCTGACCGAGCCTGGCCGCACCGTCATCAAGCATGGCGTCACGCTCGTGGGCGAGACCAACCTGCCGGCGCTGGTGGCGGCCGACGCCTCCTCGCTCTACGCGCGCAACGTGCTCGACTTCCTCAAGCTCGTGCTCCCCAAGGAGGGCGGCTTCAAGATCGATCTCGAGGACGACATCGTCGCCGCCTGCCTGATGAGCAGGGACGGCCAAGTGACCCGCAAGTAAGAATGAGGAAGAAGCCATGGATCCCGTTTCCCATACCGTCATCAACCTGATCATCTTCGTGCTGGCCATCTACGTCGGCTACCACGTGGTCTGGACCGTCACTCCGGCGCTGCACACGCCGCTGATGGCCGTGACCAATGCGATCTCGGCGATCGTGATCGTCGGCGCCATGCTGGCGGCGGCGCTCACCGAGAGCGGCCTCGGCAAGACCATGGGCGTGCTGGCCGTGGCGCTGGCCGCGGTCAACGTCTTCGGCGGCTTCCTCGTCACGCGGCGAATGCTGGAGATGTTCAAGAAGAAGGACAAGAAGGCCAATTCGTCGGTTCCGGCCGCCAAGGCGGAGGGCCACTGACCATGTCGATGAACGTCGCCACCCTGCTGTACCTGATCGCGTCGGTCTGCTTCATTCAATCGCTCAAGGGCCTGAGCCACCCCACCACCTCGATCCGAGGCAACATCTTCGGCATGGTCGGCATGGCCATCGCCATCCTGACCACCGCCGCGCTGATCGTGCAGCTCTCGGACGGCAAGGCGATGGGCATGGCCTGGGTGCTCTTGGGCCTGGTGGCCGGCGGCGGCTACGGCGCCTACCGCGCCAAGACCGTCGAGATGACGCAGATGCCCGAGCTGGTCGCCTTCTTCCACAGCATGATCGGTATGGCCGCGGTCTTCATCGCCGTGGCGGCAGTGGTCGAGCCCTGGGCCTTCGGCATCACGCCGCCTCCGGTGGCGGCGGTGATCGGTGCCAACACGCCCGAAGGCGCGTACGTGGTCGACGGCTTTGCACGCTTCGGGATTCCCGCGGGCAACCGGCTCGAGCTGTTCCTGGGTGCGGCCATCGGCGCCATCACCTTCAGCGGCTCGGTGATCGCCTTCGGCAAGCTCTCGGGCAAGTACAAGTTCCGCCTGTTCCAGGGCGCACCGGTCCAGTTCAAGGGCCAGCACATGCTGAACCTGGCGCTGGGCCTGCTGACCATCGCGCTCGGCCTGGTGTTCGTCTTCACCGAGAGCTGGACCGCCTTCTTCCTGATGGTGCTGCTGTCCTTCGTGATGGGCGTGCTGATCATCATCCCGATCGGGGGCGCCGACATGCCGGTGGTGGTCTCGATGCTCAACAGCTACTCGGGCTGGGCCGCGGCCGGCATCGGCTTCAGCCTCAACAACGCGATGCTGATCGTCGCCGGCTCGCTGGTGGGCTCCTCGGGCGCGATCCTGAGCTACATCATGTGCAAGGCGATGAACCGCTCGTTCTTCAACGTGATCCTGGGCGGCTTCGGCGGCGAGGCGGCAGCGGCTTCCGGCGGCGCCAAGGAGCAGCGCCCCGTCAAGAGCGGCAGCGCCGACGACGCGGCCTACATGCTCTCCAATGCCGAGACCGTGATCATCGTGCCGGGCTACGGCCTGGCGGTGGCCCGGGCCCAGCATGCGGTCAACGAGCTGGCCGAGAAGCTCACCCACAAGGGCGTGACGGTGAAGTACGCGATCCATCCGGTGGCCGGACGCATGCCGGGCCACATGAACGTGCTGCTGGCCGAGGCCGAAGTGCCCTACGACCAGGTGTTCGAGATGGAAGACATCAACGGCGAGTTCGCGCAGGCCGACGTGGCGATCATCCTGGGCGCCAACGACGTCGTGAACCCGGCGGCGCTCACCAAGGGCACGCCGATCTACGGCATGCCGATCCTGGAGGCCTACAAGGCCAAGACGGTGATCGTGAACAAGCGTTCGATGGCTGCGGGTTATGCCGGTCTGGACAACGAGCTGTTCTACATGGATAAGACCATGATGGTCTTCGGCGACGCCAAGAAGGTGGTCGAGGACATGGGCAGAGCAGTGGGATGAGATCGACGCCTTGAATTGAGGGGTGAGCGTTCCCGAGCGCAGAAATGCAAGCACGGCATCTTCGCGGCCAAACGCATAGATGCTTTTCGCCCGGACAGAGCTGACGGCCGCCTTGCCTCCTCCGTGCCGACTGCATGCACCTCGCTCCAGCTTCGCCTCATCGTGCCCGACGTTGGCAAGACGCCTTCATTCGGTGCTGACCTGCACTGGTGACGGAGGGTGCCAGACGGAGAACGAGCTCGTTCTCAGCGATGAGGTGTCTTCCAACCACCGCTATTGACTTTCGGAGCGCCCATCCCGGCAATGCCCGGCTTCCCGGCGGCAACGGCGTCATCTCGTCCTCCGCGGCGCGGATAGCGTACTTGATGCGGTTGACGAAGCCCAAGGCGGCACTGAGTCGCGCACGATGTGGTCGCAGGTGAGAAGCAGGGGTTGCGGGGTAGGGGTAGGGGAGACTCCCCGGACGACGCCGGTGGTCAGCACGCGTGAACGCTCTGCGCCGGCGCAAGTTCTCTGGACCTCCGCATTCTGCTTGACTTAAATACATACTGGCGCGTATGATCGCCGACATATTGAGTCAATCGAAAGGTCTGTCATGTCAGTGCAGAATCCACAACACGATGTCATCGTCATTGGCGCCGGCATCACCGGCATGTACCAGGTGTACCTGCTGCACAACGCCGGGCTGCGGGTGCAGGGATACGAGGCGGGCAGCGACGTGGGCGGCACTTGGTACTGGAATCGCTATCCGGGCTGCCGCCTCGACACCGAGAGCTACGCGTATGGCTACTTCGAGCTGAAAGGCATCCTGCCGGACTGGCAATGGAGCGAGCGCTTTGCCAGCCAGCCGGAACTGCTGCGCTATGCCAAACGCGCTGCAGACACGATGGGCATCCGCCCGGCGTTTCGATTCAATACCAGAGTTGAGGCGGCCCACTTCGACGAGTTGGGCAACATCTGGCGTCTGAGGCTGGACGACGGCAGCGAGACGTCGTGCCGCTTCCTGGTGTCGGCCGTGGGTCCGCTCTCAGCCACCCGGATGCCCAACATCCCCGGCATCGACAGCTTCCAGGGGGTGTCGTTCCACACCTCCCGCTGGCCCCGGGGCGAAGACGAAGGGCCGCGCGACGTCGATTTCACCGGCAAGCGGGTGGGCATCATCGGCACCGGAGCAACAGGTGTGCAGATCATCCCGATCGTCGCAGCGCAGGCCAGCAAGCTGCACGTGTTCCAGCGCACGGCCAACTGGTGCATCCCCCTGGCCAACCACGCACTGACGCCCGAACTGATCGAGGAACTGCGTGGCGACCCGGAGGCCTTCGTCGACTTCCTCAAGACAACGGAGACGGCGTTTCCCTATCGGCGCTCGCGCAAGAAGGCGATCGATGCAACGCCTCTGGAGCGCGAGGCGCTGTTTGAGTCGCTCTATCCGATGCCAGGCTACGGCCTGTGGCTGGGCGCGTACCGCGATCTGCTCACGAACAAGGTTTCCAACGACTTCATGGTCGAATTCGTAACGCGCAAGATCCGAGAGCGGGTGAAGGATTCGCGCATTGCCGAAAAACTGATTCCGAGCGACCACGCATTCGGTACCCGTCGCGTGCCGATGGAGACCAACTACTACGAGATCTACAACCAGGACAACGTGGAACTCGTCGATGTGCGCCAAACGCCGATCGAACGCGTGACTCCGAAGGGCATGCAGGTGGGGGACCGCGAAATCGAACTGGATGTGCTCATCTATGCGACTGGCTTCGACGGGGTCACGGGCGCGCTGGACCGCATCGACATCCGCGGACGCGGCGGCATCGCGCTGAAGGAAGCCTGGGCGGATGGACCTTCCACCTACCTGGGGGTGCAGGCGCGCGGCTTCCCGAACTTCTTCACGCTGGTGGGTGCCCACAACGGCGCGTCCTTCTGCAACATCGGCGTCTGCGGCGCGTTGCAGGTGGAGTGGGTCACGGAGATGCTGGTATACATGCGCGACAACCGTCTTACGTCGAGCGAGCCGGTGCCGCATTACGAAGAAGATTGGACGCGCCACGTCTACGATGTGTATGCTCAGACGCTGCTCGCAGACACCGATGCGTGGTGGGTGCGAACCACGCGCAACCCTGACGGCTCCATTCGGCGGCGCGCTCTGATCTACGTGGGTGGGGCTCCCGATTACCGAGAGCGCTGCGCCAAGGTGGCTGCAAACGGCTACGAGGGCTTCGCCCTAGCCTGAAGGCAGCAGCTTCCCGCAGGAAACAGCCATATTTGCGCGGTTCTGCTGCAACGTCGGTCTTCGGCGCGAAAGATTCCGAATGACCCGTGCGACGCGCGTTCTCGGTCGGCGTTGCGCTGATCGCGCGTTCTTGACGGTTGACGCGGCGCCGCGAGTCCGCATCGGGAGCCGCCTGCCAACCCGGTCGTGGCGTGATAGCCGAGATGCAATGGCTGCACGACAAACCCTTTACCCGCCGCCTGCCCTATGCGTCCGGCTAGAACCAGGCCAAAAATCTGTGGCGAGCAGCGCGCCGGCTTTCCGCCGCCGATGAGCGACCGCGTCGGCTGACCCTTTCTTGCGGCACGCAAAGATCCTTGCTCGTGGGCGCAAAAGATTCTGGGGGTTTCTTGGGAGGGAACGTCCGCAACGGCGGATCAGAATGATTACATACTGATGCGCATTCTGCGTAGTGCGCCGGATTCGACTGACGAGGATGGGTAATCGCAGCAGATTTCCCCCGATGAGGACCACATGAGACAGACACGCGAGCAATCTGGAGTTCAGGACTCCTACGCAAGTTTCATTGACCGCAGGGCCGTATTGAAGGCTGGGGCAGTCTTGGGTTTAGGGATTTCGTCGGTAACTACCGCGCAATCGCCCGAGGTCGTCGTGAACACGGCGACCGGCCGCCTCCGCGGCCGCACCGAAGGGGGGGTGCGGGTCTTCAAGGGCATTCCTTACGGTGCATCGACCGCCGATGCCAACCGGTTCCGTCCGCCCCAACCGGTTCAGCCGTGGACGGGCGTCCGCGATGCTGTCGAATTCGGCGCATCCGCGCCGCAGGGTCCCGTGGCGCGCGACCTGCTGTACTGGTACGGGCAAACTCTGCCGATCAACGAGGACTGCCTCACGCTGAACGTGTTCACCCCGCGCGCCAGCACGGCCAGCCGGAAGCCGGTGATGGTCTGGATGCATGGCGGCGCATGGGCTGTCTTCGCCAGTACTCCCCCTGCCTTCCACGGCGGCAATCTTGCAAAGCTGGGCGACGTCGTGGTGGTGACGGTCAACCACCGCCTCAACCTCTTCGGGCACCTGAAGATCGACGATGGCGACGAGCGGTTCGCTGATTCCGGCAACGCCGGCGTGCTGGACATGGTCGCAGCACTGCGCTGGGTGCGCGAGAATGTCGCGAGCTTCGGCGGGGACCCGCGCAATGTGACGATCTTCGGCCAGTCGGGCGGCGCGGCGAAGGTGAGTGCGTTAATGGCGACGGAAGCCGCCCGAGGACTGTTCCACAAAGTCGTCGCGCAGAGCTGCAGCGGAAGCCTGCGCCATGCCGACGAGGAGGAAGCAACTGCGGTGGCACGCGCCTTGGCAGCGAAGCTCGAAGTGCCGCGGCTCACTGGTGAGGCGCTGCAGGCCATTCCTATGGAGCGCCTGGTGCAGGCCTTTCTGGCTGCGCCGCTCGGGTACCGGCCCATCCTGGACGGCCGGACTTTCACCCGCCACCCGTTCGACGTGGACGCACCGCCGATCTCATTGGACATTCCTTTGATGGTGGGCAATGCCGCATCTGAAACGCGACTGACGATGGCGAGCAACCTCGGCAACTTCTCGCTCGACGCGGACGAAGTGAAGCGCCGCCTCGCCCGCTTTCTCCGCGTCGACGCCCCTGAGGCGGACCGCATCATGGATGCCTACCGCACGGCCGATCCGAAGGCACTCCCCAGCGACGTTCTCGGTGCTGTCACTACAGATTTCATGTACATCCGCAACACCCTGCACGAAGCGAGACTGCAATCGGCCGCCGGACGCGCTCCGGTCTACGCATATGTCTTCAACTGGCGCACGCCGGTGCTCAATGGCGTGCTGCATTCGCCGCACACCGTCGAATGCCCATTCTTGTTTGGAAATCCGAAACATGCGGTTGACCTGATCGGCGCGACCAACCCGGACTTCGCCCATCTCACGCGCATGATGATCGCTACCTGGTCGGCATTTGCGCATACGGGCAATCCAAACAATCCGACCGTTCCTCGATGGCAGCGTTATGACCCAAAGGAGCGACACACGATGGTGCTAGATGTGCGGAGCCGCGTCGAGCAGGATCCGGGCGGCCAAGCCCGCGCCGCACTGAACGGGTTGCCGTTCTTCGAGTACAGCATGCCGCAGAACTACGCCCGGCCTTCGACGTCCTGAGCACTTCAAGTCAGGCACAAAACAATGATTCGCTGAACTTACGCTCGCCCCGGGGCGGCCATACCCCTTCGCGGGGCAACTGGCGATGCTGCTGACCAGCCGCGCTGTCACGGATTGCTTTGCGGTGTCGTTTCGTCGTCGCCCGTCTTGAGAGGGGGCCTGAGTTGAATTTCGTCGCAGTCGAGGGATGCGCGCCCGCCGCGGAACGCATTCCGCAAAACACCTTTGACTCAACAGTACAGCGACGTTGACACGCGAAGCAAACGGGCTTTACTATACGTGCAAGTATGTTTTTATGGCGACCAAGCATTAGAGTGGTTCGATGCCAAACTATTTGGAGACTTCCAATGAGACTGAACTGCGGTGACCTGCTGTTGTCTGCAGCCCCTTTTACACTTGCTTCGCAACTGCCCGCAGCCCACGCGCAGAAAGCGTTCCCGTCACGGCCCCTGAAACCGGTCGTGCCCTTCGTCACCGGCAACGGCTCCGCCCGACGTCTCGTGAGACAGCTGTTCAAACATGGACGGCACGAAGATAAAGCACGTTCCCTCCAAGCGCCCGCCGAAGACGCGCGCTTGGGGGCTGCGTCTTCACGGGTGCAAGCCGTGCAGTGCTGCGCTCGCTGATTCAAAGCATCAAATGCCGAGCTCCTCTACACCACTCCCCGGTCCGCTGAGCGGCTTAGTCGTCATTGACCTGACTCGCGCGCTTTCGGGACCCTACTGCACATTGCAGCTCGCCGAGCTGGGCGCCCGCGTGATCAAGGTCGAGTCACCCGAGGGCGACGAGGCGAGATGGTACGGCCCCGAGTTCGACGGAACTTCCGTGTACTTCCGGTCCATCAATCGCGACAAGGAGTCGATAGTCCTCGACCTGAAAGAGCCCGAGGATCGCGGCATCTTCGAAGAGATGCTGTCTGTCGCCGACGTGCTGGTCGAGAACTTTCGGCCCGGCGTGATGGAGCGTCTTGGCTTCGACTGGAATCGCCTGTCGCCGCGGTTTCCGGGGCTGGTGATGGCTTCCATCTCCGGGTTTGGTCAGGACGGTCCCTACCGGACCCGAGCCGCTTATGACATGGTCGCACAGGCCATGGGCGGGATCGTCAGTATCACGGGCACCGAGGAGGGGCAGATGACCCGCGTGGGTGTGTCGATCGGCGACCTGGCGGCCGGCTTGTTCGCTACGATCGCGATCCAGGCTGCCCTGCTCGAGAGGGTTCGTACCGGCAAGGGCAGCCGTATCGACGTTTCAATGCTCGACTGCCAGGTCGCGCTGCTGGAGAACGCCGTCGCCCGCTTCCATGCCACCGGTCAAGTGCCCAAGCCGGAAGGCTCCCGGCACCCCCTAGTCGCGCCCTTCGACATCTATCAAGCCGCCGATGCGCCGCTAGCCATTTGTGTCGGGAACGAAGCACAGTTCGCGAAGCTTGCCGCGGCTCTGGGCCGGCCCGAGTGGGTGTCGGACCCGAAGCTCTCGAGTCCGGGACGGCGCAGCGAGAACCAGGCGGCACTCAAGAAGGCCATGGAGGAAGCGCTCAAGGCCAAGAGCAGGTGCCAATGGATCGCGGAACTGGAGCAGGCCGGCATTCCGACTGGCCCGGTCAACACCGTCGCCGACCTCGCCGCGGACCCGCAAGTGCTGGCAAGAGGAATGCTTATCAGGCCGAAGGGCGAAAGGGACGGCATGAAGTACGCCGCCATGCCATACAAGATGTCCAGTATTCCGCCCGACCGCATGCATCGCGCTGCACCGGCAGTCGGAGCCGATCGCGATGCGGTGCTCAGCACCCTCAAGGAAGCCTTGCCACACCCAAAGGGCGAGACATGGCCCGCGTAGCCCTTCATCGGGAAGGTGCCGTTGGCCACGTCCGAATCTCGAACCGCACCAAGCGTAACGCCATGTCCCTGGATATGTGGCGGCAACTCGAAGACGCCGTGCTGGAACTGGACGGGTCCGCCGACATCCGCGTGATCGTAATTGCCGGCGATGGCGACGAGGCATTCGCATCCGGAGCGGACATCCGTTCATTCGAGGTGGTCCAAAGCGGCGCCATGTCCCTGGACGCATTTATGGAAATCGTGCTTCGCGGCCCCAAGGCAATCCGCAACGCGTCCAAGCCGGTGATCGCCTCCATCGATGGAGTCTGCATGGGCGCGGGCATGGAGATCGCCGCCGCGTGCGATGTTCGCTTCGCCTCCTCTCGCGCGCGCTTCCGCATTCCCGCGTCACTGATCGGCCTTGGATTCCAGAGAGAGATCGTCAATGAATTCGTGCAACTCATGGGCCGGGCGAATGTGGCGGACATCCTGCTGAGTGCCCGCGCCTTCGCCGCTTCCGAAGCGCGGACGATGGGCTTCGTCAATCAAGTGGTCGATGGGCAGGGGCTGCAGGCCGCAGTGTCTGCCTATGCGCAGACTCTTTCGGCGAATGCGCCGCTCACCCTACAGGCCGCGAAGGCGGCCATCCGTCGCGTCTGCGCAGCGGACGACATGGGTGGCCCCGAATCAGACCGGGACGTCGATACCCTGGTGGCGCAGTGTTACCGCAGCGCAGACTTCCGGGAAGGCCTTCGAGCCTTCTTCGAAAAGAGAAAACCTGTCTTTGTCGGCGGCTGACGCGCCCGATCATCTCAATCTTGGAGGCCTCATGAATCGCCGTAATTCCTTCCTGGCCCTCGTCCTGGCCGTTGCTCCGCTCGTCGCTCCGTTGGCCGCATCGGCCGACGAGTATCCCAACAAGCCGATTCGCATCGTGCTGGGCTTTCCCCCCGGAGGCGGTACTGATGCCGTTTTTCGAGCCATTCAGGTCCCGCTCGAGAAGGAGTTGCGCCAAACCCTGCTGCCCGACTACCGGCCAGGAGCGGGCGGTACGCTGGCTGCCGAAAGGCTGGCAAGGGCGCAAGCGGATGGCTATACGCTTTCACTCGTGGACAATGGGCCGCTGACAATTGCACCCGCACTCAAGCAGCAGAGCTACGACCCACTCAAAAGCTTCTCGTACATCTCCATCTTGGCCCTGGGCGGAATGGGTGTAATCCTTACTCCCAAGCAATCGCCCATACGGTCGGTGAAGGATCTGATTCAACAGGCGAAGGAGGCTCCCGGCACGATCGGGTATGCGACTTCCGGCATCGGCTCCGGTCCTCACCTGGTCGCGGAGATGCTGCAGATGACCGCCGGTATCAAGCTGAACCATATTCCGTTCAAAGGCGGCGCCCAGGTGATGCAGGACATCATGGGTGGACAGGTACCCATGGCGTTCGCAACCTCCGCGTCAGTCATTGCCCTGAGGGATTCAGGCCGCTTTAACGTTCTGGCCGCTCTCGGTCCAGCGAGAATGAGCGCCCTGCCGGACGTGCCTACGCTGCAAGAACTCGGGATTCCCGTGAATGGTGTGGTGTGGTACGCGCTGGTTGGTCCGAAAGGGCTTTCGAAGCCAGTCGAGGCGAGGCTGAACGCCGCGGTGCAACGGGCCTTGCAGGATAAGAGCGTGGTCGAAGCACTCAGGGTGACCGGATACGAGGCGACATACATCCCGAACCCCAAGATGACTGCGCAGGTCGAGGGTGACCTCAAGAAATGGGACGGCGTGGCGAGGGCGGCGCAGATTCCGAAGGAGCAGTAAGGAGGTGCGCGCTGCGTTTCACGACTCTGGACGGGCGACCCGGATGGGCCGCCCGGTTTGCGTCCCACGGCTTCAGTGCCACAGAAAATTGCCTCGATCGCCAAGCAGGTGCATAACCTTCTCGAGAATGCTTCGATTGCCTTGCTAGGTTCATTCTGTCTGCTGATCGATCCACTCGTTAAGCACCTGAAGCAGAGCCGGCTCCGGGGAGACAGAAGATTGGTACATTGGAGGATCCACCCATGCCAATGATTGCGACCACTAACTCGATCATCAAGCGTTTGCGTGGAAACTACATCGATCTGCTTCTTGCACTCGATGGGCACGGCTCCCTGCGCAAGGCCGCCCAGCAGGTTTCGCTGTCGCAGCCTGCGGCGACCAAGGCCTTGAACGAGATCGAATACATGATTGGGACAAAGCTTTTTACCCGGTCACCGCGTGGCATTGTAGCCAATGAGTTTGGCCACTGCGTGATCCGCCATGCGCGTCGATTGCGCTTCGACGTAGGCGATTTGCGCGAAGAACTGGTCAGCCTGACGCGCGGAGGCGGTGGCAGCTTGGCCGTGGGCGCGATCATGGAAGCCCTTCCGGCATGGGTAGCGCCGGTTCTCGAAGAGATGAAGGAATTTCAGTCGGACGTCATTGTGCAGGTATGGGAAGATCATAGCGTGAGGTTGTTAGAGATGCTGGATCAACGTCTGCTCGACTTGGTGATCTGTCGCGTTAACGCGAGCATGCGTCCAGACCTCTACGACTTCACGCCACTTGCTGATGAAGAGCTATGTTTTGTGGTAGACGGTAGGCACGACCTAGCGCGAAAACCAAGCGTCCAGTTCGCTGATATTGCTTTCAATGCATGGGTCGTTCCCCCTGCGCGTCTGACAACTCGGATGCTGCTTGAGCAGGTCTTTGAGGAACATGGCTTCAAGTTCCCGACTTACGCCGTTGAGTGTTCCTCAACATTCGCCACTCTATGTCTGATACGTTCCGCAAAGGGAACGGTGGCTATTCTTCCGAAAAGTGTTGCCAATGTATTCGCGCCATTCGGCCTCATCGGGATTCTGCCAATCCACTTTGGACGATCCAGCGCACCGTATGGGATCGTGACTCGTCGTGGATCAGCGCTGTCGCAACGCGCGCAGATGTTCATGGATCTTTGCAAAAAGCGACAAGCATGCGCAGAGGACCTCGACAGCATGACACCTCGCACTACCTAGTGCAGTGCGCTCGAAACGGTTGAACTTGATTGATGCGGCACACTCCGCCCTTGACGGAGGCGAGCGGGCTAATCAGGTCTGGGCGCCGGACATCACCTGCATCCCGATGGCGTGGCTGGGTCTACCTGGTGGTGGTGCTCGACTGGCAAAGCCGCCGGGTTCCGGCTCACCGGGTGTCGGATGCGGTGCATCAGCGCCGGCTCGGCCTCGGCGAATCGGCTCGGCGTGGTAGTACGCCGTGCCGGCTGATGCCCAGCAACTGGGCCTACCACTTGATGGCGGGGAAGCGACTTGTCCACGATGCTCGATTCCAGCCTCGGCGGTGACGCTCGGGGTGCGCCCGGGGGCGCGGCGCGTCGGTTACTCCGCGCTCTTCCACAGCCGCTCGGACGAAGACGCGTTGTCGCGCCAGCAGCCGCGCCCGTCGAGGACGTGTACCTGACGGCCCACGACCATGTCAGCGCCGAGCGGCTGAGCCTGGCAGCGAACTTCGGTGCTTCATGGCCGCCGCTCCGCCCTCGAGGAGGCGCTGGGGCCACACGGTGACCTGGCGCCGATCCCATGCGCTGGCGCGCGCCGATGCGCGTCATGTCGGCGACGAATTCGGCGCTGCTGAACTGGCTGCTCTGGTTAGTGTTGACGATCTACGCGCTCCTCAGCGCGCGGCTGCCTCGCGCGAGGCCTCCACGCAGAAGTCCGCCTCCATCGTGATCGACGAGTTGCATCTGGAGCACCCGTTAGCGGGGAGCCGAATGCTGCGCGACTTGCTGCGCCTGCAAGGAATGGGGGGTCGGGCGCCGACACGTGCGAACCCTGATGCGCCGAATGGGCATCCAGGCGCTGTACCGCAACCCCAACGCGAGCCGGCGATACCCTGCGCATGCGGTGTTCCCGTATCTGCTTCGCAGCCTGTACATCAAGAACGTGCGAAAGGGTACTCTCTCTTGCCTGCCAAGGAACTCGCAACGCTGCTCGCCACCGGTTCATGACCCGCAATCTCATACTCGGTGTACTCGCCGCATTGGCCGCCTCCCTCGTTGCCAGCGCTTGGCAACTGGCTTCGCGCCACGGTGCCACGGTGACCTTCGGCCCGCTGGACTTGGCGCTCATGCGATATGGCATCCCGGCTTTGTTGCTATGCCCCCTTTACTTAAAGAGAGGGTTCGAAGTGCCGAAGACAGCGCCGAAAATCGCACTGGTGCTGCTGGTACTGGGAGGTGGTCTCCCCTTTGGGCTGCTGGTCATCGCCGGTGCGCAATGGGCGCCAGCGAGCCACATCGGCGTATTCATGGCGGGCAGCATTCCTCTGTTTACGGCACTGGGTGGGCGGGTATTCAAGGGCCACACGATCAGCAGGCAGCACTTGTTCGGGCTTGGCATGATCGCCTGCGGCATGCTGATATTCGCCATTGGCAACGTCGGTGCGGGTCTTTCCACATGGCGTGGAGATCTCCTGCTCCTGGCGGCGGGAGTGCTCTGGGCTGCGTATTCGCTGTCCTTTCGACTCACGAAGCTCACACCGTGGGAGGCCGCTGCTTTCGTCAACGGGTGGTCCAGCATTCTTCTGGTGCCGTTAGTGTTGATTGCCGGGGTGCCGAGGCTGCTGACTGCGCCTTGGAGCGACGTGGCCCTGCAGGCTGTGGGGCAGGGTGTCGTGGCAGGCGTGCTTGGGCTGGTTGCCTACACCGTTGCCATTGCCCGGCTGGGACCGGCGCGAGCATCGTTGTCCACGGCGTTGGTCCCTGTCATGACGGCATTGGGGGGAAGCTGGGTCCTGAACGAGCAGCTGACAGTTCCGACCCTTTGGGTGATGGCGCTGATTGCACCAGGGATCGTTATCGCAGGCGGAGCGCTAAGTGCTGCGCGATCACCGGCGAGGTGACGGAGGTCGACCCCGTAAGCGGGTCACCCTGCGTCTGCTGCCGGTCCTTGCAGTGGCTGTCCGACCTCTGAGGCGTCTACGCGCGCCGCGCATTGGATCACCGATTCGTGCGGGCACGACCACGCTCGTCGCCGCCTTGGACACGCTGGACGGCGCCGTGATCTCGATGTGTCAGCCGCAGCACCGGCACGCGCAGTGGTTGCAGTTCCTGCGCCTGGTCCAGCGCAAGACGCCCAAGCACCAGCAGTTGCATCTGATCGTGGATCACCATGGCACCCACACCCACCCCGTAGTGCAGGGTCTCGCTGGCCAAGCACCCGCGATTCGTCATGACTTCAGGCCCACTAGCGCGTCGTGACTCAACATGGTCGAGCGCTACTTCTGCGACCTATCCGAGAACCCCATCCGACGCGACAGCTTCACCAGCGTGCCTGAACTGAAAAATGGCGGTCGATCTCTACGGCGGGCACCACAACGCCAACCGCAAGCCATTCATCGTACCGTCAGCGCCAACGACATTCTGGCCAAGGTCACGCGAGCCAAGGCCGCGCTGGCAAGGACCAAGAGATAATTACAGCCTCTCTTGAATTTCGAGTGG
>NZ_JAGGNV010000084.1 GCF_018614955.1 Variovorax paradoxus
CAGCCAGCAGGCTGAAGCTGCCATAACCGTTGCTGCCAGCCGCGCTCGCCTGAGGCGTGAAGTTGGACTGTCCTTGATCGACATCGGCGATCGTCAACACGCCGCCGGCGCTCAGGTTCGACGTCGAGTCGTCCTCGCTTACGGCGCCACTGGTCACCCCACCGATCACCGGCACGTCGTTGGTGCCGTTGATGGTGATGGTCACCGTCGCCAGACCGCTGTTTCCGTCGGCGTCCTTCACCTCGTACGTGAAGGTATCGGTCGCGCTCTCGCCCGCGGCCAGGTACTGGAAATCAGCCGGGTTGGGTTGGTACTGGAAATACCACGTCGATGGACTGTCCATGGTCGGCTGCACAAGGGTCGCCGTTCCGTGAGTCGGAGCCGAGGCAAGCGCCAAGGTCTTGACCAGGTCGGGAACCAGATCGTTCTGCAGAACATGGATCTGCACCCCCGGACCATCTTCGGTCGTCGTCTTGACGTCGTTCAGCGCCGTCACCGCTTCGTTGGCCGGATTCTGTTCGATGCCGTCCACGAGGATTCTCAAGACTTCCGTCATCTGGACCGTCAGCGTGGACGACCCGAAGCTAAAGACGAAATCGCTGGCCGAGCCATTGGAAACCTCACCCGTCCTGGCGTTGGTGACAGCGGAAAGATGCGCCAGGTAGGCCGCAATTTGCGTCTGGGTGGAAGACTCCAGCCACTGGGCCCTGGTGAGTTGGAGTTCAAGCGTATCGACACCCGACCCGCCCGTGTACACGTCCTTCGTGCCCGCCGCGAGGTTTGCGCTCACGTTGTAGATCAGCGTGTCGCTCCCCGATCCCCCGTTGAGCTGGTCGCTGCCGCTGCCGCCGTCGAGGGTGTCGCTTCCCGCTCCGCCATTCAGCGAATCATTCCCGCTACCGCCATCGACGCTGTCATCGCCGTTGCCGCTGTTGATGGTGTCGTTGCCGACGGTGCCTGTGAGGCTGTCGTTTCCGTTGGAGCCGGTCATGGTCGCCATGTTTTTCCTTGAAGAGCACCGGGAATGCCGGCGATATGAAGACCATCATCAAGGTCGTCGCTCTCAAGCGCATGGGACGGATGTCCTTATTTCATCGTCGACAAGTACCGGAACGATTCAGACGAAAGTAGTACTTTTGCCCTGGCGACGCTGTCATGTCAGAGCAGCTTCGTCGCCGGCCGCCGCGCTGCGCGCGTCGAGCGCGAGGAAGTGATGCACCACCGGCCGCTCTGGCCCGATGTGGAAGCGGAAGGCCTCGGCCTGCAGATCGGCATCGGCGTGCGACACGCGGTGGTGCTGCCGCATGTGCTCGGCCCATGACTCCACGAGGAACCACTCCATCAGGCGTTCGGGATCGCCCGTGTCCTCGGTGATGCCCCAGGCGTAGGCGCCGTCGCGCCGCCGCTCCAGCGACAGGCGCTGCATGGCCTGCACGAAGGCCGGCCGATCTTCCTTGCGCACGCGGTACTCGACTTGCACCATCACAGGCCCGCGGTCGTGCGCCACCGGTTCGGCGAGCAGGGGTTCGGGCCAGTGATTGGAAGGCTGCAGATCCGCTTCGCCCGCGGGCAGCCGGACGCGGTGGAAGCCGATCGCCACCAGCGCCAGCCCGAGGGCGCCGGCCAGCAAGGTCATCGGCACGCCGATCTGCTGCGCCACCAGGCCCCAGCCCAGGCTGCCGGCCGCCATGGCGCCGTTGAACACCGTGAGGTAGACCGCCAGCCCGCGGCCGCGGACCCAGTTCGGCAGGATCGACTGCGCCACGCCGTTGAGCGT
The DNA here is from genome assembly GCF_018614955.1 of Variovorax paradoxus. GTDB lineage: Bacteria > Pseudomonadota > Gammaproteobacteria > Burkholderiales > Burkholderiaceae_C > Variovorax > Variovorax paradoxus_J. Next base: position 1,778 of record NZ_JAGGNV010000084.1, read on the forward strand.
CGTGAGCGCGATGATCCAGCCCACGCCCAGCAGCAGGAGCAGCACCACGGCCAGCCATTGGGGCGGCGCGAAGACCAGCCCGGCCATGACCGCGGCGGCGATCAGCGAAGCGAGCAGCACCAGGCCGTCGGCATCCAGGCGCGCGCGCATCCGCGGCAGCAGCACCGCACCGAGGATCGCACCCGCCCCGACCGCCCCGAGCAGGAGGCCGTAGAAGCCCGCCGAGCCGCCCAGCATCTGCCGCGCCACCAGCGGCAGCAGGGCCCATACCGCGCTCGCGAACAGGAAGAACACGACCGCGCGCAGCAACACCACATGCAGCTCGCGGCTGGCGCGCGTGTAGCGCATGCCCGCCTTGAAGGCGCCGAGGAAATGCTCGGACAGACCGCTCTCGTCGCTGGCAGCGGGCCGGCGCCACCACAGCAGCGCCGCGATGACGAAGGCATAGCTCAGCACGTCCACGCCATAGGTCAGCGCCGCACCGAAGCTCGCGAGCAACAGGCCGCCGGCGGCCGGGCCGATGGCGCGCGCGACGTTGATGCCGAGCGAGTTCAGCGCCACGGCGTTCTTGAGCTCGGCGCGCGGCACCAGCTCCGGCACGATGGACTGCCAGGTCGGCCCCATGAGCGCGGCGCCGATGCCGCCGACGAAAGTCAGGCCGATCAGGTAGCCGACCGTGAGGGTGCCGGTCTGCGCCAGCACCAGCAGCGTGCCGCTGACCGCGGCCAGCACCAGCTGCACGAAGATCAGGAAGCGTCTGCGGTCGAGGATGTCGGACAGCACGCCCGCAGGGATCGCGAGCAGGAAGATCGGCAGCGTCGCGGCCGTCTGGATCAGCGCGACGGCGGTCGGGCTGGGCGACAGCTCGGTCACCATCCAGGCGCTGGCGACGTCGCGCATGAAGCTGCCGATGTTGCCGAGCACCGTGGCCGCCCACAGCACGGCGAACACCGGCTGGCGCAAGGGCGCGAAGCTGCCCTGGGGGGCTGCGGCGGCGGGCGTGGGTGAACTCATGGGCGTGGCGCCTCGTCGCGCTGCTGCAGGTCGTGCCACGCGACCAACACGAAGCCGCCGACCAGCCCCAGGTGTTCGAAGAAAGAATTCGCGGCCATGAAGCGCTCGGGCGGCGCCATCTCCCAGAAGCGCAGGGCTACGAAGGTTGCGAACAGCGTGAAACCGGCCAGCGCCAACGCGCCCAGCCAGCGATAGAAGCCCGTGAGGATCAGCACCGACGCGCCGAGCTCGAGCACGATGACGGCGATCGCGAGCGGCGCCGCGGGCGACAGGCCGAAGTGATTCATCTCGGCGATCGCCGCCGGGAAATCGATCGCCTTGTTCAAGCCCCCTTGCAGGTAGGCCGCACACAGGCCCAGCAACGCGAGCCATCGCACCCAGGGTGCGGTGAAGAGATTGCGTATCGCAGCCATCACACCGCCCAGCAGGCGCAGCCGAGCGCGCCCCAGAAGCTCTTCAGGTCGGCGATGGGCAGTTGGCTGCTCCAGGCCGTCGCATGCTGGTGGCCGTGCACGTTGCAGTCGTTGGCGCAGGCGCAGGACATCGCGGCCTGGCGCAAGGTCTTCTGCAACGGCGCCCCCTCCTTGTCGCCCCAGCCCGCGTAGCCGCCGAAGGCACGTACCGGCGACCAGTCCGGCATGGCCGGCGGCGGCCTGCCCTCGTCGTGCGACGCGAACGCGCCCGCGCCATAGACCACCTTGCCGCCCACCATCGTGAGAAGCGAGAGCGTGTCGGCGATCTCCGATTCAGGGCAGGCGAAGAAATCGCGGTCCGGCACGATGAGATCGGCAAACTGCCCGACCTCGATGCGCCCCTTCTTGCCCACCTCGTTGGAGAACCAGGTCACGTTCTCGGTCCACATGCGCAGCGCGGCCTCGCGGTCCAGGCAGTTGCGCTGCGGATAGAGCTGCATGCCGCCCACCGTCTTGCCGGTGACCAGCCAGGCGAGCGAGACCCACGGGTTGTAGGAAGCGACGCGCGTGGCGTCGGTGCCGGCCGAGACCTTGACGCCCTTTTCCAGCATGCGCTTGACCGGCGGCGTGGCCTCGGCCGCGCCGGGGCCGTAGCGCTCGACGAAGTACTCGCCCTGGTAGGCCATGCGGTGCTGCACCGCGATGCCGCCGCCGAGCGCCGCGATGCGGTCGATGGATTGCTCGGAAATGGTTTCGGCGTGGTCGAAGAACCAGTCGAGGCCTTGGAGCGGAATGTCGCGATTCACCTTCTCGAACACGTCGAGCGCGCGCGTGATGGTCTCGTCGTAGGTCGCGTGCATGCGCCACGGCCACTTGTTCTCGGCCAGGATGCGCACCACCTCCTCGAGTTCGCCTTCCATCTCCGGCACCATGTCCGGCCGCGGCTGGCGGAAGTCCTCGAAGTCGGCGGCCGAGAACACCAGCATCTCGCCCGCGCCGTTGTGGCGGAAGTAGTCGTCGCCCTGCTTGTACTTCGACGTCGCGGTCCAGTTCAGGAAGTCCTGCTTCTCCTGCTTGGCCTTCTGCGTGAAGAGGTTGTAGGCCAGGCGGATCGTCAGCTGGCCGGCATCGGCGAGCTGCTGGATGACCTGGTAGTCCTCGGGGTAGTTCTGGAAGCCGCCGCCGGCATCGATGGCGCCCGTGACGCCGAGCCGGTTGAGCTCGCGCATGAAGTGGCGCGTCGAATTGAGCTGGTACTCGATCGGCAACTTCGGGCCCTTGGCGAGCGTCGCGTACAGGATCGCCGCATTGGGCTTGGCCAGCAGCAGGCCGGTGGGGTTGCCGCTGGCGTCGCGCACGATCTCGCCGCCCGGCGGGGCCGGCGTGTCCCGGGTGTAGCCCACCGCGCGCAGCGCCGCCCCGTTGAGCAGCGCGCGATCGTAGAGATGGAGGATGAACACCGGCGTGTCGGGCGCGACCGCGTTGAGCTCCTCGATCGTGGGCAGGCGCTTCTCGGCGAACTGGTGTTCGGTGAAGCCGCCCACCACGCGCACCCACTGCGGCGCCGGCGTCACCGCCACCTGGCGCTTGAGCATGCCCATCGCATCGGCCAGGCTCCTGACGCCGTCCCAGCGCAGCTCGAGGTTGTAGTTGAGGCCGCCGCGGATGATGTGCGTGTGGTTGTCGATCAGGCCGGGCAGCACGCGCTTGCCCAGCAGGTCGATGACCTTGGTGGCGGGGCCGGCCATCGGCAGGATGTCCTCGTCCCGCCCCACATGGGTGAAGCGGCCGTCCTTGACGGCCACGGCACTGGCCGTCGGGTTGCTGCGGTCGAGCGTGGTGAACAGGCCGCGGTGCAGATCAGGTCGGGCGCTTCAGCCACGGGGG
>NZ_JAGGNV010000085.1 GCF_018614955.1 Variovorax paradoxus
GCAGTTTGGGTGGCCATCGGGGTCATATCAACCTCATCCGAGCCCCGGCCGTCATGAACATCGACTTACACTCTCTTCGAACCAACGCGGTCCAACGCCTCGGCAATGTGTCGGGTGTCTACTTCCTCTTCGACGGCGCCGAACTCGTTTACATCGGCCAAGGCTGGAACTGCTTGCTCCGCGTCGCCGAGCACACCCGGAAGGACTCAGACAAGACGTTCACGCACTGGAACTTCATCGAGATCCAGTCGGACACAGAACGGAAAGACGTTGAGAGGGATCTGCGAAGGATCCACTCCCCAAAGCACAACCGCTGCTGAGCCTCCCCGTAGCAAGCAGGCCGGCCCGCAGCCGCGAGGCTACCCCCAAGCCTCTTGCCTATTTGCCGTTCGCGCCGTCAGCGCGATCTTGGCGGGCCCCGAGCGCTGAGACACGCGGCCGAAAACTGATACCCGGAAAAGTCGGCGGATCGAGGGGGACCTAGTCGCCGGGTCGGTTCTGGACGTGCGGGCTGTCGAACGTAGCTAGCAGGTCTTCTCGGTCGCGCCCGGCTGACTGGGCGGCGATCAGGTTCCGGACCTCGGCCACTGTCAACCAGCGTCGCGAGGAATGGACTACACAATGGCAGTTGGCGCACAGCAGCACGAGATCATCTATGTTGGTCTGTTGGTCTGTTGGTCTAAAAGAGCTTGCGATGAAGTGGTCCAACGAGCGAGCTCGCGACGGACGCAGAAACGCCTGAGAGGCCTGCTTTTGCAGATAGGTGCCCGCGTGCTGGCAATCGCCTAAGCGACGCGCGTGATGGTGACGTTTATCTCGCCGTGATTGTTCCAGTACGCAAACCAGGCATCGTTGGCGAAGAGGTGGAGCACTTCATCGCGACTGCTGCCCTGCCCTTCATAGGTCCACTGAAGGTGCTTTCCAACCGGGAACAAATGTTCGTTGTTGCGTCCCACGGCACCGATCAGCTGGAACCACCTCCCTGACTTACAGCGCAAGGCCCACTGCACTGCCGATTGCGCGAAGGTGGGCTTGTCGCGGCCATCAGCATCAGAGTCGAGCTTCCAGTCCTGCCAGTGGCTCTTATCCGCGGTGATCACGTACTTCGCGCCGCGCTTGAGGACCACACCCGTCGAGACATACCGGGAGGCACTGGGCACACACACGCTCGTGGACTGACCGATGGCTAGCGGCGCAGCGTGATGCTTGTGCGCGCTCATTGATCCGGAGCGTTGAAGTAGCAGGTCAGACCGTCTTCGTCACCCTTGATCCCGTAGATCTTCCGGTCGATCTCGCCGGCCTCCAGATCGCGTTTTGAGCGAAAGATGCGACCGAACACGCTCAGCATTTTCTTAGGCATCTTGTCTTGGACAAAGTACCCACGGCCACCGCCACCGACCTTCGCATTCGAGCAGCTGATGTAGCGCATGTACGGAACTTTGAAGCGATCAGCCGTCGGGTCCGTCCCGAGCTTCAACTGCGTGTCGCCGGTTAGACCGTTGTCGGCGATGCTCGCTCCGGCCAAGACCGTGTCGCCGTCGTTGAACGTCACGAAAAGCTGGCTGTTGGGTCGGATCTTGGCGAGCCACTCGCGATGACCGATCGCGCGAACACAGGGCGCGAGGAGTGCCACGTTCTGCGCTGTGGCGAGTGATTCGGCCGCCGCCGGAATGTCCATCGTGTACTGCAAAAACTGCGCGCCCAGGCTGTGTGCGGCCACGGAATACGGCTGCTTGTTCGCGTCCAGGCGCGCGGCCCCGATCATCCGGAAGAAACGCGCGAGAGCATCGGCTGAATGCTTGCCGTTGAGGCCTGCCTGGTGGTAGCGGTAGATCTTCGACCGGATCTTTGATTCCTTCCGATTCGCCCCTTTGACCGAGCCGAGTTCCTCTTCGTCGCCGTCCACCTCCTCGGGGTCGACGTCCGGAACTGGCTCCCCATCTGAAAGGTATCCCTCCGAGGGCCAAGAGAACCCGATGACCTCGACGTCATAGAGTGCCTCCAGCTTCGCGCATCGCTCGAAACACTTCGCCGGGGTGTTGTTGTTGCCGTGGACATAGACCAAGACAGGGCGCTCGCCTTTGAAGAGCGGCAAGAGTGCCTTCTTGGAATCTGCATCGTCGACATCGTTGTCAGCGGCCGAGACCGACCATCGCTTGCCGGACCGACTCACAGTCGCCAGGCCGAGTCGTTCGGAGCCTTGCTTGAAGCTGGTGCCGAAAGCCGATTCGGTCGCACCGCCATTCATATCCCGATTCGTGAAAATCAGCATGGATCCCCTCCGGTCGTTGGTGCGCGATTCTCGGCGTCGTCAACACCCTAGGGACCGTGGAGAACGTGGATTGACGAGATGACCGGCGGGGCTTAGATCCAGGCGCCGGTGATCCTTGTTCGCCTCCGAAAAGTGGCTCAGGTTCCTTTCAGGGAATCTACCAGCGCTTGGATCGTGGGCGGGTGAACTGGCCGCTTCCTTCTGACACCCGCATGTTCGGGGAGGCTGGGCGACGCTGTTGGCGGCCCGGAGCCAAAGATCTCCGACAGGCCGCCGAAGACGAAGAGCAAGCTCAGGCCCAGCGTGAAAGGCGCTAGAACCAGGCCCACCAAGACGTACAGGCAACCCTCGCCGTCTGAACTCAATTTCGTTCGCATCGGCTCCTCTTCCTTGCCTCCTGGGGGCGCGGGTGGTAAGGGGACTAGAGACACGTAGAGAGACTCATCAAGCCCAAGGATGTCACCGCGAAATAGCTCAGTCTGACCGCGGCCGTAAAGAGGTTGCGATGGATCGCCTCGGGGAAAGGCCCGCTGCTTGGCGAAATGGCCAATGTTCGCGCGTTCGGTTCGCGAGGCGCGTCATGCTCCAGGATTGCAATCAGGCCTCACACGAAGATCAATCCCAGATGATTTCGTCCAGATGTTGCTTCACGAACGGCAGATTTCCGAAGTAGTAGCCGGCGGTGCACAGGCCCACATCGAGTGTGCCGCCCTCAAGTTTTTTCAATCCGATGCAGCGTCCACACCCTTCGCCATGAGTTTCCCGGCACCTGGACCAGGCGCAAATAGAGGAACGCGATCCAGGGTAAGCTGAGCCCGATCGCGGCATCGCGCATGGCCGAATTGACGCTGGTCGCGAGCAGCAGGATCAGCATCGAGACGAAGGCCAGGCGCCCCGTCAGGTCATGTCGCCGCCACGCGTGCCTCATGCCGATGAGCAAGATCAACAGCAGCGTCAGCAGCCCGGGAACGCCTGCCTGTGCGCCCATCCACAGAAAGTCGTTGTGCGGCATGTTGTAGTCGTAGAGCAGCTTCGGAGCGCGCCGATGCCATTCGGTGGTCCAGCCGCCGATGCCCCAACCCGCCCACGGCTTGTCGAGCATCATGCGCGCCGTCTCTCGGTACATGTAGAAGCGCACCACCCAACTGCCTTCCGACACCGCTCCGGCCTGCGCCGTCTCGACCTCCTGCACGCCCAGCCTGAACTTTTCTTGCGCCGATGGCGCCTGCGACATCAGGCCGCCGCCCGCGATGCCGACAACGCAGAGCGCGACAAAGAGCGAGCGCAATTGACCGCGCCACTGATGCACGCAGGCGGCTAGCACCGCAGCCAGCAGCGCCAGCAAGGAAGTGCGCGAGGGGAGCACGACCGTCACGATCGCCGCGGCGCCGACGGTCGCGGCAAACGCTGCGCCGGCACAGCGCCAACGCCCGAGCGCGTCGCTTAGGTGCGAGAGGCCCCACACCGCCGCCGAAGCGCCGAGCACGGCGAACAGCAGTGCGTCGTTGATGGATTTGTTGCCCTTCATGACCGCCACGTTGTGCCAGATCAGAAGGTCCGGCAGGCCTGCCATGTGCGTCAACAACATGGCCGCCAGCGCCAGCAAGGCGCCGAAGAGGAATCCCCGCAGTGCCCACACCGTCTCGTCGTCAGAAAGGACCACGGTCATGGCAATCGTGACTGCGATGCGCATGCCATGCCAAAGGTTCGACGCCGTCTCCGAATAGTGCGGCTGCAGCGCGAAGACCACCAGCGTCCAGAGCACGTAGGCCGTGAGGGGCCACCGAAGCGGATGCTCCCGCCATCGCGCCGTGCGCTCGCTCAAGCCGCCTGCCGAAAGCAAAGCGACGAGCACCGTCGCGCCGCCGAGATAGTTCAGGCCCACGGGCATGAACACCACCGACGCCCACAGGAAGGCAGATGCTTTGACGAGCAGCGGTCTAGACATGGGACAGCTCACCCGTGGGCGACAGGCGGGAAAGCGGCGCCAGGAAGACAGTGCCGGTCGTCGTTTTGATCGGAAACGTGATGGTTCTCAGCACCGCGTACTCGTTGCGCCGTGCAGCGTCGAAGGGATCCGCCGACGCGCCGCGCGAGGGATGGCACATCAGCACATCGCCGGTGCGGCAGTCGCCGATCCAACGCAGCAACCGTCCCCAGTAGTCGCCCGCGCTGCCCGTAAAGCCATAGACGCCGAGCAACCCGCGGCTGGTCGGGATGTTGCGAGAAGCCGCCGATGCGAGCAACTTCGTTCCGCCAAGCGCGAAGACGACGTCAGCCTTGGACCAGGGTGTGCGTCGCGGTCCTGGGGCTGCCGTATTCCGGATCCATGGCCTGGGAGTGTCATAGCGGGTTGCGATTTCTTCGGTCAGCATATCCCTCACCACCGGGAGCTGATGAACGTGCCGATGTCCATCGACGAACGCGGGCGGCCTGCCGAGCCCATCCTCGAATCGCGCCAGCTGATCTCTGATTTCGGCCCTCACGAGGTCGGGACGTAGAAGGCCCAGATAGCTCTTGAGGATCAATCCGCTCAAGCCTTGTTCGAATGTCTCGCCCTGAAGTGGACGGCTGAGATCGAGATGCAGTCCCACGTCGATCAGCCTGGGGCGGATCTCACGCAGATCGCTCATCCCCGTGCCCCACGCATCACGCCGGACCATGCAGCCAGTTGCGGAAATCTTGCCGCGGTCGGCGAGGTCGAGGACCGCGGCATTGATGCCTTCGCTCATGCCGAAGTCATCTGCGCAGATGCAAAGGTAGCGATCCGTCTGCGGCCCGCAGCCGCCGCTGGTGCTAGGCTGCGCCATGATCTAGGGCATGGCGGGAGGACTCCCGCGATGAGGTGATCGTCATGGCGGTGCTGACGTTCGTGGCGAGCCGGCTTTGGGCATTTCGAGACAGTGACCGTCCCGCGCAGGGCTGCCCGAAAATCTCCAGACGGCGGCCTCGGAGTTGAAGGCAACCAGGTGTGCATGCGCGAACCAGGGGTGGACGAGCTGGGCGTTGGACGGACCTACCAACCAGGAGGGCTGCGGCACGCACAGCGCTTCAGGAATTCGCCCCGTGTCGATCAGCAGCATCGCTCCGCGTTCGGGCTCGAACCGGCCGGCGTCGTAGAGTTCCTTGCGCCAATCGTCGCGCTGGCCTGCTGCGCCCGCAGTCCAGTCACCTGACACCATGACCGGCCTTGGTAGGCCCCAATGCAACGGCAGCTCGTAGTAGTAGGCATCGAGCATCAACACCTGATCGGCAGGCCCCACGATCTGCCCTGCAGGAAGCCGCAAGCGGGTGCTGGGCTGTGAGACCCGCAGGCCCAGGAACGCGACGCATGCGATGCACACCAGGCCGGCCAGTGCTGCGGTCCAGCGCAATGGCCGCGACAACTGCTTCGACCCGCTGGCGGCTGCCAGCGCGGCCTTCGCGATCAGGTAGGCCAATGGGGGCAGTGCGGGCAGAACGTAGCCGATGAGCTTGGAGCGGGGAGCGGAAAAAAAGACGACGATGCTCAGGCACCAGATCGCCATGAGCCAGTCCACGTCCGACAGCCTCGGCCTGGTGCCCCGGACATTCCACCTGCCCGCACCCAGCCAGCCGAACCACGGAAGCGTCAGACCGGCGATCACCGGCAGGTAGAACCAGAGCGGGTGCTGGTTGTTGAACCCCGAGGCGGCAAACCGCCTGAAATGTTGCGTGACAATGAAGTAGTCGAAGAAGGCGGGATAGCGCATCTGCATCGCCACAAACCACGGGCTCGCGATCGCGAGGAACACGACCCACCCAGGCGGCCATGCCATCAGCCAGGCGGCCCGCAGCCGACGGGTTGCAGCGCACCAGACAACGAAAACAAGCGCCGGCAACACAATCCCGATCAGGCCTTTCGCCAGGACGCCGAGCGACGCGAGAAGAAACGCACCTGCCAAGGCCGAGCGCCACGCCAACCCCCGCTCCTTCGACAGCGTTGCGTGGGCCGCCAGCAGCACGGTGGCGGCGATGCAGCCGCCCACCAGCATGTCGAGGTTGGCAAACTGTGCGCCGATGTAGAAGAAGGGCATGGTGACCAGCACCACGACGGACAGTTTCGCGCCCGCCGCATCCGCCCAGCGACGCAGGAACAGAAGAAGGCCCGCCGCAGCGATCGTGGCGCCGAGGATCGACGGCAGCCTCGCCGGCCATTCGGACGTGCCCAACACGGACATTGCTGCGGCGCTGATCCAGTAGAACAGCGGCGGCTTGTGAAAGAAAGGCAGGCCATCGAGTCTCGGAACCAGCCAGTCGCCGGAGCGCAGCATCTCGAACGCAACGCCGACGTAGCGCCCTTCGTCAGGGGCCATCAAGGGCCGAAACCACGCCGTCGCAGCCAGCCATAAAAAGATACCGGCAATGCTGAGACTGGTACGCAGGACGGCAGTGCAAGCGCGGGACAGTCTCATGGGTGGGGCCCATCCAGGCCGTGGCCCAGCTCAGTTTTGACGACGTACAGCGGCCGCCCTTTCACCTCTTCGAAAATGCGGGCCACGTATTCGCCGAGGATGCCGGTGGAGATCATCTGGATGCCGATGAAGAACATCAGGCTCACGACGATCGTCGTCCAACCCGACACGTCATTGCCGACGAACATGTGTTCGATGATCAGGTAGGCCCCGTAAGCGAATGCTGGTACGGCCAACAGAAGGCCGACCACCGTGACCAACCTCAATGGCCATGTGGTGAACGACGTCAGCCCGTCAATCGCGAAGTTGAAGAGGCGCAACGCATTGAAGCTGCTCTTCCCCTGTGCCCGCGGCTGTGGCGTGTACGGTAGCGCGACGGCCTTGAATCCGACCCACGCATACAGGCCTTTCATGAAGCGGCTGCGCTCCGGCAAGCTCAACAGGGCGTCCACCACCTTGCGGTCCATCAGGCGGAAGTCGCCCGCATCCTCTGGGAGCGAGAAGCGATCGGAGGAGTTCACCAGCGTGTAGAACAGGCGCGCGCCGACGCGCTTGAGCGCGCTTTCGTCGATGCGCTCCTGCCGAACCGCGTAGACGACCTCGGCCCCGCCCAGCCATTGGGCAAGCATGGTCGTGATCAGCGCTGGCGAATGCTGGAGGTCACCGTCGAGGACGATGACCGCATCGCCATGAGCCGCCTTCAAGCCGGCAGTGATGGCGGCTTCCTTGCCGAAGTTGCGAGACAAGGAGATGCATCGGAAGCCCGACAGCTGACACCACTCCGCGGCGATGGCCGCGGTGGTGTCGGTGCTTCCATCGTCGACCACGATGATTTCCCAGCTCAGGTGCGCGGCCCACAGGATTTCTTCCAGCCTCGAGAGCAATTCCGTGAGATTTCCCGCTTCATTGAAACATGGGATGACGCAGGAAATGCTGTGGCCCGCTGCGGCGCCCGCCAGACTCTGGCTTCGGGGCAACGTTGCGGCTTCTTCAACACGTTCGATGCCGACGATATCGGCGCTCGAGGTGTGCAGTGCAGTGCTCATGATGTTTCTCCGCTCAACAGGCCGGCTTGTCGGCCTTGGAGGTCAGCGTTCGAACCGGGGAGTCATTTCGCGCGCCGATCGGTGCAACATAGTGGCGACAGAGGCGATAGATCGCCGCGAACACGCCTGCCACCGCCGCAGCCAGCAGCAGTCCGGCCGCGATGTCTATCGGGAAATGGATGCCGACATAGATCCGCGCCCACCCGGTGGCAACTGCGAGGGCTGCGGCGGCAACGCCCAGGCCCCGGAGCCCTGGGCGCAGAAGGAACGCGAGAGCGATCGTGAACATAACGCTCGCGTGGGCGCTCGGCAGTGAGCCGCGCGCGCCATGGGGGATGTAGGCGGGGCTCAGACCCAACACAAAGGGGCGCGGCAGATTGATCGCCGCCGCGAGCCAGTGCGCAAGCACCGCGGCGACAGCCGAAGCAGCCAGCACGGCAACCATGTAGATGCGCTCCGACGGCCGGCGCCAAGCGGCCCATCCCATAAGGCCCACGCAGATCCACGGCCCACCGACGGCGAGGGCGGACATGAGAGGCAGGAGCCATGAATTGGGGTAATACCCGGCGGCCATCCACCCGAAAAGAGCGAGATCGAGCTGCCTCATACGCCTCCCGGAACTTGGCGCGCCGGCGCCTGACGGGCGGCGCAGCACTGGCGCCGAGAAAATGTACGCACGATGAAACCTCCAAACCACGAACAGAAGAGCCTGTCGCGCAGCGCGCAGCAGCGGCCTCGGCGCCGTGTTCGGCGCCGTCCGTCAGGTCGTGAGGGGAGGAGCGGTCTCCGGCGGCAGTCGACGCCAAGGAGCTGTGGGGGAAGGAGGGGGCGCGCCGCTGGTGTGGGGCACTCGTTGGGGAACGACGCTCTCGAACGTCTCCACCAGGCGGACCAAGGCCAGAGTCAGTGGCAACAGGAGAAGGACGAGCGCCATCAAGCCATCGATACCGTGCTTGAGCGCGTGAGGCAGGTCGATGCTCGCGGCCGAAGGCACAAACAGCGTGGTTTCCAGCTCGGTTGGGTGGTCTGCGCGTTCATCGGGGTGGAATTCCACCGATGCGCTTAGGCTGCGGACTTGGAACTCCCCTTCGTTCTCAAGTCCGTCCTCGCAAAAGTGAGCGCCGATGAAGGGCTGCAACGCAGCGAGCAGGATGCCAATGAGACACCAACGCGCGCATTGCTGCGCGACGAGGTGACGAATCTGGGGCAGCATGGCGCAACTGTAGGTGGCGCATATGAAGACTAGCTGAACCGGAAGTTCAGCTTGATCGTCGGAGTTCTTGCGTTACTGGCCATGGAGCGACCGCTCGCTCGCCTTCCGCGTACGACTGCATGCACCAGGGAGCGTTAGCTGTCGAGTTTTTTAGAGTAGTTCATGACCGGTGGCGCGACTCACGGGCGACAGGTGGTGCAAGCCGGAGTGTGGCCTAAGAAGTTATCGCGGTAGGAA
>NZ_JAGGNV010000086.1 GCF_018614955.1 Variovorax paradoxus
TCAGCATGCCCTGGTGGGACGGGCGCGCCGACGCGATCGGCCGCGACTACCCCGAGGTGACGGTCGACAAGCAGCACATCGACATCCTGTCCGCGCGCTTCGTGCTGCAGCCCACGCGCTTCGATGTGGTGGTGGCGAGCAACCTGTTCGGCGACATCCTCTCCGACCTCGGCCCCGCGACCACCGGCACCATCGGCCTCGCGCCCTCGGCCAACCTCAACCCGGACCGCAGGTTCCCGTCGCTGTTCGAGCCCGTGCACGGCTCGGCGCCCGACATCTACGGACAGAACATCGCCAACCCGATCGCGATGATCTGGTCGGGCGCGCTGATGCTGGACTTCCTCACGCAAGGCCAGGGCGCGGGCCGCGCCGCGCACGATGCGATCCTCGGCGCCATCGAGGCGGTGCTGCGCGAAGGCCCGCGCACGCGCGACCTCGGCGGCACGGCCTCCACCACCGAACTGGGCATCGCCATCGCCGAGCGTGTGAGCGCAGCCTGAGCCTCGAACTCCATTCACCACCTTGAGACCATGACACTGACCCTCGAACGCCAGGACCTGATGCCCGGCACCCACCTCATCGGCGCCGAATGGCGCGAAGCCAGCGACGCATGCCGCCTCGACGTGACGGACCCCGCCACCGACGCCGTCTTCGCCAGCGTGCCCGACGGCACGGCCGCCGACGCGCGCGCCGCCGTCGATGCCGCGCATGCCGCCTTCCCCGCCTGGCGCGCGGTGCCGGCCAAGGAGCGCGCCCGGATCCTCAAGCGCTGGAACGACCTGATGCTCGCGCACCAGGAAGACCTGGGCCGCCTAGTCTCGCGCGAACAAGGCAAGCCGCTGGCCGAGGGCCGCGGCGAGATCGCCTATGCGGCCAGCTACGTCGAGTGGTTCGCCGAGGAGGCCACGCGCGCCAACGGCGACGTGATCCCCGCGCCGGTGACGGGCCGCCGCATGCTCGCGCTGAAGGAGCCGGTCGGCGTGGTCGCCGCAATCACGCCGTGGAACTTTCCGGCCGCGATGATTGCCCGCAAGATCGCCCCGGCGCTCGCGGCCGGCTGCACCGTGGTGTGCAAGCCCGCCGAGGACACGCCGCTCACTTCGCTCGCTCTCGTCAAGCTGGCCGAGGAAGCCGGCGTGCCGCCGGGTGTGCTCAACATCGTCACCGCCTCGCGCGAACGCACGCCCGAGGTGGTGGACGTGTGGCTGGCCGACGCGCGCGTGCGCAAGATCAGCTTCACCGGCTCCACGCCGGTGGGCAAGCACCTCGCGCGCGCCTCGGCCGGCACGCTGAAGAAGCTCTCGCTCGAGCTCGGCGGCAATGCGCCCTTCATCGTCTTCGAAGATGCCGACATTGACGCCGCGGTGGAAGGCCTGATGGCCGCCAAGTTCCGCAACGGCGGCCAGACCTGCGTGTGCCCGAACCGCGTGTTCGTGCAGGCCAAGGTGCATGACGCCTTCGTCGACAAGCTGGCCGCTCGGGTCGGCGCGCTGAAGGTCGGCCCGGCCACCGAGCCCGATTCGCAGATCGGCCCGATGATCAACGCGCGTGCGGTCGAGAAGATCGAGCGCCATGTGCGCGATGCCGTCGAGAAGGGCGCGCGCGTCGTCGTCGGCGGCCAGCGGCTGCGCTCGGCGCGCTGCGACGGCCCCAACTACTACGCCCCCACCGTGCTGGTGAACGCCGACGCGACGATGGAATGCAGCTGCGAAGAGACCTTCGGGCCGGTGGTGCCGGTCACGCGCTTCGAGAGCGAAGCCGAGGTGATCGCCGCCGCCAACGACACGCCCTTCGGGCTCGCGGCCTACTTCTATTCGACCGACGTGCGCCGCATCTGGCGCGTGGCCGAGGCGCTGGAGTCGGGCATCGTCGGCATCAACGAAGGCGCGCTGGCGGCAGAGGCTGCCCCCTTCGGCGGCGTGAAGGAATCCGGCTACGGCCGCGAGGGCTCGGTGCATGGGCTGGACGACTACATGCACATCAAGTACCTGTGCCAGGGACAGCTCTAGGACGCCCGGCGAAAGACCTTTCTGCAGGTAGTCCGATGCGGGCCGCGCGAACCGGGAAGGCCGGAAGCGCGGAATATCCTCGTTCATCATGGACGTGCGTGAAAGCTTCACCCAGGCGGTGGGCCATACACCGCTCATCCGGCTGCGCAAGGCTTCCGAGCTGACCGGCTGCGAGATCCTCGGCAAGGCCGAGTTCATGAATCCCGGCGGATCGGTCAAGGATCGCGCGGCGCTCTATATCGTGCTCGATGCCGAGGCGCGCGGCGAGCTGCAGCCAGGCGGCGTGATCGTCGAAGGCACGGCCGGCAACACCGGCATCGGCCTGGCGCTGGTGGGCAACGCGCGCGGCTACCGCACCGTGATCGTGATCCCGCAGACGCAGAGCCAGGAGAAGAAGGATGCGCTTCGCCTCTACGGCGCCGAGCTGCGCGAGGTGCCCGCAGTGCCCTACAGCGATCCGGGCAACTACGTGCACGTGGCCGAACGCCTCGCCGCGGAGCTCGCGCGCAGCGAGCCCCATGGCGTGCTGTATGCGAACCAGTGGGACAACCTGTCCAACCGCGACGGCCACCTCCGCTCGACCGGCCCCGAGATCTGGCAGCAGACGGACGGCCGCGTCGACGGCTTCATCTGCTCGATCGGCACCGGCGGCACGCTGGCCGGCGTGGGCCAGTACCTGAAGGAACGCAAGCAGGGTGTGGTGATCGCCGCCGCCGACCCGATGGGCGCGGCGATGTACCACTACATCAAGTACGGCGAACTGCGCAGCGCCGGCAGCTCGATCACCGAGGGCATCGGCCAGAACCGCATCACGGGCAACCTGGAAGGCGCCTCGTTCGACGACGCCTACCAGATCGAGGACCAGGAGGCGCTGCCGGTGCTGTTCGACCTGCTGCGCGAGGAAGGCCTGTGCCTGGGCGGTTCCAGCGGCATCAACGTGGCCGGCGCCATCCGCCTGGCACGCGAGCTCGGACCGGGCCACACGATCGTGACGATCCTGGCCGACTCCGGTTCGCGCTACCAGTCGAAGCTGTACAACCCGGCCTTCCTGCGCGAGAAGAATCTTCCGGTTCCGGCCTGGCTCGCGTGAGCCGCGGGCTATCGCGGCGCGAGCACCAGCTTGCCCAGCGAAGCGCCGGCATCGAGCATGCGATGCACCTCCTGCACCTCGGTCATCGGGAACACGCGCGTGGGCGGCGCCCGCACCGCGCCCTGGCTCATGAGCCCGATGGCCTTCTCCATCAGCGCGCGCCGCTGCTGTCGGTCGGCGTCGAAGGTGTGGATGGAGAAGGTCCTGACCGCCAGGCTCTTGCTCAGCAGCGAGCGCAGCTCCATGAACACGTCGCGCGCCGGCGGCCCGCCCGCGATGTTGTAGGAGATCGCGGTGCCCAGCGGCGCCAGCGAGCGGATACAGGCGATCAGCAGTTCAGCGCCGATGTGATCGAAAGCCAGGTCCACGCCACGCCCTTCGGTCAGCGCGAACACGCGATCGGGCAGCCCTGCGGGATCGCCGTCGACGATGGCGCTGGCGCCGTGCGCCAGTGCATGCGCCTTTTTCTCGGGCGTGGAGGCGGTGCCGATCACGGTCATGCCGTGATGCGCCGCCAGCTGGACCAGCATGGTAGCCACGCCGCCGGCCGCGCCCGGCACGAGGATCGAGCGCACCGGCAAGCCGCCGTTGCCGGCCAGGAGCATCGCCTGCGCCAGTTGAACATTGCCGAGGCTGACGGCGTCCTGGAACGCGATGCTGTCGGGCAGGACGAAGGGCGCATCCTCGGGCACGCAGATGAACTCCGCATAGCAGCCGCCGCGCTGCGGCAGTTCGCGCGAACTGACCAGCACGCGCTGGCCGACTTGCAGCGTCGTCACGCCGGGGCCCAGCGCCTCCACCGTGCCGGCCATCTCGTTGCCGGGAATGGCCGGCAGCGGCGGCATCCATTTGTAGGTGCCGTTGCGGATCAGCACGTCGGGTCCGCCGGCACCGATCGCCTCGGCGCGCACCCTCACCTCGCCGGGCTTGCACACCGGCATCGGCAACTCGACCAGTTCCAGCGCCTCCGGACCGCCGGGGTTGTTGACTTGCACGGCGCGCATCAGGCTTTGCATCTCAGCGTTGCCCGTCGTGCACGGTGACGGCGTCCTTGCTCAGGCCGCCCAGCCGGGCATGCACGCGGCCGCCCGTGCCCATCACCAGCGCGAACAGGATCTCGTTGGGCCGCGGCGCATCCTGGATGCCGACCTCCATGCTGTTGTAGTGGCTGCGCACATAGGCGGCGTGGATGTAGTGCAGCGGCACCATCAACCGGTAGCCGGTGGCGGCCACTGCCTTGGCCGAGGGCACGATCGCCTTCGGCTCGCCCAGCACCGAGCGCATGGCCCAGCCGCCCGCTTCGTGCCACACGGCGCCATGCTCGAGCTCGCCGTTGACGCCCACGATGGCGGCCTTGCTGTAAACCTCCACCTTGTCGCGGCCCAGCACGTCGACCAGCTCCGTGGCCAGCGAAGTCCCCAGCGTGCGAAGCTCGGCCATGAAGGGCATCAGGTCGGGTTCGTAGCGCCCGGCATAGGGGTTGCGGATCACCGCGCAGGCCGCGGCCAGCTTCAGCGGCTCGGCCACCGGCGGGCCGCCCTCGTGATGGATGGTCTCGATGGTGAGACTGCGCTTGCGGATTTCGATCAGGGACATGCGAACCTCACTGCTTGGGAATCTGTGCTTCATTGACAACGGCGGTCCATTTCTTGAACTCCGAGCTCACCATCGCCGTCATTTCTTCCGGCGTGCTGCCGCGCGCCTCGCCGCCCATGTCTTCCAGGCGCGCGCGAACGCCCGGGACCTGCAGGGCCTTGAACGTCTCGGCGCGCAGCCGCTCGACCACCGGACGCGGCGTGCCCGCGGGCGCCATGAAGCCGGCCCACGAGCGCACGTCGTAGCCGGCGACGCCCTGCTCCGCCACCGTCGGCAGCTCCGGCATCGCGGCCCAGCGCTGCGCACCGGTGGTCGCCAACGCCCTGAGCTTGCCGGCCTTGATATTGGGCATCACGGCCGTCGGCGGCGCGATGATG
The DNA here is from genome assembly GCF_018614955.1 of Variovorax paradoxus. Taxonomy (GTDB): domain Bacteria; phylum Pseudomonadota; class Gammaproteobacteria; order Burkholderiales; family Burkholderiaceae_C; genus Variovorax; species Variovorax paradoxus_J. The sequence continues at coordinate 5,073 of NZ_JAGGNV010000086.1, forward strand.
AGCGGAACCTCGCCGCCGAGCAGCGCGGTCACCGAGGCGGCGTCGCCGCGGTAGGGCACGTGCAGCAGCTCGACCTTCGCGCTCTTCACCAGCAGTTCCCCCGCCAGATGGTGCGTCGAGCCGATGCCGGCAGAGCCGTACGACAGGCTGCGCGCGTCGGCACGCGCGGCCGCGAGCAGCTCGGCCAGGCTGCGGTAGGGCGAATCGGCGCGCACCACCAGCAGGAAGGGAAAGTAGGTGATGGTAGAGATCATCTGGAAATCGGACACCGTCTGGTAGCCCAGCTTGCCGTACAGCGCCCCCGCCACCGCATGCCCGCCGGTGGCCAGCAGCAGCGTGTAGCCGTCGGGCTTGGCGCGCGCGACGGCGGCGGAGGCGATGGTGCCGCCGGCTCCCGTCTGCGCCTCCACGACGAAGGGCTGGCCCAGGCCCTTGCCCATCTCGGTGCTGACCACGCGGGCGATGGTGTCGGCATTGCCGCCGGCCGCGAAGCCCTGGACGATCTTGATCGGCCGATCCGGGAAGGCCTGCGAGTGAACCGCGAAAGGTGCCGCGCAGGCCAAGGCAAGGCCCGCGCCGACCAGCTGTCTGCGCCGCATGGTGTGTCTCCGTCTTGTTGTGGGGTGCTGCCGTGCTTGGCGGCAGCAGTGGTCGGACGCCGCGCGTCAGTCCTGGTCGACGATCGGATTGCGCAGCACGCCGATGCCCTCGATCTCGACCTCGCAGACGTCGCCGGCCTTCATGAAGCGCGGCGGCTTCTTGCTCCAGCCGACGCCGGCCGGGGTGCCGGTCGCGATCACGTCGCCGGGCGTGAGCGTGAAGATGGTCGAGGCGTAGTTGATCAGCTTCGGGATGCTGAAGATCATGTGCCCCGTGTGACTGGACTGCACCACTTCGCCGTTGAGCCGCGTCTCGAGCTTGAGCTCGCGGCCGGGCGCGATCTCGTCCGCGGTCACCATCCAGGGGCCGAAGCCGCCGGTCGATTCGAAGTTTTTGCCCGAGGCGATCTGCTTGGCGTGGAACTGCCACTCGCGCACGCTGCCGTCGTTGTAGCAGGCATAGCCGGCCACATGGTCGTAGGCGTTCGCTTCGGCGATGTCGCGCCCGCCCTTGCCGATGATGACCGCGAGCTCGCCTTCCCAATCGAGCGATTCCGACACCCGTGGCCGCACGATGGGCTCGTTGTGCGCGCACTGCGATCGCCACACGCGCAGGAAGATCGGCGGCTCTGCGGAGAGCTCGCGCTGCATGCCCGCGGCCAGCACCTCCTGGTGATGGTCCATGTAGTTGCGCACGGCGCAGATGATCTTCTCGGAGCGCGGAATCACGGGCAGGAAGCGGATGTCCGCCAGCTTCGCGGCCGGGGCCAGGCCCTCGACATGCTGCGCGGCCCGCGTGTAGTCGCCCGAGGCGATGTAGTCGGCGAGGCTCGCATGCGTCGGCATGGCGCGGCCCAGGTCGACGACGCTGTCGCCGACGACAGCGCCCCAGGTTTCGCGGCCTTGCAGGACAAAGGACAAAAGCTTCATGGGAACTCCAAACTGAGAAAGGAAAAGAAAGGGTGGAACGCGCGCTCAGGCCGCAGCCGGCGCCTTGGCCTGGAACTGCGCCTGCCATTGCGCCAGCGGCATGAAGCTGGGGTCGCGGCGGCAGATCGCTTCGGTCTCGCGCATCAGCGTCTCGTCGTCCTTGGCGAGGTCCAGCGGGTCGCCATGCGGCTGCGAGACGTAGAACGGCGTGTCGATGTAGATCTCGACCGTGTTGCCCTCGGGGTCGAGCATGTACACCGACAGCGCATTGCCGTGGTTGAGGCCGCGGATCTGGGTCGCGCCCCGCGCTTCGGCGCGCGCCGAGATGTCGCGCAGATGCTGGATGCTCGGCACCACGAAGGAGATCTGCATCACCGTGCTGAAGGTGGCTTCGGCCGGACGGCCCGAGGCGAGCACCAGCTGGTGATGCTGGTCGGGACTGGCGCTGGTGAAGACCAGCTCGTTCTTGAACGTCCGGCCGACGCCGCGATCCGTGATCGTGAGCTCGAAGGTCTCGGTGTAGAAGGCCACCATCCGTTCCAGGTCGGTGACGAAGATGCCGAAATGCGAGGGCGTGGGCCGGCTGACCTTGAGCATCCTAGGCCTCGGCTTCCGCCACCCTCAGGGCGGCCTGCACGTTGCGTTGCGTGCTGAGGATGTGTTCCTCCAGCATCGCGCAGGCGGTCTCCGCGTCGCGCCGCAAGGTCGCATCCATGATCTTGCGGTGCTCGTTCGACTTGCGGCGCGCCGTCTTGCGAAAGCGCGCGGAGAAGCGCCGATAGCGCTCGGCCTGGTCGAACAGGCTGGCGCTCCAGCTGAGCTGGCGTTCCGAGGGACAGGCGGCGACCAGGGCGAGATGGAAGGCGCGGTGCAACTCGCTCCATGCGTCGTCGAGCACCACCGGGCCGTCGCCGAGGCGCGACTCCACCTTCTCCAGGCGATGGAAGGCGGCCAGGATGCTGGCCTCCCACGCATCGTCGCCATGCGCGATCGCTTCGCGCAGCGCCGGCACGTCCAGCATCACGCGCATGCGGGTGATGTCTGCCAGATCCTCGGCGGAGATCGCCGCGACGCGGAAGCCCCGGCGCTCGTCGGCGCGCACCAGGCCCTCCTGCGCAAGGCGGCTGAGCGCTTCGCGCAAAGGGCTGCTCGAGAAGCCGTAGACGGTCTGCAGCTCGTCGAGCTTGAGCTTGGCGCCGGCGGCGAAGGTTCCCGCAAGAACGTCCTGGCGCAAGCGCCCGAAGGCCTGTTCGACGAGGGTGGGTGTGTAGTCCATGGATTCGTTTTTGTGCATGGCGGCGATGTTATGCATGGATCACTCCTTGCGCTGCGTGCCGATCAGCACGAAGAGCATGGTCGCCGGCCGGTCGCCGGGATTGCGCCACGCATGGCGGTTGCCGTGCTGGACGGCCACGTCGTGCCGGCGCAGCAGCACCTGCGCGCCGTCGTCGAGTTCGAGCGTGATCTCGCCTTCCAGCACCACGTCGTAGTCGATGCTGTCGGTGGTGTGCATGCCCGGATGATTGGGCTCGAAGGTCTCGGCCAGTCCCGGCACCCGCGCGGCGAACTCGGCGCCGAAGGCCGCCGCATCGAAGTCCGCGCGCGTCATGACGGCGTCGGGCGGAAAGGTGACGAACATCAATCGCGTCTCGCCCTCGGCAGGCGCAAAGCCGACCTGCGGGCTGCGGTCGACGACTTCACCGCGCCCCACCGTGTCGTCCGCCCGCGTGGACCACAGCAGCGCGGCGGCAAAGCCGGGCAAGGACTTCAACTCGACGCTGCGCGGCGCCACGGCGTCCGAGAACAGCTGGGACTTGCCGCCGGCGCCGGTGCCGGCCACTACGCGTCTGATCTTCATGGTGCGCCGCCGTTCAGGGGTTGATGACGAAGTTGCTGAAGCCGCCGTTGCGCGTCGCGATGCCGGAGATTGCCTCGTTGATGCGGTCCAGCGGATAGCGGACATGCTCGAACACCGAGAGGTCGAGCGTTCCGGCCTCGGCCATGTCGGCCATGTCCTGGCCCTCGCCGGCCGTGAACCAGGCCGAGCCTTCGATGCTCTGCTGCTCGTCCATCATCGTGTGCAGGTCCATGCCCACCATGCCGGCGATGGCGCCGATGTTGAAGGCGCGGCCGCCGCGCTTGAGCGCGCGGATGCCCTGCTGCAGGGACTCATGCGGCGCGCCCGGGCCCAGCGCATCGATGAAGGTGTCCACGCCCAGGCCGTCGGTGCGCGCCTTGGCCCAGGTATCGATGGCCTCGCCGTTCGCGTTGGAGAACACCTCGATGCGATCCGGCGCCAGCGCCTTCACGCGCTCGAGCAGCTCCTTGTTGCGGCCGGTGCCGAGGATGCGCGTGGCGCCCATCGCCAGGCCGAACAGCGCGCCGCCGATGCCCAGCGTGCCGCTGATGCCGTTGATCAGCACGCTGCGGCCGGGCCCCACCTTGGCCTTGCGCATCGCCGAGTACATGGTGCCCAGGTAGCCGAAGCGCGCGGCCTGGTTGAAGCTCACGTTGTCGGGCAGCTTCACCAGCGCGTACTGGGGCGCGATCATGTATTCGCACAGGCCGCCGTAGGGATAGTTCTTGTAGAGCTTGAGCGAGTTCTGCGAGAAGCCGAAGTAGCCGCTGAAGGCGTAGTGCGTGCAGTTGATCAGGTCGCCGTTGCGGCAGGCGCGGCAGCCGCCGCAGTACAGGCTCGGGTTTACGTACACGCGGTCGCCCGGCTTCCAGGTGTGGACGTGGGAGCCGACGGCCGTCACCTCGCCGGCCGGGTCCAGCCCGAAGACCGCGGGCAACGGCGGCAGCGGCAGCTCGGGGAACCAGGTGGTCCAGTTCGCGAGGATGTTGCCCAGGTTCGGCACGATGCCGCAGGCATGCACCCGCACCTGCACGTCGTTGGCGGCGGGCTGCGGAATGGGCAGTTGCTCGATTTCCATCGGGGCGCCGACCTTGTGAAGTCGGGCGGCTTTCATCATCGTCATCTCGTCTCCTTGGTTGTTTGATGCACAAAGCTGGTTTTGTGCATTTTTCTTCAAGCAGGACCCGGCAAGCCATCCGGAAGAACCCTTGGTGCATAAATCTATTTTTTATGCACAATTTTATAATTCCTGCATCTGGAGACAACAAGTGATTCACACCTTCGGCGAGCCCGTCGATGTCGCCGTCATCGGCTTCGGCCCGGTCGGCGCCTCGCTGGCCGCGCTGCTCGGCCGGCGCGGCCGGCGCGTGGCCGTGTTCGACAAGTCCGACCAGATCTATCCGCTGCCACGCGCCTTCGCGCTGGATCACGAGGCGCTGCGCACCTTCCAGGAAATCGGCATCGCAGGCGCGCTGGCGCCCCACATGACGCCCTATCGCCCGACGATCTACCAGGGCGCCGACGGCAAGCCGATCCAGCATTTCGACATGGGCCCCTCGCCCTACCCGCTGGCCTGGGCGCCTTCGTACACCTTCAACCAGCCGGCGCTCGAAGCCGCGTTGCGCCGCGCCGTGGGCGAGATGCCGTCGGTGTCGGTCCACCTGGGCCATGAAGTCACGTCGGTTCAGGAAGAAGGCGGGTACGCGATGCTTTCCGCGCAGGCGCCGGACGGCACGCCGGCACAGCTGCGGGCGCGCTACGTGGTCGCCTGCGACGGCGGCACCAGCCCCACGCGCAAGCAGCTCGGCCTCGGCCTCAAGAGCCTGGAGTTCGACGAGCCCTGGATCGTGGTCGACATGCATGTCAACGAGGACACGCTCCCCCGCCTGCCGGCCACCAACATCCAGTACTGCGACCCGGCACGACCCTGCACCTACGTGGTGGGGCCCGGCACGCACCGGCGCTGGGAATTCCTGCTGCTGCCGCACGAGGCCGGGCAGCGCGAGATGCCGCACGACGCGATCTGGACCCTGCTCTCGCCCTGGCTCGCGCCGCACGAGGCGCGCATCTGGCGGGCCGCGACCTACCGCTTCCATGCGGTCGTCCTCGCGCAGTGGCGGCAGGGACGCGTGCTGCTGGCCGGCGACGCGGCGCACCAGATGCCGCCCTTCCTGGCGCAGGGCATGTGCCAGGGTTTGCGCGACGCCCTCAACCTGACGTGGAAGCTCGACTGGGTGCTGCAGGGCGATGCGCCCGAGGCGCTGCTGGACAGCTACGGCACGGAACGCGGCCCGCAGGTCGAGGAGACCACCCGCACCGTGAAGCGCCTGGGCCAGATCATCTGCGAGCGCGACGCCGAACGCGCTGCCGAGCGCGATCGCGCCCTGCGCGAGCAGCAAGGCGGCGAGGTCAGGATGCAGTTGCGCCAGAGCCTTCTGCCCGGCGTGCGCCACGGCCTGATCGACGGCGGACAAGGCGCCGCAGGGACGCCTTTCCCTCAGGCGGTGGGACGGCTCGGCCCGCAGGGCGCCGCGCAGATGATGGACGACCTGCTGCCTCGCGGCTTCCTGCTGTTCCTGCGCGACGCGCCTTCGGACGAACAGTTCGCCCACCTGGCCGCCGGTCTTCGGTCCCTGCATGCGAAAGCGGTCTGCCTGCGCGACACCGGAGACATGGACGGCCTGATCGGATTCTCAGAGGCCGATGGCGTCATTGCGCGCTGGTTCGAAACGCAGGACTGCAGCGCGGCGCTGGTGCGCCCGGACCACATCGTCTACGGCGTCGCCGCCAATCTCGATGGCGCGCAGGCGCTGCTCGAGCACGCCCGCATCGCGCTAGCAATCGCTTCGACCGCCACCCACGCCTTGATGCTGGATTGACCATGACCGAGCACCCTCTCGCGCTCTCCTATACCGCCGTCGATCGCCCTACCGCGCTTCCTTGGGGCGGTTGAGCCAATCCGCGAAGGCGATCTTGCCGAGGCGCGGGTTCTTTCCCGGGGTGAGCGACTGGTCGTCCAGCGCCAGGCCAAAGTAGAGCGCAGCGGGATCGGTGACCACTTTGCGGGCGTCTCCGGTGGCGCTCAGGAACTGGCCGACGAATTTGTCCAGGCCCAGCGGCGCCGGCCCCGCGATCTCGAGCATGCCGTTGATCGGCGCTTCGAGTGCAACCTCCGACAGCGCCTCTGCGACGTCCTCCGCCGCCATGGGCTGCACGAGCGCCGGGGACAGTCGAACCGTCTCTCCTTCGGTGCTCGTGTGGGCGATGCTTCCGGCGAACTCGAAGAACTGCGTCGCACGCACGATGGTGTAGGGGACGGGCGACGCCTTGATCAGGTTCTCTTGCGCCATCTTGGCGCGGAAGTAGCCGCTTTCGAGAAGCCGTTCGGTGCCCACGACCGACAGCGCTACGTGATGTCCGACGCCGGCAGCCTGTTCCGCGGCAAGGAGGTTGCGGCCCGAGGTCTCGAAGAAGTTCAAGACGGCGGCGTCCTCGAACGACGGCGAGTTCGCCACATCCACGACGACCTGCGCGCCCACCAGGACCTCGGCCAGGCCTTCGCCGGTCAGGGCGTTGACACCTTGCGAGGGCGAGGCGGCGACTGCCTCGTGTCCCTTGTCGCGAAGCTTCTTCACCAGTTTCGATCCGATGAGGCCGCTGCCGCCGATGACGACGATCTTCATATCGAGTCCTTTCCGTTCAGCCGCGGCATGGAGGCGTATCCGCAGCGCCTGAAGTTTCGGTCCGGATCGCCCATATTTCAAATGACGAGCAGGCTCACGGCGCCAGCCGAATGTTGGCGTCCTTGATGATCCTGGCGTAAATGGCCGCATCCGTGCGCACTACCTTCTGGAACTCTTCCGGCTTGCCGCCGCCCACCTGCAGGCCCAGCGCCTCGATCTTGGCCGTGACCTCCGGCAGGCGCAGGATGCGGTCGATCTCGTCCGAGAGCTTGTGCACCACCGGCGCCGGCGTCGCGGCGGGCAGGAACACGCCGAACCAGCCGTAAGGGTCGAAGGAGTGGTAGCCCAGCTCGGCGAAGGTGGGCACATCCGGCAGCCCGGGCAGGCGCTGCGTGCCGGTCACCGCCAGCGGGCGCATCAACTTGAGATGCGGCCGCGCGCTGGCGCTGTCGATGAAGGCCGAGGCCAGCTGGCCGCCGACCAGGTTGGTCACCAGCGGTGCCGCCCCCTGGAAGGGCACGTGCACGAGGTCGATGCCGGCCTGCATGTTCAGGAGCGCGCCCTGGATGTGCGAGGAGGTGCCGGCGCCGTAGCTGCCGAAGTTGTACTTGGCCGGACTGGCCTTCACCATCGCGATGAACTCCTTCAGGTTCTTCGCGGGCGAGTCCAGCGGCACGGCCAGCATGCTCGGGCTGCGCGCGATCATGGTGACGGGTGCGAAGTCCTTCAGCGGATCGTAGGGCAGCTTCTCCATCAGCGAGGGCTGCTGGATCAGCGCGGTGATGGCGATGAGCAGGGTGTGGCCGTCGGCCGGCGCCTTGGCGACGAAACCATTGCCGATGGTGCCGCCGGCGCCCGGGCGGTTCTCCACCACCGCCGGCTGCCCCCAGGCTTCCTGCAGCTTCTGCCCGATGGTGCGCGCCAGGGTGTCGGTCGCACCGCCGGCGGGGTACGGCACCACCAGCTTGAGCTGCTGGCTCGGATAGGCCGTTTGCGCCAGGGCCGGCGGGGCCAGCAGCGCAGCCAGGCCGGCGGCAATGCAGAGTCTTCGCATCTTCGATGTCTTCATGGTCTTGTCTCCTCGGGTGGGTGGGGAAAAACTCAACGCATCGCTTCGCGCACCAGGTTGCGGGCGATGACGATCTGCTGGATCTGCGTCGTGCCTTCGTACAGGCGGAACAGGCGCACATCGCGATAGAAGCGCTCGATGCCGTAGTCGGCGATGTAGCCGGCGCCGCCGAAGATCTGCACCGCGCGATCCGCCACGCGGCCGCACATCTCGGAAGCGAAGAGCTTGCAGCAGGAGGCCTCGGTCGAGACGTTGCGGCCTTCGTCGCGCCGGCGCGCGGCATCGATCACCATGCTGCGCGCGGCGTAGATCTCGGCCTGGCTGTCGGCCAGCATCGCCTGCACCAGCTGGAACTCGGCGATGGGCTGGCCGAACTGCTTGCGCTCGATGGCGTAGTTCAGCGCGTCGCGCAGCATGCGCTCGGCCACGCCGACGCAGATGGCGGCGATGTGGATGCGGCCCTTCTCCAGCACCTTCATCGCCGTCTTGAAACCCTGGCCTTCGCGGCCGCCGATCAGTTGCCCGGCCGGCACATGGCAGTTCTCGAAGATGACGTCGGCCGTGTGGGCGCCGCGCTGGCCCATCTTGCGGTCCTTGCGGCCGATGGTGATGCCGGGCGTGTTCGCCTCCACGATGAAGGCCGAGACGCCGCCCGCGCCCTTGTCTTCCGGATCGGTTCGCGCCATCAGCGTGAAGATGCCGGCATGCGGCGCGTTGGTGATGAAGCGCTTGGTGCCGTTGACGATGTAGTGCTCGCCCTCGCGAATGGCCGTGGTGCGCAGCGAGGCCGCGTCGGAGCCGGCGTCGGGCTCGGTCAGCGCGAAGGAGGCGATCAGCTCGCCGGTCGCGAGCAGCGGCAGGTACTTCTTCTTCTGCGCCTCGGTGCCGTCCAACAGGATGCCCTGCGAGCCGATGCCCACGGTGGTGCCGAAGAGCGAGCGGAAGCAGGGCGAGGTCTGGCCCATGGCCAGCATCACCATCACCTCCTCTTCCATTGTCACGCCCAGGCCGCCGTATTCCTCGGGCACGGTCAGGCCGAAGAGGCCGAGCGCCTTCATCTCGCGCACGATGTCCTCAGGGATTTCGTCGGTCTCGGCCACCTGCGCTTCGGCCGGCACCAGCCGTTCGCGCACGAAGCGCTCGACGGCGTCGAGCAGGGCCTGCAGGGTTTGCGGGTCGCGGATCATGCTTGCTTCCTCAAAGTGCTTCGGCGGTGCCGAGGACGGCGGTGGCCTGGCTGGACAACATGCCGCCGTTGCCATGGGCGATGGCGGTGTGCGCGTTCTTCACCTGGCGTTCGCCGCATTCGCCGCGCAGCTGCCGAACGGCTTCGATCAACGCGAAGATGCCGTACATGCCGGGGTGCACGCAGGACAGGCCGCCGCCGTTGGTGTTGACCGGCAGCCGGCCGCCCGGCGCGATGGTGCCGTCGGCGACGAAGCTGCCGCCCTCGCCCTTGGGGCAGAAGCCCAGGTCTTCGAGGAACAGCAGCGTGTTGATGGTGAAGGCGTCGTAGAGCTGCACGAGGTCGATGTCCTTGGGCGCCAGCCCCGCCATCGCGAAGGCCTCGCGGCCCGACTGGCTGGCCGCGGTGACGGTGAGATCCGCCATCGAGGAGATCTGCCGGTTCCACACCGCCGTGGCATTGCCGAGCACGTAGACCGGCTTCTTCGGCAGGTCCCGCGCGCGCTCGGCGCTCACCAGCACGCAGGCGCCGCCGCCGTCGGTGACCAGGCAGCAGTCGCGCACGGTGAGCGGGTCCGAGACCATGCGCGAGCCGAGCACCTCATCGCGGGTGAGCGGCTCGCGCATGAAGGCCTCGGGGTTGAGCCGGGCCCACGCGCGCGCCGCCACCGCCACGTCGGCAAGCTGCTCGCGCGTGGTGCCGAATTCATGCATGTGGCGCGAGGCGGCCAGCGCGTAGGCCGACACCGGCAGCATCGGCTCGTAAGGATGCTCGTAGGGCTGTGGGTCGAGGAAGCGGCGCGCGGCCACGATCTCGCGCCGGCCGAAAGCGGCGCTGCGCTGCGCGCTGCCGTAGCAGACGAGCACCGCGCTGCATTGGCCGGCGCGGATCGCCTGCATCGCGGGCAGCAGGTGCGCGATGAAGCTGCTGCCGCCGAGCATCGTGCCGTCGATATAGCGCGGGTTGAGGCCGAGGTACTCGACCACCGGCAGGGCCCACATCGCGGCGGAGGCGCTCGCGGTGCAGAGGCCGTCGATGTCGCGCATCGTCAAGCCGGCGTCGGCCACGGCCGCGTGGGCCGAGCGCGCCAGCAGTTCCATGTCGGTGAAGCCCGGCGTCTCGCCGCAGCCGAAGGTGGCGACGCCGGCGATCGTGGCGCTGCCGCGCAGGGCTTTGAGTCGGGCGCTCATGGTTGCGCGCCTTCGATGGCATCGAACAGAACAAGTCCGCGGCCATCCTTCACCTGCACCCGCGCCCTGACGCGCTGGCCGATGCGCACCGCGTCGGGCGCAAGGTTGTCGACGCGGCTCATGAGACGCACGCCTTCGTCCAGATCGATCAGGCTGACGTTGAGGTCACCGCCGTCCACCGGCTTGCGCCGCACGGTCGTCACGGCATGCACGGTGCCGTGACCGCTGAAGCGCTTCCATTCGAGCGCGGTGCTGCCGCAGTGCGGACAGCCCTCGCGCGGGTAGTACACATAGCGGCCGCAACCACTGCAGCACTGGAGGACGAAGCGGCCGGCGTCCAGCTCGCGCTGATTGAAGGCCTGCACGCCTTCGTTGAGAGTCTGAATCGTCATGGCGCCTCAGATCGGATCCCAGCTGAACACGTCGGCCGAACGATCGAGCTCGTAGAAGCTCGCCTTCAGCGCCGGCAGCGCATGGCTGGCCACGGTCTGCGGGCTCCAGCCTTCGCTGCGGTGCACCGAGCGCACCGGCCGCGGCTGGCTCATGAGGAAGATCTCGTTGTTGCGAACGGCGAAGATCTGGCCGTTGACATCCTTGGCGGCATCGCTGGCCAGGCAGACGGCGAGCGGCGCGATCTTGGCCGGCGTCATCTGCTTCAGGCGGTCGACGCGCGCCTGCTCCTCGGGCGTCTCGGTCGGGATCGAGCCGATCATCCGGCTCCAGGCAAAGGGCGAGATGCAATTGGAGCGCACGTGGAACTTCTGCATGTCGAGCGCAATCGACTTCGACAGCGCCGCGATGCCGAGCTTCGCCGCGCTGTAGTTGGCCTGGCCGAAGTTGCCGACCAGCCCGGAGGTGGAGGTCATGTGCACGAAGCAGCCGCTTTCCTGCTCCTTGAAGTGCGTGGCCGCGGCGCGGCTCACGTAGAAGCTGCCGTACAGGTGCACCTTGATGACCGCATCCCATTCCTCCGCACTCATCTTGTGGAAGAAGCGGTCGCGCAGGATGCCGGCGTTGTTGACGACGACGTCGATGCGGCCGAAGGCCTCCACCGCCGTGCCGACGATGCGTGCCGCGGCGGCCGGCTCCGACACGCTGTCGGTATTGGCCACCGCCTGCCCGCCGAAGGCCTCGATCTCGTTGACCACGGCCTGCGCGGGGCCTACGTCCTGGCCCTCGCCGCCGACCGAGGCGCCGATGTCGTTGACCACGACCCGGGCGCCTTCGTGCGCCATGGCCAGCGCGATGTCGCGGCCGATGCCGCCGCCGGCACCGGTGACGACGACGACCTTGTTCTCCACCATCCTGTTCATGCGTTCACTCCTTGTCCGTGCGCGCCGGCCACTGAAAGGCCGGCGGCTCTTTGTCGAAAAATCTCTCCACCGCCTCGCGGTGCGGCGTGGTCTGGAAGCACAGGGCCTGGCCGTTGGCCTCGGCCTCGAAGGCGGCTTCCATGGCGCCCGCGTCGAGCGCGATGCGCTTGACCAGGCCCACGGCCAGCGGCGAGGCGCCGACGAAGCTGTCCGCCAGGGCCAGTGCCCGCGGCAGCAGCGCGGCCTGCTCGTGCTGCTCCATGGCGATGCCGAGCGCCAGCGCCTCCCGCGCGTCCAACTCCCTGGCCGAGAGGAACAGCTCGCGGGCGCGCTGCGCGCCGACGATGCGCGGCAGGGTGTAGGTGGCGCCGCAGTCCGGGACGAGCCCGATCCGCATGAAGACCATGCAGAAGCGGGCACGCCGCGTCACCAGCACGAAGTCCGCCGCCAGCGCCAGGCTGAAGCCGGCGCCGTAGGCCGCGCCGTCCACCGCGGCGATGACGGGGCGGTCCAGCGACAGCAGCTCGCGAAAGATCGCGTGCGTGCCCTGCATGCGCGCACGCAGACCGTCGCTTTCCAGCGTGTCGGCGGCGGCGATGCCGCGCAGGTCGCCGCCCGCGCAGAAGGCGCCATTGGCGCCGGTGATCACCACGGCACGGATGCCGCTGTCGGCCTTGACCCGGGCGATGGCGGCGGCCAGGCCCTCCTTCAGCTCGGGGGTGAGCGAGTTGCGGGTGGCGGGGTTGTCGAGGGTCACGACGGCCGTGGTGCCGCGGCGCTCGAAGCGAACCGGTGTCTCGCTCATGTGGATTCCTTTTGAGCCGCGGCGCGGTGCTGCTCCTGCAGCTCACGCCAGAGGATCTTGCCGGTGCCCGACTTGGGCAAAGCGTCCATGAATTCGACGAGACGGGGCGCCTTGTAGACCGCCATGCGGCCGCGTGCCCAATCGACGATGTCCTGCTCGGTCACCTCGCCGCGGAAGCCGGGCTTGAGCGAGACGATCGCCTTCACCGCCTCGCCCTGCCTGGCGTCGGGCACGCCGATGATGCAGGCCTCGTGGATCGCCGGGTGCTCGTACATCATGTTCTCCACCTCGGCCGGCCAGACCTTGTAGCCCGAGCTGTTGATCATCCGTTTCAGGCGGTCGCGCATGAAGAAGTAGCCTTCCTCGTCCACGTAGGCCAGGTCGCCGGTACGGAAGAAGCGCTTGCCCTCCAGCTCGAAGAAGGCTTCGCGGTCGGCCTGCGGGTTGCGCCAGTAGCCGATGGTGTTCTGCGGCGCGTGGGTGACCAGCTCGCCCACCTCGCCCCGCGGCAGTTCCTTCAGCGTCTCCGGGTCCACGATGCGGGTGTCCACCCCCTGCGCCGGGATGCCCAGGCACTGGCGTTTGCCGCGCGCGAGCGGGTTGGCCTGCAGGAAGGAGGCCGTCTCCGTCAGGCCGTAGCCCTCGTTGTAGGTGATGCCGTAACGCTGCTGCATCATCGTCGCCACCGCTTCCGGCATCGCCGCGGCGCCGCCGGAGAGGAGAGTCAGGCTGGAGATGTCGCGCTGCGCCACCTCGGGATGCGAGAAGAAGTCCAGGATCATCGCCGGCGGGGCCGTCCATGCGGTGACGCGGTGGCGCTCGATCAGCCGGGCGGCGAGGGCCGGATTCCAGCGCGGGAGCATCACCGAGGTGCCGCCCAGGAAGATCGGCATGTTCATGCCGTTCTGCAGGCCGAGCATGTGGAACAGCGGTGCGACCGCGAGCACCACCGTCTCGCAATGCAGGCCCTTCCAGACGTGCGAGGCGGCCAGGGAGGCGATCACCGTCTGGTGGGTGTGCATGCAGCCCTTGGGGTGGCCGGTGGTGCCCGAGGTGTAGGGCAGGATGGCGAGGTCCGTGGGGCGGATATCCGGGTCGGCGCCATCGCCGGCCGCCGGCACGCTGGCCCAGCCTGCGCAATCCGGGCGCGAGATCGGACGCAGCGGAGCAAGCACCCAATCCGGAATTTCGTCGGCGCTGTCCCCCACGGCCTCGGCGTACGCGTGCACGACGATCCGGTCGAACAAGCCCGGCTCGAAGTGCGCAAGAAGCTCCTGCGCCACGAACGCGATGCGCGCGCCGCTGTTCTCGGCGTAGTAGCGGACCTCCCGGGCCTTGCTCATGGGATTCACGGGCACAACGACGCCGCCCGCGCGCAGGATCGCGTAGCAGGCGATCACGAACTGCGGGCAGTTCTGGCTGGCCACCAGCACGCGGTCGCCGCGCTTGAGCGCGAGCGTGTCGCGCAGCCAGGCTGCCATCGCAGCCACGCGCTGCTGGAGCTCGGCATAGCGGATGACGCTGCCGCAGTAGACGATCGCAGCCTTCTGCGGATAGCGCCGCGCCGCGAGCTCGAGGTACTCCGCGAGCGTCGCCTGCGGCACGACCAGCTCGCGCGCGACGCCTTTGGGCCAGAAGCGGAAGTGCGGACCTTCGCCCTGAACCATCATTGCTTCTCCATGGCGCGGGCGATGATTTCCTTCATCACCTCGTTGGCGCCGCCGTAGATGCGGCCGACGCGCACGTCGGCATAGAGCCGCGCGATCGGGTATTCGTTCATGAAGCCGTAGCCGCCGTGCAGCTGCAGGCACTCGTCGACGATGCGGCAGCAGGCGTCGGTGGTCCACCACTTGGCCATCGCTGCGGTCGGCACGTCCAGTTCGTTCCGCATCAATCGGGCGATGCAGTCGTCCACGAACGCGCGCGCCACCTGCGCCTGCGTTTCGCACTCGGCGAGCTTGAAGCGGGTGTTCTGCATCTTCAGCAGCGGCTCGCCGAACACCTGGCGGTCGCGCACGTACTCGAGCGTCTCGCCGATCGCGCGCTGCATGCTCGCCACCGCACCGACGGCGATCAGCATGCGCTCGCGCGGCAGCTGCGCCATCAGCTGCGGGAAGCCGCGGCCCTCCTCGGCGCCGAGCAGGTTCTCGACCGGCACACGCACGTCGTCGAAGAAGAGCTCGGTGGTGTCCAGCGTCTTCTGGCCCATCTTGTCCAAGAGCGGCCCGCGGCGAAAGCCCGCCGTGCCTTCGGTCTCCACCATCAGCAGCGAAATCCCCTTGGCGCCACCCGCGGCATCCGTCTTCGCTGCGACGCAGACGAGGCCGGCGTGCATGCCGTTGGTGATAAAGGTCTTGCTGCCGCTGATGCGCCAATGGTCGCCATCGCGCCGCGCCTGCGTCTTGATGCGCTGCAGGTCGGTGCCGGCGCCGGGCTCGGTCATCGCGATGGCCGCCACCAGCTCGCCGCTGGCCATCCGGGGCAGCCAGCGGCGCTTCTGTTCCTCGGTGCCGTAGGCCAGCAGGTAGTGGGCGACGATGCCGCTGTGCACGTTGTTGCTGAAGGCTTGCGCCATGGCGCGCATCTGCTCCTCGCAGATCACCGCCTCGTGCAGGAAGCTGCCGCCGCCACCACCGTATTCCTCGGGGATGCTGGCGCACAGCAGGCCGGCTGCACCGGCCTGGGTCCAGATGTCGCGGTCGGCATGGTGCTGCGCGCGCCAGCGCGTCTCGTTGGGAACGCATTCGCGTTCGAAGAAGCGGCGCGCGCTGTCGCGCAGCATCTCCAGTTCTTCCGTCATCCACGGCCGGGTGGGGTTCATCACGGCCGCCCGCCTCCGCAGACCAGCACCTGGCCGCTCACGTAGTTGGATTCCGGAATGCAGAACAGGTAGACCGCGCCGGCCGCTTCTTGCGGCGTGCCGCCGCGGCCCAGCGGGATCATGGCTTCCGCGTTCTTCAGGATCTGCGGGTTGACGCCCACCTTGATCTGCCGGCCTTCGATGTCGATGCTGGCGCCGGCGCTGGCGTCCGCTTCGGTCAAACGCGTCTTGATGAGCCCGAAGGCGACGCTGTTGACGTTGACCTTGTAGCGGCCCCATTCCTTGGCCATCGCCTTGGTCAACCCGTTGATGCCGGCCTTGGCGGCCGCGTAGTTGGCCTGGCCCGCGTTGCCGTAGACGCCGGAGGTCGAGGAGATGTTGACTACCTTGCGGAATACCTCGCGGCCTTCGTCGGCCTCGCGCTTGGCGGCATCGCGGATGAAATTGGAGGCCGCGCGCAGGATGCGGAAAGGCGCGGTCAGGTGCACCGCGAGCATGGCTTCCCACTGCTCGTCGGTCATCTTCTGCACCACGTTGTCCCAGGTGTAGCCGGCGTTGTTGACGATGATGTCCAGGCCGCCGTAGCTGTCGACGGCGGTGCGCACGAAGCGGTCGGCAAAGCCGCTGTCCGTCACGCTGCCGCCGCAGGCGGTGGCGCTGCCGCCTGCGGCCACGATGTCGGCGACGGTCTGCAGCGCTGGTTCGGCGTCGAGGTCGTTGATGACGACGCTGGCCCCTTCGCTCGCCAGCTTGAGCGCGATCTCGCGCCCGATGCCGCGGCCGGAGCCGGAAACGATGGCAACCTTGCCTTCGAGTTTGCGGTTCATGTGTTGTCTCCTATGTCCTGTGTCAGTTCAATGTGAGCAGCGCCTCGCCGCTCAGCTTGACGATGCCGTCCTGGTTGGCCGTCACGATCTGCAGCCGCACGCAGCGCCGGCCCTCGTGTTCGAACTTCTCGGCGACCCTGCCAGTGCATGTGATGCGCTCGCCCACATGGGTGATGGCGGCGAAGCGCACATCGAGCGAACGGATCGCCGACTGCGGCACCCAGTTCGTCAACAGCCGTCCCAGCCAGGCGGCCGACAGCATGCCGTGCGCGAACACGTCGGGCATGCCGGCGGATTGGGCGAAGTCGGTGTCGACGTGGATCGGGTTGTGGTCGCCGGAGGCACCGCAATACAGCGCGAGTGCGAGGCGGGTGATCGGTGGCAATTCCAGCGCGGGGAGCGTGTCGCCGGGCTGCAGCGTGTTCCAGTCCGGGAGGGTTGTGGTGGTCATTGGGTTGGCCTCTCGCCTTGACGGTTGGGGCGAGCCGAGGGCACCGGGTGCCCGATTCCGCTCATGTCCCCCGCAGCGGGCTGCGCCCGCTGCTCCTCCTTTACTTCGCTCCATCGGGCACCCGCCGCCCTCGGCTTGGGAGCGCTGCGCGTTCTCAGCCCGTGAACACCCACGCTGCTCCCAGGATCAGGCCGGCGGGGCGCGCTGCGCAGCGAAGTAAAGGAGGAGGAGGCCGCAGGCCGCCGGGGGACATGAGCGGAGCAGCGCGCCCCGCCGGCCTGATCCCGCCCCAGAAACCGGATCAAGGCAAAGTCACCCATTGCGCACCACCGTCACGCAACGCAACTCGGCCACCAGTTCATCGCGCTGGTTGCTCACGCGCGTCTCGCGCACCACGAACTCGAGCGCCCCGCCCTTCTTGTCGTAGATGTCATCGATGCGCTGCTGGAATCTCAGCGTGTCGCCGGCATAGGCCATCGCGTGGTAGCTGAAGCCCTGCTCGCCGTGCAGCAGGCTGCGGTAGTCCATGCGAAGCAGCTCGCGGATGGCGGCCGGGTTGGGCGATTCCATCTCGAGGCAGAAAAGGAAGGTGGGCGGCACCGGCAGGCCCGGATGCCCCGCGTCGCGTGCAGCAGCTTCATCGATGTAGACCGCGTCGGTCTGGCCGGTGGCCTTGGCGAAGAAGCGCAGGCGGCCCTTTTCCACTTCCACCTCGAAGGGCGGCAACGTGTGGCCGATATGGCGGCGATCGATCATTGTTTTCAGTTGCGCTGATAGAGCGTGACCACGCAGGCGCCACCCAGCCCCAGGTTGTGCTGCAGCGCGAGGCGCGCGCCTTCCACCTGGCGCTGCTCGGCCCGGCCGCGCAGCTGCCACACCAGTTCCGCGCATTGCGCAAGGCCGGTGGCGCCGAGCGGATGGCCCTTGGACAGCAGGCCGCCGGACGGGTTGGTCACCACGCGGCCGCCGTAGGTGTTGTCGCCCTCGACGATGAAGCGCTCCGCCGTGCCCTCGGGCGTGAGGCCCAGCGCCTCGTAGGTGATCAGCTCGTTGGCGGTGAAGCAGTCGTGCAGCTCCACCACGTCCAGTTCCTCGGGCCCGATGCCGGCGGCTTCGTACACCTGCTTCGCCGCGGCGACCGTCATGTCGTAGCCCACCAGCTTGCGCATGTCCTGGCTCTCGAAGGTGGACGGCGTGTCGGTGGTCATGGCCTGCGCCGCGATCACGACGCGCATGTCCAGGCCGTGCTTCTTCGCGAACTCGGCCGAGCAGACGATCGCCGCGGCCGCGCCGCAGGTCGGCGGGCAGCACTGGAAACGGGTGAGCGGATCGAACACCAAGGGGGCGGCCATCACCTCGTCCAGCGTCAGCGTCTGGCGGAACACCGCCAGCGGATTGCGCGCCGCATGCTGGCGCGCCTTCACCGAGATGCGGCCGAAGGTGTCGCGGCGGATGCCGTGCTGCGCCATGTAGTCGCGGCCGGCGCCGCCGAAGAACTGCGCCGCGCGCGGCGCTTCGGGGATGAAGCCCTGCTTCTGCGTCATCACCTCGGCGAAGCGCGCCATCGGCGAGGGCCGGTCGTCGTAGGCGCCCTTGAGCGCGCCGGGCTGCATCTGCTCGAAGCCGAGCGCGATGGCGCATTCGACCACGCCGCTTTCGACCGCCTGGCGCGCGAGGAACAGTGCACTCGAACCGGTGGAGCAGTTGTTGTTGAGGTTGAAGACCGGGATGCCTGTGAGGCCGACGCCATAGATGGCCGCCTGGCCGGCGGTGGAGTCGCCGTAGACGTAGCCGACGTAGGCCTGCTGCACCAGGGAGTAGTCGACACCGGCATCGTCGAGCGCGAGCTTCGCGGCGCGTGCACCCATCACGGTGTAGGGATCGCTGGCGCCGGGCTTGGTGAAGGGGATCATGCCCACGCCGACCACGTGGACGGGGCGCTGCATACGTGTCATGGAAGCTCCTGAATGATGGGAGAAGTCTCGGCCGCCGCACGCGCTTCAACAATCGCGGATCGGGCCAAAACGATTGGCCGAAACGCTCATGTCGGTTCGCGGTAGCGGAAGGTGCCCATGGCGCGCGCCGCCACCTCGCCGCCGGCGTCGGTGACGGTGGCTTCGCAAAAGCACACCGAGCGGCCGCCGCCGGTGGCGCGCCCTTGCGCCTGCAGCCGCCCGCTGGTGGGCCGCATGAAGGCGATGTGCATGTCGACGGTGACAACCTCGCGCGCATAGCCGATGCGCGAGAGCGCGGCATGCGCCATCGCGCTGTCGAGCAGGGTCATCAGCACGCCGCCATGGCCGCTCGCATGGTTGTTCAGCAATTCGGGACGCAGTTCCACCGACACCACGGCTTCGCCGCCGTCGGTGCGCTCGACCCGCAGGCCCAGGTGCTCGGAAAAGGGGACGTAGCGCTGCGGGCCGCTGCTCGGCCTGTCGCCCTCCTCCCGCTGCGCGCTTGCCAGGTGCAGACTCATGCCTTCTCCCGCTTCGATGCCGCAGCCGCCGCAGTGAAGTCGCGCGGGCCGGTCAACGCGAGGCCGCCATCGACCGGAATGACCGCGCCCGTGATGTACGAGCCCCAGTCGCTGGCCAGCAGCATGGCCATGCGGCTGATGTCCTCGATGCGGCCCAGGCGCTTCAGCGGCACGCGCTGCGCCATCGCGTCCATCGTGTCGTCGGTGGGTGCGAGGCGCTTCAGGCCCTCGGTGTCGGCGATCGGCCCGGGCACGATGGAGTTGATGCGGATGCCCTGCGAACCCCACTCCAGCGCCAGCACCTGCGTCAGCATGTCGACGCCCGCCTTGGCCGCGCACACGTGGGCCTGGAAGGGCGTGGGGATGAAGGCCTGGCCGGCAGAGATCTGGATCACGCAGGCGCCGGGCTGGCGCAGGTGCGCGTGCGCCAGCCGGGCGACGTTGAAGCTGCCCAGCAGGTCGATGTCGACCACCGTCTTGAAGGCGTTGGGCGACATGTCGAGCGCGCTGGCGAGGAAGTTGCCGGCAGCGCCCGAGACCAGCACGTCGATCGGGCCGAAGCGCTCCTCGGCCTGCGCGAAGGCGCGTTCCAGCGCCTCGGGCTGGCGCACGTCCGCCGGGATGCCGAGCGCCTCGGTGCCGAGGGCCTCCAACTGCTGCGCGGCCGTCGCCACCTTGTCCGCAGACCGGCTGATGACCGTGATGCGCGCACCGGCGCGCGCGAAGGCCTGCGCGATGCCGAAATTGATGCCGCTGGAGCCGCCGGCCACGAACACGTGGCGGCCCTGGAAGTCGAAGGCGGAAAAGTCCATGGCGCTCACTCCGGCTTGAAGCCGAGCTCGGCCAGCATCTTCGCGTCGCGCTCGAACTGCGCCTTCGCATAGGCGGCGTAGGCCTCGCCGTCGATCCACTTCGGCTGCATGTCGAACTGTTCCAGCTGGTTCAAATAGGCCGGATCGGCCGATGCCTTGCGGAAGGCCGCGGCCAGGCGCGCGGCGATCTTCGGGTCCAGGTTCTTCGGCGCCGCGAGGCCGACCGGCGACTCGATGACGAGCTCGTGGCCGAGCTCCTTCACTGTCGGCACGCTCGGATAGCGCTTGAGGCGCTCGGCGGTGAAGGCGGCCAGGAGCCGCACCTTGCCGCCCTGCACCTGCGGGCCGAAGCCGGGGTCGCCGTAGACGTCGAGGTGGCGGCCGATCAGCGCCGTGAAGGCCTCGCCGCCGCCCTTGAAGGGCACCATGTTGAAGCTGGTGCCGTTCATGCGCGCGAGCCGCTCGCCATAGATGCGGTTGATGCTGGTGGCCCCCACCGTGCCCCAGCTGATCGCGCCGGGGCGCTTCTTCGCATCGGCGAGCAGCTCGTCCAGCGTCTTCCACGGCGCGTCGCTGGCCACCGCAATGCCGGTGCTCATGCCGAACAGGCCGGCGAGGTAAGTGAAATCGCGCAGCGGATGCCATTGGATCTTCTGCACGAGCGGCGCGCGGATCACGGAGTTGTGGATCACCGCGAGCGTGTAGCCGTCGGATTCGTTCATCGCCGCCACCGAGCCCGGGCCGGTGATGCCGCCGGCGCCCGCCCTGTGCATCAGCACGATCGGTTGTCCGAGCTCGCGCGAGGCTGCCTCCGCCAGCGCGCGGAAGATGGGATCGAAGGAGCCACCGGGCGGGAAAGGCATCACCAGCGTGATCGGCTTGCTCGGAAACGGGTCGGCGGCTAAGGCCGGACCGGCCGCAGCTGCGGCGCCGAGCGCGAGCAGCGCACCAAGCGCGGTGCGCCGGCGCAGTGAGTGGATGGATGGGTTCATGGTTGTCTCCTGTTGTGCTGGTTGCGATTCAAGCGGCCTGCGGCAGCGGCAGGTATCGGAAGGAGCCCTGGGCCTGCGCGACGATGCGCCCGCCGGCATCGGTGACCGAGGCGCGGCACCATGCGACGCTGGCGTCGTGCTGTACGACCTCGCCGTCGGCGGTGAGCCGGCCGCGGCCCGGCTCGAGGAAGCTGGTGTTGAGGTTGAGCGTGACGGCCGTGCGGGCGAAGTCGAACAGCGACACCGCGGCGCTGGCCATGACCACGTCGAGCAGCGTGACCAGCACGCCGCCATGCACCGCGCCGACGACGTTGCCGAGCTCCGGCCGCTCGTCGATGAAGACGCGCGCGCGGCCCGCTTCGGCGAACTCGCGCCGCGCGTCCAGCAGCCGCATGAAGGGCACGCGGCCGAACAGGTTGCGGCGGTCCCCGCCGACGACCGGCTTCATCCGCGCACCTGCTCGCGCAGCGCGTTCTTCAGCACCTTGCCGGCGGCTGACATCGGCAGCTCGCGCAGGAAGCTGATGCCGCGCGGACACTTGTAGCCGGCCAGGCGCTCGCGGCACCAGGCGCGCAGTTCATCTGCGGTGGCAGCAGCCTCGTCGACCATCACCACCACTGCATGCACCGCCTCGCCCCAGCGCGCGTCCGGCACGCCGATGACCGCCGCCTGCGCGACCCGGGGATGGCTGCGCAGGGCGGCCTCCACCTCGGCGCAGTAGACGTTCTCGCCGCCGCTGATGATCATGTCCTTCAGGCGGTCGACGATGAAGAGATGGCCGTCGCTCAGCATGCGGCCCGCATCGCCGGTGTGCAGCCAACCCTCGCGCAAGGCGGAGGCCGTCGCCTCGGGGTTGCGCCAGTAGCCTTGCATGACCATCGGGCCGCGCGCCAGCACCTCGCCCACTTCGCCGCGCGGCAGCTCGCGTCCGCTCTCGTCCGCGACGATGATCTCGGCGCCGAGGCCGGCCCGGCCGACGGAGTTCAGCAATCCGAGGGCGCGCGCCTCGGGCCGGTGGTTCGCCGGCAGGTTGATGCACACGGCACCCGCGGTCTCGGTGAGGCCATAGGCCTGGAAGAACTCGGCATCCGGCCAGGCCGCCAGGGCGCGGTCCAGCAGGTCCGGCGGCATCGGCGCCGCGCCGAAGGCGATGCGCGCGAGACTCTGCACACGCTCGGGCGTGAAGGCGGGATCGTCGAGCAGCGACTGCAGCATGCTCGGCACGACGATGATGTCGCCGATGCGGTGCTCCGCGATCGCCTCGATCACCGCAGCGGGCCGGAACTGCGCCATCGTCACGCAGTGGCCGCCGGCGATCAGCTGGCCCACCAGGCGGCCGAGGCCGGCGACGTGGAACAGCGGCGCCACCAGCAGCGAGACCGAGTCGGGCGCGTTGTTCAACTCGGCCGCCCGCGCAATCGATGCGGTCCAGAAGTTCGCGTGGCTCAGCATCACGCCCTTGGATCGCCCGGTGGTCCCGCCGGTGTAGAGGATGGCGGCGAGCGCGTCGCCGCCGGTGCGCGTGTCGGCCGGCGGCTCCAGCCTGGCGCCCTCTTCTTCCAGTGCGCTCAGGCGCACCAAGGCGGGGCCGCTGCTGGGCGCGAGCGCTGCCAGCGCTTCGTCGACCAGCAGCAGCGCGGCTTCGCTGTCTTGCAGCGCATGCGCCAGTTCGGGTGTGCTCCAGCGGATGTTCAACGGGCAGGCGACGGCGCCCAGCCACCAGCAGGCGAGGATGGCGCGCACCAGCGCATCGCTGTTGGGCGCGAGCAAGGCCACGCGGTCGCCGCGGCCGATGCCGCGCTTCGCCAGCGCCGCCGCATGCAGGGCCACGCCCTTCATCAACTGCGCATGCGTGTGGCGGCGCGTGCCGGTCGCAGCGACATGAGTGAGCGCGGTCTTGTCGGGGCAGCGCTGGAGCGCGCGATGCAGGCCTTGGGTGAGGTACACGGTGGAGCCGCCGGCTGGTTGTCGAAGATGCGGCGAAGCTTAGGACGGGCTGTAGCCCGCACCCATGGCGGGAAGCGCCAAAGGGCTTGGCGAAACCGCTCAGCCGAGAGCAGGCGGTCACCGCCTATATGTCATGCATGTGCAAGAACGCTTCGAAGCGAGTTGCGCTTCGAAACAAAAATCACCCGGGCCCTGTCCGCTGTTGACATATAGAGTCGAGCTTGGCGCTCAGGCGTGGCAGTTCAATCCCGCCGGCGCCTTCCCCCATCCTCTATAAGGCGATGCGATGAGTAAGGATCAAGCTCGCCTGCAGCACCTCTTCGTGCGAATGCAGGCCCGGTACGGAGAGCACGATGCCGATGTTCTTCAACTTCGTGACGCGGTGCACCGACTGGAGCTCGACGAGTCCCGCGTACGCGGGACCCTGCGTTATTCCGATGCACCCTTGTTTTCCGACCGGGCAGCACGCTTGGCGCACGTGGGCCAGGACGGAGGCTTGTTATAGAGAGACGGTCGCGGACATCGGGAACCTCAGGATTCGAGGCGCAAATTGCATTCCCTACCAGCGTCCACGACCGTCACTGCACATCCTCGCATGGCACTCTGACGTGCATGTGACTTCGGTCTCCCAGCAGAAAAATGTGAGGATCCTGCCGAGTCAGGGCAGCACGGGGCGCAATCAGCAGTTTGGATCGTTGTTCGCAACGACTCGAATCTCGACGAGCGCTCCTTCACGCCTGAGACCGGCGGCTTCAACCGCAGTCCAGGCTGGGCAAGGCTCGCTCAAGTACTCGAGGCGAACCCGGTCGAACACGTCAAAGTGATCACGCAGCCCGACATGGTAGGTCGTCATTTCGACGATCGATCGAAACGTCAGACCACCGGCGCGCAGAACGAGCCCGATCTTTTCAAAAGCGTTTCTGATCTGAGCTTCCGGGTCGGCCGGCATTTGCCCTTGTGTGTCACCACCTGTGGCGCCCGTCAGGAAAACGTGATCACCGGACACGATCGCCGGAGACATCTTCAGTTGTTCCGCCGCCCGACGAAGTTCGGTTGGAATGATTGCGCGCTTGGACATCGAGGCACCCTCTACTGGTTCGACTGAAGCATGGCGGCCATTTTTTGGTGAATCAGGTTGACCGCCTTCAGGGGACGAAGCATCACCTTGAACTCGGTGATCTTGCCTTCCTCGTTCCACTTGATCATGTCAACGCCATTGACGCTGATGCCGTCCAACTCGAGCTCGAACTCAAGAACCGCGTCTCGATCGCTCGCGACCTCTCGAACGTAGCGAAACGATTCATTGAAGAAGACATGGAATGCAGCAGCGAGGTATTTCTTCGTGATGGCTCTGCCGACTTGAGGTGTATGTACCACCGGGGAATAGAAGACCGCGCCTTCCGCAAGAAGCGCGTCAAGGCCTCGCACATTGCGTTCGTTGACGAGCTGATGCCAGATCAAGATCGGGTTGGACGACATGGATTTACTCCTGGAGTGGACGAGGCGTGGGCGAGCGGCCGCTCAGCGCTCCGGCCCGTGCGACAGCCGGTACTCGCCCGGCGCCACGCCGGTCCACTGCTTGAAGGCGCGGTGGAAGGTGCTGGCTTCCGAGAAGCCCACGCGGTTGGCAATATCCAGCAAGGGCAGCGGCGTGTGCAGCAGGTATTCGATGGCGGCATCGCGCCGCAGCTCGTCCTTGATCTGCTGGAAGCCGCGGCCCTCCTCGCGCAGCCGGCGGCGCAGCGTCTGCGGCGTCACCGCGAGCGCCTCGCCCACTTCCTCCAGCGACGGCAGGTCGTCGCCGAGGCGCTTGCGCAGCAGCCGGCGAATGCGCTCGGTGAGGCTGCTGGTGTCGCGGTACTTCACGATCAGGTTGGCGGGCGAGCCGGCGAGGAATTCGCGCAGGCTCTGCGGCGACTGCACGACCGGCAGCGCCAGCCAGCGCGCATCGAACCACAGGCCGACGTGGGGCTGGCCGTAGCGGATCGGCACCTGGTAGACGCGCGAGGTGTCGGTGCTCGTCTGCTCCGCCGTGTAGTCCACCTCCAGCAGCGGGATGCGGCGCGCCACCAGCCAGGAGAAGGCATTGAAGGCGAGCAGCATGAAAGCCTTCACCGCATAGTCCAGCCGCGCATCGGAGGCGCGCCGCAGCACGAACTGCACGTGCGCGCTGCCCTCGCGGACCGTGAGGCGCGGCACGAAGTCATGCAGGAGCAGGTGATACATGGCGAAGCCATCGCGCAGGGCCTCGCCCAGCGTGGCGCAGCGCACCAGCTGACGCATGCACTGGCCGAAGCTTCCGGGCGGCAGGGGGCGGCTCAGCAGGCCCCAGATCTCGTCGCGCAGTTCGCGCCGCAGGGCGCGAATCAGCAGCGCGTACTGGCGCTGCGAGATGCGCGCCAGCGGCGACTCCAGCAGCGAGGGCGCGATGCCCGCCCGTGCCAGCATGGGCGCCGCGTCGAGCCCGCGATGGCGCGCGCCCATCAGAATGCTGTGCACCTGCTGGATGGCAATGGTGTGGTGGGTGAGCGTCATCGATGGCGGCCGCCGCGGCTCGGCCGATGATTGTAGGCAGCGCAACTCAGTCGACGACGCCCGCTGCCCTCAGGGCGGCCACGGCCGACGCGTCGAGCCCGGCCTGGCGCAGGATCTCCTCGGTGTGCTCACCGGCGCGCGGGGCCGGCCGCGGGGCGGAGGGCTCGAAGCCGGTCATCTTGATGGGGCAACCGAGCTGCGGTGGCGCCGCATCGTCGGCTGCGACGCGCATGCGGCGCGCGCGAAAGTGCGGATGCGCGAGGGTCTCGTCGATGCGCAGCACCGGCGTCACGCAGCCGACGCCGTCGTGGAACAGGCTGCGCCAGTGCGCGAGCGGCCGCGCGCCGAAGATGGCGGCCAGCTCCGTGCGCAGGCGCTCCTCGGTCGCGGGGTCGCCGCTGCGGTGCAGCGGCGCGAGGTCTGGGCGCTCCAGCATGCGGCACAGCTCGTGCCAGAACTTCGCCTCCAGCGCCCCGACCGCGAGCTGCCGGTCGTCGGCGGTGCGATAGAAGCCGTAGCAGGCCAGCGCACCCGTCAACGCGCTATGGCCGGTCTGCGGCACCTGGCCGTGCTGGTGCAGGCCGGCCAGCGGCAGCACTGCATGGGCGAGCACACCGTCGGCCATGGCGATGTCCACATGCCGTCCGCGACCGCTGCGTGCGGCATCGAACAGCGCGGCCAGAATGCCTGCCACCGCCGTCATGGTGCCTCCCAGCAGATCGGCGACCGGCAGGTTCGACAGGGCCGGGCCCGCGGCGTTGCCGATCTGGTCGGCCACGCCGGCCAGCGCCGCGTAGTTCAGGTCGTGCCCCGGCATGTCGCGCAGCGGCCCGGTCTGGCCGAAGCCGCTGATGCTGCAGTAGACGATACGCGGGTTGACGGCCGCGACCGCCTCGTAGCCCACCCCCAGCCGCTGCATCACGCCGGGCCGGAAGCCTTCCACCAGCACGTCGGCCTGGCGGCACAGGCGCAGCAGCGTGGCCGCGCCATCGGTGTGCTTGAGGTCGATGCGGATCGCGCGCTTGTTGCGGTTGACGAGCGCGCGCACGGCGGGGCTCGCATAGTCGCCGGCACCGGTGTCCTCGATCTTGACGACGTCGGCGCCGAGGTCGGCGAGGTGCATCGTGCCGAGCGGCCCAGGCAGCAGCCGGGTCAGGTCGAGCACGCGCACGCCTGCCAGCGGTGCGCCGGCGGATGCGCTCGCCGGGGATTCAGGGGAAGAGCTCATGAGGTCTGCAATCTAGGCGGCGTGCGCCACCGCGGCAATGGCGGCAGCGGTCCCGTCGATTGGCGAAAAGCATCACGCCCCGCGTTTGCGCCGAAGCGGGAGCCGGGCCCTCATGTCGTCTCTACGAACGCTGCGTGGCGGCGCGCGCCGCTCGCCGTCGCGATAGGCGCGCGGCGTGAGCCCGTGCTGCAGCGCGTCCGGGGCTGGCCCGGCATCGGGAGCGTCAGCCGCGCCGAGCCGCTTCGATCGCAGCGATGTCGATCTTTCTCATCCCCATCATCGCGTCGAACGCGCGCTTAGCCGCCGCTGGATCAGGATCGACGATCGCGGCCGTCAGGGCGCGTGGCGTGATCTGCCACGACAGTCCCCACTTGTCCTTGCACCACCCGCATGCGCTTTCCTGGCCGCCGTTTCCGACAATCGCGTTCCACAAGCGGTCCGTTTCGGCCTGGTCGTCGGTCGCAACCTGGAACGAAAAAGCCTCGTTGTGCTTGAACGCCGGGCCCCCGTTCAGTCCGAGACAAGGGATGCCCATCACCGTGAACTCGACCGTCAAGACATCGCTCTGCTTGCCCGCGGGATAGTCGCCAGGCGCGTGATAGACAGCTCCCACCGCGCTGTCCGGGAACGTCTCGGCGTAGAACTTCGCGGCGTCCAAAGCGGTGCCGTCGTACCAGAGACAAATCGTGTTCTTGCTGACCATCTTGGTTCTCCTAAATTGGACAGATATGTGTATTCAAGCCGCGCAGGCAGCCAGACTACTTCGGCAACTTGCGTACATGGGGTGGCGCGCATGCGCGATCGTCCGCCACGGCGCCGATCGAGTGGAACCGTATCCGCGAAGGAGGTCAAGCTCATGGCCGACGCGCGCCTTCACGGTACCAACGACGGAGACCGACCCTAACCGGCTGTTCGCGGCCCCGGTCGCCGGCGGCGACACCACTGTCGATCAGCGGCCTGGAGGGTAAATCGAGGCGTTGCGGATCAAGGACTTAGGCGAAATCCACCAAGCTACCCGGTGGATTTTTCACACATCATTGAATTCTCCGGGGCGAAAAAGCGGGTCACCGCCCGCAAGCGCCTCGCCCGGGCAACCGACTGCCTTCACGGCGGCTCGCAACTCGGCTTCGGTGCAGCACAGACTCATTGCCCAATCGCAGATTTCTTCGTTGTGCTCGAGCGAAATGAGATTGGCGACGGCCTTCACCGCCTCGCGCAGTTCCGCTTCGGTGCAGCCTAGCAGGGTGCTGAAATACCTCTCCCACCAGTCGGCGCGTGACAGGCCTCAGGCGTTGGAAGTTGACACCCCCCGACAGTTGCAAACCAAG
>NZ_JAGGNV010000087.1:0-18759 GCF_018614955.1 Variovorax paradoxus
CAGCCGCACCGGCATCGGCCGCGCCACGGCAGGCCAAGGCAGCGCCCGCGTTGCCGTCCGCCGAGGATCCGAAGACCGCGCCGGCGCCGGTTGCCGCGACGAGCACCGAGCGTGCCGATGCAGCCGCAGCGCAGAGCCCGGCATCCCCGACCCTCGTGCCCACATCGACGTCTTTCATGCCGCAGGCGTTGGAGCGCTCCAACGCACCCGCAAGCTCTACGCCTGTGCTGAGTGTCGCGCCGCCGGTCGGCAGCGACGAATGGGGCCCGGCCGTCGGCCAGCAGATGCTGCGCATGAGCGCCAGCGGCCATCAAGTGGCCGAGCTCAACCTGAACCCGGCCGGCCTCGGCCCGCTCAAGGTCACGCTCAGCCTGGGCGACAACCAGGCGCAGGCCATGTTCGTGTCGGCCCATGAATCCGTTCGCAAGGCCGTCGAGGCCGCGCTGCCGCAGCTGCGCAGCACGCTCGCCGAGCAGGGCATCAGCCTGGGCCAGACCTCGGTCGGCGCCGAGTCGCGGCCCTGGGCCGGACAGGGCGGCGGCTTCGGCCAGCCGTCGCAGCAGCACGCTTCGTCCTCACGGCAGGCGGACTATCCGGGGCGTGCAGACACGGCCACCGACGCCGTGGCGCCTCGCACACCTGTGGCCACGCGCAGCACCGGCCTCGACACCTTCGCCTGAAACGCGAGATCTGAGGCCCTTTCCCCCGCTTGATCGGCGCTTCGTTTGCGCGCGCGCCGGCCAAGAATAGACCGAACCGATTTGCAGCTCCCACCATGGCCACCAGTCCCTCACTCACCCAAGTCGCTCCCTCCGCGCCGCGCTCGTCGAAGCTCCTGATCGGGCTGCTGATCGCCGTCAGCCTGTGCGCCCTCGGCGGCGGGGGCTACGCCTTGAGCCGCAGCGACCTCTTCACGCGCGAAGCCGCTGCACCAGCGCCGCAGAAGCCGATCTTCGTCACGCTCGAACCGCTGACCGTCAACGTCCAGTCCGAAGGCCGCGGCCGCTTCCTGCACATCGGCATGGCGCTCAAGGTGCGCGACCAGCAGGCCAAGGCGCAGCTGGTCGAATTCATGCCCGAGCTGCGCAGCCGGCTCTTGCTGCTGCTGTCGAACCGCCAGCCCGAGTCGCTGCTGTCCACGCAGGACAAGGCCCGCCTGGCCGAGGAGATCCGCACCGAGCTGAACAAGCCGCTCGGTCCCAACCTGCCGGCGCAGGACATCTCCAGCGTTTCCTTCAACACCTTCGTGGTGCAGTAAGGGTCTCTTGGCATGGCCTATGAACAGGTGCTCTCGCAGGACGAGGTCGATGCGCTGCTGCAGGGCGTCACCGGCGGAGCCGTCGACCAGACCCGTGCGCCCAGCCCGGCAACCGACGGCCTGCCGGCCTACGACCTCGGCGCGCCCGACCGCGTGGTGCGCAGCCGCATGCACACGCTGGAGGTCATCAACGAGCGCTTCGCGCGGCATCTGCGCAGCTCCTTGCTGAACTTCATGCGGCGCAGCGCCGATATCTCGGTCGGGCCGGTGCAGATCCAGCAGTACGGCGAGTTCGTGCGCCACCTGCCGGTGCCGACCAACATCAACATGCTGCACTTCAAGCCGCTGCGCGGCACGGCCCTGATCGTGTTCGATCCGAAGCTGGTGTTCCTGGTGGTGGACAACCTGTTCGGCAGCGACGGCCGCTACCACGTGCGCGTGGAAGGCCGCGACTTCACGCGCACCGAGCAGCGCATCATCAAGCGCCTGCTGAACCTCACGCTGCAGTGCTACGGCGACGCCTGGCAGCCGGTGTTTCCGCTCGCCTTCGACTACGTGCGCGCCGAGATGCACGGCAAGCTCGCCAACATCGTCGCGCCCAACGAGGTGGTGATCACCACCACGCTGCAGGTCGAGTTCGGCCCGGTCGGCGGCTTCGTGCATGTGTGCATCCCCTATTCGATGATCGAGCCGATCCGCGACCTGCTGTCCAACCCGGTGCAGGACGAGATCGAGGTCGACAAGCGCTGGGTCAAGCAGATGTCGCAGCAGATGCAGAGCGCCGACGTGGAACTCAGCGCCGACTTCGTGACCATCCCCTCGACCATCGGCGAGCTGATGAAGCTGCAGGTCGGCGACGTGCTGCCGATCGAGCTGCCGAGCTCCGTCACCGCGCGCGTCGACGGCATTCCGGTGATGGAGTGCGGCTTCGGCGTGTCGAACGAACGCTATGCGCTGCGCGTGCAACAGATGATCTCCCACCAAGACAGCGATCTGAAGAACGACCATGACTGACAACACTCCTTCCAGCAGCGATGCGGACGACTGGGCCAGCGCGCTGGCCGAGCAGACTGCGGCCTCCGCGCCCGCGCCCCTGCAGGCCGCCGCGCCCGCACCCGTGGCGGCGCCGGCCGGCGCACAGGTCTTCCAGCCGATCCAGAACGCGCCGACGGCCCACACCTCGCCGGTCGATATCGAGCGCATCCTCGATGTGCCGGTGCAGCTCACGGCCGAGATCGGCCGCACGCGCATCACCATCAAGAACCTGCTGCAGCTCTCGCAGGGTTCGGTGGTCGAGCTCGACGGCCTGGCCGGCCAGCCGCTGGACGTGCTGATCAACGGCTACCTGATCGCGCAGGGCGAGGTGGTGGTGGTGAACGAGAAGTACGGCATCCGCCTGACCGACATCGTCACGCCCTCCGAGCGCATGCAGAAGCTCAGCCGTCCATGATTTCTTGCAGCCGGCCGCTGCGCGCCGCGGCTTCTCTCTTCGCGTGGACGTGCGCGCTGCCCGCGCTCGCGGCCCTGCCTACCGTTCCGACGCCGGCCGAGGCCGCGCCGGCCGTCGGCGCCTCCGGCCTGCTGCAGGCCGGCTTCGGCATGCTGGTGGTGCTCGGGCTGATCTTTGCGTGCGCCTGGATGGCACGCCGCTTCGGCCTGCAGCGCTTCGGCGGCGGCAATGTGGTGAAGGTGGTGTCGAGCTCCATGGTCGGCCAGCGCGAGCGCGTGGTGGTGGTGGAAGTGGGCGCGACCTGGCTGGTGCTGGGCGTCACGGCCAGCCAGATCAACACGCTGCACACGCTGCCGGCGCAGGCCGTGGCTTCGGCGCCAGCGGCATCGCCGCTGGATGCGAAGACTTCGCAGGCGCTCGGCGTGTTCGCGCAGAAGCTGCGCGAATCGCTGGGCGTCAGGCCGCGGCCGGGCCAATGATGCAGGGCAACTTTCGCCGTGGCCTGCGCCGCGCGGGCCTGCTGCTGGCGCTCGTGCTGCCTGCACTGCCGATCGCCTCCTGGGCGCAGGGCCTGCCCGGCCTGGTGAGCACGCCCGGCCCGGGCGGCAGCCAGACCTGGTCGCTGAGCGTGCAGACGCTGGTGCTCTTGACCTCGCTGTCCTTCCTGCCGGCGCTCTTGCTGTGCATGACCAGCTTCACGCGCATCCTGATCGTGCTGGGCTTGCTGCGCACCGCCATCGGCACGCAGTCTTCGCCGCCGAACCAGATCCTGGTGGGCCTCTCGCTGTTCCTGACCTTCTTCGTCATGTCGCCGGTCTTCGACAAGGTCTACGACGAGGCCTACAAGCCCTTCTCCGAGAACAAGATCAACGCCGAGCGCGCGCTCGAGCGCGGCATCGGCCCCTTCAAGACCTTCATGCTGAAGCAGACGCGCGAGAACGACCTCGCGCTCTTCGCGCGGCTGGCCAAGGTGCCGGCAATGGAAGGGCCTGAAGACGTGCCGCTGCGCATCCTCTTGCCCTCCTTCGTGATCAGCGAGCTGAAGACCGCGTTCCAGATCGGCTTCACCATCTTCATCCCCTTCCTCATCATCGACCTGGTGGTGGCCAGCGTGCTGATGTCGATGGGCATGATGATGGTGCCGCCCGCCTCCATCGCGCTGCCCTTCAAGCTGATGCTCTTCGTCATGGCCGACGGCTGGCAGCTGCTGATCGGTGCGCTGGCCGAGAGTTTCTATTTATGACGCCCGAATCGGTCATGGCCATCGGCAGCCAGGCGATCCACGTGTCGCTGCTGCTCGGCGCGCCGCTGCTGCTGGTGGCGCTGGTGGTCGGCCTCGTCATCAGCATCTTCCAGGCGGCCACGCAGATCAACGAAGCCACACTGTCCTTCATCCCGAAGCTCTTGGCCGTGTTCGCGGTGCTGGTGATCGCCGGGCCGTGGATGCTGGGGCAGATCGTGGACTACATGCGGACGCTGTTCTCGAGCATTCCGCAGCTTGTTGCATAGGCTTCGATGCCGCCCGTCTTCTCCGTCACTTCGGGGGAACTCAACGCCTGGATGGTGGCCTTCCTCTGGCCCTTCGTGCGCATGCTGGCGCTGGTCAGCACGGCGCCGATCTTCGGCGAGCCGGGCGTGCCGCGGCAGATCAAGGTCGCGATCGCGGCCCTGCTCGCGGTGGCCGTCGCGCCCACCATCGGGCCGATGCCGCAGGTGCCGGTGGTGTCCGCGGGCGGGGTCTGGATCCTGGTGCAGCAGGTGCTCATCGGCGGCGCCATCGGCTTCGCGATGCGGCTGGTGTTCACCGCCGTGCTGGCGGCCGGCGAGTACATCGGCCTCCAGATGGGCCTCTCCTTCGCGTCCTTCTTCGATCCGATGAGCGGCGGCGCCACCATGGTGGTCGCGCGCCTGCTGCACATGCTGGCGATGCTGATCTTCCTCGCGCTCGACGGCCATCTGCTGCTGATCGCCGCGCTGGCAGAGAGCTTCCAGACGCTGCCGATCGCCGACGCGCCGCTGGCCGCCCGCGGCTGGATGTATCTTGTCGCCGGCGCCGGCCAGATCTTCGCCAACGGCCTGATGCTGGCGCTGCCGCTGGTGACGGCGCTGCTCACGCTCAACCTGGCGATGGGCATCCTGAACCGCGCTTCGCCGCAGTTCAGCATCTTCGCGGTGGGCTTTCCGCTCACGCTGCTGGCGGGCATCGGCATGCTGCAGTTGCTGATGCCGCAGATGGGCGCCTTCCTCGCGCCGCGGATCGCGGCGGGCTTGTCGTCGGTGATGGAGTTGACGCAGGCCTTGCGGCCTTGATGGGGCGCGCTACGGCGCCCGCGTGATTTCAGCGCAGATCACCGGGGCCGGTTCCTGCGTGTTCTCTTCCTCGATGCGCATGGCCACCAGCAGCGCCGCGAGCGCCGCTTCGGCATCGGCCTGGCTGGCCGCATGCACGCGCGCCAGCGGCTCGCCCTTGCGTAGCTTGCTGCCCAGCGGCAGCACCTGCGTGAGCCCGACGCGTGGATCGACGCGGTCTTCCGCACGGCGCCGACCGCCGCCCAGCGCAGCGATGGCCAGGCCGATGGCGCGCACGTCCGTCGCCACCAGCACGCCGTCTCGCGGCGCCGGCAGATCGCACAGCACCGGCGCAGCCGGCAGCCCGCGCGCCGCTTGCCGAAGGTCGCCCGCACCGCCGAGGCCCGCCACCATGCGCGCAAAGCGCTCGGCGGCCGCGCCGCTGTCGAGCGCGCGCAGGGCCCGGGCCCTGGCCTCGGGCAGGTCGGCCGCGAGGCCGCCGAGGCGCAGCAGCCGCGCCGCGAGCGCCAGGGTCACTTCGAGCAGTCGCGGTTCGCGTTCGACGCCCGTCAGGAAATCGATCGCTTCCCGCACTTCGAGCGCGTTGCCCGCGCTGCGGCCCAGCACCTGGCTCATGTCGGTGATCAGCACTTCCGCGGGCAAGCCGGCGCCGGCCGCGACCTCGACCAGGCTCGTGGCCAGCGCACGTGCGCCGTCCAGGCTCGGCATGAAGGCGCCGCTGCCGACCTTCACGTCGAGCACCAGCGCCTCGAGCCCGGCCGCAAGCTTCTTGGAGAGGATGCTGGCGGTGATCAAGGGCAGCGATTCGACCGTGGCCGTCACGTCGCGAATCGCATAGAGCCGCTTGTCGGCGGGTGCCAGCGTGGGGCCGGCGCCGACGATGGCGCAGCCGGCATCGCGCAGCACGGCAAGCAGCGTCTCGCGCGGCGGCTCGACGCGGTAGCCGGCCAGCGATTCGAGCTTGTCCAGCGTGCCGCCGGTGTGGCCCAGGCCGCGGCCGGAGATCATCGGCACCACGCCGCCGCAGGCCGCGACGATCGGCGCCAGCATCAGGCTCACCTTGTCGCCGACGCCGCCGGTGGAGTGCTTGTCGAGCACCGGGCCCGGCACATCGGGCCATTGCAGCACTTCGCCCGAGTGCGTCATGCCGCGGGTCAGGGCCACGCATTCGGCATCGTTCATGCCGTTGAGCAGGATCGCCATCGCCAGCGCGGCGATCTGGCCCTCGCTCCAGCTGCCGTCGGTGAGGCCGCGCACGAAGGCTTCGATCTGCGCCGGCGAGAGCGCATGGCGATCGCGCTTGGCGCGGATGACCTCGGCCGGCAGCAGCATCAATAGTCTCCGAGAGCGGAGGCCTTGCCGGGGCCTTTCTGCAGCAATACCGATTCGATGTCGGCCAGCAAGCCGCTGGCGCCGAAACGCAGCCGCTTCGGTCCGATGGCCGACTCGCCGAGCATCTCGCGCACCAGCGCGATGTAGATCGCCGCATCGGCCACCGTGCGCACGCCGCCCGAGGCCTTGAAGCCGACCTCCTCTTTTCGCGCGTGGCCGGCGATGGCTTCGAGCATGACGCGCGCGGCATCGGGCGTCGCGCCAGTGGCCGTCTTGCCGGTGCTGGTCTTGAGGAAGTCGACGCCCGCATCGAGGCCGATGCGGCAGGCCTGGCGGATCAGTTCGGGCGAATGCAGTTCGCCGGATTCGATGATGAGCTTGAGCGTCTTGCCCGCGCAGGCCGCGCGCACCTGCGCGACCAGGTCCGCCGCGCCGGCCGCGTCGCCCGCGGCGAGCGCGCGCCACGGCAGGACCAGGTCCACTTCGTCGCCGCCGGCATCGAGGATGGCCTGCGTCTCGCGCAAGGCGCGCGCGGCGTCGAGCGCGCCGTCGGGAAAGTTGGCCACGGCCGCGACGCGGATCGATGCCGGGAGCGCGGCCCGGGCCTGCGCCACGAAGCGCGGCCACACGCACAGCGCCGCCGGCGGGCCCGCCGGTCCTTGCGCCTTGGCGCACAAGGCCTCGATGGCGGCCGCGTCATCGCTGTCGTCGAGGCTGGTCAGGTCGAGACAACTGAGCGCCAGACGTGCGGCCCCCACGCTCGGCACTTCGTGTCCTCGCTGCCCCCCGAGGGGGCTCTCGCTTGCTTGGGGCGGCCCGGCGCGGCGCTCGCCGCGGCCTGCGTTCTCCTTGGTGCTCACTGCATCATCTCCTTTGCACCTCGTCGCCCGGTGCGTAGTCCGCGGCCTTGAGCGGGCTTCGGCCGGCGATGTAGGCGCGCAGCACCTCGGCATCGACGAAGCCGGTGTTGATGTAGCCCGGATGCGTCGCCAGCTTGGGATAGCCGTCCCCGCCGGTGGCCGTGAAGTTGTTGATCGCCAGCCGGTACGCGCGCCGCGGGTCGATGGGCTGGCCGTTGACCTTCGCGTCTTTCAGCTGCCCGCCCTCGATCAGCATCTGCACGCCCGCCGTTTGCGGAAAGGCGCCAGAGCCCGGCGTCATCCTGGCCGCCGCTTCGAGGTAGCTCAGCAGTTCGGCGCCCGTGAGCTGCACCACGGTCACCTGGTTACCGAAGGGCTGGACCTTGAGCACGTCGCGGTAGGTGATGCGGCCTTCGGGCAGGGAATCGCGCACGCCGCCCGAATTCATGAGTGCGACATCGGCGCCTGTCTTGTCGCGCATGGCCAGCGCGATCAGCCGGCCGAGGTTGGTGGCTTGCATTCGCACCCGGGCGCGATCGCCGTCGAACACGCCTACCGTTTCGCCCACCGGCACGGCGAGCTGCGCCTGCCCCTTGTCCTGGAAGGGCTGCAGGAAAGCGCGCACGCCGGCGTCCTCGGGGATGGTCTCTTCATACGCGATCTTCTTGCCGCCCACCGTGCGCTTGAGGTTGACCGGAATCAGCTGGTACTTGATCAGCTCGATGCGGCCTGGACGCACTTCGAAATCGGCCCGGCCCACGTACTTGCCCCACTCGTGCGCCTGCACGATCCAGGTGCCGTTCTGCCGGTCGGGCGCGCAGGGCGTGCCGGGCACGTAGGCGTCGTTGCGCAGGTTCTCCTGCAGCATGCACACCGGGTTCTGGCTGTGGCCGCCGACGATCAGATCGAGCCCGCGGGTGGCGCGCGCCATCTCCACGTCGCCCGGCGCGTTGACGCCGCGCCGGCCGTCGGTGTAGTGGCCCATGTGGGTGGCGGCGATCACCATGTCGGCCTTGGCGCGCAGCTCCGGCAGCAGCGCGGCCGCCTCGTCGATGGGCTTGCGGAATTCGATGCCCGCGATGTTGGCGGGCAGCACCATCCTGGCCGTGTCGTCGGTGGTCAGGCCCAGCACCGCGATCCGCAAGCCGCCGCGCTCGAACACGCGGTAGGGCTCGAACATGCGCCGGCCGTTCCTGTAGATGTTGGCCGAGAGCAGCGGAAAGCCGGCCCACTGGCGCTGCTTGTCCAGCACCGCGGGCGGCTTGTCGAACTCGTGGTTGCCCACCGCCGCAGCGTCGTAGCCGAGCAGCTTCATGCCCTTGAAGTCGGGCTCGGCGTCTTGCGTGTCGGACTCGGGCACGCCGGTGTTGATGTCGCCGCCGTCGAGCAGCAGCGTGTAGCCGCCGCTGGCCCGCACCTCGGCGCGCACGCGGTCGATGAGCGTCTTGCGCGCGGCCATGCCGTATTCGCCGTCGGCATTGGTCCAGAAACGGCCGTGGTGGTCGTTGGTGTGCAGCAGGGTCAGCTTGATCGGCGCGCGCTCACCCGGCGCGGTGGCGCAGCCGGCCAGCAGGGCCAACGCGGCGGCGGCGACGATGAATGGGATGCGCATGGATCAGATCGTTGCAATGACCGCTGCGAGCAGGCGCGATGCCTCCTGGTCGGCGGCGCGCGCATTGCGCAGGGTATGGGCATGGCTCAGCGCTTCATCGGAAAGCCCCGCGGCCATGTTGGTGAGCAGCGAGAAGGCCAGCACCTTCAGGCCCGCGTGGCGAGCCAGGATGGTCTCCGGCACGGTGCTCATGCCCACGGCCTGCGCGCCCAGCAGGCGCAGCATGCGGATCTCGGCCGGAGTCTCGAACTGCGGGCCCAGCACCCAGGCATAGACGCCTTCGTGCAGCGCGATGCCCGCCTGCGCGGCCGCGGCGAGCGCCTGCGCGCGCAAGGCGGGATCGTAGGCCTCGCTCATGTCGACGAAGCGGTCCGAGCCGGGCTCGTCGTGCAGCGGCGTGCGCTGGGCCATGTTGAGGTGATCGGCGATCAGCATCAGAGAGCCCTGACGCATGTTCGCGTCCAGGCTGCCGGCGGCATTGGTCAGCACGAGGATCCGGCAGCCGGCCGCAGCCAGGCTGCGGATGGGGCCCTTCATCGCCGCCGCGTCGCCGCTTTCGTAGGCGTGCTTGCGGCCGCGCAAGAGCGCGACCGCGCGGCCGGCGATGCGGCCCAGGCGCAGGATGCCGGCATGGCCGGCGACGTTCAGCGCCGGGAAGGCGGGCAGCTCGGGATAGGGGATGTCCGTGGGCGCCTCGACCAGCTCGGCGGCGCGATCCCAGCCGGAGCCGAGCACGATTGCCAGCTCGGGCGCAAGGCCGCTGGCGCGCATGCGCGCCGCACTCGCGTCGACAGCTTCCTGCAATTTCATGGCGATGGAAGATGCGCCGGCCCAAAGCTCGCCGGCAGCAGCTCGCCCAGCGTGTAGCGGCCGCGCACCTCGCGCAGGTCGGCGCACCACACCGGCATGTCGTCGTCGTGCGCGAACTCGCGCAGCTTCTGGCGGCAGCCGCCGCACGGCGTGACGGGCCCATCGGCCACGCCGACCACCACCGCCGCCAGCACGCGCATGCCGCCGGCCAGCACCAGGTGCGCGAGCGCCGAGGCCTCGGCGCACTGGCCCTGCGGATAGGCGGCGTTCTCGATATTGCAGCCGGCGTGGACCCGGCCCTGCTCATCGAGCAGCGCAGCGCCGACCGCGAACTTCGAATAGGGTGCATAGGCGCGCTCGCGGGCAGCGCGGGCGGCATCGATCAACTGCGTCATCTGGGTCTGCGAAACGGCCATCATCGCTCCTTCACGTAGGGGATGCCGAGCGCCTTGGGCGCCCGAGCGTTGCCCACGAAGCCGGCCAGCAGCACCACCGTCATCAGGTAGGGCAAGGCCTGGACCACCTGCACCGGCACGGCGCCGATCAAGGGCAGCACCGTGCCCTGCAAGCGGATCGACACCGCGTCGAGAAAGCCAAACAGCAGGCAGGCGAAAAAGGCCCCGACCGGATGCCACTTGCCGAAGATCATGGCGGCCAGCGCCATGTAGCCGCGGCCGGCCGTCATGTTCGGCATGAATGAAGGATTCTGCGCCAGCACCAGGTAGCTGCCGGCCAGGGAGCACAGCACGCCGTTGAGCATGAGCGCCCGGTAGCGCAGCGCGGTGACGGAGACGCCCGCCGCATCGACCATGGCCGGGTTCTCGCCGGTGGCGCGCAGGCGCAGGCCGAAGCGCGTGCGAAACAGCAGCCACCAGACGGCCGGCACCAGCGCGATGGCGAGATACACCAGCGCGTTGTGGCCGAACAGGCCCAGCCCCAGCACCGTGCCCAGCCAGGGCAGCGCGCGCAGTGCCTCGCCGGCGCCCGTCCCCCACGGCGCAAGGCGCACCGTGTCGGGCAGCGGCGGCGTCTGGCCGCCCTGCTGGAACCACGCGATGCCGAGTACCACCGTGAGGCCGGCAGCCGTCATGGTGATGGCCATGCCCATCACCACCTGGTCGCCGCGATGGGTCACGCAACCGAAGCCCTGCAGCAGCGAGAGCGCCACGCCGACCGCGAGCGACACCGCCAATGCCAGCGCCAAGGAGCCGCTCAGTGCGGCGACGCTGCCGGCGGCGAAGGCGCAAGAGAGCATCTTGCCTTCGAGGCCCAGATCGATCACGCCGGAGCGCTCGGCCAGCGCGCCGGCCAGCGCGCACAGGATCAGCGGCGTCGCCACGCGCAGGGTCGAGGCGAGCAAGGTGCCGAGCGCGACTTCATCCATGGCCCGCGCTCCCTGCCGCCGCCGCGGCGCGCGGCGCACGGCGTGTCGCGCGCCACAGCCGTGCCAAGCTCGGCGCCGCCACCTGCGCCAGGGCGCCGGAGAACAGCACGATCAAACCCTGCAGCGTGAACACCATGTCGCGGCTGAAACCCGGAATCTCGAAGGCCAGTTCGGAGCCGCCCTGGTACAGCGCGCCGAACAGCAGCGCGGCCAGCACGATGCCCACCGGGTGGTTGCGTCCAATCAGCGAGACCGCGATGCCGGCGAAGCCGGCGCCCACCACGTATTCGAGCAGGAGCCGCCCGTGCACGCCCGCGATCTCGTTGATGCCCACCAGCCCGGCCAGCGCGCCGGACAGCGCCATCGACACCATGATCTGCGCGCGCGGCCGCATGCCGCCGTAGTGGGCCGCCTCCGGCGCATGGCCGACCGCGCGGATGGCGTAGCCCGGCTGCGAGCGCCACAGCAGCAGATACACGGCGATGGCGGCAGCCAGCGCCAGCAGCACGCTCAGGTTGAGCGGCGAGGCCGGCCATTCGATGCCGATGCCGGCGAGCGCTTCATGCAGGCCGGGCATGCGCGCCGAGGCTGCGAAGGCGCGGCTCTCCACCGTCATGTTGCCGGGCTCCTTGAGCACGTCGACCAGCAGGTAGGCCAAGAGCGCCGAGGCGATGAAGTTGAACATGATGGTGGTGATCACGACATGGCTGCCGCGCCAGGCCTGCAGCGCGGCCGGCACCGCGGCCCAGCACATGCCGAACAGCATGGCGGCGCCGATCATCAGCGGCAGCACGGCCCAGCGCGGCAGGTGTTCGCCCAATGCCAGGGCCGCCAGCGCAGTGCCCAGTCCGCCCATCATGGCCTGGCCTTCGCCGCCGATGTTGAACAGGCCCGCATGGAACGCGACCGCCACCGCCAGGCCGGTGAAGACGAAGGTGGTGGCGTAGTACAGCGTGTAGCTCAGGCCCATGCGGCTGCCGAAGGCGCCCTGGACCAGCAGCCCGAGCGCCTGCCAGGGGTCGTGGCCGACCACGGCGACGACGATGCCGCAGGCCAGCAGCGCCAGCGCGAGGTTGACGAGCGGCAGGACGATGAGGTCGATCCAGCGCGGCAGATCGTGGCTTTGAGCGTTCACGTTTGTTGGGGCTCGTCGCCCGCGCCGCACATCAGGCGGCCCAGCGTGGTCTCGTCGCACTGCGCGACCGGGCGCTCGCC
Organism: Variovorax paradoxus; assembly: GCF_018614955.1. GTDB lineage: Bacteria > Pseudomonadota > Gammaproteobacteria > Burkholderiales > Burkholderiaceae_C > Variovorax > Variovorax paradoxus_J. The sequence continues at coordinate 12,232 of NZ_JAGGNV010000087.1, forward strand.
GACGATGCGTCCGCCCGCCATCACGAGCACGCGGTCGGCCAGCGCCAGGATCTCGTCGAGCTCGGAGGACACGACGAGCACCGCACCGCCCGCGGCCGCCATCGCGCGCAGGCGACCGTGGATGAACTCGATGGCACCGATATCGACGCCGCGCGTCGGCTGGCCCACCAGCAGCACGCGCGGCTTCGGCGCGGCTTCGCGGGCCAGCACCAGCTTCTGCTGGTTGCCGCCGGAGAACTTGGCGCTCATGAGGCGCACATCGCGCGGGCGCACGTCGTACTCGTCCATCATCTGCGCGGTGTCGGCCTGCATGCTCGACTGCCTCATCCAGCCGTGCCGGCTGTAGCGCGGGCGCCGCTGATAGCCGAGCACGGCCGATTCCCAGGCCGCGAAGGGCAGCACCAGGCCGCGCCGGTGGCGGTCTTCCGGCACATGGGCGAGCCCGGCTTCGCGCGCGGCTTCAGGGTCGAGCCAGTGCTCGGGCGTGAAGGAGCGCGAGCCCAGCGTCAGCGTGCCGGCCTGCGGCGCCAGCATGCCCGAGAGCACCTCCAGCAGCTCGCTCTGGCCGTTGCCCGAGACGCCCGCGATGCCGACGATCTCGCCCGCGCGCAACTGCAGCGACACGTCGACCAGGCGCGGCGTGCCCTGCGCGTCGCGCCAGTCGAGGCCGCGCGCCTCGAGCAGCGGCGTATCGCTCGCGGCGCGCGCGGCGCTGTCCAGGCGCCCCATCTGCACGCGGCGCCCGACCATGGCCTGCGCGAGCGCGTCGATGCTGGTGTCGGCCGTCGCGCAGGCCAGCACCACGGCGCCCGCGCGCATCACCGTCACCGCGTCGCACAGCGCCATGATTTCCTTTAGCTTGTGCGTGATCAGCAGCACCGTGGTGCCGCGCGCGCGCAGGGCCCGCAGCGTGTCGAACAGCTGCTCGGTCTCCTGCGGCGTGAGCACCGCCGTCGGCTCGTCGAGGATCAGGATGCGCGCGCCGCGAAACAGCGCCTTGAGGATCTCGAGCCGCTGGCGCTCGCCCACCGGAAGCTGTTCGACCGGCAACTCGAGTCGCACCTGCAGGCCGCTTTCGCGCATCAGCGCTTCGAGGCGCGTGCGCACCTGCGCGCGCGCATTCGGCAGCCGCCAATGCGGCTCGGCGCCGAGCAGGATGTTGTCGAGCGCAGAGAAGGTCTCGACCAGCATGAAGTGCTGGTGCACCATGCCGATGCCCAGGGCAATGGCTTCGTGCGCGCCGCGGATCTGCGCGGGCTTGCCTTCGATCTCGATCTCGCCGCTGTCGGCCTGGTAGAAGCCGTACAGGATCGACATCAGCGTGCTCTTGCCCGCGCCGTTCTCGCCCACCACGCCATGCACCGTGCCGGCCGGCACGGTGAGCGTGACTTCGCGGTTGGCGTGGACGGCGCCGAAGTGCTTGTCGATGCGCGTCATGCGCACCGCGGGCGCGGGGCTCCCGGACACGGCGGGTTAGATCTTGCAGGCGTTGTCGGCCATGTAGTCCGCGACCTTGATCTTGCCGGCGATGATGTCGGCCTTCGCTGCATCGACCTTGGCCTTCATGTCCGCGCTTACCAGCTTGGCGTTGTGCTCGTCCAGCGCGTAGTCGACGCCTCCTTCCTTCAGGCCCAGCGAGGTGACCCCGGGGGTCGGCTTCTTCGCAGCGTTGAGCACTGCCATGTCGACGCGCTTGACCATCGAGGTCAGCATGGTGCCCGGCTGCATGTGGTTCTGATTGCTGTCGACGCCGATGGCCAGCTTGCCCGCATCCTTGGCAGCCTGGTAGACGCCCGAGCCGGTACCGCCGGCGGCGGCGAACACCACGTCGACGCCCTTGGCGAACTGCGCCTTGGCCAGCTCGCTGCCGCGCGTCGGGTCGCTCCACGCGGCGGGCGTGGTGCCGGTCATGACCGAACTCACCTCGACCTTCGGGTTGGCGTACTTGGCGCCCTGCTCATAGCCGCACTGGAACTTGCGGATCAGCGGGATGTCCATGCCGCCGACGAAGCCGACCTTGCCGCTCTTGCTGGCCAGGGCCGCCATCATGCCGACCAGGAAGCTGCCCTCGTGCTCCTTGAACACGATCGATTCGACATTGGGCAGCTTGACCACCGAGTCGATGATCGCGAAGTTGAGCTTCGGGAATTCCTTGGCCACCTTCTCGAGGCTGCTGCCCTGCGAGAAGCCGATGCCGATCACCGGATTGGCGCCGCGCGCGGCCATGCGGCGCATGGCCTGCTCGCGCTGCGCCTCGTTGGCGATCTCGAAGTCGAGATAGGGCTTGCCGCTTTCCTTCTTCCACATCTCGGCGCCGCGGTAGGCCGCCTCGTTGAAGGACTTGTCGAACTTGCCGCCCATGTCGTAGACGATGGCCGGCTCGGCAACCGCTGCCAGCGTGGCGCCGGCTGCGAAAGCGAGGACGAGGGCCTTGTTGAGTTTCATGTGCGCATCCTTGGTTGGCGATCCGGCTGTAAGACTTCTTGCTGCGTCGCAGGCTCGCGCAGAGCCCGAGGCAGGATAGCAAGACTTGCGCCGTGCCAACCCCGGGGCTCCACTACCATTCGGCGATGGCGGTCCCGCTCTCCCGCACGCTCGCGCAACAACTGCAGGCAATGCCGAAGGTGCTCTTGCACGAGCATCTCGACGGCGGCCTGCGGCCGGCTACCCTGCTCGAGCTGCTGCAGGCGCGCGGCCTGGCCGCGCCGGCGCAGGACGCCGCGGCGCTCGCGGCCTGGTTCGACGCGCGCGCCCATGCCGGCAGCCTGGCCGAGTACCTGCGCGGCTTCGCCCTCACGGTCGCGGCCATGGCCAGCCCCGCGGCGCTTGCGCGCGTGGCCTTCGAGGCAGCCGAGGACGCGCGGCAGGACGGCTGCGTGCTGGCTGAGTTCCGCATCGCGCCCCTGCTGTTCGAGCCCTTGGGCGTGCCGCCCGAGGCCGCGGTCGAGGCGCTCCTGGCCGGCCTGCGCCAGAGCCCGCTCCCGAGCGGGCTGATCCTGTGCGCCATGCGCGAGCAACCCAGCGCGCACAGCGAGCGCGTGATGCATCTGGCGCTGCGCTACCGCGACGCGGGCGTGATCGGCTTCGACCTGGCGGGCGCCGAACGGGGCCATCCGCCGTCGCGCCATGCCGCTGCGTTCGCCATGGCGCGCGAGGCCGGCCTGCCGATCACCTGCCATGCCGGCGAAGCCGACGCCGCCGAGCGCGTGCTGGAAGCGGTGCGCCTGGGCGCGCGCCGCATCGGGCACGGCGTGCGGCTGGCCGACGCGCTGGACGCGCCGGCCGGCAGCGCCGCGCGCGCGATGCTCGACGAGGTGCGCGCGGGCGGCGTGCATCTGGAGCTGTGCCCCAGCAGCAACGTCCACACCGGCGCTGCCGCGTCGCTGGCGGCCCACCCGATCCGGCGGCTCTGGCAGGCCGGCCTGAGCCTGTCCTTCCACACCGACAACCGGCTGATCTCGATGGTCAGCATGAGCGACGAAGCGATGGGCCTGGCGCGCGACAACGGCCTGGGCCTGCAGGACCTGGTGGCGATGTGCTTGCAGGCGGCCGAGCATTCCTTCCTGCCTGCTGCGGCACGCCGGCAGGCGCGGGCCGCGCTGCAGGCGTGGCAGGCCCGTGCTGGCTGAGTTGCAATCAGCGGTGGTGCGGGGATACTTGCCGTTTTCGAGAATTCTGGAGTTCGCATGCTTCCCGATACGCCTCTGCTTCTGGCCTTCGTGGGCGCCAGCCTGGTGCTTGCCCTCACGCCGGGCCCCGCCGTCGTCTACATCGTCGCCCGCACCCTGGCGCAGGGCCGCGCCTGCGGCCTGGCTTCCGTGCTGGGCGTAGCGCTGGGCAACCTCGCCAATGCCGTGGGCGCCGCGCTCGGCCTGGCCGCCTTGTTTGCCGTGTCATCGACCGCTTTCACCGTGGTGAAGTGGGCCGGTGCCGCCTACCTCGTGTACCTCGGCATCCGGATGTGGCGGACGGCGCCGGCTGTCGCAGACGCCACGCCGCAGGTACCGCTGAAGCCCTTGCGGCGCGTCTTCCGCGACGGCTTCGTGGTGGCGCTGCTGAACCCCAAGACCACCTTGTTCTTCGCCGCCTTCCTGCCGCAGTTCATGGACGCGCACGCCAGCCCGCTGATGCAGACCCTGGCGTTGGGCAGCGTCTTCGTCGGCGTCGCCTGCTGCACGGACTTGTTCTACGTGTTGACGGCCAGCCTCGTCGCGCCGCGCCTGGGCCGGGCGGCGCGGCATGCGGTCTGGGGCAACCGGCTCGCGGGCACCTCCTTCATCGGCCTGGGCGTGCTCACGGCCATGGGCACGCGGCCCACGCGCTGAGCCTGCGATGTCCCGCTACTGGCTGATGAAATCCGAGCCCGACGAGTGCTCGATCGACGACGCGCTGGCCGCGCCCGATGCGACCGTGCCGTGGACCGGCGTGCGCGGTTGGCAGGCGCGCAACCTCATGCGCAACGAGATGCAGGTCGGCGACGGCGTGCTGTTCTACCACTCGAGCTGCCCGCAGCCGGGCATCGTCGGCATCGCGCGCGTGGCCTCCGGCACGCGGCCCGATCCGACCCAGTTCGATCCGAAGTCGCCCTACCACGACCCGGCCTCCAAGCCGGAACACCCGCGCTGGCTGCTGCTGGACGTGCAGGCGCTGCGCAAGACCCGGCTGCTGGGCCTGCCCGAGATGCGTGCGACGCCCGCACTGGCCGACATGGTGGTGCTGCGCAAGGGCAATCGCCTGTCGATCACGCCGGTCGATCCGGTGCACTGGCACCTCATCGTCGATGAAATGCTGGCTTGAAAACAAACGGTCCCTACAGACCTCACACAAGAATCGAATGAACTTGCGCACCCTTCTCCCGCTCGTCCTGGCCCTCGCCGGCTGCTCCACGCCCAACGAGGTCGTCCGCGTTCGCGAAGGCGTGCTGCGCGCCCCCACAACCGCCGATGCGTCGAACTACTGCCGAGCGCAAAGCTCGACCGCGCGGATGCTCGGCAAGGCGCCGGCCGAAGCCGGCGTCCTGTTTCGCTGCGAGTGACGGCTCAGGCGACCCTGCACGACTTCACCGCACACAATGGACAGGCATAGAACGCAGGAGATCGCCGCATGAATCCAGCTATGCCGCCTGCTCCGCCACGGCCGCTTGAGAGCCAGGCCGAGAAGGCATCCCCGGCTCCAGCGGGCGCACCGCTGACCCCCGAGTGGGTGCGCTGGGTCACCGAGCAGTTGCTGCGCGGCTGCACGCCGGAATCGATGCTGGCGGTCATGACCGCTGCCGGCGTCGACGCGCGAGCCAGCGCGGAGCTGATCGAGTTGGTGCCCGTCAACGCGGTCTACATCGCGGCCGAGGGTCGGGCGCAGCAACTTCGCAAGCTCGAGTCGACGCTGGCCAACCTGCAGCTGCTCTGGGAGATCGACCCGATGTACGGCATCGTGGACAAGCGCGTGGCGGTCAGCGAGGACGAATTCATCGATCGCTACGTGCGGGGCTGCCGGCCCCTGGTGCTCACGGGCCATACGCGGGACTGGCCGGCGATGCGGCGGTGGTCGCCGGCCGACCTGAAGATGCGGTTCGGCCATGTCGATGTCGAGGTCCAGGCCGAACGCCAGGCGAATCCACGCTACGAAGAAGACAAGGCCTCACATCGGCGGACTCTCCGCCTGGGCGATTTCGTCGACCAGGTGCTCGCCGGCGGCGAAAGCAACGACTACTACCTCACCGCCAACAACGAAGCGTTGCGGCGGCCCGACTTCGCGCCGCTGCTGGATGACATCGGCAGCCTGCCGCCGTGCTGCGATCGCGCGGAACTGGCCGGGCGTTCCTCGTTCTGGTTCGGGCCGGGAGGCACCGTCACTCCCTTGCACCACGACACGCTGATGCTGTTCCACACGCAGGTCGTCGGGCGCAAGCGCTGGCGCCTCGTCTCGCCGCTGCAGGGGCAGCGCCTGTACAACACGAACGGCGTCTTCAGCCCCATCGACCTGGATGCGGTCGACCTGAGACAGTTTCCCTTGTTCGAGGGCGTGCGCGTGCTCGAAGTCGTGGTCTGGCCGGGCGAGACCATGTTCCTGCCGCTGGGCTGGTGGCACCAGGTGCGCGCGCTGGACGTCAGCGTGTCTTTCTCGTACTCGAATCTGGCCTTGCCGATCCCGAACCAGTTCACCTACTTCGACCCGGTGCCGCGTACCGTCCCGTCCACGGATGCTTGATGAAGCACGCGCCCTGCCGTGTGTGCTCGGCGCTGTTCCCCCGCGCGCCCTGCGGCTGGCGCAGGGCGTGCGCTTCGACGCCTGAAGCCTCGGCTCAGGCGACGCGGCAGGACTTGACGACGTAGGGCGCCGGGTCGGTGCCGAAGAACGCGTTGGTGCAGGGCACCGTGCCGTTGACCGTCTTCTGCACCCAGCGCGTGTCGGCGCCATACCTCACCACCGTCGGCGCCGACACGGTGAAGCTTTGTCCCTCGTTGGCCAGGAATGCGCCCGAGGGTGGCGGTGCTGGAGCCGGTGCAGGTGCGGGTGCGGGTGCGGGCG
>NZ_JAGGNV010000087.1:18830-26675 GCF_018614955.1 Variovorax paradoxus
AGGTGCAGGCGCAGGCGCAGGCGCAGGCGCAGGCGCAGGCGCAGGCGCGGGTGCGGGTGCGGGTGCGGGTGCGGGTGCGGGTGCGGGTGAAGGTGAAGGTGAAGGTGAAGGTGAAGGTGCAGGCGCGGGCGCAGGTGCAGGTGCAGGCGGCGGCGGGGCCGTGGCTGTCACGCAGGACTTCACCACGAAGGGCGCCGGGTCGCTGCCGAAGAACTCGTTGGTGCAGGGCGCCGTGCCGTTGACCGTCTTCTCCACCCAGCGCGTGTCGGCGCCATAGCGCACCAGGGTCGGGCTCGACACGGTGAAGGTGCCGCCTTCGGTGGCCAGCGTCGTCCCCGATGGTGGTGGCGGCGGTGGCGGCGGTGGCGGGGGTGGAGGCGGAGGAGGCGGCGGCGGGGGCGATCCCGTGACGCCCGAATCCGCCACGCAGGACTTCGCCACCGACGGCGCCGGGTCGCTGCCGAAGAAGGAGACGGTGCAGGTGGCGGCGCCGGTCACGACCTTGTGCACCCAGCGGTTGTCGGCGCCGTAGCTCACCAGCGTCGCGCTCGACGTGTTGAAGCTGCCGCCTTGCGCGGCGACGGTGCGGTCGGTGGTCGTCTGCGTGCTGCCCAGGGTCACGCCGGAGGCCTTGGTCGTGAGCACGTGGCAGGTCTTGGTGACGGTCGGCGAAGGATTGATGCCGAAGAAATCGCTCTTGCAGCTGACGTTGCCGGTGACGGTCTTCTGGGTCCAGTTCCCGCCCACGCCGAACTGCACGACGGTCGGCGCAGGCAGGGTGAAGGTCTGGCCCTGGTCGGCGACCTTCGTCACGCTGCCATCCACCTTGAGGATCTTCCCGATCGAAGGCACGCCGTTGTCGTCGATCACGTACAGCAGGTAGTGCCCGATGGGCACGACGTTCGGGCTCTCGTTGAAGGTGATGTCGACGTTGGCGCTTCCGGTGGCCTGGGTGAAGGGCAGCTCGAGGAAGCGCTGCCCGAAATCCGTGGAATGCGTGACCGCGCCGGTGCGGATCAGCGTGACGCGCCGGATCGGCCGCGAGGACGCGACGGTGACGCGGAAGTCGGTGCCCAGCGTCAGCTGGGCCGGCGTCTGGTCGATGATGGGGCGCGGCCGGCGCTGGCCGTTGCTGTCGAACAGGTAGGGCGGCGAGTAGATCTCGGCATTGAGGTTCACCACCGGCCCGGGCGAGCCGCCGCCGGCCGAGAGCACCGTGCCGTCGGGCAGCAGCAGCGCCGTCGAGTGGTAGAGGCGGGGCTTCGTCGCCTCGGCGCCGGTGCTCCACTGGCCCGTGGCGGGGTCCCAGATCATGGCGCTGAAGGCGGTGTCGACCAGCTCGTTGAAGGTGCCCGAGCCGCCGGTGACCAGCACCTTGCCGTCCGCCATCACGGTCGCGCTGGCCCAGATGCGATTGGCTCCGGGGCCGGGGATCGAGGTCATGACGGGGGTGGCGCCATTGAAGTCCACCACCATCGCGCTGCCGTCCTCGGCGACCAGCAGGACCTTGCCGCGGTCGAACATGGTCCAGGGCATGGACCAGTTCGCCGTCTTGGGCAGCGTGCCGATCTGCATGATGAAGGGCGCCTCGGTGTTCATGCTGAACAGCGTGTTGCCGCTGGTCACCAGCACGCGCCCATTGGGCGCCAGGGCGGCGCGCGGATAGAACCAGTCGGCCGGCCAGTCCTGCATGTTGAGGGTCTGCCAGCCGAGCGTGGGGCGGTAGATCTCGGGCACCCCGGATCCCGCGCCGCCGCTGTCGATGCCGGCAAGGACGAGCTGGCGCCCATCGGCCAGCGGCACCAGCGTGCCGTACCAGCGCGCATAGGCCATCGGCGGCCCCGGCGAGATGGTGGCCGCGGCCGGGTCGTACAGGTTGACGTCGCGCACGCCCCCGTTGACCTGATTCGGCGTCACCCCGCGCGTGTCGCCGCCGGCCAGCAGCACCAGCCCGGAGGGCAGCGTGGACTGGGCGGTACAGAAGAGATCGGTGCGCGTGGTGTGCTGCAGCAGGCTGTGGGCGTTGGTGGCGGGCGTCCACACGTCGTAGTAGAGCTGGGCGCCCTGGGCGCCGCTCGGGTCGGTGCCGTAGCTCATGACCTTGCCGTCGGGCGTCAGCACGGCGTGGATGGCATTGATCGGCCAAGTGATCGGGGCGGCCCATTGGCCGCCGGCGTTGGGCGCCACCGCGGCTGCTGCCGCTGCCGCGGCAGCGGTGGTGGGCTGACCCGGCGCACCCTGGCCGCGGTCGATGGGCGCGGCGCGATCACGCTCCAGCTGCCGCAACTGGGCGATGTCGTCCAGCGACCTGACGGCCTTGCTGATGAGCGACGGTGAAGACGGCGGCTTGGGCGCCGCGCCGGTGGCCGGCGCGGGCGCCGGTGCCGGCGCCGGCGCGTTGCCGGCACCGGTGGGTGTACCAGCCATGCCGGTGCCTGCGCTGTCGCCGCCGCCACCGCAGGCGGTGATCACAAACGGGGCGCACAAGGCGATCCATGTGATGCCCGAAACGCGTGGATCCGGCCGCACCTTCTGCATAGCTGGCCCCCTGGGGTGTGAACTTTAAGTTTATACAGCGTTCGCAACTGCAGGCAAAGATCGTTCCTCCTTGTTTTTGTGGAGGGGTGGACCGCGCTCACGCGCAGGGCCATGATCGGCAGACGATGGCCGCAATTACCGTCCGCCTCGTTGTCGTTGCCGCCGCGCTCCTGTTGGCCGTGACAGGAGCCCGGGCCGCCGCGGCCGACGAGTTCGCGGCCGAGCGCCAGCGCATGGCACAGCAGATTGCGGCGCACGCGCGCGAGACCCATGCCGACACCGGCAAGCGCGCTTTCGACGCGCGCGTGATGGAGGTCATGGCGAAGGTGCCGCGGCACGCCTTCGTTCCCGCCGACCAGCTTCCCTACGCCTACCTGAACCGGCCGCTGCCGATCGGCCACGGCCAGACCATCTCGCAACCCTACATCGTGGCCTTGATGACCGACCTGGCCCGCGCAGAACCCGGCCACAAGGTGCTCGAGGTCGGCACCGGCTCCGGCTACCAGGCCGCGGTGATGGCGCAGCTGGCCGGCGCGGTCTACAGCATCGAGATCGTCGAGCCGCTCGGGCTCGCCGCCAGGCAGCGGCTGCAGGCGCTGGGCTACCGCAATGTCGAAGTGCGCCTGGGCGACGGCTACCACGGGTGGGAAGAACATGCGCCCTACGACGCCATCCTCGTCACCGCGGCCGCCAGCCACATTCCGCCGCCGCTCATCCGCCAGCTCAAGCCGGGCGGGCGGATGGTGATTCCGGTGGGCGCGGCCTTCATGGTCCAGCAGTTGATGCTGGTCGAGAAGAACGCAGATGGGACGGTCTCGACCCGGCAGATCCTGCCGGTGGCTTTCGTGCCGCTGACCGGCAAGCGCTGAGCCGGCGATGGCCCCATCGCAGGCTCAGCGCGCGCCGCTCTTCGCCGTGGCGCTGATCTCGGCCGCCGCGCTGGCCTACGAGATCGTGCTGATGCGGCTGTTCTCGATCATGCTGTGGCATCACTTCGCCTACATGATCATCAGCCTCGCGCTGCTGGGCTGGGGCGCCAGCGGCGCCGTGCTGACCTTGGCGCAGCACGCAGTGCAACGGCGTTTCGCGCCGCTGTTCTGCGCGTCTGCCGCGGCCTTCGGGGCCGGCGCCGTCGGCTGCTTCCTGCTCGCGCAGCGCGTGCCCTTCAATCCGCTTGAGCTGCTCTGGGACCCGCGCCAGCCCGCGTACCTGTTGGCGGTCTTCCTGCTGCTGCTGTTGCCCTTCCTGTGCGCGGGCGCCTGCGTGTGCATGGCCCTGTCGCACTTTCGCGGCAAGCTGGCGCGCATCTACAGCTTCGACATCCTCGGTGCGGGGGCCGGCAGCCTGGGCGTCGTGGCCCTGCTCTTCGTGCTCTCGCCGGCCGAGGCCTTGAAGCTGATCGGCGCGCTGGGATTCGTCGCCGCGGCGGTGGCATGGCTCGAATGCGGCGGCCGCGGGCGCTGGCCCGCGCTGCTGTCGATGCTGTTCGCCCTCTTGCCCTTGCTGCTGCCCACAGCCTGGATCGCGCCCGCCATGTCGCCGTACAAGGAGTTGTCGCAGACCCTGCGCATTCCCGAAGCCCGCGTGATCGAGGAGCGGTCGAGCCCGCTCGGCCTGGTCAGCGTGCTCGAGAGCCCGCGCATTCCGCTGCGCCACGCGCCGGGGCTGAGCCTCAACGCGAGCGCCGAACCGCCGCCGCAGCTCGCGGTCTTCGTCGATGGCGAGGGTCTCAACGCGCTGACCCGCTTCGACGGGCGGCGCGACAGCCTGGCCCATCTGGACCAGATCAGCTCGGCACTGCCCTACCACCTGTTGCGCAATCCGCGCGTGCTGGTGCTGGGCGCCGGCGCCGGGGCCGACGTGCTGCAGGCCCACTACCACGGCGCGAGCCGGATCGATGCGGTGGAGCTCAATCCCCAGGTCGTCGACCTGGTGCGCAGCCGTTTCGCGGAGCATGCGGGCGGCCTCTACACGCACGTCGCGCGCGTGCACGTGGCCGAAGCGCGCGGCTTCGTCGCGGCCAGCGACGAGCGCTACGACGTGATCCAGGTGGCGCTGCTCGACTCCTTCAGCGCCTCCTCGGCCGGCCTCTACGCGCTGGCCGAGAACCATCTCTACACGGTCGAAGCGCTGCAGGAACAGCTGCGGCACCTGCAGCCCGGCGGCCTGCTCGCGATCACGCGCTGGGTCACGCTGCCGCCACGCGATGCGTTGAAGCTCTTTGCCGCCGCGGTGGCGGCGCTGGAGCGATCGGGCGTTGCCGATCCCGCATCGGAGCTCGCGCTCATACGCAGCTGGAAGACCGCCACGCTGCTGGTGAAGAACGGCGCCTTCGGCAGCGAGGACATCGCGGCGATCAAGGCCTTCTGCGGCGCCCGCTCCTTCGACCTCGGCTTCTACCCCGGCATGCGCCCGGAGGAAGCGAACCGCTACAACGTGGTCGAAGGCCCGGACCTGTTCGACGGCGCGACGGCGCTGCTCGGTCCGGGCCGGGACGCGTTCATCGAGAACTACAAGTTTCACATCGCGCCGGCCACCGACGACAAGCCGCACTTCTTCCACTTCTTCAAGTGGCGCTCGCTGCCCGAGCTGTTGTCGCTCAAGGAGCAGGGCGGCCTGCCGCTGCTGGAATGGGGCTATCCGGTGCTGGTGGCGACGCTGGTTCAGGCGACGATCGCGAGCCTGCTGCTCATCGGCCTGCCGCTGGCCTGGGCCGGCATCCGGCAGAAGGATCAGCGCATGCCGCCGCTCGCCGGATCGCGCGGCCGCGTGCTCGTCTACTTCATGGCGATCGGCTTCGGCTTCATGTTCATCGAGATCGCGTTCATCCAGAAGTTCGTCCTGTTCCTCGGCCACCCGCTCTACGCGGTGGCGGTGGTGCTGTTCGCCTTTCTGCTGTTCGCCGGCATCGGCAGCCGCGTCGCCGCGCGTGCGCTGCCGGTGGCCGCGGTGGCCGCCGCCATCGCGCTCGCGGCAGCGCTGTGCCTGCTGCTGCTTCCCGTGCTCTTCCGCCATGCGATGGGCTGGCCGGATGCGGCGCGCATCCTGCTCGCGGTCGCGCTCATCGCGCCGCTGGCTTTCTTCATGGGCATGCCCTTCCCGCTCGGCCTGGCGCGCGTGGAGGCCGCCGATGCCCGGCTCATCCCGTGGGCCTGGGGCATCAACGGCTGCGCGTCGGTCACCGGTGCGGTGCTGGCCACGCTGCTCGCGATCCATCTCGGCTTCACTGCCGTGGTGCTGGCTGCGCTGGCGCTCTACGGGCTTGCGGCTGCGGCGCGTCCTTGACACCATGGGGGCATGCCCACCGGTCATCGCCAGGCTTCGATGCGCCGCGAGTTCCTGAAGAAGGGGCTCGCGGTGCTCATCCCGCCCACGCTGTGGCCAGGGCTCGGCCGCAGCCAGACGACGCCCTCCCCCGCCACCCGGCCGATCCCCTCGACCGGCGAGCAACTGCCGGTGGTCGGCCTGGGCAGCTGGATCACCTTCAATGTCGGCAACGACCGCGCGGCGCGCGATGCCTGCACCGAGGTCATGCGCGCCTTCTTCGAAGCCGGCGGACGCATGATCGATTCGTCGCCGATGTACGGTTCGTCGCAGAGCGTCATCGGCGAAGGCCTGGCCCGCATCGGCGGCGCCGCGCGCGTGTTCGCGGCCGACAAGGTCTGGATCGGCTCGGGCGCGCGCGGTCCGGGACAGATCGAGGAGTCGCGCCGCCTGTGGAAGCTTTCGCGCTTCGACCTGCTGCAAGTCCACAACCTGCTCGCCTGGGAAGAGCACCTGCCGGCGCTGCTCGCGATGAAGGCGGCCGGGCGGCTGCGCTACGTCGGCATCACCACCTCGGAAGGCCGGCGTCACCGCGAGATCGAATCGATCATGCGAAGCCAGCCTATCGACTTCGTGCAGGTCAGCTACAACCTGCTCGACCGCGCGGCCGAAGAGCGCATCCTGCCGCTGGCGCGCGAGCGCGGCATCGCCGTCATCGCCAACCGGCCCTTCCGCGAGGGCGCGCTGCTGCGCGGCCTGCAGCGCCATCCGCTGCCGCCCTGGGCGGCCGAGATCGGCTGCGACGGCTGGGCGCAGTTCGCGCTCAAGTTCATCGTCTCGCATCCGGCCGTGACCTGCGCCATTCCGGCCACCAGCAGCGTGGCGCACGTGCGGCAGAACATGGGCGCGGCCCTCGGCCGCCAGCCCGACGCGGCGATGCGCCGGCGCATGGTTGCGCACGTCGAGGCCTTGTAGTGTCCGAGTGGTGGAGCTACCGGCCGTCGGATTTCCTGTTGTTCTCGGCGCGCACCTATCACCGGCTCTTCGAGCTCTACAACGCCGAGCTCTGGCCGGCGCATCTTCTCGCCATCGCGATCGGGCTGGCGCTGCTGTACGCCGTGCTGCGAGGCGGGGCGCAGGCGGCGCGGGTGGCCTGCCTGCTGCTCGCCGCCTGCTGGCTGTGGGTGGCCTGGGCCTTTCATCTGCAGCGCTATGCCGCCATCAACTGGGCTGCGACCTGGTTCGCCGTGGCCTTCGCGATCGAGGGCGGGCTGTTGTTCCTGTGCGGCGTGTTCGGCGCGCGCCTTCACATCCGGACGCAGCGCGGCTTGAGCGGCAACCTCGGAATCGGCCTGCTCGCCTTTGCGCTCGTCATCCAGCCCTGGCTCGGCCTGCTGCTCTTCGGCAGGCCGTGGCGCGAGGCCGGGCTCTTCGGCATGGCGCCGGACCCGACCGCGCTCGCGACACTGGGCCTGCTGCTCCTCCTGCGGCCGCTCGTACCGTTCGCATGGATGCTGTGGCCGATCCCGCTGCTGTGGTGCCTGGTCGGCGCAACGACGCAGTGGATGCTCGCGGGGAGTTAGGACCATGTTTAAAGCACACGAGGAATGCTGGCGTTGGCGTCCGGTCACACACTACGACTTGTTGAACAACGCAATACGGACCAAGTCTGTGCGTTCCATCCGCCATCGAGGATGTCCCAGTCGGTACGAAACTTCTACGCCAGGCGTGGCTACCAAGAGTTCGGCTGCAGATGAAAGGCATCGAGATACCGGCGGCGAAATCGTCTGTTGCGCCTCACTTCCAGCATCACAAGGATGGGAGCGTATGGGCGCGTGGCAAGACGCTCGACGGTCTCGCGACAGGGCTACTGGGAGTGGTTCCGTCTCGATGGAACTCGCATGCGCTCCGGCGAATGAGCGCCTCACTTGACTGGGCTCCCCGATGACCTTGAATCAGAGTGGGCACCGTTTCCAGGTGCAGGGACGATGCGTCCATGCTGCTCAGGTGGTCCATGTGCGTTGTCTCCATTCTTGGGTCTGT
>NZ_JAGGNV010000088.1 GCF_018614955.1 Variovorax paradoxus
AGCGCGGCGAGTCGATCCGAGGGGTGGTTCTGTACTGAGTGATGAGTTCAAGATTGCCTCTGAGCATGTCTGCTTCGGCGGCGCCTCGGCAAGCGAGAGTGGGCCACAGACGCCTGCACGCGGTGAGGAAAACGCCAATTGCAGGCTGAACAGCGTCACTGCGGCTCCATTCCCGTGGTCTTGGCGACCAGCGACCAAGCCGCATTCTCTCTGCGGATAACGTCTGCATATGCAGGGCCGGGCGCGAAGACCGGGAAGATGGCCAGTTCCCGCAAGCGAGCGATGACGTCCGGATCTGACATGACCTTGTTGAGTGTCCCAATCATCGCCGCCTCCTTCGACGAGCCGCAGTGTGACGCGCTGAGCATCGGTGCGGCTCCCCAAAATTGCTCTTGCGGGAGAGCTTGCGTTGGACTACGAATCGCTTCATCAAGCTGGCGAGAAACCGGCGGGCGGTCCGACTTTGACTGGGTGGTACGTAGCTGGAAGCACGGTCCGCTACCTTGGTCGCGGTCGGCGCGTGGGAAGCCAACGGACCGGTCGTGCAGAGCCGACGTGCGCGCTGCCTTGGCCGAATTGGCGTGTCAGAAGGTCGCCAAGTCGTGCGTCACGCGCCGGGACCTTCGGCGATCGTCCGTTCGGGAGCCTCGGCCACCAGTTGGCCGAGCAGTGCGTCGACGCGCAGATCGTCGAGTTCGAACACGCTCACTTGATGACCGGCCCGACTCAGCTGCCACGCGAGCAGCCGACCCAGCAGGCCGGCGCCGGCGATGCCGATGGAACTCTTCATTTCATCACCAGGCCGCCATCGACGAACAGCACCTGGCCCGTCATGAAGCGGCTCCATTCGGAAGCGAGAAACAGCACCGGGCCGGCAACGTCCTCGGGCCGCGCGATTCGTCGCAGCGGGGTTGCGGCGATCAGCGACTCACGAAATTCTTCCCGGGTCGCGCTGCTGGCCTGCGTCGGGTAGACCAGGCCGGGGGCGACGCAGTTGACACGGATGCCGAGCGGCCCCAGTTCGGCGGCCAGGTTGCGGCTGAAGCCGACCAGCGCCGACTTGGCGGTCGTGTAGTCGTGGTACGGAATCACCGGCCGCTCGACCAGGTCGCTGACGATGTTGACGATGCTGCCCTGAGTGCGCTGCTTGAAGTGCGGCAGCACGGCCCTGCAGACGTTGTATGCGCCGCCGACGGCGCCATCGAACTGCGCCTGGTAATCCTGCCACGCCATGTCGCCGAACAAGGTGCGGCGTTGCGGGTCGAATGAATACGGCCGGAAGGCGTTGTTGACCACCACGTCGACGCGGCCCGCTTCATCCAGGGCCTGTTCCACCATGGCCTGCACGGCCGCGCCCGAATTGACGTCGGCCTTCACCGCCCAGGCGTCGCCACCGGCCGCCTTGCAATTTGCGACCACATCGGCGGCTGCGGCGTCGTTGCTCAGGTGGTTGACCACCACCGTCGCGCCTTCGCTTGCGAAGGCCTGCGCAATGGCGGCGCCGATGCCGCGGCTCGCACCGGTGACCAGCACCACCTTGCCATCGAACTTCATGGTGTCAACCTTCATCGCGCCGGCAGCAGTTCCGTGCTGACCACGTCGGAGACCTTGATGTCGTGCCCGATCAGGCCCAGCTTGCGGTAGGCGTCCGCGGCCTTTTGCAGCGACTCCAGGTCGAAGGCGCCAAGACCGTTTTTCCCGGTGGTGGCCGACACGGAGGCGGCATTGCGCAGGCGGATCACTTCCAGGTTGGTGGGGCGGTCGGTACCGTCGATGGCGTGTTTCACCGCCAGGGCAGCCGCCTCGTCGGGGTTGGCGATCATCCACGCCGCGCTCTCGCGATAGGCTTTCAGGAACCGCTTCAGCAATGGCTTCTTCTGCTGGTAGACCTGTTCCCGCACCACGAACAGGTCGCTCGACACGTTCAAGTAGTTGCGCACCTCCATCACGTTGACGTCGCCCAGCCCCTTACGCTTGCCCACCAGCAAGCCGGTGTCGGTGGCAGCAGTCGCATCGACCTGGCCTTGCAGCAGCGGCGCGAAGTTCAACAGCCCGGTGACGACGATGGTGACGTCGGATTCGGACAGACCGGCCTGGTGCAGCAGCACCAGCAGGTTCTGGCGGGTGCCGCTGGACAGGCTGTAGACACCGATCTTCTTGCCCTTTAGGTCGGCCGGGCTGGTGATGTTGGCGGACTTGAGCGAGACCACGTTGAAGACGTTCTGTGGGTAGATGTCGTAGATCGCCCGCAGCTTCTCGCCCTTGTCGAGGGCCGAAAAGAACGCACCCGGATCGGTGAAGGCCACGTCCGCCTGTCCCGTAAGGATGTTGCGGACCGCGTCGCCCCCGCCGGCGCCCGACACGTAGGCCAGATCGATCCCGTTGGCCTTGAAGATGCCCTTGTCGGGCTCGACCAGCAGGTGCGTGATCTCGGTGATCGGCTTGCTCCAGCCGGCCACGGTGATCTTCTCTAGCGCGTCGGCAGCGTTCGCCCCGCCTGCGGCTACCAAGGTGAAAAGCGCAGCGGTTGCCAGCAGCGCGGAACGGCGTGCGATGGGTTTGTGCATGGACGTTTCCTTCATGAGATTCGGGTATAGGGCAGCAGCAGTCGTTTCTCGACCGCGAGCGTGACTTGGTACAGCAGCAGGCCGAGCGCGGCGATGACAACCAGCACCGCGAACATCAGCGGCGTGTCCATCATTCCCTGCGAGGCGATGATCAGCGCGCCGAGCCCCTGGCTAGCGCCGATGAACTCCCCAACGACCGCCCCGACCAGCGCGAGCACCACCGCCACCCGCAGGCCCGCCAGGATGCCGGGCAGGCCGGAAGGCAGCTTCAGGCGCAGCAGTGTCTGACGCCGCGTGGCGCCCAGCATCCGAAACAGCTCTAGCCGTTGCGGGTCGACCTGCTGCAGGCTGGTCACGGTGTTTTCCATCAGGGGGAAAAAGCAGATCAGCGCCGTGATCACCACCGTCGACGTCATGCCGAAGCCGAACCACACGATGAAGAGCGGCGCCAGCGCCAGTTTGGGGATGACCTGGCTGATCACGATGTAAGGCTTCAGCACGCGTTGCAGCAGCGCCGACTCGGCCATCGCCACGCCGCTGATGAAACCAATCAAGCAGCCGGTGAACAGCCCGAGCACCAGCTCGAGGCCGGTCGTGCGGATGTGGGGCCACAGGTAGCCGGTGGACAGGCCCATCCAGAGCGACTTCATCACCGCCGAAGGCGCCGGCAGGACCAGGGCCGAAACGCCGGAGCCGCGCGACGCCAGCTCCCATCCCGCGAGCAATGCGAGCAGAAGCGCCCAGGAGCAGAACTGCGTTCGCGCGGCGGTCAGCTTCATACCGTCGCCATGTCCATCGCGTCACGCACTTGCGCGCAGTGCAGGTTGAAGGCTGCGCCGTACCGCATTGCCGGCGCGCGCGGTTTGCTCACCTCGACGCGAACGTCCTGGACGATCCGGCCGCTGTCCATCACCGCGACCCGGTCGCCCAGATACACCGCCTCGGAGATGTCGTGCGTCACGAACAGGACGGTGGTGCGACGCAGGCGACACATGTGCAGCAGGTCGTCCTGCAGCTCGCCGCGAGTGATCGCGTCCAGCGCGGCGAACGGTTCGTCCAGCAACAGCAACGCCGGCTCCAGGATCAGTGCGCGCGCCAGGGCCGCGCGGCTTTGCTGGCCGCCCGACAACTGCCGGGGGTAATGCTGCGCATGGGCCGACAGACCGAGCAGCGCCAGCAACTGCTGCGCCTTGTCGATCTCCCGGGCGGTTGGCTTGTGTTGCAGCGACACCGGCAGCAGGACGTTGTCAATCACGCGATGCCACTCGAGCAGGGTGGGCGACTGGAACACGAAGCCGAGCTGCGGTCCGGGCGCAACCACCTCCCTGCCCTGCAACCGGATGCTGCCCGTTTGGGGATGCAGCAGGCCCGCGGCGAGCTTGAGCAAGGTCGTCTTGCCGCAGCCGCTGCGCCCGACCAGGCAATGGAACTCGCCTTCCGCGATGCGCCAGTCGACGCTGCGCACCACCGGCGGCCAGCCGGGGTATGTGAAGCCCACCTTGTCGATGTCGAGGAAGCTCACGAGCGCTCCTAGTCCGCGTACGGCGCCAGCTTGTCGGCCGCAAGTTCTGCCGACTGCTCGATCTCGACCATCCGCACCAGGTCCAGCAGATTGAACCGGCCGTCGTGATGCCAGCCCGCCTCCGGCGAGGTCATCGAGCCGATGGCGGTGATGCGGGTCACGCCGGCTGCTCCCAGCAACTCCGACAGTCGGAACAGTTCAGCCGGTGCTGCCGCCACGCCCGCCGTTTGCAGGAAGGGGGGGTGCGCTTCCACTTGCGCGATCACCTGTTCCAGCGAGTCGACCGCGACGACTTGGAGACTCCGGTTCAGCGCCGTGGGGGCCAAGGCCCGTGCTTCATCGGCGTAAGCGACGCCAAAGGCCGCGCCGTCCTCGCCGATCAGCTCGCTGACAAACTCGCCGCCCGCCGACATCGACTGCAGCTCGATGGCTTGCCGCCATCCGGCCACGGCGGCTGAATCCTCCAGCGCCATGGCCCGGCGCGGGAAACGGTTCTGCAGGTTGGCGAGCTCGCTGGCGAGGTACTGCGCGAATTCGCGCGGCGACACCTTGCCGCCGCGTTCCACGTAGAAGACATGGGGCGAATAGCAGCCCTGCTGGTCGTAGCGCATCACGTCCCAGGCGGCCAGTCGTGCCGTCGCCGGCGCGCGCAGAGTGTCGAGGGCCGCGGCGCTCACCAGGCCGAAGCCCAGCTTGTGGCCGTACGGCAGAAAGCGCGTGGTGACCGGCAGCCGACGGCGGATCTCTGCCAGCGAATCGTTGGCGCCGTAGGCGAGCACCGTGTCCGCCTCGGCGTAGAGGGCCGACGCCTGTTCCTCCTCGCCGCCTTTCCACCACACCACGGCCAGGCAATCGGCCAGCGGCGGGTGGACCTCGGCCAGCAGCCGAGCGAACAGGCCCGCGAACAGCGGCTCCGCGCTCGGCAGCTTGCCGATGTTGCCGGCCTTCACCAGCAATCCGCAGACCAGGCTCCACAGCGGCAGGGCCGGAACGTTGCCGGCCCAGCTGTGAACCAGCAGATCCGGCCCGAACGCCCTGGCCGCGCCGCCCTTGGGTCGCGGCTGGAACTCGTCCAGCAACTTGGGATTGGCGAAGTCTTCGGCGACGAAGCGGTGCAGTTGCGGCTCGCGAAAGGTCTTGAAGAAAGCCGTGAGTCCCAGGCGAACCATATCGGCGTCGTAGCCGCTGACGATCGGCAGCAGCCGGTCGGCCTGTATGCGGTAGGCGTCGGCCGGGTCGAGCAGGCGGGCGATCGCGCGATCCACCACGGCCACGATCTGCGACACGGTCATCGTCTTCAGATGGCGGCGGCTGGCCTGCTTGACCCGCAAGGCGAGCGCGGTCATCTGTTGCGGGCTCAACACGGGCACGGCGACTTCGAGCCGCGTGGCGCCCGATTCGAAGACCAGAGGCTGCCACTGCACTTCCGCCGGCGCCAGGCCAGGCAAGTAACCGGCAGCCGCGTGCAGCGTCGTCATGCCGCTGCCGCCCGGATGAATTCCTCCACCGCCAGCGAGCAGCCCTTGGCCTGCGCGCCCTCGGCGCGACCGAGCAGCAGGAACCCTCCGTCAGCTGCCAGGCCCACGTCCTCGGTCAGGATGGTGGTCACGGAATTGAAGTTGGCAAGGTCGCAATGGACCAAGATGCCGCGTTCGCCACGCGCGACTTCGCGGCTCGTGAGCGGGTCGACCAGGCGGGAGCGGATCCAGTGCGGCCCCGACTTCACCGACGGCACGGTAGCATTGCCCGCGTCGTAGAACTGCGTGCTCAGCTCGGTCATGCCATACATGTTGACGCACTGCGATCGTTCGATGCCGAGCCGGGCGGACAGCTCCGCATAGAAGGCGTCGAGTGGCAATTCGCGCGACTGACCCTTGTAGCCACCCGTGTCCAGGACCCGGCTGCCCGCCGGCAGGCGGAAAGATTTTCCACGCTGCTTGAGCTCGTCGATCAGGTGCACGAAGCTGTAGCTGGCGCCGAGCAGGGCGTAGGGCAAGCCGTGGCGTTCAGCGTCCGCCAGCGCATCGCACAGGCCGGGACTGTCCAGTCCCTGCGGGCTCACGAAGTAACGACTCTCCTCGGTGCCGAATTCACTCAGAGCGAGCGCAAGGTAGTGGGCCAGCGAGGAATTGGGCAGCACGGTTTCGGTGGGGAACAGGATCCCCAAGCGCATCCGGCCGCTGCCGTGCATGAACCGACTCGAGAAGTTGCGGATCATCGACCGGTCGTAGACCGCCAGCGTCGGATGATGATGACGGCCCTTCACCTCGCTGCGGGTCGTGCCACTGGTCATGAAGACGCGGTCCGTTGCGGCCGGCGGCTCGCACCGTAGGTCCAGCTCCTTGAAGGCGTCGATCGGCACTGCCGGGATGTCGCTCCAGCGCTTCACATTGCGCAGGGTCGCGCCGCGCCGCTGGCAGAAGCGACGGTACGCCTGATTGTTGCCGTACTGGTGGGCGAACAGGCGTAACGCCAGCCGATCGAAGTCGTCGTCGGTGCACCCGTCCTGCTCGATGAAGGCGAGGACGTCAGCGACCATTTCGCCGGTTGCACTCGTGGCCCCGGCGGTGTTGAGTCCTGGATGGTTTGACATTCAATTCAGCGGCTGGAGCCGCATCGCTTCGGGCGCGTGCCCATGTTTCAACGGTCCGCCGGAGCTGACGACAGACAGCGCGCGCGGGTACCGGAAAGCATGGGACACAACACCCGCCGTGTGCGTGGGCCGCTCTGCAAAGGTGTTGTTCATGAGGACTCCTTCGTGACCGTGGAACGGATGCTCCGAAGGCCACCTTGACCTAGGCGGGATTCGCCGATGGGTCAAGGTGAAAGCTCTTCTTCCGCCGGCATTAACCGGTTCAAGTTCGCGGGTTTGAATCTCAGCACTGTCGCGTGCACCCCGGAGCGCGATTGATTTTACATGTGCCCCTCGCGTGCCGCTGCAATTCGTGTCCATTGGGCGGCGCGCCGCCAGCCGCTCGCCCAGCTCCCGCACGAAGGCCGGCGTCGCACGGAACTGGCTCCTAGCTCTTCTTCCCGCCAAGCAGCAGAAGCGCGATCTCGGGGCCGTGCAACAGGGCGAGCTGCGCCGCAAGGCCACTGCCACGCTCGCCGAGGCGGCCTGGCGCTGCAACATCTGCGCGAGCGCGACAGCTGCCTGGCGCAGCAAAGCGCGCCTCCGCACGACGAGGCGACGCTGCAGGCGCGCAATATCGCAACGGTCGCGGACCGCTGACGGGCTCAACTCGTCAACGGCCCTTGCGGGACGACCGCGACTTTCGCGCGCCGCGCACGCTGGCCGGCGACGTGGCCTTTGTGGTCGCGACGGGAACCGACGTCGCCACCTTGCCCGGAGGGGGTGAGCCCTCGGCGGTGAAGTCGGCCTGTTGCTGCGGCAGGGTGCTGACCTTCGGAGTGCGCTTGGACGAGAGTCGGTTCATGTCGGATCCTTTCGGCGATGCGTTGGAGGGCTCACAGCCAGTAGGCCCAGACTCGGGCAGAGAACTCCTTGAGACGCTAGTCGAGCCGGCGGCGCTTCCATTGCTCGATCGTGATCGCATCGGATTCCGCCAGGTCCTTGTCGAACATCGCCTGCACCTGGGCGCCGAACTCCTTGCTCAGCACCACCGCGTTCAACTCGTGGTTGTTCAGGAAGCTGCGCCAGTCGAGGTTGCTCGACCCGACGGTGGCCCACACGCCGTCGACCAGCGCGGTCTTGGAGTGCAGGATCGCCTCGTGCCGCTCGTAGATCTTCACCCGCGCTCGCAGCAGCCGGTCGTAGAAACCGCGCCCGGCGTGGTACGCCAGCCAGGAGTCGGTCTCGCCGGGCAGGATCAGCGTCACGTTCGACGCCGCGTGCCGCGGCCGCTTCGAGCGCGGCGAGCAGTTGCGGGTCGGGGACGAAAAATGCGTTGGTCAGGTGCGCGCTGGTCTCTGCGCAGCCGATGGCAGAAAGCAGCGTGGCATAGATCAGTTCTTCGCCGCGAGCGGCTGGCCCTTCTGGCTTCCCCAGGTGGCGATGAACAGCTTCTGCAGCTCGGCCACCACCGGCCCCTGCAGCTGCAGGTCGGTGTCGCGCCAACCAGCGCTGCCGCTGGAACGGGCGGCACGCGATCCCTGGCTGAACGAGCCGCCCGAATAGACGCTGCTGATATTGATGCCGCCCATGAATGCCGTGCGCCCGTCGACGATCAGCAGCTTGCGGTGGTCGCGCTGATTCAGCTCCCAGACCTTGCGCGCCACCGAGGGGTTGATGGGGTTGAACTCGACCACCTGGATGCCGCTGTCGGCCATCAGCTTGAAGAAGGCCGCCGGCGGGCCGAAGGTGCCCGCGCTGTCGCGGATGAGGTTGACCTGAATGCCCTGCCGCTGCTTGTCGATCAGCACTTCCGCAAAGCGCTGGCCAACCTCGTCGTCCTCCAGGATGAAGGTCTCCATATTGATTGGGTCCTGCGCCGCCAGGATGGCCGCGAACATCGCCTGGTACGTGGCCGGCCCGTCGCGTAGCAACAGCGCTTCGTTGCCGACGGTGAGCGGGCTGCCGACGATGGCCACCTCCAGCGCCAGGTGGCGGTCGAAGCTGTCGGTGTCCTGGCCGCGGCTGCTCAGGGCATCGAGGATCGCCTTGCTTTGCGCGGCCGACAGCGGGCCGACCGCGCCCTCCAGTTGCACGGGCGGCCCGTCCCGCTGGGCCAGGTGAACGCAGGTCCGACCTGTGCAACCAGTCTGCGCCAGGAGACACGCATCGACTGTCTGCTAGCGCACAGAGCAGCAGATGAATTGCCGCGTCAAACAGACCAACCGCATCCGCAGCAGCGCACCGAAGGTTTACGTTGCCAGTTTTCTGGGTAGCAGACGGTCATACTCCTTCTTGACCACCGCGTAGCACTCGCAAGTGCGTTGTTCCAGTCCTTGGCGATCCAGTACCGAGATGCGTCCGCGCGCGTAGCAGATCAGCCCGGCTTGCTGCAGCTTGAGCGCCCGCTCCGTTGCAAGGCACGTTGACGTCAGTTGGTCCATGATCCTTTCTTGACGAGGGATCGGCGAAGGTGCCCAGCTCTGTGTGGCAGTCTGCTGCCACTGACGCGGCGGCGGTTCCGCGCTCTAGATACGGCGTGGATCGAGGACACAGAGCGCGCCAGTGTTCGGTATCGCACAGACGAGACGCTCCTGGCCTTTCTATAGTTTGAAGACAAGGCGATACCGGCACTGAACTACAGGCGTCGCAGTGCTCGACCTGCGAATACTCAACCGGCGCCGCCTGACAGAAGGGACTCGTATGAACAGGCTTTTCAACCTCAAGGCTTCACATCTTGTTGTTGCCATGCTGGTGCTGCCGCTCGCACAGGCAGCTACGATAACCAAGGCCGACTACCAGGCCGGCAAGACCCGCATCAGCGCTGACTCCAAGGCCGACAAGGCGGCGTGCGCTGCGTTGACCGCCAATGCCAAGGACATCTGCATTGAAGAAGCCAAGGCCAAGGAGAAGGTTGCGCGCGCCGAACTTGAATACGCCTACACCGCCAAGTCCGGCGACCAGAACAAGGTGCTGAAGGCAAAGGCTGACTCGGCCTATGCGGTCGCCAAGGAAAAGTGCGATGACAAGGCGGGCAATGCCAAGGACGTGTGCGTCCAGGAGGCTAAGGCCATCCAGACCAAGGCGCTGGCCAACGCGAAGATGGGCAAGGAGATCGGCGAGGCCAAGGTGGACGCCAGCCAAGAGAAGCGCGACGCCGACTACAAGGTCGCAACCGAGAAGTGCGACGGCATGTCGGGTGATGCCAAGGCCGGTTGTATGGCGGCCGCAAAGGCCAAGTTCGGCAAGAACTGACCCTCAGGACGCACTGAAAAACCGCTCGCCTTCCGCCTGCCAACGCTCAAGTTGAGCGGCGACACGTCCGATGGAGACATGGGAAGGTCCGCCGCTGAGTAAGCGGCTGGCCGCGCCACACTTGACGGTGGCGCGCGGTTTCATCGAGTTGTGGCTAGCGATAAGCAGTACGCGAGCGGCCGCCATCGCAGTCGTATTGCGTCGTTGCGGTCGAACATGCCTTCGCGCTGCAGGCGGGTGCGGATTTCCTTCTTTCTTGCCTCCAGGTCGCCCAGGGTGTATTCGGGGTCGATGGCATCGATTTCGAGGCTGAAGCCGTACTGCGCCTTGAAAACCGGTCTGGCCCGCACCAGCAGCTTGATGCCGGCGCCGATCACGGCGCCCGTGGCTTTTTCGAAGTCGGGAAGGATGCGCGAAGCGGTGCCGGCCCAGATCATTCCCCTCGCCTTGGCAACCGGCTGGCCGGTGCTGTCTCGCTCGGAGAGCTCGAGGTAGACGTGGCCGTTGCGCACGCTGGCTTCGTTGACCTCGACCAGGGTCCAGACGCCGCCCGCGAATGCCTGGGCCACGGCGGCGGCGACGCCGTTCAGGAGGCGGGAGAGCGGGATGCCTTTTCGGACTGGGGCGAGATCGGTCGCCGATGTGGCTGCAAGGGCGACGTCTGTGGAGACGCTTGCAGCGCTTGCGGCGCCTGCAGGCAACCAGGCGGTGAAGGCGACCAGGTCGATGCCGGCTTCGACATACCAGCGCTTGACCACACCGTCGAAGCGCGCGCCGAGGGCCTTGGCGGCATCCTTGGAGCGGTAGGGAACGTCGAGGTACTGGCGGGGCATGGGGAGAAGGCTAGCGCGAAGCTCGCTTGGCACCGAGGAGCGGCGGTACGCGAGCAACCGGTCATGCTCGATGGCCTCGCCATTTTTTCACGTTTGTTGAGGATCCTCGGGAAGTTCGCGTCGGGTGCTGTGCACCACGGAGGTCGTCTCACCATAGGAATGCTGAGCTGGCGCGGAACACGCCGCGCCATTCCAGTCAGAGCGTACGCGCTGCTGAGGTCAATGCAGTGCGGTACTGATGCCAAGCCGGACTGGAGCCGGCGAAGCCTGCAAACTTCCGCAGGCAGTCAGTGGCGAGCTTTCGCGTCGGCTTTCAAGGCCCACTCAAGACTGACTGATCTCGGACGTGGGAAGGCGCACGCTGCGATTGCTCGATGACGTATCCGAGGATAGCCGCCGCTCAAATTCAGGCCGATCTACGACGTGCTTCAGGGAGAACCTGAGGGATCGAGGCCTACTTGTGCCACCACCACCAGAGGACGAGGCTCAGGACGATCGACACAATCAGCGAGGTCGTCAGCGGAAAATGGAAGCTGAAGCCTTCACGCTCGATCGAGAAATCCCCCGGCAGGCGCCCCCACGGCAGCCGCGAGAGCCAGGGCCAGGCAAGGCCTGTGACGACGAGGAGCACGCCCAGCGCAATGAGCAAGCGTTGCATGCGGCAATACTAGCGCCGGGCGGCACTGAGCGCTGCGCGAGCTCCGGACCAGCTACTCAGACGAGTTCCCGCTCGAGGATTGACGGGCCAGGTCAAGTCTTCGACGCTACCTCCGCATCTCGCCTCGGGGACACGCTCGCTTGAGCCGCATCCTGCGTAGTCAAGTCGGCGCGTAAATGTCATCGGCTTTGGCTTCGTGTGAGGCGCAGCCGGGATCGCGGCCGGAAGCTCCAGACCGGTTTAGTGCCAAAGTCTGCAGGCGGGCGCAGCGGCTTCTGCAGGAACGCGAAAGCGGCTGGAGGCCACGGTTCCGATGGCCAAATCCTGCGCGAGCGCTGGCAGAAATAGCGCAGTCACGCTGCTTCGAGCTGCTCGATCGTCTTCAACTCGTCGGCGAGCTCATCCTTTGCCATGGCCGTGTCATAGGCTGTTTGCAGGTTCATCCAAAACGTATCGCTCACACCAAAGAAACGAGCCAGACGCAGGGCAGTGTCAGCCGTCACGGCCCGCTCGCCGGCAAGGATCGCCGAGATCCGGGTTTGCGGCACATGGATCGCCTTGGCGAGGCGACAGGGCGTGATGCCCCTCGGTTGAAGAAATTCCTCGGCGAGGATTTCGCCGGGGTGCGGGTACGGTACTTGGCGCGTCATGGAAACTCCTTCTTCTCAGCGCAACATGAAAACTCAGACTGAGGACATCAGTGATAGTCCAAGATCTCGACTTCGGCGGGGCCGCCGGCTGTCCATTTGAAGCAGATCCGCCATTGGTCGTTGATGCGGATGCTGTGCTGGCCTCTGCGATGAAGAGACGTGGAGCTTCGGTTCGAACGAAGCAAACTCCTAGGGGGCATGCTCCACCGTGAATCGTGCAAGCGGTGCTTGCGCGATGGTCTTGTTGCCGCGAGCCGGCGGCTGCTCAACAACTGACCCGAATCGCTACGCAGCGTCGCAGGAATTCCGTGGACCACCATCCGCACACCGGCAAGCTCGATGTCCCGGCCCAGAACCTCTTTCTCGCTGAGGGCCACCGCGGTAAATGAAGGGTCGCTCCCTCCCTGGGTGCGCCCCCCGGGAAATCGTTCGGGCGGGAGTGCCGCGCACGCGGGACTGCCGTATGCTGGCCGTCTTCTAGATGTGTGCGATCACTCTTTTGATTGCTTTTGGCGCCATGCGCCCCCGCCGCAGCATAGCAACTTCATCAACGGTCGCAGCCTCGGCGCCGAGCCGCTGGGCCACCTCGACCAGCAGTGCAGGCCTCGACGCTGGTGAAAACCCTCACGTCATATTTTAGTTCATAAGTACTACAGGTAGCTACAATTAGCTACATGGACGACGACTCAGATACAAACTTCGGATGGTGGACGGACAAGCCGGACCGGCCGCGCCGCCCCACCCTCTATCGCGCGCGGCGAAATGTCGATCGACGTCCGGGTGCATCCGTCTGGACCCATGCGGCATTGGTCATCGCGCTCATGGTCGCTTTCTCGTGGTCGCTGAAGGTCTTGGCCGGCTGGTGATCCCCATGCTGCACTATGCCGTTCTGCGTCAGGTGGTCCAAGGCCCGCTTCCTCTGACCTTCAGAGCCGCAGAGGACATTGAGTCCGTCGAGGTTCTCAAGGATGCTGAATGGATCAAGGCCTCCATCACACCTTGCACTGGCGCGGGCCAGGAGGCGATCGTGACGGAGCTCACGCCTTTGGGCCAGTGGGCGTTCCGGCATTGGATGGAGGAATAGAGGCTCCAGCCAAGGGGATCGAGCGCCTGCCCGAACAGGCTCACTGGCGGCCGGTACTCCGGCCACGCGCACCGTCCGCCGCGAGCACGCGCTGGGGGTGCATCGAAGGCAGGATGCGGCGACACGAGCAGGCGCCCCGCCACGGTCGCATGGGGCCTCAGGCAGGGAGTCGCCGAGCACGCCCCGCGGTTCGGGCGACTGTGCAGGCCGCTTGCCGCGGCCGCCCGCGTGCCCTGCCCTCGCCGTGCCGTGGGGCATGCCAGGCGTGGTGCACACGATTCGCGTCAGCACCTATGCTGCGGCATGCTTCGTCAGAACAGCATGGCTCTGGAGATCGAGACGGCCGGCCGAGGCCTCGTGGAAGTCACGCAGGAAGTGGCCCGCTGGGTCGCCGGTTGCAAGATCGAGAGCGGTCTGCTCACCCTCTTCCTTCGCCACACTTCGGCCAGCCTGCTGGTGCAGGAAAACGCGGACCCGCGGGTCCGCGCGGACCTTGAACGCTTTTTCGCGCGCCTGGTCCCCGACGGCGATCCTCTTTTTCGCCACACGGACGAGGGGCCGGACGACATGCCGGCCCACGTGCGCTCGGCGCTCACCGCGGTCCAGCTGTCCGTTCCCGTGCAAGGTGGCCGGCTGGCGCTGGGCACTTGGCAAGGGATCTACCTGTGGGAGCACCGGCGTCGGGCCCATCGGCGCGAAATCATGCTGCACCTGATCGGCGACTAGATCGGCGCGCGAATGCCGGGCGGGCGGAGCCGAACCGCTGGAGCCTGCTTCGTGGCGCGCAGCTGCGAGCGCACAAGCCTATTTCAACGCGAGTGTGCGCCCACTCCAACAGTCGCGCCCTCCCGCTCGAGGCTAGAAAGGCGCCGCGCGCCTACTTGCCAACCGGTGCGTCGAACAACTGCCGATCGACCTTCCAGTCCGGACCGTAGGTCGCATCGGCGTAGGCATAGACCACCGCCGATCCAAGGAGACCGTGAAGCACGTCCCCCTGCGCAGCCCTACGACTGATGACCGCATTCAGCGCGCCCTTGCGCGCCAGATCCTGCAGGGCCCGATTGACCCAGCCGTTGAGCTTGGCCGGCTCCAGGGCCGCGACCTCCTTCTTCATCGCTTCGATCTGCTCGCGCAACCAGGTCGATCCGTCGGAGGCGGCGGGCTGCGGGGGCGCAGCAGGCGCGGGCGCCGCAGCGGGAAGCGAAGGGGCGGGGGCCGCTGTCCCCGACGACGCCTCGGGCTCCGCCTCGTTGCGCAGCAGCGAGCGCAGGTAGGAGAAAGCGTTGTCGACGGCGCGCAGGCTTTTGTTGCCGGCGCGCCGCTCCAGCACCGCGATTTGATCGCGGACACGGTCGTCACCGAACTCCTTGATCAGGCCTTCGAGCTTGATCTCCCGGATGCCGAGTGTTTCGGCCCGCAAGATCAAGTTGGCATCCACGGGCTGCGTCGAGGCGGGCCTTGGCACCGACGCCTGGCGCTTCTTCCTTACGGCGAACTGGACCTCATGGATGAGCCTGCCCTGCTTGTGTTCGATGAGTTCGATCTCCAGATCCGTGTCGCCGTTGATCTCGGCCACCGCATCCTTCACGCGCTCATTCTTGAACTTGCGCCACTCGCGCCGCTCCGGGCCCGGCCCGTTGCTCAAGGCGTCGACCCACCAGGCCACGGGCTTGCGACTGGTGACTCCGCTTGGATTGTCCCGGTAGCGAATGCAGATCTCGTAGAGCGCCACCGCCGTGTAGGAGCCGAGCTTGCCGAGAACCTCCAGATCGATGGTGGCCCAGCGCTGCGGCTCGCGCAGGGCGGACATGATCGTGGGCGGATAGGACCAGCTGACCCAGTTCTCGCCGCGACGCACTTCGAGAGCGACTTCCGAGAGCATGGAGAAGCCGCGCCACTTCACGCCGTCCCCGGGCGCCGTCGACTCCCAGTCGACCTCCAGGCTGCGCATCTCCAGCAGATAGCGCTTCGCCGCGGTGCGCTCGCTGCCGCTGGAGCCGGTGGTGCGCAGCACGGCCGCCAGGGGTGCTTCGAACATGAAGTCGGCCGAGGGCATGGCCGGCATGGCCACCAGCCGCGTCTGGGAGATCTGCAGCAGTGCCGTGTAGATGCGACGACCGGTCAGCGTCACGCGGGCCGAGCGCGGCATCATCACGATCATCTCGTGCGGCTTGCGCAACTCGAGTGCTTCGTCGGCATCAGGCGCCGCGACGTTCTTCTGACTGTTCATGAGGACCTGATCGTATGTCCAACTCCGATTGGACACAAGCGGAACCACCGCCCAATCGACACGGTCTCGCATGCGCCGGCGCAAGGGGCTCGACGATCAAGAGGGGCGCCGATTAAAAGCTGGACACTTGGTGGACTCCCCTGCCTCAAGCGCTTCAGCCGGCCCGATTAAAACCCGGACAGTTCGCCACATAAGGGTGTTCTGCCCGTCTTCATTCGGGCGGTTAGAACCTGGACATTGCCCTCTTGCGAAGGCAAAAGGGCAGATTCCGGGGCCTCGGCACCGCTGTGGATAAGCTGCAAGGCATCGCGTCACCGGCTGGACGGTTGCCGACAAGACTCTGGACAGATGCGATTAGAAGCTGGACGCAAGCGATCAAAACCTGGACAGCGCACGCGAATATAGGCTTGTAAGTCGTTGATTTACAACGAAAAAATTGGATTTGTCTGCGGCTTAATCTCTTTAAGGTATTCAATATCTTTTAATCTCGGGAGAGGTTGATAAAGAGCAGAATGCGAAGGCCGCCACAGGGCGACGTCCGCGCAGGATGATTGTTGAAGATTCTTCGTTTTTACGAAGGTGATGGGCATAATCGCAGCACTCTTCAACTTCCGGGGCAGAATTCGTGGACATCAAGCAAACCATCCGGCGCCAGAATCTCGAGGACATCGAGCACCAGGCGCACAAGGTCGCGGGCATGATGGGACGCATCCGGGCGGCGATGTTGGCGCCGACCGCCATCAAGACGGCGCCGACCCTCAAGGCGGTGCAGCTGGCCGAGCTGTGCGGGGTCGACAAGTCGAAGATTGCCTACCGGCTCACGCGCGGCGACTTGCCCAGTGGCGAAATCCATGGCAACAGTCGTGAATGGACGATGGCGGAGGCGCAGGTCTGGGCCCGCGAGTTGCGCGCCGATCACCTGCGGCCGGAAGGCGCCGCCGGCATCACCATCACCGTCGCCAATTTCAAGGGCGGTGTGGCGAAGACCACCTCGGCGGTCACGCTCGCCCAGGGGCTGTCGATGCGTGGCCACAAGGTGCTGCTGCTGGACCTGGATCCGCAAGGCTCCGCCACCACCCTGTTCGGGGTGTTGCCGGACGCGGAAGTCGAGACCGAGCACACGGCGATGTCGCTGTTCACCGGTGAGGAGGACAACCTGCAATATGCGATCCGCCCGACCTACTGGCCGAACATCGACCTGGTCTGCGCGGCGCCGCTTCTCTATGGCGCGGAATTCCACCTGCCCGCTCGGCAGGCGAGAGACGCGGGCTTCGAGTTCTGGCGCGTGCTCGACCGCGGGCTGGATCTGACGCGCGAGGCCTACGACGTCGTCGTGATCGACACGCCACCGTCCCTGAGCTACGTGACGATCAATGCGCTGATGGCGGCCGACGGCGTCATCATGCCCTTGCCCCCTTCCGCGCTCGACTTCGCGAGCTCGGCGCAGTTCTGGGACCTGTTCTCCGACCTGTGCAACCAGCTGGTTCGAAGCCGCGGCCAGGACAAGAGCTTCGAGTTCATCGACGTTCTGTTGTCGCGCGTCGAGGCTTCGGACACGGCCAGCTCGGTGGTGCGCCAGTGGGTGCTCGAGGGCTACGGCGACAAGGTGCTGCCGATCGAGATTCCGAAGACCGCGGTGGCGGCGACCGCGAGCGCTGAATTCGGGACGGTCTATGACCTGCCGCGCGGCTCGGTGAACTCCAAGACGTTTTCCCGGGCGCGGGTTGCCTACGATCGGATGTGCGAGTTGATCGAGCAACAGATCGAAGCGGTGTGGGCGCACCAGGTGGCGGAGCGGCAGGTTCTGGAAACGGTGGCGTGACATGGGACTGAAAGACAAGGCCTCCAAAATCGACTTCGCATCGTTGATGCCGGTGGCGGCACCCACGCCCGATGTCACCAAGCCAAAGACGGCGCCTGGTGCCATGATGGCGCTTGCCAACGACCAGCGTTCCGAGCTCCTGCGCGAGAACGACCTGCTGCGTGAGCAAGCGGCCCGGGCGGCGGAGCTGGAGGGGCGCCTGAACGATGCCGTGACTGAACTGCAGACCTGGGACGGCGCCAAGGCGACGCGCCTGCTCGACCCGCGCGAGATCAAGCGCAGCGACTACGCCAATCGCCACGAGTCGAGTTTCCGGCTCGAGGACTTCGAGGATCTCAAGCGTGAGATCAAGGAAGCCGGGGGCAACATCCAGCCCATCAAGGTGCGTCCGATCGCGAGCCCTGGCGAAGGGCCGAAGTACGAGATCGTGTTCGGTCATCGCCGGCACGAGGCGTGTCTGCAGCTGGGGCTTCAGGTGCTGGCGTTCGTGGACAACCTAGACGATCGCGCGCTGTTCGAGGAAATGGAGCGGGAGAATCGCGAGCGTGCCGACCTCTCAGCCTGGGAGCAGGGCGTGATGTACGCGCGTGCGCTGGACCGTGGCCTCTATCCATCCTTGCGCCAGATGGCCACCGCGATCGGCGTGGACCCGACGAATCTCTCCAAGGCGCTGGTGCTGGCGCGGCTGCCGCAGGCGGTGCTGCAGGCTTTTGCGTCACCGCTGGATCTTCAGTTCCGCTGGTCGACGGCGTTCAAGGGCGCGTTGGAGAGCGACCCCACGGGAGTGGAAGTTCGGGCGGCCGAGATCGCGGCGGACCGTGGCGCCATGAGTGCGAAGGAGATCTTCGCGCGGCTGACGTCCCCGCAGGCGGCGGCCATGCGGGCCCCGTCTCACCCCTCGATCCAGACCTTCGAGAAGGGGGGAACGACCATCGCGACGATGAAGGTCGACGGGCAAGCCAAACCCTCCATCCGCATCCATGTCGGCTTGTCGGCGGCGCGGCAGCTGGAGCTCGCCCGTTTGCTTAAGCAGTTCGTTGCGGAAGGATAGGCGAGAACCCTGCGGGGCAAAGAAAAGGCGCCGCGGGCGCCTTTTTTGTTGACTCAATGTCGGCCTCGGGAGGTGTAGTACGGTACTACACCCCGCGATCGAAGCGGCCTGGGCAGCGAGGTAGTCGATACCGAACCGCGTGTAGTACCGTACTACACCCCTCCAAACAGCGATGCGATTCGGCCGCAACCACCGTCATGCCTCTCATGACTGCGAGCCTCGAGATGCCTCGAGGCGCTCGAGCGCCGACAGGATCTGGTCGATCGTGGACTTCAGAACTCCCATGTCCCGGTCGCGCCGAGCCTCGACGATTGGGTTTGCGCCGCCCCCGTCCGAGCGCGCGGTGGCGAGCAAAGTCTCTCTGGAACGCGCGACCACCTCGTCAAGCCGGGTGATGAGGTTGTTGCGCAGCGCAGTGAATTGGGCCATCTCGCGCCGCATTTCTCGCACGTCGTCTCCCAGCGTCACGAGCACCTGCTCGATGCGCCGCTGCCACTCCCCGAGTTCCTCCGAGGGCGGCGCGGCCGAGGGCGCTGCTTCGTGGGCTCGCTGAGCGGGCGCGGCTGGGGCCGCTTGGTCGTGCATCAGCGGGCGCAGCACCGCAGACAGCTGGCGGGCCGTGCGCGCCACGGCTTCCTCGAAGACGGCTTTCGGGTCCGAGTCCGCAAGCTGCGGCCACAGTTCGTAGACCCGTGCGATCGCCTTGTCCGTGGCCAAGCGCAGTCCTGGCCGGCCCGGTTTGCCAGGCAGCACGGCGCCCTTGGCGTTCGCGCCCTCCTGACCGCCCGGGTCGGCCTCCCCGCGCGACGCGATGAGACAGTTCCTGAATTCGCCGCTCGCACTCCATTTCTTCAGCATCGCTTCCGATGGGGCGCTGGCGCCGTGGAGGATGACCAGGATGCGGCCGATGTCCGCGACACTGCTGATCTCCGGCCATGCGGCATCGCGGATTTCCCCGAGATCCATCGCCTGTTCTGAAGCACGATCCGGGGGTAGAGAGGACAAATGCGCCACGCCTGAAGGATTTGGTTACTGAATAACCGAATTATCAGCCCGCTATTGCCAAAGTGCTTTCCCGGCCCCGATTTCCGTGAAACAATTTCTTGCTCCGGTGAAAGCTCGTCCCATAAGTTGTTGTCGCAATTGGAAAAAATGCTTTCCCTGACGTCGCGCAAATCAGGAAGTCAATGTTTCACGGAATTCCCGGCTCTTCGTCGGACGTGTCATGCGACATCATCTTTCGTGTTGCGACCATTCCCTCCCACTGCCCATCGCGACAGGACAAGGCTGCGCTCCCGCGCGATTCCAGGCGCGACGTCTGGCCCAAGTTCATAGCCAGGGACGAAGTCATCTGGTGCAACCGATCGTCGGCGCCGGCCGCACGAGGCCGAGCCATTAGCAACTCTTTGCGTCCATAGGAATCCGTTCATTCTGTCGACGGGCGTTTGTCGCCAGGTCGCAGACTATCGTGGCAAGAGAGCAGAGACCGCGTTGCCCACTTGCGGGGGCCCAGCCGATCTGTCCAGCTTTTAATCGGGCACTTGAAGGCCGTGACTTCCGGCCCAAATCGTTTTTATGCGAAACGCCAGAAAACTAAGCGTTTTTAGGCGCCTCTAAACGTTTTCTGGGAAAGGATGCAGCGGACGATCCGGATTCGCGGCCTCCGATCGGCTGATGCGCTGGTCCCGCTGGCCTGGATGGCGTGCCGTCTGTCAGGCGACACGAGAAACTGACCGGCGCTGAATGCTCGTCACCAGTATCAGAGCATTTGTGCAAGAGGTGCTTGAATCATGCGTCGGCGCCCGCCCATCGTCGCGACCTCACGCTAGACCCGATCTGCAGATCGACAGCCACCTTGATGGCATCTATTCCTAATTATTCATTATCGATGCTTCGTTGCTTGCCGGTTGGGGCAGCAGCACGACCGCTTCTGCGTCCAGCTGCTGCCTCGTGGACGGGCTGATTGCGCTGGCCATAATGGACAGACTGAGCGGCGGCTGCGCCATTTGGCTATTTTTGCCATAATGGCTCAAACCTACAGGAGTCGCTCGCATGATCCCCGACCTGCTCAGCCTGAATGCCCTTCCCCGACACAATGCATCTCAGGTGAAGAACAAGTGGGGCGACGTCGTTCGCCAAGTGCATCAGACCGGCAGCGTCGCCATCACCAACCATTCGGCTGTCGAGATGGTGCTGCTCGACGCTGCCACCTACCAGCAATTGACCGAAGACCTCGATGCGATGAAGGCCCGGGAACGATCGATGCTGGACGAGCTGGCCAGCCGCTTCAACACGCGCCTGGCGGTGTTGCAGGAGCCCGGCGCCCGGAAGAACGTGTCCGCACTCTTTGAATCGCGAGGCAAGCTCGCGCGGCCGCCGAAGGCTGGCTCTTCGTTCTGATGCCAGAGAAGGCTCGGCCCTTCATTTTTGTGCTGGCCGGGGTCAATGGCGCCGGCAAGAGCTCGGTCGGTGGCGCCATGCTGGCCGAACACGGCTTGACCTGGTTCAACCCCGACAGCTTTGCGCGAGAGTTGGCCGCGCAGTTGGGCCTCAAGGCGGAGG
Organism: Variovorax paradoxus; assembly: GCF_018614955.1. GTDB lineage: Bacteria > Pseudomonadota > Gammaproteobacteria > Burkholderiales > Burkholderiaceae_C > Variovorax > Variovorax paradoxus_J. The sequence continues at coordinate 20,807 of NZ_JAGGNV010000088.1, forward strand.
AGGCCAATGCGCGCGCGTGGGAGCATGGCCGCTCTCAGCTCGAAGCCGCCATCGAGAACGGAACGAACTATGCCTTGGAGACCACGCTGGGCGCCAAGACCATCCCCGCCTTGCTCGCCAAGGCCGCCAGCACGCACGACGTGGTCGTGCTGTTCTGCGGACTTCAATCCGCAGAGATGCACATTCGGCGCGTTCGCTTGCGCGTCGCCCACGGCGGCCACGACATTCCGGAAAGCAAGATCCGCGAGCGTTGGATCGCCTCCCGCGTGAACCTGATCCGGCTGATGCCGAAACTGGCCCGTCTGCAGGTTTTCGACAACAGTGCGGAAGCAGAGCCCGGGCAGGACATCCCGGCTCCGGTGCTCGTGCTCGAGATGGTTCGGGGTCAGCTGACATTCCCCGAGCCCGACAATGCCCAGGTCTTGGATGCGATTCCGGACTGGGCGCGACCGATCGTCCAGGCCGCCATTGACCTCAACGCCGGCGCCGCCGCATGAATGCAAGAGGGCGTGGTCCTCGAGCTGCCGCGGCCGTCGTCGGGTCCCCAAACTGTAGTGATGCGCACGCCATGGAATCGCCGCACCATAGAACGATGACCCGGACCCGCTTCCCTGCTGAGGCGCCGTCAAGCCCTGTGTGCCTGGCGGGGCAGGGCAGGGCGGAGCGACACCCTGTCTGCCTGCATGGCCTGCTTGCCAAGCCGAGGCGCGCAATGACGACGACTTGCCTTGCCGCCACGCCGATGACGCGGAGCTGGATCCGCTTTCCTGTGCCCAGGCGCGCAATCGAGGAGAGCACGCTCGCAGCCCGAGCCGGCAACCAGTCGTGGACAACAGCGAATACTTCGCGGGGCAGGGGAGTGCTGCATGAGCACCGTGCCCACGCCGCAGCAGCTCGCCGACATCGAAGACGACGAGCTCGAGCGCCTTGCCATCGCCTGGCGCGCCCCAGGCCTCGCGCGGTGACCAAGCGCCTTCGGCGTCGCGCATGCGCTGGAGGTCGAGTTCCGCAAGCGCCAGCGCGATACCCGGCTGCAGACACTCGCGCCCGAGCCAGCCTTGCCGAGGCGCCCCTGGTGGAAGGATCTGGTGATCCCCCAGGCGAGCAGGCGAGAACGGGTCCGGGCCAACGGGATCGCGTGATCGGACCGGACTCAAGCAGCAGATCCCTGCTGAAGAAGCCGCTGTCTTGCGGGTCACCTCCTGCAGCACACCGGGCGGGCTTGCGCATGAGCATGCCTCCTCTATCCTCTACGCACATACAGGCGTTTGATTGAGCCATGGTCCTGGTAGAGCCAGGTCAGGTAGTCAGGGCGAATGCCTCGAGGCGCCCCTGGTCGGCCGGGAAATTGCACCGCATGTCCCGCGTGTACTCAGTACCCCTTACCCCGCTGCCTTCGTTCCAGAAAGACTCTCCCGATGACCGCTTCCTACCTCACCCTGATCACAGGCGCCTCGCGCGGCCTGGGCCGAGCGATGACCGAACAGCTGGCGCAAGCCTGCCGCAGCTCGGCCACCGCGGCGGCCAAGGTGCTCAAGCAGCTGGCCCGCGGAGACTTCGGCAACGACCCCGTGGCCGACGTGCGCGACCCCGCCTGAACGCAGAAGC
>NZ_JAGGNV010000008.1 GCF_018614955.1 Variovorax paradoxus
TTCCTACCGCGATACTTCTTAGCGCGATCAGCCGTGTTTCACGGCCACTGTCTTCAACGTGGTGAAACCGTAGAGCGCCTCGAAACCCTTCTCGCGGCCGTAGCCCGAGGACTTGACGCCGCCGAAGGGCAGCTCGACACCGCCGCCGGCGCCGTAGTTGTTGATGAACACCTGGCCGCTCTTCACGCGCTTGGCCATGCGGAACTGGCGCGCGCCGTTCTCGGTCCAGATGCCGGCGACCAGACCGAACTGCGTGGCATTGGCGAGCGCAACGGCCTCGTCCTCGTCGCTGAACACCATTGCTGCCAGCACCGGGCCGAAGACTTCTTCCTGCGCCAGGCGGTGGCCGACCGGCACATCGCGCAGCAGGGTAGGCGCCTGGTAGAAGCCGGTTTCCGGCGCCTCGTCGACCACCACGCCCTGCGCCACCATCGGAATGCCGGCATGCTGGGCGTCGGACAGAAAATCCCAGACGCGCTGCTGCTGCGTCTGGCGGATCAGCGGGCCGACGTCGAGGTCCATCGCGGCGGGGCCGACGCGCAGCGCCTCGAAGGCGTGGCCGAGCCGCTCGAGCAGCGGCTCGTAGATATCGCGCTCGATCAGCACGCGCGAACCGGCCGAGCAGGTCTGGCCGGCGTTCTGCACGATCGCGTTGATCAGCACCGGAATGGCGGCGCCCAGGTCGGCGTCGGCAAAGATGATCTGCGGGCTCTTGCCACCGAGCTCGAGCGTGACCGGGCAGTGGCGTTCGGCCGCGACCTGCTGGATCAGCGTGCCCACCTTGGGGCTGCCGGTGAAGCTGATGTGGTCGATGCCCTCGTGGCGCGCCAGCGCGTCGCCGACCTCGTGGCCGTAACCGGTGACGATGTTGATCGCGCCGGGCGGGAAGCCGACCTCCGCCGCGAGTTGCGCGACGCGGATCAGCGACAGGCAGGCGTCTTCCGAGGGCTTGACCACGCAGACGTTGCCCGCTGCGAGCGCGCCGCCGACGCTGCGGCCGAAGATCTGCATCGGGTAGTTCCACGGAATGATGTGGCCGGTGACGCCGTGCGGCTCGCGCCAGGTGAAGACGCTGTAACCCTCCTGGTAGGGGATGGTCTCACCGTGCAGCTTGTCGCAGGCGCCGGCATAGAACTCGAAATAGCGCACCAGCGCCAGCGCATCCGCGCGCGCCTGCTTGACCGGCTTGCCGCAGTCGCGCTGCTCGATGAGCGCCAGTTCGTCGGCGTGAGCGGCGATCTTCTGGGAGAGCAGGTAGAGCAACCGGCCGCGATCGGCCGCGCTCTTCTTGTGCCAGTGGGTTTCGAAGCAATGGCGCGCGGCGCGCACGGCGGCATCGATGTCGGCCGCGTTGCCGCGCTGCAATTCGTCGAAAGGCTGGCCGTCGGAGGGGTCGATCACCGGCAGGGTGCGGCCGGAGGAGGATGCGATGTTTTGGTTGCCGATGTAGTTGAGTTGCATGGCCGAAATTGTGCGCGAAAGCGGCCGGCCGCCGCCCAGGGCCTCCGCTAGCGGCTGGCGGTCGACTTCGACAGCGCCTTCACGGCATTGAGCATGCGCTCCACGTGCTTGTCGGGATTGAGGTTCTGGTAGTAGTAAGCCACCGTGCCGTTCGGCGCGATCACGTAGGAAAGCCGGTTGGCGAAATCCGGCCGCGTCTGCATCAGCGCATCGAAACCCTGGATCACTGTCTTGGACTGGTCGGAGGCGACCGGGAATTTGCTCTGGCACTGTTTGACCGAGAAGTCCTTCAGCGTGTCGACGTCGTCGGCCGAAACGCCGATCACCGTGGCGCCCACCGCTTCGAACTGGCTCATGGCTTCCGCAAAGGCGTGGGCCTCGATGTTGCAGTCCTGGGTACCGGCCGCTGGAAAGAAATACACAACCACCGGCCCCTTGGCCAGCGCGTCGGCCAGCGAGTAGCGGAAGGTCTTGCCGCCCAGCGCCGCCGTGGCCGTGAACTTCGGCACCGGGTCGCCGATGTCGAGTGCGGCGTAGACGGGAGAAAGAGCAAGGCTTGCGAGCGCAAAGGCGGCGATACGCGCGAGAATCCGACGGGTCATGATGTAACTCCGGGAGGGGGCATCGCGAATTCTAGAACCCGGGCGCATTGCGCGGCAGAGGTGAAACCGGCAGGCGTGTGCTGCCGTATTCGAGAAGCAGGTCAAGAGGAAAAATCATGAACGCACTGGTTCGACTGCTGCGCATCGCGCTGTTGTGCGCGCTGGCCGCCGGGCTCGGCGCCTGCGGCTCGCTGCCGCCGGCCAGGGAGCGGCCCGCGGAGCATGCGGCGCCGGCGGACCCGTCGACCACGCTGGCCAAGATCGTCGCCGCATCCACGCCGCCGGACGAGCATTCCGGTTTTCGCCTGATGCCGCTCGGCGTGTACTCGCTCGATGCGCGCATCCAGCTCGCACAGCGGGCCGAGCACTCGCTGGTGGTGCAGTACTACCAGCTCGAGAACGATGCCGTCGGTCGCCTGCTGATGCGCTCGCTGCGCGAGGCCGCGGCGCGCGGCGTCAAGGTGCGCGTGCTGGTGGACGACCTTTACACGGCCAAGAGCCAGTACCTGCTGCTGGCGCTTTCGCAGACGCCCAACGTCGACGTGCGGCTTTTCAATCCCTTCTGCTGCGGCCGCGACGGTTTCCTTTCGCGCTTCGTCGCATCGCCGCACGAGATCTATCGGCTCAACCATCGCATGCACAACAAACTGTTCATAGCCGATGGCGTGATGGCGGTGGTGGGTGGGCGCAACATCGCCGACGAGTACTTCGTGCTCAGCGAGGCACAGAACTTCATCGACATGGACGCGCTGGTGGTGGGCAAGGTGCTGCCGCAGCTCGAATCCATCTTCGACGCCTACTGGAACAGCGAGCAGGTCTGGCCGATCGAGGACATCGTGCGCGGCGAGGGCGGCCGAGTGCCCGGGACGGCGGAGTTCGATTCCTGGATCGGCATGGCCGCGCCGCCGCCCAAGATCGTGCTGCCGCCCGCCGACATCCTCGGCTACGGGCCGATCGCCGAAGAGCTCGACGGCGGGCGCATGGGCCTGCTGTGGGGCTGGGCCAATGCGGTGGCGGATCCGCCGACCAAGCCCACCACCATGACGGCCGACGAAGCCCTGGCCACCAGCGTCACGATGCGCATGTGGACCATCCTGCTGGGCGCCAGGAACGAGGTGCAGATGACCTCGCCCTACCTGGTGCCCGGCGACAAGGGCATGGCGGCGTTCGAGGACCTGGCCCAGCGCAAGGTCAAGGTGGTGCTCTTGACCAACTCGCTGGCGGCCAACGACGAGCCGCTGGTCCACACGGGCTATGTGCGCTATCGGCAACGGCTGCTCAGATCAGGTGCCGATCTCTACGAGCTGAGCCCCGAACGCACCACCGCGAGCAAGCGCTTCGGCTCCTTCGGCACTTCGCTGGGACGCCTGCACGCCAAGACTGCGGCCATCGACCGCACCCGCCTCCTCATCGGCTCGGCGAACCTGGACCCGCGCTCGGCCACGCAGAACACCGAGATGGGCGTGCTGATCGACAGCCCGCAGCTGGCGCGCGAGCTGCTGCGCGTGATCAACGTCAGCAGGGTGCAGAACTCCTACCGCCTGCGGCTGGCGAAGGACACCGGCGCGGTCGAGTGGCTCACCACCGACGGCGAGAAGGAGGTGGTCCTCACCTCCGAGCCGGAGGCGACTTTCTTCCAGCGCTTCTACAACAGGCTGATCGCGCCGATCGTGCCGGAAATGCTTCTGTAGCCTCGGCGCGTGGCAGCCACCTTCCAATCCTTGTCCATCCTACAGGTCATGCTGTGGGGCGTGGCCTTCTTCGGCAGCATCTACCTGCTCTTCGGCGCCGCCAACTGGCTGCTGACGCGCAGGCTATTGCCCGCGCTGGGCATCGGACGCGAACTCGACCCGCGGCCGGTGCGGCCCGAGCAGCTGCGCCGGGAGCTCGCGCAGTCGGCCGTGTCGGTGCTGGTCTTCGGCATCGGCATGGTGTTCCCATGGGGATTCCTGCAACTGGGTTGGGCGCGGCTCGATGCGACCCCGGGCGGGCTGCAGATCGCACTGGAGATCCTCGCACTGGCAGTGTGGAACGACGTGCATTTCTGGCTCAACCATCGCCTGCTGCACACGCGGCTCCTGCGGCGCTTCCATGGACCGCACCATCGCTCGATCGTGACCACACCCTTTGCCACCTACAGCTTTCATCCGCTCGAAGCACTCATGCTCGGCAACGTGATCCTGCCGCCGATGCTGGTGCACGACTTCAGCTTCTGGGCGCTGGCCTCGGTGCCGCTGTTCAGCCTGTTCTTCAACAACGTCGGGCATTCGAACTACGACTTCTTTCCGAAGGTTTCGTACGACCACTGGTTCGCCGCCAGCCGCCGGCATCATCTGCACCACGCCTGCCACGGCGGCAACTACGGCTTCCAGTTCACCTTCATGGACCGGCTGTTCCGCACGCGTATCGCGGCCGATGCGGCCGAGCCGCAACTGCGTGCCCATCGCGACAGCACAGCAGCGCGCAGCGTGAAAGTGACCTAATGAGCACAAGCCCCGACTTCCTGGCGCAAGACCACGACCTGCGCGACCCGAGCCCCTGGCTCGCGCTCTACCTCGACCAGAGCACGCCGCTGCCCGACAAGGTGAAGGCGGCCTGGCTCGCCGATTCGAGCTCTGCCTCGCGCCAGTACCTGCTGCCGTTTCTGCGGCCGCTGGCGCGCGCCGCCATCGTGCTGTTCCAGGTGATCAAGGTGTTCGTGCCGCGCAAGTGGGCGCATTCGCGGCTCTTGCACCGCCTGCTGGCCTGGGGCCTCAAGCGCTTCGTTTCGCCCGAGGCCAACTGGCTGATCCTGCGGCACTTCCACCTGGGTTCGCAGGTGCTGGCCTTCATCGGCGCCAATTCGCCGGTGCCGGTGGCTACCTCGCCGCTGGAGCCGGCCGACATCGACGCGCTGAAGGAGGACATGTTCCTGCAGCACGACCTGAACCTCTTCAACTTCGTGATCCGGCTCAACCAGGCGCTGCGCGCGCAGGGGCTCGAACTGCGCAAAGCGGAGCAGATCGATTTCTCGATGATCCGCGAACCCGACTTGCGTATCGAAGACATGCCGCGCGGTCGGCTCAACTTTCTTGACCTGCAAAGCGCGATCGAGCTGTTCACGCCGCTCTACCAGCTCATGCTGACCGACAACGACTTCTGGCGCGCCGCCAATTCGCTGCAGCTGGACGAGACCATCGGCATCTACGCCGCCACCGTGCTGGATGCGCCCGAGCATCTGATCCTGGTGAACAACAAGCATCCGCTGGTACCGCTGTCGACCCTGCGCGCGGGGCATCGGCTGGTGATCCACGGCCTGTCCACCGAGATGCTGCACAGTCTCCTGATGAAGTTCCGGGATGTGCGGGCCGCCGCTCCCTTGTAATCCGGCGTCCGTGCCCCAGATGCAAGCCATGAACGCTACCAAGACTCCGTCGCCCAGGACCGATCTGGCGGTGACGCACGTGCTGGCCCAGCTCCTCGAGCGGCTCGAGCACAGCGCCGTGCCGGTGGGTGCCGAGCAATACCGATCGGTCGTGATGCACCTGGTGGACGAGTTCCGCGAGGTCGAACCCGGTACCGGCCTCGGGCAGTTGCTGGACGCCTATCCGGCCGCCGCCGAGGTGTACGAAAACCTCAATTACCAGCACGCCGGCCTGTGCCGTTCCGGGCTGGATGCTTCGCTGGCCGCCGAACTCGCTGCCAAGGATGCGATCGCGCGCGTCATGCGCCGCGCCGAACCCGACGCGACCCATGGCCAAGGCTGATGTCAAGACCGCCGTCGTAGCCGACGGCCTGCGCTACAAGGCCAAGGCGCCGGGCTCTCCTTTCCGCGCCTCGGCCTCGTTCAGCGGCGCGACCATGTCCTGCTTCATGTGCGGCAAGCACCGGGTGCGCTCGCAGCTGCGGACCCGGCAGCTGCTGGGCAAGTCGCAAACCGTCTGTGCGCCCTCGTGCAAGGCACTCGACGAACTGATCGATTCGTGACAGTGCCGCTACGTAGTTGACGAATTCGATTTGCCTCTGCAAATCGGCTACCAAAGCGGCGAATTTCGATCTACAGTTGGAAACAATTGATGCAATTATTTGCCTCAGTACCAAAGTTCTAATTGATGGTCGATCAAATGATCCCGCTTAAAACCATTGCCTTCTATTGGTCGGAGCGCGTATGAGCAGGCCGCCCCGCCACGTCATCATGCAGGTCGTCAAGCGCTCGGGCGGCGCCACGCACCACGTCGAATTCAGCATGGACGACAACTTCGCCGAGCGCTTGCGGCAGCTGCGCTCGCTGGTGCCGCCGCTCAACGCCCTCAACAAGCAGCGCGACCTCGTGATCGACAAGGTGCGCGTTCGCCTTCCCACCGCCGTATGGCGCTGCGGCGGCGACATCGACAGCCAGGTCGACGGCTCCTGCATCGTCATTGCCGCGGAAGGCTTCTTCAATTGCGGCGGCAAGGACCGCAAGACCAAGGAAAAGCTGGTCACCTACACCTTCCCGATCGCACGCCTGATCGAATTGCACGCCGAGCGGCCTGCGGGCGAAACCTTCTACATCCGCGACGGCATTTTCACCAACGACGAGCCCGCCGACTCCGCGGCCGGCCGCTGGGTGGCCTCGCTGCACGAGTTGGAAGAGATGCGCATGCCGGATGCGCCATCCGACTTCGACACGCTGCAGGGCGTGCCGTTGCGCACCGCGCAGGGCGGCTTGCCCACGCACGACCTGAGCCTGAACTGAGCGTCGCGGCGCGCGCTCGGCGCGCCGCGTAACCCTTACCGCAGCTTCACTTCAACCCGCCGCGCTTCGGCCGGCGGCCCGTCGGCCTGGGTTTGCGCGGGCTTGGCGAGTTCCATCTTGTCGTCGGGCACGCCGGCCAGCCTGAGGGCGGCGCCCACTGCCAGGGCGCGCTGCTTGGCAAGCTCGGCATTTTTCTCGGCATCGCCGGTGGCATCGTGGTAGCCGCTCACCAGCACGCGGCCACCGCCCTGCGCGGCCTTCGCGATGTCGGCCAGCGCGGCGCTCGAGCCCGCGGGCACCTCGGCGCTGGCGGTGGCGAAGTAGAACTTGACCACGCCGTTGTCGGTCTTGATCGAGGCGCCCGTATCGCCCGACGCGGCCGGCGCTGTTGCGGGTGCTGGCGCAGGTGCGGTGATCGGCGCAGGGGTTGCAGCGGGCGTCGGCATCGCAGCGGCATCGCCGGCGTGGAACTTGACCACCAGCGGCACGATCAGGAGCGCCACGATGTTGATGATCTTGATCAGCGGGTTCACCGCCGGGCCGGCGGTGTCCTTGTAGGGGTCGCCCACGGTATCGCCGGTGACGGCCGCCTTGTGCGCCTCGGAGCCCTTGCCGCCGTGGTTGCCGTCCTCGATGTACTTCTTGGCGTTGTCCCAGGCGCCGCCGCCGGTGCACATCGAGATGGCGACGAACAGGCCCGTGACGATGGTGCCCATCAGCAAGCCGCCCAGCGCCTTCGGCCCCAGCAGCAGGCCGACCAGGATCGGCACCACCACCGGCAGCAGGCTCGGGATCATCATTTCCTTGATCGCCGCACCGGTCAGCATGCTCACGGCGCGGCCGTATTCGGGCTTGCCGGTGCCTTCCATGATGCCGGGGATTTCGCGGAACTGCCTGCGCACTTCCTCGACCACCGAGCCGGCCGCGCGGCCCACGGCTTCCATCGCCATGGCGCCGAACAGGTAGGGGATCAGGCCGCCGATGAAGAGGCCCACGATCACCATCGGGTCGCTCAGGTTGAAGCTGATGGCCAGGCCGAAGCTCTCGAGCTTGTGGGTGTAGTCGGCGAACAGCACCAGCGCGGCCAGGCCGGCCGAGCCGATCGCGTAGCCCTTGGTCACGGCCTTGGTGGTGTTGCCCACGGCGTCCAGCGGATCGGTGATGTCGCGCACGCTGGCCGGCATTTCCGACATTTCGGCGATGCCGCCGGCGTTGTCCGTGATCGGGCCATAGGCGTCGAGCGCGACCACGATGCCGGCCATGCTGAGCATCGCCGTTGCCGCCACCGCGATGCCGTAGAGGCCTGCGAGCCAATAGGAAGCCATGATCGCGATACAGACGCAGATCACCGGCCAGGCGGTCGAGCGCATCGACACGCCGAGGCCCGCGATGATGTTGGTTCCGTGTCCGGTGGTCGAGGCCTGCGCGATGTGGCGCACCGGCGAATACTGCGTGCCGGTGTAGAACTCGGTGATCCACACCAGCGCCGCCGTGAGTGCCAGGCCGACGAAGCAGGCGCCGAAGAGCTTGAGCTGGCTGCCCGAGGCGGCGATCGCGTTGTCCGGGATGAGCCATTGCGTCACGAACCAGAACGCGATCAGCGACAGGCCGCCCGCGACCGCCAGCCCCTTGTAGAGCGCCGGCATCACGTTGATCATGCCGGGCGAAGCCTTGACGAAGAAGCAGCCGATGATCGACGCGATGATCGACACGCCGCCGAGCGCCAGCGGGTACAGCACCGCGTTGACCGGCGCTGCAGCCACCATCAGCGCGCCCAGCACCATGGTCGCGATCAGCGTCACCGCATAGGTTTCGAACAGGTCGGCAGCCATGCCGGCGCAGTCGCCGACGTTGTCGCCCACGTTGTCGGCGATCACCGCCGGGTTGCGCGGATCGTCCTCAGGAATGCCGGCCTCGACCTTGCCCACCAGGTCGGCGCCGACGTCGGCGCCCTTGGTGAAGATGCCGCCGCCCAGCCGCGCGAAGATCGAGATCAGCGAGGAGCCGAAGGCGAAGCCGATCAGCGGGTTGAGCAGGTTGGCGAGGTTCTTGTCCGGCGTCAGGTTGCCGTTGCCCACCAGGAACCAGTAGAAGATCGTGACGCCCAGCAGGCCCAGCCCCACTACCAGCATGCCGGTGATGGCGCCGCCGCGGAAAGCGACGTCGAGCGCCGGGCCGATGCCCTGGGTCGCGGCCTGCGCGGTGCGCACGTTGGCGCGCACGGAGACGTTCATGCCGATGAAGCCGCAGGCGCCCGAGAGCAGCGCGCCGACCACGAAGCCGGCCGCGGTAGTCGCATCGAGAAAGATCCCGATCAGGATCGCGAGCACGATGCCGACTACGGCGATGGTGCGGTACTGCTTGGCCAGGTAGGCCGCCGCGCCGGTCTGGATCGCGGCCGCGATCTCCTGCATTCGGGCATTGCCCGGGTCTTTCGAAAGAATCCAGCTGCGCGCCCAGAACCCATAGCCGACGGCCACGAGGCCGCAGACGATGGCGAGGACGAGAGGGGTGTTGCCGATCATGCCTTGCTTCTCCATTCGTACGTTGTGACTTGTGGAGACGAAAGCACTCAGCCCTGCGCGCAACGCGTACGGGTCAGTGCTTCCGCCGCGTTGCTTCCTCGAAGCCCCGATGCCTTGAAAAAGGCCGGGGCCGATTGGCCAACGCGGCCAATTTACAGGCAAATGCTGGGTTTCGTGCGACCGGGCCGTGACACGGAAAGTAAACTTCGGGTTTGTCCGCATCCCGCGAACACTTTCAACTACTCCAAGACAGACCATCTATGTCCCTCGGCAAAGTCTCCCCCGGCAAAGACGCTCCTGAAGCCTTCAACGTCATCATCGAAATCCCGATGAATGCCGATCCGATCAAGTACGAAGTCGACAAGGAATCGGGCGCGATCTTCGTCGACCGCTTCATGACGACCGCGATGCACTACCCGACCAACTACGGCTACGTGCCGCAGACGCTCTCGGGCGACGGCGATCCGGTCGACGTGCTGGTCATCACCCCGTGGGCGCTGGTGCCGGGCGTGGTGGTGCCGTGCCGGCCAATCGGCATCCTGATGATGGAAGATGAGGCCGGCGTCGACGGCAAGGTGCTCGCCGTGCCCACCGACAAGGTGCTGCCGATCTACAGCCACTGGAAGAAGGTCGAAGACGTGAACCCGATGCGCCTGAAGGCCATCACGCACTTCTTCGAGCACTACAAGGACCTCGAAGCCGGCAAGTGGGTCAAGGTGCTGGGCTGGGAAGGCATCGATGCCGCCAAGAAGGAAATCGTGGACGGCATCGCCAACTACAAGAAGTAGAAGCGGGCAGGACCGCCGCTCATTCGGCGGCGATCCCCGCCCGATGGGCCAGCGCGCGATAGCGCGAGATCTCCGATTCCATCAGGCTTCGGAAAGGGGCGGCACCGATCATCACGGGCTCCATGCCCTGTGCGCGCAGCTGGTCCTGGATCGTCTTGTCCGCCATCACGGCGCTCACCTCGGCCGCCAGTCTCTGGATCACCGGTGCCGGCGTGCCGGCCGGCGCGGCCAATCCGTACCAGGCGTCGAAGGTGGCCTCGGGCATCTTGAGCTCGGCCACGGTGGGCACGTCCGACAGCATGCTGGAACGCGTCGTGCCCACGATGGCCAGCGCGCGCAGCTTGCCCGAACGCACATGCGGCGCGACCGCGGCCACGGTGTCGATGCCCATCTCGATCTCGCCGCCGATCAATGCGATCGCGCTCTGGCTGCTGCCCTTGTAGGGCACGTCCTGTAGTTTCACGCCCGCCGCCATCGCGAACAACTCGCCGGCCAGATGCGGGCCGGAGCCGCTGCCGAAGGTGGCGTAGCGGATGTCCCTCGGTTTGGCCCTGGCTGCAGCGGCGAGTGCCGCCACGCTGTGCCAGGGCGAGCCCGCGTTGACGACCAGCGCCAGGGGTGCCTTCGCGATGATCGCCACCGGCGCCAGGTCCTTCAGCGGGTCGTAGGGCAGCCGCGCGCGCAGCGCCGCATTCACGCTGTAGGTGGAAGAGCCCGAGACCAGCAGCGTGTAGCCGTCGGGCTGCGCCTTGGCGACCGTATCGGCGCCGATGATGGTCGCCGCGCCGGGCTTGTTGTCGACGACGACCGGCTGGCCGAGCCGCTCGGCCAGCTTCTGGCCCAGGGCGCGCGCCACGATGTCGGTGCCGCCGCCGGGCGGAAAGGGTACGACCAGCCTGACGGTCCTGGCGGGCCATGCATCGGCGGCCTGCGCAAGGCCGGCAGCGGTGGTGAAGGCGACGGCGGCGAGGAGGTGAGCAAGTTGCTTCATGCGGCTTTTCGGTGGGAAGTTGTAGCGATCGATCCGGCCTGCCAGGGCGCGTTTGCAGCGGCATCGCCGAGGTCCCAGTAGAGGCCGGCCATGATCTGCAGGCCCTCTCGGGCCAGCGGTGCCAGCAGGTGTTCGTTGGGCGCGTGCTGTGCGCAGGCCGGATAGGAGTGCGGCACCCACAAGGTGGGCAGGCCCAGCAGGTCGGCGAAGACGTCGTTGGGCAGGGAGCCGGCGAGGTTCGGCAGCACGTCGGGGCATTGGCCCGTGCTCGCCTCGATGGAGCGCCGCGCCCAGTTCACCCAAGGGTTGCCCACATCCAGACGGGTCGCAGCGCCTTCGAGCGTGACTTGCACTTCGACCTGTTCGAATCCATGGGCGTCGAGATGGGCACGCACGATCGAAGCAAGCTCCCGCCAGGGCGTGCCGACCACGAAGCGCAACTGGCAATGCGCCACCGCTTCGCCCGGGATCGCATTGACCGGCCGCTGCGGCGAACCCGCGCCGAGCGCGAGCACCTCGATGGTGTTCCAGGCCATCAGGCGCTCGGCCGGACTGAGGCCGGGCTCGCCCCATTCGGCATCGAGCGCGGGATCGTCCGCACCGCCGCCGATCTTGATGGTGGACAGCGCTTCGTGTACCGAAGCGGGAATGTCTCGCGGCCGAAGCGCTTCGACCAGGATGCGCCCCTTTGCATCCACAAGCGTCGCCACGGCATGGCTCAACACCGTGGCCGGGTTCGCGAGCACGCCGCCCCAGTTGCCCGAGTGATAGCCGCGCGGCCGCGCGCGCAGCCGCAGGCTGAAGTTGACCGCACCGCGCGAACCGAGGAACAGCGTCGGCCGTCGGGCGCTCACGCGCGGTCCGTCGCAGGCGATCAGGAGATCGGCGCGCAGCTTGTCGGCCTGCTGTCTGCAGACTTCATGCAGGCCGGGCGACGCGGCTTCCTCGCCCATCTCGAGCAGCAGCGTCACGTTGTAGCCGAGCTTGCCGTTGCGTGTCTGCAGCACCTGCGCGAGCGCGCCGAGGTTGATGGAGTGCTGCCCCTTGTTGTCGGCGGTGCCGCGGCCGTACCAGCGCTCGCCCTCGATGGTCAGCACCCATGGCGTGAGGCCTTCGCGCCATTGGGCGTCCTGGCCGCTGACGACGTCGCCATGGCCGTAGGTCAGCACGGTGGGGAACTCGGCGCCTTCGAGGCGGCGCGCGATCAGGAAGGGTCCGCCGCCGGGCACCGGGTTGTCGATCACCTCGCAGGTGAAGCCGAGCCGCGTGAGTGGCGCGCTCATCTCCTCGCGCAGGTAGGCGCCGAGCGCGGGCGTCGCGGCGCCGGTGTCGCTCTCGGTGCGAAAGGCGATGCGCCGCCGCAGGTCGGCAAGGAAGCGGCCGTCGTCGAAGTAGGCGGCGGCAGCGGAGAGGCAATCGGTGCGTTGCATGGTCGTGGGTGCGTGTGATGGCGATGGATGCAAGTAAAAGGCCTGGCCGGCATTGCGAGAACCACCGAATTGGCAAGCTACCATTGCCTTCAAGGCAACGCTGTGAGCATTCCATGACACCTTCGGTCCTCAGCATCCCGATGCGCTACTTCATGGAAGTTGCGGTGCACGGGTCGGTCAGCCAGGCGGCGGGCCGGCTCTATGTCGCTTCTTCCGCCGTGAGCCGACAGATCGCGAAGCTCGAGGATTCGCTGGGGACCGTGCTGTTCGAGCGCAAGGCGCGTGGCATGGCGCTCACGCAGGCCGGCGAGCGCCTGGCCGCGCATCTGCGAACGACGCTGGCGGACACCGAACAGGTGGTCGAGCAGGTGCGCGGCATCGGCGGCCGGGAGGCGGGCCGCGTTCGCGTCGCATGTACCGAGGGGTTCGCCGTGGGTTTCATGCCTGAGGTGCTGCGTCGCTTTCGTGCGGCGCATGCGCAAAGTCAATTGCAACTCCACGTGGGCGCGCCCGACGAAGTCAGCGCCTTGCTGGGCCGCGGCGAAGCCGACATCGCGCTCAAGTATGCGGTCGCGCCGGAAAGAGGATTCCGCATCGAACACTCGGCGCCCGCGCCGGTGTACGCGCTGATGTCTCCGGATCATCCGCTGGCGCGCCAGCGCGCCGTCAGCGTGGCCGAGGTAGTGCGCCATCCGCTGGCCGTGGGCAGCAAGGGCGTCACTGCGCGGCAGTTGTTCGACCTGAGTTGCAGCGTGCAGGGGTTGAGCTACGAGCCCGCCTTCGTCAGCAATTTCTCATCGGTCCTGCTGCCGCTGGTGCGTACGCCCGATATCGTCCTTTCCGGCCATCTCACGGCCGTTCACCTGATCGAGAACGGCACACTGGTCGCGCGGCCGTTCGTGGAGCCGCAGATGCAGCAGCGCCGCCTGCAGGTGCTGTCGCTCGACGGCCGCACGCTGTCGCCGCTCGCGCGGGCGCTCGTGCTGCAGCTGGTTGCGGCCATCGCCAGCGGCGGTAGGCGCAGGCTCGGCCGGGCGCGCAAGGTGTCTGCATAGGGGGGAGTGGCGGGGCCCTTATTCGGCGTGGCGAAACGGGCTGTGTTCGCCGAGATGATCGATGTAGTTCTCGATGCCTTCGCCCTCGCGCTCGAGAAAGCGCTCGACGGCGTCGGCGAATGCGGGATGGGCAAGCCAGTGCGCGCTGGTGGTCTTCACGGGCATCAGCGCGCGCGCCATCTTGTGCTCGCCCTGCGCCCCGCCTTCGAAGCGCTGCACGCCGTGCTCGATGCACCAGGCGAGCGGCTGGTAGTAGCAGGCCTCGAAGTGCAGGCAATCCACGCGCTCGAGCGCGCCCCAGTAGCGGCCGTAGGCCACCGAGGCATCGTCCGAAAGCGCAATCAGGCTGCTGGCGATCGGCTGGCCCTTGCGCTCGGCGACGAAGAGCAGCCAGGCTTCGGGCAGGGTCGCCGCCATGCGATGGAAGAAGTCGCGGCTCAGGTAGGGCGGGTTGCCGTGCTCTCGGTAGGTGCGTGCATAGCAGCGGTAGAAGAAGTCCCAGTCGGCATCGTCGATGTCGGCGCCGCGCGACCAGCGGAAGCTCACGCCGGCATCGTTCACCTTGCGGCGTTCCTGCCGGATCTTCTTGCGCTTGTCGTGCGAGAGGCTGGCGAGGAAGGCATCGAAATCCTTCCAGCCGGTTTCGCTGCCGGGCCGCCCCAAGGCGAAACGCGCCCCCTCGGGGGGCAGCGAGGACACGCCAGTGCCGAGCGTGGGGGCCATGTTCTTCCAGTGGAACTGCACGGTGTGCCTGAGCATCAGGCCCGCATCGGCGCAGGCTGCGATGTCCTCGTCGGCGGCGAACAGCAGGTGCAGCGACGAGAGCTCCTCCTCCTTGCACCACGCGACGAGTGCCTGCACCAGCAGGGCGCGGCTGTCGGCGTCGCGCGCGAGCAGGCGCGTACCCGGCACCGGCGTGAAGGGCACGGCAACGACCGCCTTCGGGTAGTAGACGAGCCCGTGCTGCTCGTAGGCATTGGCCCAGGCCCAGTCGAACACGTACTCCCCGTAGGAGTGGGCCTTGATGTAGAGCGGACAGGCGGCCGCCAGCTGCCGGCCGCGCCACAGCGTGACGAAGCGGGGCGTCCAGCCGCTTCGGGGCGAGGCGCTGCCGCTCTGCTCCAGGGCGTCCAGGTAGGCGTGGCGCATGAAGGGGGAGGGTGCGGCCTGCGCGGCCAGCAGCCCGTCCCAGGCGGCGGCGTCGATCTCGGACGCGGCACCGTGGATGCGGATGACAGGGTCGATCAAGGGAGTCTCGTCAACGCTTGCGTGTACCGAGGTTTTCGGCAATGTAGATGCCGCCGAGCACCAGGGCTAGCGCCACCGCGTGATAGGCCGACAGGGGCTCGCCCAGCACGAGGACTGCCAGCAGCGGTCCGAAGATCGGCACCAGGTTGAGGAAGACGCCGGCGCGCGCGGGACCGATCAGGCCGACCGCGTGGATGAAGCTGATCTGCGAAATGAAGGAGGGCAGGAGTCCGATGAAGAGGATCAGCGCCACGCCCTTGGGCGTCGGCATGAAGAAGTCGCCCATTGCGATCTCCGCGACGACCAGCGGCACCGAAACGAGGCAGGCCACCGCCGCTGTGGCGGCGAAGAACACGATGGCCGGCACTTGCGGGCGGCGGCGCAGGCCGAGCGCGTAGCCGGCATAGAGCAGGCTGGCGATGATCATCCAGACGTCGCCGATGTTGAAGGCCAGGTCCGCGAGCAAGGCCAGTTGGCCGCGCGATGCCACCACCGCAATGCCCGCGATGGTGAGCACAACGCCCACAAGCTGCAGCCAGGTGATCCGGGTGCGGAAGAAGAACAGGCTGCCCACCAGTACGAGCACCGGGATGGTGCCTTGGATGATCGCGATGTTGATTGCCGTCGTGTGATGGGCCGCGGCGTAGAAGAGGGCATTGAACCCGGTAAAGCCCAGCGTGCCCATGAGAGTGATGAAGCGCCACGAAGGCAGCAGGCTGCGCCAATGCGCTGCGATCTGGCGGCGCGAGCTGAGGCCGAGCGCGATGCAGCAGACGATCCAGCGCGAGAAGGTCAGCATCATCGGCGACACCTCGCCCACTGCGAGGCGGGCGGCCACCGCGTTGGCGCCCCAGATCAGCGTGGTGAATACCAGCAGCGGGTAGGCTTGGCCCTGGAGCCAGGGTAGGAAGGAGCCGAAAAAGCCGGCGGAAGGACCTGAACGCATCGAGCGCCGAGCGTATCAGTCCCTGCCGTCGGGCGTGGAATGCGTTCGACAAGCCATGGCTTCCGAAGGCGAATGACATAATTTCGCAGCGGGTGGCCTCGCCGGCACTCGCGAAAGAAGATGATCGATGCGACGGCATCCTGGCACGCTACATGCAGGACTCCGAGAGCATCGACGAGATCATCGCTGCGGGTTACGGATTGGCGCTACCCTGTCACCAGCAAGTTCAACGAAACCGCCGGAAGAGAGACCGTATGAAGCAAATCACCGCCATCGTCAAACCGTTCAAGCTCGACGACGTGCGCGAGGCCTTGGCCGAGGTTGGCGTCACCGGGCTCACCGTGACCGAGGTCAAGGGCTTCGGCCGACAGAAGGGGCATACCGAGCTCTATCGTGGTGCGGAGTACGTGGTCGACTTCCTGCCGAAGATGAAGGTCGAAGTGGTGGTCAACGAGGCCGATGTCGAACGTTGTGTCGACGCAATCGTGAGCGCCGCCCGCACGGGCAAGATCGGCGACGGCAAGATCTTCGTGACCAATGTGGAGCGCGTGGTTCGCATTCGCACGGGCGAAGAGGACGAAGCCGCCGTCTAGGGCGCTCAGAGCACCTCGGCGAGTTTGTCGCCGCGCGGATGGCGGCCCGCTTCCTCGACCAGGGCTTCGAGCAGGGCCGTGGCCTCGCCGCCCGCTCGTATCAACCCCATCTGCCATTCGCCCATGAAACCCTCGCGCACGCTGTGGGCGAGGAAATCGAGCAGGCCGGCGTAGTAGCCCGCGACGTTCAGGATGCCGACCGGCTTGTCGTGGTAGCCGAGCTGGCGCCAAGTCCAGATCTCGAACAGTTCCTCGAAAGTGCCGATGCCGCCCGGCAGGGCAATGAAGGCGTCGGCGCGTTCGCCCATCATGGCCTTGCGCTCGTGCATGGTGTCGACAACGTGCAACTCGTCGCACAGGGGGTTGGCGAGCTCCTTGTCGACCAGGGCCTTCGGAATGATGCCGACCACCCGGCCGCCCGCCGTGCGCGTGGCTTCCGCCACCGTGCCCATCAGGCCGGTGCGGCCGCCGCCGTAGACCAGCTGGCCGCTGCGTTCGCCGATCCAGCGGCCGACCGCCTGGGCCACGGCCGCGAACTCGGTCCGCTCGCCGGGGCGCGAGCCGCAATAAACACAAATCGAGAAACGAGGAGTCATCCCCCGATCATGCCGCGATCGGATGACGCTCAGCTTGCATTCAGGTCGCGAAACGTTGCCACAACGCGGCCGCCCAGACGCCGCAGCAAAGGACGATCGACAGCAGCACCGCGGCGCTCCCCAGGTCCTTGGCGTTCTTGGAGAAGGAGTGCCATTCCGGGCCTACGCGGTTGATGGCGGCTTCGATGCCGGTGTTGAGCAGCTCGACGATCAGCACCAGCATCACGGTCGCGGCAAGCAGCGACACCTCGACCCAGCCGCGGCCTAGCCAGAACGCGGCCGGCAGCATGACGATGGCGCACAGGACTTCCTGGCGGAACGCGGCTTCGCCCCAGCCGGCGCGGAAGCCGTCGAGCGAGATCAGCGTGGCATGCCAGATGCGGTCCAGGCCGCGTCGCGACTTCTGCGGATTGACGGGGTCGTTGATGTTGGCGCTCATCTGCGGCTGAGAGGCTTGGAGAGAATCAGGCGGGTACCGGCCCAGGCATCGTGCCAGAACTGGCGCTCGGGGTGGAAGCGCGCGAGCAAGGCCCAGACGATAACCCAGCCGAAGATCAGTACGGAAGATTCGCCCCCGCCGAGGTTGAAGGGCGCGATGGCGGCGAGCGGCGGCAGGAACCAGACCCAGCTCAAGAGGTAGCGCAGCAGCGCGCGGCCCTGCGTGAGCGGTCGGCCGAGGCTATCGACCACGCGGATGCCCCAGGTCTTCATGGCCAGCGTCTGGCCTTTGGACCAGAACCACACGAAATAGACGCCGAACACGACGAACAGGAAGGCCTGCAGCAGATGCCGGCGCGAGTCCATCGCATCGCGCATCTGGCCGAGGGTGCTGAACAGCCAGCCGGCGACGAACACCACGGCGAAGAGCAGCATGCCTTCGTAGAGCCAGCAGGCCATGCGGCGCCACAGGCTGGGCGCGATCAGGGCAGTGGGTGCGGTCGGTGCGGGTGTTTCGGCGAGAAGCGGTCGGCCGGAGTTGGGCCCTTCGGGAGAACTGGAAGCCATCGACACCTTGAATCAGGGTGCGGAAGAGGGTTGCTCGGTGACGCGCACCGGCGGCGCGGCAGAGGCGGATGCTTCAACCGGGGGGGTCGAAGACGGCGGCGGTATCTGGGCTTCGGCCGAAACGGGCGGAAAGGCAGGATCCGCAGCCGGAGCGGGACGCGGCGCGGGGGCCACGAGCTGCGGACGCACGGGCAACGGCGCCGGCGGCGCCAGCTGGATTCGCGGCGTGTGCTGGCCATCGGGCGCAACGGCGGGGAGCGGGGCGAGCTTCTGGGGCGGCACCGGCCGGATCGTCGCGGCAGCGCCCGGCCGGGGCGTCGCGCGCTCAGCCAGCTTGCGTTTTTCTTCCTCGCTCAGAGCCTGATAGGCCTCCCACTTCGCCTTTCGCTCGTCGACCGGAACCTGCTTGACCTCGGCGAAATTGAACCTGGCCTGCGTTCGCTGCTGGTTGCTCAGGGCGGCCCATTCGATCATGCGACTGTGCAGAATTTCCTGGTCGGCGGGCGGCAGCGAGGCGTAGTTGCGCGACAAGGCCAGCCATTTGCGCTTGTGGGGCTCCGTCAGGCTGTCCCAATGCGGAGCGAGCGGCTCCAGAGCGCGCTGCTGGCGGGCGGTGAGTTCGCGCCACAACGGTTTGGAAACGACGTGTTTCGCGGCCGGCACCGAGGCCGCTGGTGGTGCTTCCTTGACCTGCGCCTTGGCAGGGAGCGCAATGAAGCCCGAGGCCGCGAGCATCAAGACGGCGCCCGCCCAAGTGCCCGCGCCCGACGGGATCGGGCGCAGCAGAGGGGGCGCTTTCGCGCAGGAGAAGGGGCGATGCGGCATCGGGACGGGCGATCGATCAGCGCTCGGACTGGACCTCGGTCTTCAGAAACTGGGCAAACCCCGGATCCGTGTAAGCGGCGGGTGGCAGATCGTCGGTCAGCAGGGCCGAATCGAGCTCTGCCAACTCATTGGCGCGGTTGTCGTCCTGCATCGCGCTGATGACCAGGAGACCCGCCACGAGTGCGATCAAGGGGACGATCGAGCCGATGCGCGTCCACCAGCCGCTCCCGAGCGTCGCCGTACCGCCTTTAGCCACGACCGCCGATGCCGTGCGGAGCTGCCGCACCACTTTGCGGCGCCCCACGGCCTGCATGCGGGCGGCGCGCAGGCGTTCGCCGATTTCATGCGGCAGTTCGAGATTGCCGGCCGAAAGCCGGGCGGCCACCAGGCGACCGAATTCCTCCTCGGTCGCGGCAGGGGTGTGCGAAAACGTTGTACTCATAGCGAAATTCCCTTGGCCTTGAGCGCCTTGCTCAAGGCGTGCACAGCACGCGAACAGTGGGTCTTGACGCTGCCTTCGGAACAGCCCATTGCGGCGGCCGTTTCGGCGACGTCCATTTCTTCCCAGTAACGCATCAAGAAGGCCTCGCGTTGACGACCCGGCAAAGCGGCGATTTGTTCCTCGATCGCATGAAAAATCTGTGCCCGCCGCGTGGTGTCCTCCGCGCTCTCGCTTTCTCGGGAGTCCGTCGGCAGCACGAAGTGTTCGAGCAGGTCGAAGTCGCCGTTGTCGTCCACGGCCTCGAAATCGCTCAGGTTGGAGAACAGCGCCCGGCGGGTTTTCTGGCGCCGGAACCAGTCCAGGGTGCAGTTCGACAGGATGCGCTGGAACAAGAGCGGCAGTTCGTTGGCCGGTTTGTCGCCATAGTGCTCGGCCAGCTTCATCATGCTGTCCTGCACGATGTCGAGCGCAGCTTCCTCATCCCGCACGTGGTAGACCGAGCGCTTGAAAGCGCGGCGTTCGACGCCTTTCAGGAAATCGGAGAGTTCTTGTTCAGTGGCCAAGCGAGTCCGGCGCAGGGAAGGCGCCGCGTGGGGACGCGTCTCGGGGACGCGCGAGGTTTTTGTCGCCGCGGATTATGCCTGCGCCCCTGTGGCAGCCGTGCGTCGCGCGGGAACCGCCGGGGCGGTGTCATAATCCGCGCTGCAAGTCAAAAGGCAAACGGGTCACGGTCCGGCGGTACGACAAGTCCGCCCATGGCTTTGGCCTCAAGTTTCGACGCGGCTTCACAAGAGCTTGCGAAGGAGCACCCAAGGTTTTTCGTTCCCGAAAAAACGCAAAGGTTCATCATGGAAATCTCGAAGGCGGAACTCGCTTCCGCAGCAGCCGTCACCGGCGGTCAAACGCAGGAACTCATGGGCGCCGAAGTGCTGGTCAAGGCACTGCAGGCCGAAGGCGTGAAGTACGTCTGGGGCTATCCCGGCGGCGCGGTTCTCTACATCTACGACGCGTTCTACAAGCAGGACACCATCCAGCACGTGCTGGTGCGTCACGAACAGGCCGCGGTGCACGCCGCGGACGGCTATGCGCGCGCGACCGGCGACGTTGGCGTGGCGCTCGTGACTTCGGGGCCGGGCCTGACCAATGCGGTCACCGGTATTGCGACCGCTTACATGGACAGCATCCCGATGGTGATCATCTCGGGCCAGGTGCCGACGGCGGCGATCGGGCTCGACGCATTCCAGGAATGCGACACCGTCGGCATCACGCGGCCGATCGTCAAGCACAACTTCCTCGTCAAGGATCCCAAGGATCTGGCCATGACGATGAAAAAGGCCTTCCACATCGCGCGCAGCGGCCGGCCGGGCCCTGTGGTGGTGGATGTGCCGAAGGACGTGTCCTTCAAGAAGGTCAGCTACAACGGCTACCCCGACAAGGTCGAGATGCGCTCCTACAACCCGGTGCGCAAGGGCCACGGCGGCCAGATCCGCAAGGCGCTGCAGTTGCTGCTGAACGCCAAGCGACCCTATATCTACACCGGCGGCGGCGTGCTGCTCGGCAATGCCACGAACGAGCTGCGCACGCTGGTCGACCTGCTCGGCTACCCGGTCACCAATACGCTGATGGGGCTGGGCGCCTACCCGGCCAGCGACCGCAAGTTCCTCGGCATGCTGGGCATGCACGGGACCATCGAAGCCAACAACGCGATGCAGAGCTGCGATGTGCTGCTGGCTGTCGGCGCGCGCTTCGACGACCGCGTGATCGGCAATCCGAAGCACTTCGCGCAGAACGAACGCAAGATCATCCACATCGACATCGACCCGTCGAGCATCTCGAAGCGCGTCCGGGTCGACATTCCGATCGTCGGCGATGTGAAGGACGTGTTGACCGAGCTGATCTCGATGATCAAGGAGAGCAGCACCCGGCCCGACGCGGCGGCGCTCTCCAGCTGGTGGGACACCATCGAAGGCTGGCGCAGCAAGGACTGCCTCAAGTACGACCGCGGCAACAAGGACGTGATCAAGCCGCAGTATGTGGTCGAGACCCTCTGGAACATGACCAAGGATGCCGACACGTACATCACGTCCGACGTCGGCCAGCACCAGATGTGGGCCGCCCAGTACTACCGCTTCGACGAGCCGCGCCGCTGGATCAATTCCGGCGGACTGGGCACCATGGGCGTGGGCATCCCCTACGCGATGGGCATCAAGCTCGCCAAGCCCGAGTCGGAAGTGTTCTGCATCACGGGCGAAGGCTCGGTGCAGATGTGCATCCAGGAGTTGTCGACCTGCCTGCAGTACAACACGCCGATCAAGATCTGTTCGCTCAACAACCGCTATCTCGGCATGGTGCGGCAGTGGCAGGAGATCGAGTATTCGGGCCGCTACAGCCACAGCTACATGGACGCGCTGCCCAACTTCGTGAAGCTGGCCGAGGCCTATGGCCACGTCGGCATGCTGATCGAACGCCCGCAGGATGTTGAACCCGCGCTGCGCGAGGCGCGCAAGCTCAAGGACCGCACCGTGTTCATGGACTTCCGCACCGATCCCACCGAGAACGTGTTCCCGATGGTCAAGGCCGGCATGGGCATCACTGAAATGCTGCTGGGCTCCGAGGACCTTTAAACAGACGAAAAGCCGGCCCGCGATGCGGACCGGTTCCTTGTTCAACCTTTTCCCGACGAATCTATTGCTTGTCGAGCCCGCGCATTACCGTGCGCGGGGGAGGGCGGCGAAAAGAGGAGTCCTGCTCACATGAAACACATCATTGCCGTGCTGCTCGAGAACGAGCCCGGTGCACTCTCCCGCGTCGTGGGCCTGTTCTCGGCCCGCGGCTACAACATCGAGTCGCTGACCGTCGCGCCCACCGAGGACGCGAGCCTGTCGCGCATGACCATCGTCACGGCCGGTTCCGACGACGTGATCGAGCAGATCACCAAGCATCTGAATCGCCTGATCGAAGTCGTCAAGGTCGTCGACCTGACCGAAGGCGCCTACACCGAGCGGGAGCTCATGATGGTGAAGGTGCGCGCGGTCGGCAAGGAGCGCGAAGAGATGATGCGGATGGCGGAAATCTTCCGCGGCCGCATCATCGACGTGACCGACAAGAGCTACACCATCGAGCTCACCGGCGACCACGGCAAGAACGACGCCTTTCTCGAGGCCATCGACCGTGGCGCCATTCTCGAGACCGTCCGCACCGGCGCCAGCGGCATCGGCCGCGGCGAGCGCGTCCTGCGCGTCTGACACACACCCCGTTTCACATCCACCGAATCTACGAAGGAGCAACCATCATGAAGGTCTATTACGACAAGGACGCCGATCTGAGCCTCATCAAGGGCAAGACGGTCGCGATCATCGGCTACGGCAGCCAGGGCCATGCGCACGCGCAGAACCTCAACGACAGCGGCGTGAAAGTCGTCGTCGGCCTGCGCAAGGGCGGCGCCTCCTGGCCCAAGGTCGAGAAGGCCGGCCTCAAGGTCGCCGAAGTGGCCGACGCCGTGAAGTCGGCTGACGTGGTCATGATCCTCTTGCCCGACGAGCAGATCGCCAACGTCTACAAGAACGACGTCGCGCCGAACATCAAGGAAGGCGCGTCTCTCGTGTTCGCGCACGGCTTCAACGTGCACTACGGCTTCGTGCAGCCGCGCGCCGACCTCGACGTCTGGATGGTGGCGCCGAAGGCCCCCGGCCATACCGTGCGCAGTACCTACACCCAGGGCGGCGGCGTGCCGCACCTGATCGCGGTGCACGCCGACAAGACCGGCAAGGCGCGCGATCTGGCCCTGTCTTACGCCACCGCCAACGGCGGCGGCAAGGCCGGCATCATCGAGACCAACTTCCGCGAAGAGACCGAAACCGATCTGTTCGGCGAACAGGCCGTGCTCTGCGGCGGTACCGTCGAGCTGATCAAGGCCGGTTTCGAGACGCTGGTGGAAGCCGGCTATGCGCCCGAGATGGCCTACTTCGAGTGCCTGCACGAGCTGAAGCTGATCGTCGACCTGATCTACGAAGGCGGCATCGCCAACATGAACTACTCGATTTCGAACAACGCCGAGTACGGCGAGTACGTGACGGGCCCGCGCATCGTGACCGACGAAACCAAGAAGGTCATGAAGCAGGTCCTGCGCGACATCCAGACCGGCGAATACGCCAAGAGCTTCGTGCTGGAGAACGCGGCCGGCGCACCCACGCTGATCAGCCGCCGCCGCCTGAATTCCGAACACCAGATCGAAGTGGTCGGCGAGAAGCTGCGCGCGATGATGCCGTGGATCAAGAAGAACAAGCTGGTGGACCAGACCCGCAACTGATCCGGCTTTCGCCTCGACAAGGGCCACCCGCGCGGTGGCCCTTTTTCTTTGAAGCCGCGCAAGCGGCTGAACTACACTGCGACCGATCCATGCATGACGACACGCTCCCCGACGAAGTTGCGCCGCGAAAGCGCCGCAAGGGCATCTACATCCTGCCGAACCTGTTCACGCTGGCGGCGCTTTTCGGCGGTTTCTACTCGGTCGTGATGGCCATGAACGCGCGCTTCGACCTCGCGGCGCTCGGCGTGTTCGCCGCCATGATCCTCGACAGCCTCGACGGCCGCGTCGCGCGCATGACCAACACGCAGAGCGCGTTCGGCGAGCAGATGGATTCGCTGTCCGACATGGTGTCCTTCGGCGCCGCGCCGGCATTGATCGCCTACGAATGGTCGCTCAAGGGCCTCGGCCGCTGGGGCTGGATCGCGGCATTCGTCTACTGCGCCTGCGCTGCCTTGCGCCTCGCGCGTTTCAACGTCAATACGGGCGTGGTCGACAAGCGCTGGTTCCAGGGCTTGCCTTCGCCGGCGGCGGCGGCGCTGGTGGCCGGCTTCATCTGGCTCGTGACCGAATGGGGCAAGCGCGGCGGCGAGGTGCTGTATCTGTCCTGGCAGCAGATCACCTGGATCACCTTCGGCTTCACGCTCTACGCCGGCCTGTCGATGGTGACCAATGCGCCGTTCTACAGCTTCAAGGACATCCAAGTGAAGAAGAGCGTGCCCTTTGCCGTGATCGTGCTGATCGCGCTCGCCATCGCAGTCGTCAACATCCACCCGCCGACGGTGCTGTTCGGCATCTTCGTGGCCTACGGACTCAGCGGCTACGCCGTCTACGGCTGGCGCAAGGCCAAGGGCCAGCATGTGAGCGTGATCAGCACCTCGACCGACGAGCCCGACGAGCGTGGCCTGCACAAGTGATTCGGGCTGTGCTACATTCCCCGCTCCCATGAACAAGATTTCGCTGGCCCTACTACTGATCCCCTACGGGCGGAGTCGGTAGCGCACGCGCAAATCCCTCACCACGGCCCGTTCGCACCAGCAACGGGCCGTTTGTTTTGGGGTTGCTGGTTGATCCTCCAACCAAGCGAGAAATACCAGATGTTGAAGCAACCCGATCGCAAGTACCGCGCCTTTGCGCCTATCGGCCTCAAGGACCGTACCTGGCCCGATGCCGTGCTGACCCAGGCTCCGATCTGGCTGTCGACGGACCTGCGAGACGGTAACCAGGCGCTGGTGGAGCCGATGGACATCGCCCGCAAGATGCGCATGTTCGAGATGCTGGTGGCGATCGGGTTCAAGGAGATTGAGGTCGGCTTTCCCTCGGCCTCGCAGATCGAGTTCGACTTCGTGCGCAAGCTGATCGAGGAAGACCGCATTCCCGACGACGTGACGATCCAGGTGCTCACGCAAGCGCGCGACCACCTGATCGAGCGCACCTTCGAGTCGCTGCAGGGCGTGCCGCGCGCCATCGTTCACCTCTACAACGCCGTGGCGCCGGTCATGCGCCGCGTGGTGCTCGGCATGGACGAAGACCAGATCGTGGAGCTGGCCACCACGCATGCCCGCATGTTCAACGAGCTTGCTGCCAAGCAGCCGGCGACCGAGTGGATCTTCCAATATTCGCCGGAAATGTTCTCCGGCACCGACCTGGCTTTCTCCAAGCGGGTGGTAGATGCGGTCACCGAGGTCTGGGCACCGACTCCCGAGCGCAAATGCATCGTCAACCTGCCTTCGACGGTCGAGCATTCGACGCCCAACGTCTTCGCGGACATGATCGAGTGGATGCACCGCCACCTCGCGCGCCGCGATTCGATCGTGCTGTCGGTGCATCCGCACAACGATCGCGGCACGGGCACCGCGGCCGGCGAGTTCGCGCTGATGGCAGGCGCGGACCGCATCGAAGGCTGCCTGTTCGGCAATGGCGAGCGCACCGGCAATCTCGACCTGGTGAACGTGGCGCTCAATCTCTATACGCAGGGCGTGTCCCCTCGACTCGACTTCTCGAACATCGACGAGATCCGTACGGCCGTCGAGCACTGCAATCAGTTGCCGGTGCATCCTCGCCATCCGTACGTGGGCGATCTGGTCTACACGTCCTTCTCCGGCTCGCACCAGGACGCGATTAAGAAGGCCTTCGCCGCGCGTAAGGACGGCGACATCTGGGACATGCCCTACCTGCCGATCGACCCGAAGGACGTGGGCCGCAGCTACGAGGCCGTGATTCGCGTCAACAGCCAGTCGGGCAAGGGAGGCATCGCCTATCTGCTCGAAAGCGAATACGGGCTCGAGCTGCCTCGCCGCCTGCAGATGGAGTTCAGCCAGGCCGTGCAGCGCGTGATGGACGTCGACGGCAAGGAACTCACGGCGGCCGACCTCTGGCAGCTGTTCGAGCGCGAGTACCGCATCCAGGACGAAACGGGCCCGCAGCACCGCGTGCTCGAGGAGCAGGGCGAGGGCACCGATGCGTCCGTTGTGCTGCGCGCCGATCTGCCGTGGGACGGTGAAATTCGAAAGATCGAAGGCCGCGGCAACGGGCCGATCGATGCCTTCATCCATGCTTTGGCCGGCGCCACCGGGCACTCGATCCGCGTGATCGACTACCACCAGCACGCGATAGGCGCCGGCGCCGATGCGCAGGCGGTGGCTTATCTGGAGCTGCGGGTCGACGAAGCGCAGACCCTGTTCGGTGTCGGCATGGACGCGAACATCATCTCGGCTTCGCTCAAGGCGATCGTTTCGGGCCTCGAGCGGGCCCGGGCACGGGGTGCACGCAGCGCACAATCCATGGCTGAAGCCGCCTGACAAGAAGGAGATCCACGATGGCCGACAAACTCATCATTTTTGACACCACCTTGCGCGACGGCGAGCAGTCGCCGGGTGCCTCGATGACCAAGGACGAGAAACTGCGCATCGCGCGCCAGCTCGAGCGCCTGCGGGTCGATGTCATCGAGGCCGGCTTTCCGGCCAGTTCGAACGGTGACTTCGAGGCCGTTACTGCGATTGCCAATGCGATCAAGGAGTCGACGGTGTGCGGCCTGTCGCGCGCCAATGACCGCGACATCTCGCGCGCGGCCGAAGCCTTGAAGGGCGCGGCCAGCGGCCGCATTCACACCTTCATCGCCACCTCGCCGTTGCACATGGAGAAGAAGCTGCGCATGTCGCCCGACGAGGTGTTCGAGCAGGCCAAGCTCGCCGTGCGTTTCGCGCGCAACCTGCTGGGCGACGTCGAGTTCAGCCCGGAGGACGGCTACCGCAGCGACGTCGACTTCCTGTGCCGCGTGCTGGAAGCCGTCATCCATGAGGGCGCGACCACCATCAACGTGCCAGACACCGTTGGCTACGCCGTTCCGGAGCTCTACGGCAACTTCATCAAGACGCTGCGCGAGCGCATCCCGAACAGCGACAAGGCAGTGTGGTCGGTGCACTGCCACAACGACCTCGGCATGGCAGTCGCCAACTCGCTGGCCGGCGTGAAGATCGGCGGCGCGCGGCAGGTCGAATGCACCATCAACGGCCTCGGCGAGCGCGCCGGCAACTGCTCGCTCGAAGAGATCGTGATGGCCGTGAAGACACGGAAGGATTACTTCGGCCTCGATCTCGGCATCGACACCCGGCACATCCTGGCCGCCAGCCGCATGGTCAGCCAGACCACCGGCTTCGTGGTGCAGCCCAACAAGGCGGTGGTGGGCGCCAATGCCTTCGCCCACGCATCGGGCATCCACCAGGATGGCGTGCTCAAGGCGCGCGACACCTACGAGATCATGCGCGCCGAAGACGTGGGCTGGACCGCCAACAAGATCGTGCTCGGCAAGCTGAGCGGCCGCAACGCCTTCAAGCAGCGCCTGCAGGAACTGGGTGTGACGATGGAGAGCGAGGCCGACATCAACGCCGCGTTCACGCGCTTCAAAGAACTTGCCGATCGAAAAAGTGAAATATTTGACGAAGATATCCTTGCACTTGTAAGCGCCGAGGAGCATTCGCACGTTGCCGAGCAGTTCACCTTTGTATCCTTGTCGCAGCACAGCGAAACCGGCGAGCGACCCCAGGCGCGAATCGTTTTCACGGTGCATGGCAAGGAAGTCACGAGCGAGTCGGACGGCAATGGCCCGGTTGATGCTTCGCTGAAGGCCATCGAGGCCCATGTGAAGAGCGGGGCGGAGATGGTGCTGTATTCGGTCAATGCCATCAGCGGATCGACGGAGAGTCAGGGCGAAGTCACGGTGCGTTTGCAGAATGCGGGCCGTGTCGTCAACGGCGTAGGGGCCGATCCGGACATCGTGGTGGCATCGGCCAAGGCTTATTTGAGTGCGCTCAACAAGTTACAGAGCCAAGCTGAGAGAGTGGCGGCACAAGGTTAGTTCTTGCGACAGATCCTTTGGTTCTAATGAAGAAAGGGATGCAAGTAACTGATATTGCGTGCCTTTTTTGATTTGGATACACTGCGGTTCTTATTCGTCCCGCTGGAGAGTTTTTGATGCCCGAAGCCCGTTCCTGCCGAGTTTCCAGCCAGCGGTTTCTTCCTGCATTCCGCCTCATCGCCGTCGCGCTCTGCGCCACGGCGTTTTTGCTGCCCGCAGCAGAGGCAGGCAAGAAGGCGCCGGCAGACAAGAAGGCCCAGCAGGTGAGCGCCGACAGCAAACGCAGCAGCGCCAAGTCGGCATCCAAGCGCAGCGTCAAGGATGACGACAAGGCCGACCGAGTCGTGAGCGGCGGGCGCAACGTGGTGGCTTCGATCCGCAAGCGGGGCGGCAAGACGGTGGTTGCGGTGCAGCGGCGTTCGGTGGTGCGCGTGACCGAAGCGCCGGCCCGGCAGTCTTTCGGCCAGCTGGCCGGCCTGCACAGCACCGAAGATGCGCTCGACCTGAAATCCAGCGTGGCGCTGGTGATCGACCAGGACACGCGCGAGGTGCTCTTCAGCAAGAACGACCACGCCGTGCTGCCCATCGCTTCGCTGACCAAGCTCATGACGGGGCTGATCATCAGCGAAGCGCGTCTTCCTTCCGACGAACTGATCACCATCAGCCAGGATGACGTCGACACCGAAAAAGGAAGCCGCTCACGCCTGACGGTGGGCACCACGCTGCCGCGCGGCGAACTCCTGCACCTGGCGTTGATGTCGAGCGAGAACCGCGCGGCGCATGCGCTCGGACGCACCTATCCGGGCGGCCTGGCCACCTTCGTGAGCGTCATGAACGCCAAGGCCAAGATGCTCGGTATGAAGGACACGCGCTACGTCGAGCCCACCGGGCTCTCGAGCCGCAATCAGTCGAGCGCGCAAGACCTGGCCCTGCTGGTCAATGCCGCCTATGCCGACGCCACGGTGCGCCAGCTCTCCACTTCGCCCGAGTACCAGGTCGAAGTCGGCAGCCGCGTGCTGCAGTACAACACCACGAACCGCCTGGTCAAGAACCCGGATTGGGACATCGGCGTGCAGAAGACCGGCTACATCTCGGAAGCCGGCCAATGCCTCGTGATGCAGACCAAGATCGCCGGCCGCAAGCTGATCATGGTGTTCCTCGATTCGGCCGGCAAGTTCGGCCGCATCGGCGATGCCGAGCGTGTGCGCCGCTGGGTCGAAGCCACCCACAACATGGCGAATCCTGCTGTGCAGCAGCAGGCCGTCGCAACGCACGTTGCGGGCTGAGCCTGCCAGCCTGATGAATCAGGCTGCAGCGGGCGTGTTCGCGTTGTAGCCGAGCGCGCTCGAGATTTCGTTGGCGGTTGCCTGCAGCTTCGGCAGCCACCCGTCGTCGAGCCGGTCTGCCGGCGCCGAGATCGACAATCCCGCAACCAGCTTTCCTTGATCGTCGTAGATGCCGGCGGCCATGCAGCGCACGCCGAGCTCGAGCTCCTCGTTGTCGCGGGCGATGCCGTACTGGCGCGCCTTGGAAAGCTCGCGCTCCAGCGCCGGCAGCTGCGTGATGCTGTTGCGCGTATGGCCGGCCAGGCCGGTTCGCGTGGCGTAGCTGCGCACGCGCTGAGGTTCGTCGAGCGCGAGGAACAGCTTGCCAGTGGAAGTCAGGTGCAGCGGCGCCCGGCCTCCGATGGCTCGCACCACCTGCATGCCCGAGCGCTCGCTGTAGGCGCGCTCGATATAGACGATCTCGTCACCTTGCCGCATGCTGAGGTTCACCGGCTGCTGCGTGAGCTTGTGCAGCTCGCGCATCGGCGCCATCGCGGCGTCGCGCACGTTGAGCCGGCCCTTTACCAGGTTACCGAGCTCAAGCAGGCGCATGCCGAGTCGGTAGCTGCCGGCCTCCGGCCGGTCGACGAAGCGGCCGACGGCCAGGTCGTTCAGGATGCGATGGGTGGTGGACGGGTGCAAGCCCGTCTTCTCGCTGATTTCCTTCAGCGAGATGGCTTCTTCCCGGGATGCCAAGACGTCAATCAGCGCGAACATGCGCTCAATCACTTGGATGACGGGCACGGCTGGAACGTCTGATTGGTGTTTTCTCATGGGCAACGCGGTGTGGAACCGGTTGCCATTTTACTTGGTGAAATGGGTCGGCGCTTGCCAGCGGCCGTCGATCAGCACTTCATGCGGGGCAAAACGGGCCTTGTAGTTCATCTTGGCGCTGCCCTCGATCCAATAGCCTAGATAGACGTGGGCGAGGCCCAGCTTGCGGGCCTGCTCGATCTGCCACAGCACACTGTAGTTGCCGTAGCCCGCGCCCGCCTCCGGCTCGTAGAAGGTGTAGACCGCGGAGATTCCGTCGTTCAGCACGTCGAGGATCGACACCATCTTCAAGGCGCCGGCGCTGCCGTCCGGCCGGGTTTCGCGAAACTCCACCAGCCGCGAGTTGACCCTGCTTTGCAGCAGGAACTGGGTGTACTGGTCGATGCTGTCGTGATCCATGCCGCCGCCGGCATGGCGGCCGTTCTGGTAGCGAAGATAGAGCTGGTAATGCTCGGGCACGAAGCAAAGCTTGAGCACGCGGGCCTGCAGATCGGCATGGCGTGCCAAGGCACGGCGCTGGCTGCGATTGGGCTTGAATTCGCACGCCAGCACGCGCAACGGTATGCAGGCGCTGCAGCCGTCGCAATGCGGCCTGTAGGTGAACATTCCGCTGCGCCGGAAGCCGGCGAGCACCAGGTCCGAGTACGCGTCGTTGTGGATCAGGTGGCTCGGCGTCGCGACCTGCGAGCGCGCCTGCCTGTCCGGCAGGTAGCTGCACGGATAGGGCGCTGTCGCGTAGAACTGCAGCGTGTGGAGCGGGAGATCCTTGAGGTGCGTCACGTCGTGAAGGAAGGTCGCGCAAGCAGGAGTTCGGACCAGTATACGGGCTCGAAACGCCACGCCGGGCCTGCTTGCAGGCGTGCGTCGGCCACATGCGACAAAAAGCGTTCGCGCGGCACTTCGCGCGCGCCAAGGCTGGCCAGATGACCCGTGTTCTGCTGGCAATCGATCATCGCGATGCCGTGCCGCCGGCAGAACGAGACCAGGGCTGCCAGCGCGATCTTGGAAGCGTCGGGCCGGCGGGTGAACATCGATTCGCCGAACACCGCGCGGCCGATCGCCACGCAGTACAGGCCACCCGCGAGTTCGCCGTCGATCCAGGTTTCGATGCTGTGCGCGTGGCCGGCGCGGTGCAGGGCCCTGTAGGCGTGCACCATCTCGGGCAGGATCCAGGTGCCGGTCTGGCCGACGCGCGGCGCTTGCGAGCAGGCCTCGATCACCGCCTCGAAACGGTGGTCGATGCGGATCTCGCAGCCCGGGTTAGTGCGGAAGCGCTCCAGCGTCTTGCGCAGCGAACGGTGAAGCCTGAAGCAGGCGGTTTCGAGCACCATCCGCGGATCCGGGCTCCACCAGAGGATCGGCTGGCCCTCGCTGAACCACGGGAAGATGCCGTTGGCGTAGGCGTGAAGGAGGCTGGCGACATCGAGCCCGCCACCTGCGGCCAGAAGGCCAGGCACGGGGTCGGATTCGCCCCAGGCCGAAGCGGCATCGGGCAGGGGGTCACCAGGGGCAAGCCAGGGCAGTTGCATGGTCGAAGGTATACACGGCTTCCGCAGACGCGCTGTCGTCGCAAGCCGAATTTGCCTGAAGCCCCTATAGTCGTTCCCGCATTCGCAGCCATCGCTCAAAGCAAAAAGGACCACGGTGAGCACAGAAACCAACCCCATGCGCTTCGGCAGCGGCCAGGCCGTTCGACGACTCGAAGACGAGAGCCTCCTGGCCGGCGCCGGCCGCTTCACCGACGACGTCACGCTACCGAATCAGACCTTTCTGGCCTTCGTCCGTTCCCCGTATCCGCACGCGCGGCTGGCGTCGGTCGACACCGCACCGGCCGCCGCCATGCCCGGCGTGCTGCGCGTCCTCACGGGTGCCGAGTTGGACGGCGCCGGCGTCAAACCCCTGCCGGGCGCCGCGGGCTTCAAGCGCGCCGACGGCACCGACTGCGCGTCGCCGCCGCGGCACGTGCTGGCGCTCGACCGGGTGCGTTTCGTCGGCGAGCCGGTCGCTGCCGTGATCGCCGAATCCGCGCGCGAGGCGCGCGATGCAGCGGAGGCGGTGATGGTCGATTACGAAGCGCTGCCGATGGTGGTCGACCTCGCCGGCGCGACCGCGGAGGGCGCGCCCCTGGTCTGGGACGAGGCCACCGGCAACATCGCCGCCGAGATGCGCCACGGCAGCAGGGACGCGAC
Source organism: Variovorax paradoxus (assembly GCF_018614955.1). Lineage (GTDB taxonomy): Bacteria > Pseudomonadota > Gammaproteobacteria > Burkholderiales > Burkholderiaceae_C > Variovorax > Variovorax paradoxus_J. Next base: position 32,176 of record NZ_JAGGNV010000008.1, read on the forward strand.
GAGCGCCGCCTTCGCCAAGGCCAGCCACGTGGTTGCGCTGGACGTCGTCAACCAGCGCGTGGTCGCCCTCACGATCGAGCCGCGCTCGGTTCTGGCCGATTTCGACACCGTCTCGGACCGGATCACCCTGCGCATGAGCACACAGATGCCCTCCGGCGTGCGCACTTCGGTCTGCGACGCGATCGGCCTGCCGCAGGAACAGGTGCGCGTGGTGGTGGGCGATGTCGGCGGCGGCTTCGGCATGAAGACCAGCGCCTATCCGGAAGACATCGTCGTGGCCTTTGCCGCGCGCGCGGTGCGGCGGCCGGTGAAGTGGGTGGCCGACCGCAGCGAGGAATTCCTCTCGAGCTGGCACGGCCGCGACATCGAGGCCCGGGCCGAGCTGGCGCTCGACGCCAGCGGCAAGATCCTCGGTCTGCGCATCAGGACCCTGGCCAACGTCGGCGCCTACGCAGGCGGTACCGGCGTCGCGATCCAGCTGCTGATCGGACCCTGGGTGCAGACCAGCGTCTACGACATCCAGACCATCGACTTCCATTTCCATGCGGTGCTGACCCACACCGCGCCGACGGGTGCCTACCGCGGCGCCGGGCGGCCGGAAGCGATCTACACCATCGAGCGGCTGATGGACGAAGCCGCGCGGCAGACCGGCATCGACCGCATCGAGCTGCGCCGGCGCAACTTCATCCAGCCGGCGCAGATGCCCTACACGAACCCGATGCAGCAGACCTACGACACCGGCAAGTTCGAGTCGGTGATGGACCAGGCCCAGCAGCTGGCCGACTGGCGAGGCTTTGACGCGCGGGCTGCCGAATCGAAGCGGCAGGGCAAGCTGCGCGGGCTCGGCATCGCCACCTTCCTCGAATGGACCGGCGGCAACGTGTTCGAGGAGCGCGTGACCGTCTCGGTACAGGTCGACGGCATCATCGAGGTGTTCTCCGCCGTCAATGCGATGGGGCAGGGCATCGCGACCACCCTGGCGCAACTGGCGGTCGATGCCTTCGGCGTGCCGATCGAGAAAGTGCGCATCGTGCTCGGCGACACCGACCGCGGCGACGGCTTCGGCAGCGCCGGCTCGCGCTCGCTCTTCACCGGTGGCTCGGCCGTTCGCGTGGGCGCGGAGCGCACCATCGACAAGGCGAGGGAGCTGGCGGCGCAGGAACTCGAAGTGGCGCCGGCGGACGTGGAGTACGCGGCCGGCGTCTTCAAGGTCGCCGGCACCGATCTGCAGCTCGACCTCTTCACTCTGGCCGGACGGCAGCCGGATCGGCAGATCTTCGTCGACTCCACCAGCGCCGTCGCCGGTCCGACCTGGCCCAACGGCTGCCACATCTGCGAGGTCGAGATCGATCCGCCCACAGGCGATGTGAACGTGCTGGCCTACGCTTCGGTCAACGACGTCGGCCGCGTGGTCAATCCGATGATCGTGCGCGGCCAGCTCGAAGGCGGGGCGGTACAGGGCATCGGCCAGGCGCTGTGCGAACGCGTGGTGTACGACGTCGAAACCGGCCAGCCGCTGACCGGCAGCTTGATGGATTACGCGGCACCGCGCGCCGACATCATCGCCTCGATGTTCAAGACCGAGATGGACCAGAGCACGCCCTGCCTCAACAACCCTCTGGGCGTGAAGGGCGTGGGCGAGCTCGGCACCATTGGCGCCACGCCGGCGGTCGTCAATGCCGTGGCCGACGCGCTGGCGCGCGCCGGCATGGCCGGACTCACGCCTCGCCTGGACATGCCGCTCACGCCGGCGCGCATGTGGGCGCTCATGCAGCCGGGGCCCTGAAGCGCTTCAGAACTCCTCCAGCGGCAGCCCCACGTAGTTTTCCGCCAGCGAGGTCGAGGCGGCGCGCGAGTGCACCAGGTAGTCGAGCTCGGCTTCCTGGATCTTCTGGCCGAACTCGCCGGTTTCCGGGAAGCGGTGCATCAGCGAGGTGAACCACCAGGAGAAGCGCTCGGCCTTCCAGACCCGGCGCAGGCACAGGTCGGAGTAGCGCTCGAGCGCCGAGGCGCTGCGTTCGCGGTAGAAGATCTCGAAGGCGCGCGACAGATAGCCGACATCGGCGGTCGCCAGGTTCAGGCCCTTGGCGCCGGTCGGCGGCACGATGTGGGCAGCATCCCCTGCGAGGAACAGGCTGCCGAAGCGCATCGGCTCGGCGACGAAGCTGCGCAACGGCGCGATGCTTTTTTCGAGTGAGGGGCCGGTCACGAGCCGCTCGCGCGCTTCGGGGTCGAGACGCAGCCGCAGTTCGTTCCAGAACGCCTCGTCGCTCCAGTTCTCCACCCGCTCCTCGACCGGCACCTGCACGTAGTAGCGGCTGCGCGTGGCGCTGCGCATGCTGCACAGCGCGAAGCCGCGCTGCGTGTTGGCGTAGATCAGCTCGTGCGACACCGGCGGCACGTCGGCCAGCACGCCGAGCCAGCCGAAGGGGTAGACCTTTTCGTAGGTGTGGATCGCCTGGGCCGGCACGCTGGCGCGGCTCACGCCGTGGTAGCCATCGCAGCCGGCGATGAAGTCGCATTCGATCTCGTGCGCAGCACCGTCCTTCTCGTAGCGCACGCGCGGTTTCCCCGTGTCGAAATCGTGCAGGCTGACCGGCGAGGCGCCGTAGATGGTGACGAGGCCTTCCGCCTCGCGCGCATTCATCAGGTCGTGGGTCACCTCGGTCTGGCCGTAGACCGTGACCTGCTTGCCGCCGGTCAGGCCGTGCATGTCGATGCGATGGCGCGCGCCCTTGAACAGCAGCTCGATGCCTTCGTGCGGCAGGCCCTCGGCCTTGGCGCGTGCGTCGACGCCGGCCCGCGCGAGCAGGTCCATCGTGATCTGCTCCAGCACGCCGGCCCGGATGCGGCCCAGGACGTAGTCGCCGGTCTGGCGCTCGATGATGATGTTGTCGATGCCGGCCTTGTAGAGCAGCTGGCCGAGCAAGAGGCCGGCCGGGCCCGCGCCGATGATGGCGACCTGTGTGCGCATGTGTGTCTCCTGATTGCTTGGCCCCAAGCGTAGGACGATGCGATCTCCCCGGATCGCCGCAATGCCATCCTCTGTGCGATGATGAAGCGGCCTGCGCGATCATCGCGCAACACTTCGCAGCATGACCATCGCCAAACCCGACTTCATCGAGGGCATCGCCAAAGGCATGGCCGTGCTCGAGAGCTTCGACACCGAGCGCCAGCGCCTCAATGCCACGCTGGCGGCCGAGCGCGCCGGCCTGACGCGCGCCGCCGCGCGGCGCCACCTGCTGACGCTTGCCCACCTCGGCTATCTCGAAACCGACGGCAGCTATTTCTGGATGGCGCCGAAGGTGCTGCGCTTCTCGGGCAGCTACCTCGCGTCGTCCCGGCTGCCGCGCGCGCTGCAGCCCACGCTCAATCGGCTCGCGGCGCAGACGCAGGAGTCGTTTTCGGCCGTGGTGCTCGACGGCGAGGAGGTGGTCATCATCGCGCGCAGCGGCAGCTATGGCACGCCGACCCGCGTGCTGGCCTACGGGTTGCACCTCGGCGCGCGCCTGCCGGCCCATGCGACATCGACCGGTCGCGTGCTGCTCGCCGGAATGAGCGCGGCGCAGCTCACGCAGTGGCTCAAGGGCCGCAGCCTGCCGCGCCTCACGCCGCACACCCTCACCCAGGCGCGCGTGCTGCGCCAGCGCATCGCCCAGGCGCGCAAGGACGATTTCTGCTTCGCGAGCGAGGAGCACGAGCTCGGCGTGCAGGCGCTGGCGGTGCCGTTGCGCGACATGCAAGGCCACACGGTGGCGGCGCTCAACGTCGTGCTGTCGGGCATGCGTCACTCCGAAGAGGCGCTGCGCCGCGACATGCTGCCGCTGTTGTTCGAAGCGGCGCGCGAGGTCAGGGCGCTGCTGTGAACGCGCTTGAACTTCGTCGCCGCTACGATCTCGAACCGCCTTTCAGCGGATGAACGAACGATGCGACTGCTGCTGCTCGAAGACGACGTGATGATCGGCGAGGCCGTGCTTGACCTGCTGCGCGCCGAGAACTACGCGGTCGACTGGGTCAAGGACGGCGACGCTGCCGACACCGCGCTGCGCATGCAGCAGTACGACCTCGTGCTGCTCGACCTTGGAGTGCCGCGCCGCGACGGGCTCGAGGTGCTGCGCGCGCTGCGCGCCCGCAAGCAGCGCATGCCGGTGCTGATCGCTACGGCGCGCGATTCGGTGCAGCAGCGCATCGAGGGGCTGGACGCCGGCGCCGACGACTATGTGCTGAAGCCCTATGACCTCGACGAATTGCTGGCGCGCATCCGTGCCTTGCTGCGCCGCGCGTCGGGGCGGGCCGAGCCGGTCTACGAGCATCTGGGCGTGAGCATCAATCCGTCGACGCGCGAGGTGGCCGTCGGCGGCCAGCCGGTGGTGCTGTCGGCGCGCGAGTGGGCGGTGCTCGAGCCGCTGATCGCGCGGCCGGGCATGGTGCTCTCCCGCGCGCAGCTCGAAGAAAAACTCTACGGCTGGAAGGACGAGATCAGCAGCAATGCGGTCGAGGTCTATGTGCACGGGCTGCGCAAGAAGCTCGGCGCGGACCTCATTCGCAACGTGCGGGGGGTCGGCTACATGGTGCCGAAGGAATGAAGTCTTTACGCGCGCGTCTTTTGTGGTTCCTATTGGCTGCCATCGTGCTGGCAGCGGGCACCCAGGCCTTCGTGGCCTACCGCACGGTGCTCAAGGAGGCCGACGAGATCTTCGACTACCACATGCAGCAGATGGCGTTCTCGCTGCGTGCGGGCTTGCCGCCCAGCGCGGCTGTGGGCGGGCTCGGCGGCGGCGAGGAGAACTTCGAATTCGTCGTGCAGATATGGACGGCCGACGGCGTGCGCATCTTCGAATCGGCCGCGCGGGCCGCGCTGCCGCAGCGCGCGGTGCTGGGTTTTTCGAACGTGCAGGCCCGCGGCACCACCTACCGGGTGTTCTCGATCCAAAGCGCCGGGCTTGTGATCCAGGTGGCGCAGGACATGGCGGCGCGCCGCACCATGGCTGGCACGCTCGCGCTGCGCACCGTCGGGCCGATCGCACTGGCGGCGCCCCTGCTGATGCTGGTGGTGTGGTGGGTGGTGAGCCGCTCGCTGGCGCCGGTGGCGCGCGTGCGCGGCCAGGTTGCCTCGCGGCAGGCCGATGACCTGTCGCCGGTCAGCGAAAGCGGCCTGCCCGAAGAAGTGCGCCCGCTGGTGCACGAACTCAACCTGTTGTTCGACCGGGTGCGCCGTGCCTTCGAGGCGCAGAAGCACTTCGTGGCCGATGCGGCGCACGAGCTGCGCTCGCCGCTCGCGGCCTTGAAGCTCCAAGTACAGAGCCTGCAGCGCGCGCCCGACGATGCGGCGCGCGAACTCGCCACCGCCCGGCTGGCAGCCGGCATCGACCGGGCGACGCGGCTGGTCGAACAGATGCTCGCGCTGGCGCGGCACGAAGCCAGCGCCGCCGCGGGTGCCGGGGCGGAGCGGGTGGACCTGCGGGAGATCGCGCGGCTCGCGATCTCCGATGCCATTGCCGCCGCCCAGGCACGCCGCATCGACATCGGCATGGCGCGCGCGGACGTCGCCGAGGTACGCGGCCAGGCCGAGGCCTTGCGCACGCTGCTGCGCAACCTGCTCGACAACGCCGTGAAGTACACGCCCGAGGGCGGCCGCGTCGATGTCGGCATCGCGGCCTCGGCCGAAGGGATGGAACTGAGCGTGGAAGACAGTGGCCCGGGCCTGCCGGCCGAGGAGCGCTCGCGCGTGCTCGACCGCTTCTATCGTTCGGGCGAGCCGCAGGCGCCGGGCAGCGGCCTCGGGCTGGCGATCGTGAAGTCGATTGCCGACCTGCATGGCGCCACGCTGGCCATCGATCGCTCCGCCGGCCTGGGCGGCCTGCGCGTGAGCGTGCGCTTTCCAAGAACTGTTTAAGGCGGGCTTAAGCGAGCGGACCGACATTCCTTTCATCGTGTTTCCAACCGACACCTCGAAAGGAACTTCAATGAATGTCCGTCTGAACTCGCCCCGCGCGCTCGTCCTCGCCCTGTCGGCCGCGGGCGTGATCGGCGCCGTCGGCGCGGGCGCCTATACCAGCGCCAATGCCGTGGCCTCGCCGGCGCCCGCCGTTGCCGCGCCGATGGTCACCATGCCCGACTTCTCGACCATCACAACGCGCAATGGTCCTGCCGTCGTCAACATCAGTGTGACCGGCACGATGAAGACTTCGATGGAGGGCGTGGCCGCCATCCCCGGCATGGATCCCGACGATCCGATGTTCGAGTTCTTCCGCCGCTTCCAGGGCCAGATGGGCCCACGCGGCAAACAGCCGCAGCAGCGCGAGATGCCGGTGCGCGGACAGGGCTCCGGCTTCATCGTGAGCGCCGACGGCATCATCCTGACCAACGCCCACGTGGTGAAGGACGCCAAGGAAGTGACGGTCAAGCTGACCGATCGCCGCGAGTTTCGCGCCAAGGTGCTGGGCTCCGACGAGAAGACCGACATCGCGGTGCTCAAGATCGATGCGAAGAACCTGCCGACCCTGTCGCTGGGCAACACCAAGGAGCTGAAGCCGGGTGAATGGGTGCTTGCGATCGGCTCGCCCTTCGGCTTCGAGAACACCGTGACGGCCGGCGTGGTGAGCGCCAAGGGCCGCTCGCTGCCCGACGACAGCTACGTGCCTTTCATCCAGACCGACGTGGCCATCAATCCCGGCAACTCGGGCGGACCGCTGATCAACACGCGCGGCGAAGTGGTGGGCATCAACTCGCAGATCTATAGCCGCAGCGGCGGCTACCAGGGCGTGTCCTTCGCGATCCCGATCGACGTCGCGATCCAGGTGAAGGACCAGATCGTCGCTACCGGCCGCGCCAGCCATGCGCGGCTGGGCGTCGCGGTGCAGGAGGTGAACCAGGCCTTCGCCGACTCCTTCAAGCTCGACAAGCCCGAGGGCGCGCTGGTGTCGAACGTGGAGAAGGGTGGCCCGGCCGACCAGGCCGGCCTGCGCTCCGGCGACGTGATCCGCAAGGTCGACGGCGAGCCCATCGTCGCCTCCGGCGACCTGCCGGCCGTGATCGGCCAGAAGAAGCCCGGCACCAAGGTCACGCTCGATGTCTGGCGCCAGGGCTCACGCCAGGAGCTCAGCGCCCGCCTGGGCGATGCGAGCGAAAAGGCGAGCACCGTAGCGAAGAACGACGAGCGCGCCGGCGGCGGCAAGCTCGGTCTTGCACTCAGACCGCTGCAGCCGCAGGAGAAGCGCGAGGCCGCGGTCGAGAGCGGCCTCCTGATCGAGGATGCGGGCGGCGCGGCGGCGCTCGCCGGCGTGCAGGCGGGCGACGTGCTGCTGGCCATCAACGGCACACCCGCGAAGAGCGTCGAGCAGGTGCGCGAGGTGGTGAACAAGGCCGACAAGTCGATCGCGCTGCTCATCCAGCGCGACGGCGACCGGATCTTCGTGCCGGTGCGCATCGGCTGATGGAAGTCACGGCGGCTGCTGCAGCGTTGGTGAAGGCGCACCACGTGGAGGACACATCGTGCAAAAGTGCCTTTGTGGATGATTAACGCGCTGTAACAATTCGCCAAACAAGCTGAATAAGAGGTTTCCCTATGGCGCTCCGCGATCTCGCCCTGACTGTGCTCGAACTCGAGCCCTTTGAATTTCATTGGGTTCTGATGGAGGCAGTGCAGGCGGACTCCGAGGAGTGCCTGGTCTATCGGCCGGTCGATTCCTCGACCCAGGGTCTGCCGGACTATTCGGAGGCGCTCATCCAGGGCGCCTCGGCGCTGCGCGTGCTGCAAGGGCTTGCACCCTTCGGCAGGCCCATGGCGCCGGTGGGCCTCGGGGAAGGGGTGCCGGAGCCGTCTGCAGCCTCCGCATCGAGGGAAGACGCGGATTCCTGCATGCTCACCACCGGTCACTCGATGCTGTAAAGCCTCGCAGTGCGACGCAGCGGATTCAGCTATCGAATCTGGGTGCCGAAATGCAGTGCGGTGATCGCAATCACCTTGGCCGCATGCGCGCGGACCGTTCCCTGCTGCGAGACGCCGCGCAAGACCAGCAGGGGCTGCGCGGGTGCGCTGCAGGGCTTCGATGGGCGCCCGTTGCCGCCGGACGCCGCAAAAGGCGCGCGGCATCGGGCTGCGAACTGGAGCAGTGATGGCATGGCCTCGAAGGTAGCTGCCGCGGCGCGATCGGCCAATCCGCCGAAGGTCGCATCATGGCCTGTCCAGGCGGCATAGGTCGAAAGCGGCGCGTCATCCGTTCATCTGCGTCGATCGGTCGTCGGCGAAGCAGGCGCGCAGGCCCGCATACAGCGCCTTGAAGCGTGCATGGCGCGCGCCATGGACACGGGTCTTCGCTCCCGCCGGCTCGAAATGCTGTCGCACAGCCGGCCGCAGGCACACCTGGGCTTGCGTGCCGCCGTCCGCCAGCCATGCGAGCCGGGCCGCACCGAGCGCGCCTCCGGCCTCGCTGCCTTCGCATATCGCGAGGGGCCGCTCGAGGATGTCGGCCAGGAGCTGGGCCCACCAGGCACTGCGCGCACCGCCGCCGACCAGCACCAGATCGCCGGCCGGCGGTGCCAGCGTGTCCAACCCGTCGCGCAGGCCGAAGCTCACGCCTTCCACCACTGCATAGGCGATGTCGGCCGGCCCATGCGCGTGGGTCAGGCCGAAGAGCACGCCTTGCGCATCCGCGTCGTTGTGCGGCGAGCGTTCGCCGGAGAGGTAGGGCAGGAACAGCGGCGCGCGGCGGCGCGCTTCGGCGTCGAGCGTGGCGGCCGCTGCGAGCAGCGCCGCCTCGTTGCCCAGGCCGAAGCTGCGCGCGGCCCAGCTCACGGCGCTGGAGGCCGAGAGCATCACCGACATCTGGTGCCAGCGCCCGGGCAGCGCATGGCAGAAGGCATGCACGGCGGCCTCGGGCCGCGGCTCGAAGCGCTCGCCGCAGACGAAGATCACGCCCGAGGTGCCGAGCGAGACGAAGCCCTGGCCGGCATCGACCAGGCCCATGCCGACCGCGCTGGCCGCGTTGTCGCCGCCGCCGCCCGCGATCGGGACCTCGGGCGCCAGGCCCCAGCGTTGTGCGAGTTCGGGCTTGAGCCGCCCCGAACCGGCGCTGCCTTCCACCAGCCGCGGCATCTGCGCGCGCGTGAGGCCGCAGGCGGAGAGCAGTTCGTCGGACCAGTCGCGCGCCGCCACGTCCAGCCACAGCGTGCCCGACGCGTCCGACATGTCGCTGGAGAGTTCGCCGCTCAGCCTGTAGCGCAACCAGTCCTTGGGAAGCAGCACGCAGGCGATGCGCGCAAAGATCTCGGGCTCGTGTTCGCGCATCCACAGGAGCTTGGGCGCAGTGAAGCCCGGCATGGCGAGGTTGCCGGCGATCGCGGCGAGGCGCGGCACGCGTGCCGTCAACGCCTCGCACTGGGCGGCGCTGCGGCCGTCGTTCCAGAGGATGGCGGGACGCAGCACCTGGCCTTGCGCATCCATCGCCACCGCGCCGTGCATCTGGCCCGACAGGCCGATCGCACGCACCGCCGAAAGCGCCGCAGCGTGATGGCGCTGCAGTTCGGCCATGACGGCTTCCAGCGCTTCCCACCATTGCAAAGGCGATTGCTCCGACCACAGCGGCGCCGGCCGGCTGACGCTGAGCGGGGCCCTGGCCAGCGCGACGATGCGGTGATCGTCGGCCAGCAGCAGCGCCTTCAGCTCGGAGGTGCCGAGATCGAGTCCGAGGTACAAGAGGGGATCCTCACGCGCCGCCGCCGAAGCGGTGGTCGCTCTGGCGTCGGAATTCGGTCGGCGTCATGCCCTTGATTTCCAGGAAGCGGCGGTTGAAGTTGGCGACGTTGTTGAAGCCGACCTGGTAGCAGATGTCGGTCACGTAGTGGTCGGTCTGCATCAGCAGGTGGCAGGCGCTGTTGATGCGCACGCGGTTCACGAAATCGGTGAAGCTGTTGCCGGTCGAGCGCTTGAAGAAGCGGCTGAAGCGGCTTTCGCTCATGCCCAGCTCGGCGGCGATGTCGGCCATCACGATCGGCTCGGCCAGGTTGGCGGTGATGCGGTTGACGATGACGTTGATCTGGTCGACCTCGGCATCGCCTTCCACGCCCTGCATCTGGACGTTGGAAAGCAGGCGGTAGTCGGTGCACTGCGCGAGGTCGGCCAGGTAGTTGCAGAAGAGGGCGAAGCGGCGCAGGCCGCGCGCCGCCTTGACCGCATCCCAGTGCGCCAGAGCGCATTCCGCGAAGTCGAAGAATTCGATGCCGTGGCGGGCGCGTTCGAGCAACTGAAGCACCTCGCGCAGCTCCGGAATCTCCGCGGCCGCGCGCTCGATCGGCTCGTGGCGGAACTGGATCACGCGGTCGCGCCCGGCCGCGCCGCCCGCCGGCACATCGAGCGAGATCCAGTTGTGCGGCAGCCGCGGCCCGCACAGCACCAGGTGGCCGGGCTCGAAGGGCCCGATCCAGTCGCCGATGAAGGCCTTGCCCGAGGTCTCGGTGATCAGGTGCAGCTCGTATTCTTCGTGGAAGTGCCAGCGCACCAGCGGGCTCGGAAAGCCGTGCGCCAGGCAACGCACCAGGCCAGTTTCTTCGGGCGCCTCGTAGCCGAGCGAGGGCGAACGCGTGATGTCGCGCTCGAGCTCGGGCTCCCGGTGGCGGGGGAGGTGGCGGTGGCGCACCGATGTCATGGCCGTGTCCTCGTCAGCTCATGACATTACCACCGTCGACATTGAGCGTCTGCGCGGTGATGTACCGCGCCTCGTCGCTGGCCAGGAATACGGCGGCGCCGGCAATGTCGTCCGGCGTGCCCATGCGGCCGAGTGGCACCTCGAGGCCGACCTGGCGCTTCTTCTCGCCGGGCTGGCGCCCCTCGTACTTCGCGAACAGCGCATCGACATGGCCCCACATCGGCGTGTCGACCACGCCGGGCGCGATGGCATTGACGCGGATGCCGTGCGGCGCCATCGCGAGCGCCGCGCTCTGCGTGTAGCTGATGACGGCGGCCTTGGTCGCGCAATAGTGCGAGACCAGCGCCTCGCCGCGGCGGCCGGCCTGCGAGGCCATGTTGATGACCGAGGCACCGGCCGTGCCGGCGTCGACCATGTGCTGCAGCACGCGCTGCATCACGAAGAACATGCCCTTCACGTTGACCGCGAACAGGTGGTCGAAGGAGGCCTCGTCGCTCTCCAGCAGCGGCGCCATGTCGAAGACGGCGGCGTTGTTGACGAGCGTGTGCACCGGTCCGTTGGCCGTCTGCGCCGCATCGATGAGCTGCGCGACCGCGTTCGTGTCGGTCACGTCCGCCGGCAGGTAGACCACGCGCGTCGAATGAGTCCGCTGGAGCAGCGCCACGCCGTCGGAAGGCGCCGGCGAGCGGTCGACCAGGGTGCAGCGAGCGCCCTCGGCCAGGCAAGCCTCGGCGATCGCCAGGCCGATGCCGCCGCCGGCGCCGGTCACCAGCACGTGGGTTTGTACGAGACGGCCCGTCATGGCTTTGCTCCTTCGATGAGTGTTCGGACGCGCGCGCCGGCCTCGCGCACCGCCTGCGTGAGGCGGATGTCGCCCGCGATATCGCCCCAGAGGCCGGCATCGGCACAGAGCGCTGCAACCGGATCGACCGCGTCGCAGATCGCGTGCGCGGTGGCTTCGTCCATGCCCTGGTCCTGGTACGTGTAGGGGAGGTTGCCCTGATGCCAGCGCCGCAGGAAAGCCAGGAACAAGGCCGGCAGCATCGCCACGCTGGCGATGCGCTCGCCCTGCACCAGGCGCTCGCGCACGGTCGGCGCAATGAAGCCTGGGATCTTCGAGAAGCCGTCCATCGCCACGCGCTGATTGGTGTCGCGGATGGCGGGGTTGCCGAAGCGCTCGAGCACGAGGTCGCGATAAGCCGGCAGGTCGACCGGGCTCGGGCGTCCGGGTGCGTTGAGGCAGGGGATGACGTCGTCCGTCACGTAGTCGTAGGCCATCTGCCGGATCAGCGGGTCCTGCGTGCCTTCGTGGATGAACTCCAGCCCGATCAGCGTGCCGGCCCAGGCAATGCAGCTGTGGCTCGCATTGAGGATCCGGATTTTGGCCTCTTCGTACGGCAGCACCGAATCGACCAGCTGCACGCCGACGCGCGCCCAGTCGGGCCGTCCGTTCGCGAAGTCGTCCTCGATCACCCACTGGATGAAGCTCTCGCCCATGACCGGCGCGGCGTCGTCCCAGCCGGTCGCGGCCCGCACGCGTTCGCGCAGTTCGGGCGGTGGCCGCGGCGTGATGCGGTCGACCATCGCGTTGGGGCAGGTGGTGTGCTCGCGCACCCAGCCGAGCAGATCCTGTTCGCCGGCCTGCTCGATGAATTCCAGCAGCCCCTTGCGGAAGCGCTCGCCGTTGTGGCGCTGGTTGTCGCAGTTGAGCAGCGTCACCGGCCCCGCGTCCGCTGCGCGGCGCGCACGCAGGATCGCGCAGACCGCGCCGTAGATCGTGCTGCCGGCTTCGCCGCGCGTGGCGCGTGCGAGGTCTTCGGCGAGTTCGGCGGAAGTGAAATCGAGCCGGTCCTCAGGATCGAGGTAGTAGCCCGCTTCGGTGACGGTGAAGGAGATGATCTTGGTGCGCGCATCGGCGCCGCGCGCGATCACCGTGCCGAGCGCCGGCTCGTAGTCCAGCACCTCGCGGATCGACTCGATGCGCCGGTAGCGGTACTCGCCCGCGGGCGACACCGTCTCCAGCGTGTAGCGCCCGTTTTGCGCGCGCAGGGCGGCGAGCACCTCAGCCATGTCGGGCCGCAGGTTGGCGCCGGCGATGGACCAGCGCGCGTCGCCGGCCTCGATGAGCTGCTGCAGGTAGACCGCCTGGTGCGCGCGATGGAAGGAACCGAGCCCGAGGTGAAGCACCACGAATTCGGATGGAGTGGAAGATGGCATGGCGCGATGGAACTCAGGCGGCAACGGTGCGGCCTTCACGGTTGAAGAAATGCAGCACCGAGGGATCGAGCTCGACGCTCACCACGTCGCCGGCCTGCAGCTGCGTGCGCTCGTTCTGCCGCGCGACCAGCGGCACGCCGCCGACCTCGACGTGGATCAGCGTGTCGGCGCCGAGGGCCTCGATCAGCTCGACCTTGCCCGGCGCCCCGGCGCCGTGGTGGTCTCGGTGCACGCGCAGGCCCTCGGGCCGCACGCCGAGGAAGCCGTCGCTCGGCAGCCGCCCGCCTGTCTGCGCCGAGAAGCTCGGGATCGCGCGCGCATCCACCATGTTCATCGAAGGCATGCCGATGAACTGGGCCACGAACTGGTTGGCCGGGCGGTCGTAGAGCTCCATCGGCGTGCCGACCTGCTCGATCAGGCCATCGCGCAGCACCACCACGCGGTCGGCCAGTGTCATGGCCTCCACCTGGTCGTGCGTGACGTAGATGCTGGTGGCGCCCAGCGCGCGATGCAGCTTGTGGATCTCGACGCGCGTGTTGCCGCGCAGCGCCGCATCGAGGTTGGACAGCGGCTCGTCGAACAGGAACACCTTGGGCGCACGCACGATGGCGCGCCCGATTGCCACCCGCTGCCGCTGGCCGCCGGAGAGCTCCTTCGGCGTGCGCGTGAGGTACTGCGTGAGGTTGAGCGTCCTGGCCGCGTGGTCGACCTTGGTCTTGATCGTGTCCTTGGCGACGTTCGCGAGCTTGAGCGCGAAGGACATGTTGTCGTACACGCTCATGTGCGGATAGAGCGCGTAGCTTTGGAACACCATCGCGAGGTCGCGCTTGCCCGAGGGGATGTGCGTGATGTCCTTGCCGTCGAGCATGAGCTGGCCGCTGGTGATGGGTTCGAGTCCGGCGATCAGCCGCAGCAGCGTCGACTTGCCGCAGCCGGAGGGACCGACGAAGACGATGAACTCGCCCTTGTCGATTTCCAGGTTCACGCCCTTGATGATGTGGGCGTCGCCGAAGCTCTTCTGGATGTTGTCGAGTTGGAGGTATGCCATGGAATGTCTCCGTTCCTTACTTGACGGCGCCGAAGGTCATGCCCTGCACCAGTTGCTTTTGGCAGAACCAGCCGAAGACCACGATCGGCGCGATGGCCATCAGCGAAGCGGCCGAGAGCTTGGCCCAGAAGAGTCCTTCGGGGCTCGAATAGGAAGCGATGAGGACGGCGAGCGTGCCGGCCTTGGCGGAACTGAGGTTGAGCGCCCAGAAGGCTTCGTTCCAGCTCAGCACCAGGCACAGCAGTCCGGTGGAGGCGAGGCCGCCGACCGAGAGCGGCAGCACAACGTGGCGGAACTCGGTCCAGAGGTTGGCGCCGTCCATGCGTGCGGCTTCGAGGATCTCGTGCGGGATCTCCTTGTAGCTGCTGTAGAGCATCCAGACCATGATCGGCAGGTTGGACAGCGTGAAAACGATCGTGAGCGCCGTCAGCGAATCCAGCAGGCCGGCGGTCTGCGCGATCACGTAGATCGGCACCAGCGCGCCCACGGCCGGCATCATCTTGGTCGACAGCATCCACATCAGGATGTCGCGCGTGCGCTTGGTGCGGAAGAAGGCCATCGAGTAGGCGGCCGGCGCGGCGATCAGGAGGCCGATGATGGTGGAGCCAAGGCTGGTGATCAGCGAGTTGCGGGCGAACAGCACGTAGTCGCTGCGCCGCTGCACCTCCTCGAAATTGGCCAGCGTGGGCTCGAACACGAAAAGCGGCGGCACGGCGATGGCCTGCAGCTCGGTCTTGAATGCGGTCAGCACCAGCCAGCCCAGCGGGAAGAACAGCAGCAGCGTGACCACCCACGCACCGGCGGCGCGCAAGGAAGTGAACAGAAAAGTGGATTGCATGCCGTGGCCCTCAATCGAGGCTCTTGCCGATGATGCGGATCAGGAAAGCCGCCACGATGTTGGCCAGCACCACCGCGAAGAGCGCACCCGCCGAAGCCACGCCGACGTCGAAGTTCATCAGCGACTGCTTGAAGATCAGGTAGGTGAGGTTGGTGCTCTCGTTGCCCGGGCCGCCGTTGGTCGTGATGGCGATCTCGGCGAAGACCGAGAGAAGGAAGATCATCTCGATCATGATCACCACCGCCATTGGCCGCGCCAGGTGGGGCAGGATGAGATAGTAGAAGCGCTGGAACGCGCCGGCCCCGTCCATGCGGGCCGCTTCCATTTGCTCGCGGTCGAGCGACTGCAGCGAGGTGATGAAGATCAGGCAGGCGAAGGGCAGCCACTGCCAGGCCACCATGATGATCACCGACAGCAGCGGCACGTCGGTCATCCAGTCGATGGGCTCGGCGCCGAAGGCGCGCCACACGTCGGCCAGCACGCCGTAGATCGGATTCATCATCATGTGCTTCCACAGCAGCGCATTGACCGCGGGCATGACGAAGAAGGGCGAGATCAGCAGCACGCGCACGACGCCGCGCCCCGGGAAGGGTTCGTTCACCAGCATCGCCAGCAACACGCCGAAGACGACGGTGATCACGACCACGCTGCCGATCAGGTTCAGGGTGTTCGCAACGGAGGCCCAGAAATCCGGGTCGGTGACAAAGTAGTGGAAGTTCTCCAGGCCCGCGAACGGATGGTCGCCGGGCTGCATCAGGTTGTAGGTGACGAACGAGAAATAGATCGTCATCGCCAGCGGCACGATCATCCAAAGAATGAGCGTGACCACGGCCGGCGCCATCAGCGCCCGGGGGAGGAGTCGGTTCATGTCGGCGGTGCGGGCAGCGACAACGATGAAGACCGGACGCTGCGCGCCCGGCCTTCAGGCGTTCACTTATAGTACCCGCCCTTTTTCATCTCGCGTTCGGCTGCGATCTGCGAGGTTTTGAGCGCCTGGTCGATCGTGACCTTGCCCGACAGCGCAGCGCTCATCTGCTGGCCCACCGCCACGCCGATGGCCTGGAACTCGGGGATGGCCGCGTACTGCACGCCGGCGTAGGGAGATTTCGGCAGCGTGCTGTCGGTCAGGTTGGCCGTGTCGATGGCTTTCTTCTCGGCTTCGGCGAACTTGGCGACCTTCTGGAATTCGGGATTCGCATAGGTCGACTTGCGCGTGCCCGTCGGCACGGCAGCCCAGCCCTGTTCCTTGGCCACCAGCTTGACGTAGTCCTTGGAGGTCGCCCACTTGACGAAGATCTGCGCCGCTTCGGACTTGGTCGAACTCGCGGGAATCGCCAGGTTCCACGACCACAGCCAGTTGGCGCCCTTGGGCGTGACGGCGACCGGCGCCTGCGCGAAGGCCACCTTGTCGGCCACTTTCGATTGCTTCGGGTCACTGATGAAGGACGCGGCGATGGTCGCGTCGACCCACATGCCGCACTTGCCTTCGTTGAAGAGCGCGAGGTTCTCGTTGAAGCTGTTGGCCGAGGCGCCGGGAGGGCCGTAGGCCTTCATCATGTCGACGTAGAAGGTGATGGCGTCCTTCCAGGGCTTGGTGTCGATCTGGGGCTTCCAGCTCATGTCGAACCACTGGCCACCGTGGGTGTTGACCAGCGTGGTGAGGAAGGCCATGTTGTCGCCCCAGCCCGGCTTGCCGCGCAGGCACATGCCGTAGACGCCGGCCTTCGGGTCGTGGATCTTGCCCGCCAGTTCCTTGACCTGTGTCCAGGTCGGCTGCTCTGGCATCTTGAATCCGACCTTGTCGGCCAGATCCTTGCGATACATGAGCATCGAGCTTTCGCCGTAGAAGGGCGCGGCGTAGAGCTTCCCCTGGTAGGACAGGCCGTCGCGGATGGCCGGCAGCAAGTCGTCGGCGTCGTAGGCCGCATCGGTCGTGATCGGCTGAAGCCAACCCTTCTTCGACCAGATCGGCGCTTCATAGAGGCCAATGGTCATGACGTCGAACTGGCCGCCCTTGGTCGCGATGTCGGTGGTCACGCGCTGGCGCAGCGTGCCTTCTTCGAGCGTGACCCACTTGAGCCTGATCTCGGGATACGCCTTCTCGAACACAGGCGTGAGCTTCTGCATCTCGATCATGTGGCCGTTGTTCACGGTGGCAATGACCAGTTCGGTCGCGGCGTGGGCGAGGCCGGCGCCCGCGAGCGCGAGCACCAGGCCCGCCTTCAGAAAACGCTTCATGTATGTCTCCTTGTGGTCGGCGACGAGGCGATCGCCGTGCCCGGATTCTGGAGACTCTTGCTTGCGGAATTGGTACTCGCCAAGCCGATTTCGATACTTGGATGCACTGATTGATCAGTGACTTCCCTAATTTCGGCAAATAGGGATGGGTACGGCGTTCAAGCGGGTGCTAAGGATCAACGATGCCCTCGGCCTGATCCTGCAGGGCGTTCTTCCCCTTGGCGGTGATGGCCAGCACCTGCGCCGGCTTGTGGCTCTCGCCGCAGGGCAGCGTTTCGGCCGGCGGAATGAAGGCGCTGACCAGTTCTGCGGCGCGCAGCACGCGCAGCTTGTCGATTTCGGCCGGTGCGTAGACCGTGTAGGGCAGCTTCTGGTCTGCGATCTGCCGAAGAAGTTCCATCGGCATGGGATCTCCTTTCGGGTAACGGCGAGCCGCCAATTTTGCGCAATCGGAGGAGCCGTGCAAGCTCTTATGACACCTCGATCGTCGTTCGACAGTCCACCCACTTCATGGCTTGCTGCTCCGCGTGCCGCAGCGCTTCCGCCTCGGTTCTACAGAGGTCGGTGTCGCCGAGCAGGACAACCGTTTTTTCGCTCGGCCATCCCAGCTGGCGGATGAGCACCGGTCGAAACTGCGCGGGCTTCTCCTTCTCCGCGGTACAGAGAAAGTGATAGCCCCGATAGACGAACACGACGCTCCTTGGCATGGCGCGCTCCGCGCAGCAGATTTCCCACCTCTTACTTCCCGAGATAGTTGCGCACCGCCTGCGCCGAAGTGCCGGCAGCGGCGACGGCCGCCCGGAGCTGGGCCTCGGTGACTCCCAGTTCCTTGGTCCAGTACCGAAGCTCGTGGGTCTCGTTGACGTTCACGCGCGACCGGTCCTGCGGGCCGCGATTGCTCAAGTCATCTGCCATTTGCGCGTCTCCTGAATCTGTGTGTGGCCCCAGTGTCGCGCGGCGTGTGCCGGCGAGCGCCGGACGTGGCCGCGATCAAGTGCGGGAATCCGGCTGACATCCGGCGCGGCAGGAACAGTTCAAACTCGCCCCTCTGGGCCGGCAGGACGGAATGCACATCGTGTGCCTTTATTTGGGGCAAAAGAAGGCGCTGAACACGGTAGTGAGACACCATCGTGACTGTCCGATCGCAACACGCAATCGCTACAAAGGATCTGTACCACCATGGCTCTGCCGAACATCGCGCCAGTACGTAAAACTGCCTCATACAAGCCGATGGCTTTCCGGCCGGCGCACGCGCCGCGGCCGTTTCGGCGCGGCGACCTGGCGCTGGTGCTGGGCGGCGGCGATTCGTCGCTCGTTGGGCAGATGGTGGTGGTCTGCATGTCCGACCGCGGCAACGATGGTCGCGACCCGGATATCGCTATCCGGTTCACCCGTGGCGGCAATGGCCACGTGCGCGCGAGCAGCCTGCAACTGATCGCTGCGGTGGATGCGCAAGAGTACGGCCCGGCTTGCGACGATCTTCTCAGCTTCATCGACGGCTGTGGCCCCGTGGGCCTGGCGGATTCGCAGTAACGGCCGCCACGGCGCTCGAAGCATCAGTCGGGTCGACTCTCGGATCTCAAGTCTCGAACCGCGGCTGCTTCCAGGTGCTCGCGCGCCCAAGTCGCCATCGATTTGCGGGCGGCCGCGGCTGCCTCGGCGAACAGCGCCTTTTCACGAGCGCTCACTCGCACCTGAAGCATCGCGAAATTCCGCCGCTCGGATGAGGTGTTGGTGGTGTTCTTCATTGGCGCCAGCATGATCCATGAGACGCCACGATCTGTAGGAAGCGACCGCTCGCAACGCGCGGCCATCTTCCATTGCGCAAAAGAAAAAGGCCCTGCTACCGGTTTGATAGCAGGGCCTTCGTGCCTGTGCGGCTTGTAGTGGCTCCTCGACCTGGGCTCGAACCAGGGACCTACGGATTAACAGTCCGGCGCTCTACCGACTGAGCTATCGAGGAACAAGCCTCAAATTATAGCGTGGTTTTTGAGGCCTTCCGGCCCGGCTCGATCATGTGATTCGTGACTTCATTGGCGGGTAGCAGCTTCGACAGCAGCCATCAGCCGGGCCGCCGCGGCCTCGGGCTTCGGATCGGCCACCAAAGCACGCACCACCGCCACCGAACCGACGCCGGTGGCCAGTACATCGGGCAGGCGCGCTTCGTCGATGCCGCCGATGCCTACCTGCGGATAGCCGCGCAGCAGCCGCGCATAGGCGGCGAGCCGCGCCACGCCCTGCGGTGCGGTCACCATCTGCTTCAGGGTGGTCGGGTACACCGCGCCCATCGCGATGTAGCTCGGGCTCACGGCATCGGCGCGCAGCATCTCTGCGTAGCCATGGGTGCTGACGCCCAGGCGCACACCGGAGGCGCGAATCGTCTGCAGTTCCTGCGGCGTCAGGGCGTCCAGGTCTTCCTGGCCCAGGTGCAGGCCATAGGCCTTGGCCTCGATGGCGGCGCGCCAGTGGTCGTTGACGAAGAGCAGGGCGCTGGTGCCGCGCACCACTTCGACGGCCGCGCGCACTTCGCGCACGACGGCTTCCGCGTCGTCGGACTTGAAGCGCAGCTGCACCGTCGGTACGCCGGCGCGCGCCATGCGGCCGACCCAGGCGGCGTCGGGCAGCACCGCGTAGAGGCCCAGCTTCTGCGGGCAGGGCGGGAAGGCATTGCGGCGCTCCGCTGGCGGAAAGGGCGGCATGCCGAAGTCGGCCGGCAGTTCGGGCCAGGCATGCGCATCGAAGCTGCCCGTGCGCTGCGTTTGCGCGCGCCAGGCGCGGGCCAGGCACTCGGCATCGACCTCGATGAAGCCGAGCGCGGCGCAGGCTGTCTTGGCGCCGCGATAGACGGCGTCGTCGGACGAGAAGGACGCGGCCGCGTGGGCCGCCTCGCCGAAGCGCGGCGCATGCGCCGCGACAATGGCCTGCGCGATGTTTTGGGGGGCGGTGGTGTTGCTCATGATGGGGTCACTGCGACGCAGCGTGGTGCCAGAACGGCGTGCCGAGCACCGGCGTGCTCGGCTGTGCCGATTCCTGTGCGGCCATCGCGCCCGCGAGGTGGGCGCTGCGGCCGGCCTGCACCGCATCGGCGAAGGCGCCGGCCATCGCGACCGGGTCCTGCGCCAGCGCGACGGCGGTGTTGAGCAGCACGCCGTCGTAGCCCCATTCCATCACCTGGCAGGCATGCGAGGGCAGGCCGAGGCCGGCATCCACCAGCAGCGGCACGCTGAGCCGCTCGCGCAGCACCTGCAAGGCATAGGGATTGACGGGGCCGCGGCCGGTGCCGATGGGCGCGGCCCAGGGCATCACGGCCTGGCAGCCGACATCGACCAGCCGCCGGCACAGCACAAGGTCTTCAGTGCAGTAGGGCAGTACGTGGAAGCCGTCGCGGATCAGTTGCGATGCGGCATCGACCAGATTCAGCGTGTCGGGCTGCAGCGTGTAGTCGTCGCCAATGAGCTCGAGCTTGATCCACGGCGTGTCGAAGAGCTCGCGCGCCATCTGCGCGGTGGCAATCACCTCCTGCACGCTGTGGCAGCCGGCCGTATTGGGCAGCACGGGCACATTCAGCCGCCGCAGCAGCTCCCAGAAGCCGTTGTCGCTGCCGGCGCCGTTCGGCGTGGCCGTCTGGCGGCGCAGCGAAGCGGTCAGCATCGCCGGCTTCGCGTGCCGCACGGCCGCTTCGAGCACGTCGGGCGACGGGTAGCGCGAGGTGCCGAGCAGCATCCGGCTCTGGAAGGCCTGGCCGTAGAGCACCAGCGGGTCGTGGGATGGGGTTGTGGTCATGGCTTTACCTCAGCCGCCTGTCACGGGGCGGATCACTTCGATGCGGTCGTCGGGTTGCAAGGCGTGCGACGCGTAGTTCGAACGCGGCACGAACTGGCGATTCACCGCGGCCGCGAAGGGTGGCGTCGCCTGGATGAGGGCCAGCGCGTCGGCCAGCGTCGCGCCGCTCGGCAGCGTCTGCGGCGTGTCGTTGATCAGTATGTTCATGGCAAAACGGTTTCCAGGCGGGGCGCGAGATCGAAACGGCTCGCGAGCGCGGAATGGCCGGTGGCGAGCAGTTCCATCGCGACATCGAGCATGGCCGGCGCGATCATGAAGCCGTGGCGGTACAAGCCGTTGATCTGCATCACGCCGGGTCGCGGTTGACGGAAGGCCGGCAGATTGTCGGGCAGGGTCGGCCGGCACTGGGTTGCGATCTCGAGGATGCGCGCCTCGGCAAAACCGCTGTGCACCGAATAGGCGGCGCTCAGCAGTTCGAGCGTGGAACGCACGCTGGCCGGCGACATGTCGTCGGACTCGATCTCGGTGCCGCCGATCACGAATACCTGCCCGGGCTTGGGTGCGATGTAGAGCGGGTAGCGCGGATGCACCAGCCGCGTCGGTCGCTGCAATGCGACTTCGGGGGCATGCACCCGGATGACTTCGCCGCGCACGCCGCGCAGGGCGCCCCACTGCGGACGGGCGCCGAGGCCGCGGCAGTCGATGACGCGTTCGGGCTGGCCGGTTCCTCCGGCGTCGAAGTCGTCGATGCTGCGCGGTGCCTGCCAGTGCAGTTGCACGTTGGGCATGGCCTGCAGCGTTGCGAGCAGTGCGGCGAGCAGTCCGCGGTTGTCGAGCTGGCCTTCTTCCGGCAGCAGCAGGCCGTGCGCGAAGCGCTGGCCCAGTGCGGGCTCCAAGGCGGCGATGCCGGCCGCATCGAGCGGCTTCATTGCAGGCAGTTCGGGCACCACCTCGCCGGTGTGCGCCAGCATGCGCGCCAGCCGCGCGGCTTCGGGCGCATCCTGGCGGTGCCACAGCACCAGCGTGCCCGCGCGCTGGAAGAACACGGGCGCCGCCAGCGATGCGAGCAGCACCGGCCAGCGGTCGAGCGCGTGGTGGCCCATGCGCACGACCGAGGGCGGTGCGATCGCAGATTCGGCCAGCGGCGCCAGCATGGCGGCTGCGACGCGCGCGGCCGCGCCCTCGGCCTCCGGCCCGGCGGCGTCGAAGAGCTCGACCTTGCAGCCGGCCTGGGCCAGCGTCACCGCGAGCAGGCGGCCCATGAGCCCGGCGCCGAGGATGGCGGCGGAGCGGAAAGGAAGGGTGGCAGCGTTCATCGGCAGATCATTTCGGTAAGCTTGCCGGCATGACACAAGCATTCTCTCGTTATGCCCGCGTGCTCTCGATCGCCGGTTCCGACAGCGGCGGCGGCGCCGGCATCCAGGCCGATCTGAAGACCTTCTCGGCGCTCGGCTGCTACGGCATGACAGCCATCACCGCGCTCACTGCGCAGAACACGCTGGGCGTGTCGGGCATCCACGGCGTGCCGCCGGCTTTTCTCAAGGCGCAGATCCAGGCCGTGATCGAAGACATCGGCGTCGACGCGGTCAAGCTCGGCATGCTGCATGCGCCCGAGGTGGTGGAGGTGGTGGCCTGGGCCATCGACCGCTACAGGCTTTCCAAGGTGGTGCTCGACCCGGTGATGGTCGCCACCAGCGGCGACCGGCTGATTGCCGAAGAAACCGTGCAGGTGCTGGTGCGAGAGCTGTTCCCGCGTGCCACCGTGGTCACGCCCAATCTCGACGAGGCGGCCCTGCTGATCGGCCATGCGATCGACGGCGTCGACGCGCTCGACGATGCCGCGAGCGAATTGCTCGCGCTGGGCGCGCACGCGGTGTTGCTCAAGGGCGGCCACCTGCCGGGAGACGATGTCGTCGATCTGCTGGCGGAAGCGAGCGGCGAGCGGCTGCGGCTGTCTTCCGAACGCATTGCGAGCCGCAACCTGCACGGCACGGGCTGCACGCTGTCCTCGGCCATTGCCGCGCACCTCGCGCTGGGCTACCAGCTGGCCGATGCCGTGGAGCGCGCGCGCGGCTACGTCGTGGCCGCCATGGCGGCCGGTGCGGATGTGAAGATCGGAGCCGGCCACGGTCCGCTCAACCACGGTTTTGCGCCAGTGCCGATGGTCCGTCTGCCGTCGCCGGGCGCGTGATCCATGCCAGCACGAAGGTGAGGGCCAGCGTCGGCAGCGCCGACCCGAACTGAGGCGCCCATTTGGCACAGGCGTGATAGATGGCGATGCCCGCGATCCAGATCAGCGCCGCGACCCAATCGATCTTGCGCGCGCCCACCGCTGGCGCCGCGCCCGCCGTGCCCAGGCGCCCGAGGATCACGCCGTAGAGCGGCACGAACACCGAACTCAGGAGCAGCAGGAAGGGCTCGAGCGAGTGCATCGGCAGCACCAGTGCGAAGGCGATGCACGCGACCGCGAGCCACAGGCCCCAGCGCCGCACGCTCCAGCGCGGCTGCAGGCTGTGGGCCGAGACCGAGCCCGAATAGACGTCGCCATACGCGTTGTCGAGCTCGTCGATCAGGATCAGGCCCAGCGCGACCAGGCCGCCCTGCGCCAGCAGCAGCGCCGCAACGAGGTTGGTGCCGGGTTCCGCCACGCTCACCACCATCACGCCGAGCGCGTAGCACCAGATGTTGGCGAGCGCGTAGCCGATCCAGGTGCCGCCGAAGGCGCCGCCGAGTCCGCGCGCGCTGCGCCTGCCGTGCCGCGCATAGTCGGCCACCAGCGGCAGCCACGAGACCGGCATCGCGATCACCAGGTCGAGCGCGCTGAACATTCCCATGCTGCCGTTGCCGGGGCGCGACCAGAAGGCTTCAAGACCCTTGGCCTGGAGTTGCGTCGCGAACTGCCATGTGAGCCACAACAGCGACAGCACCACCAGCGGCAGCCCGAAGCGGCTCACGAAGCGCCGCACCAGCTTGACCATCGAGCCGGCCAGCAGCGCGAGCAGCACCGCGCCCCACAGCAGCGTGGTCAGCACGGTGCCGAGCGGGCCCTCCAGCGACCAGCCGAAGGCCTGTTTGCCGATGGCCTGCGTGCCCTCGCGCATGATCACGATCTCGAAGGTGGTCCAGCCGATCAGCTGCACGATGTTGAGCACCACCGGCAGGCGCGCGAAGGCGCTGCCGTAGGTGGCGTGCATCAGGCCCGCGCTGGCCAGCCCGCTTTCGCAGCCGAGCCGGGCGGTCCAGGCCAGCAGGCCGGCCCCGATCAACGACCCCAGCACGATCGCGATCGCCGCCTCGCGTGTGCCGACCGCCGGCACCAGGTAGGCGCCGATCTGCATCACCAGCAGGCCGACGCCGAGGCTGAACCACAGCGCCGTGTGGTCGTGCCAGCGGAAGACGCGGCTGGCGTCGCGCAGCGGCGTCAGCGCTTCGTTGGCACCGGTGGTGGGTTGTGTCGTTGCCATCCATTTGCTCCATTGCAAAGTGTTTGGCAGGTGGGCGAGGCCACAGCGGCAAGACCGGCACGCGAGAAAACGTGGCGGCCGCCGGACCAGCTTCCCTGCGCGAGGATTACCTCAGTCAGGTTCAAAGGGACTCTCTCAGCCAACCTGCAACAGGCGTTGCGGGCCGGCACCCCTAGCGTTGCTTCAGTCTGGCGAAGCAGTTCGGATTGTAGAGCCGTGGGCTGGCCGGATGCGATACGGCGACGCGAAGTCGCCGCGGGCCGGGCTGCCTCAGTGGTCGATGGCGGCCGACAGCCGCCGCGCGCCCGAGTGGGTGTGGCGAACGAGCAGAAGGATGAAGCGGCGCGCGAACTGCTGAAGCGCCCAGAAGGCGGCAGCGACTCCGCCGGCCAGCAGCAGTCCGGCAGCGATGTCCAGCGGGAAATGCACGCCCACGTAGATGCGCGCCCAGCCCGTGAGGACCGCGATCGCCACGATCGCCAGCCCGATCTTCCGAATCGATGGCCGCAGGCAGAACAGCAGCCCGATGGTGAACATCACCGAGGCGTGCGCACTCGGCAGCGAGCCGCGCGCGCCATGTTCGATGTGCGCCGGGCTCAGGCCCACCATGAAGGGGCGCGGCATCGCGATGGCGTCCGCCAGCGCGTGGGCCAACATGGCCGCTGCGGCCGCGGCGACCAGCGTCACCATCGCATAGGTCCGCTGCGAGGGCCGGCGCCAGGCGACCCAGCCCATGAGGGCCACGCAGAGCCAGGAGGCGCACTGGGCCACGATGGACGCGAACCACATGGTTTCGGCATTCGGGGTGTGCCCAGCGCCCATGGCTAGGAACAGTGCGGTGTTCAACGCGAGCATGCCCGGCATCCTATGACGCTCTCGTGTCGAACGCGTGAATGCGGCGTTCAGCCTTCGTTCAGGATGGTTGCTTTGTTATTCAGCCCACGCCGAGCAGCTGATGCAGCCGCGTGCTGGTGGTGGTGTACTGCAGCGGCACGGCCTTGCCCGGAAACACGATCGCGGTCGCGGCCCAGGCCGCCAGCGTCGCCTCATGGAAACCGCAGACGATCAGCTTCTTCTTGCCCGGATAGGTGTTGATGTCGCCGACCGCGAACACGCCGGCCTCGCGCGTCTGGAAGCGCTCGGTGTCGACCGGCACCTGCTTGCGCACGAGATCGAGGCCCCAGTCGGCCATGGGCCCGAGCCGCGGCGAGATGCCGAGGCATGCGATCAGCGCGTCGAGCGGCAGCGTCACGGTCCGGGCGTCGGGCGTGCTGATCTGCAGCGCCTGGCCGTCGAAAGCCGCGGGCTGGCCCACGGCGAAGTTCAGTGCGCCCTCGGCCACCAGTGCGCGCATGCGGGCCACGAGCGCCTCGTCGGCCTGGAAGCCGTCGCGCCGGTGCAGCAGCGTGACCCGACGGGCCTTGCCGACCAACGCGAGGGCGGTGGCCAGCGCGGCATCGTCACCGCCATTGACCACCACGGCCTGGCCGTCGAAGCGCTCCAGTGTTTCGGGGTGATAGAAAAGCCTGGTGCCCTCGAAGCGCTGGATGCCTTCGAGCGCGATGCGCTTGGCGACGAAGGCGCCGACACCGGCGGCAATAAAAACCGTCTTCGCGAGGAAGGTGGTTCCGGTTGAGGTGCCCAGGAGCAGCCGCTGGTCGGCTTGGCGTTCGAGCGTTGCGACCTGCTGCTCGAAATGGAACTGCGGCTCGAGGGGCGCGACCTGCTGCAGCAGCGACTCCGCCAGTCCGCGCCCGCTGGTTGCCGGGACGCCCGGGATGTCGTAGATCGGCTTGTCGCCGTAGAGCTGCACGCACTGGCCGCCCGCGGAGGGCAGCGCATCGACGATGTGGCAGCGAATTTCGAGCAGGCCCAGCTGAAAAGCCTGGAACAGGCCGACCGGACCGGCGCCGATGACCAGCGCCTCGGTCTCGATGGGAGCCGGCGTCGTGCTCAGCGGACCAACTCCCCGACCTTGTCGGTCTTGTCTTTCCACTCGTCGGCATCGGGCAGCGCGGGCTTGCGCTTGGTGATGCTCTTCCAGCCGTCGGCCAGGGCGAGTTCGGCATTGAGCTTGATGAAGGCGATCTGGTTGGCCGGGAGGTCTTCCTCGGCGTAGATCGCGTTGACCGGGCACTCGGGAATGCAGACCGCGCAGTCGATGCATTCGTCAGGGTCGATCACCAGCATGTTCGGCCCTTCGCGGAAGCAGTCCACGGGACATACGTCGACGCAATCGGTGTATTTGCAGCGGATGCAGGATTCGGAGACGACGTGAGTCATGTTCTTGGCTGGCGGGGAATGGCGGAAAACCCGGAATTTTAGGCTTTTGAGGAAGAGGGCTGTACCAGCACCGCCGCCGAGGTCTTGTGGGAAGCGGTATCGACCAGCACCAGCGAACCCAGTGCACGAGATTGCGTGAAGGGCAGCACGGCCAGCGGCTGCTGCAGCGAGAGCACCACGTCGCCGATCGCATTGGCTTCGAGCCGGTCGGCCGGCTCGGAGTCGAGGGTCGTGATGTTCACGCGATCGACGATGCGCGCCACCTTGGCCTTGACCCAGCGGTGGCCCTGCAGCGCCCAGTAGACGCGGCCCGCGACCAGCGGCTCGTCATCGAGCCACGCGATGGTGGCGGTGATCTCGCGCGTGGGCTCGAAGGCGTCCGGCGCCAAGAGCCAATCGCCGCGCGAGACGTCGAGCTCGCGGTCGAGCACGATGCCGGCGCTGTGGCCCGCATGCACGGTCTTCGGCTGGCGAGTATGGCTCAGCACCTGCGCGACGGTGGCCGTCTGGTTGCTCGGCAACACGGTGACGCGCTGGCCCGGCTCGACATGCCCGCTGGCCACGCGGCCCCAGAACACGCGGCGGCCCCGGGACGTGTCGGCCGAGGCCGAGAACTTCTCGACCCACTGCACCGGGAAGGCGAAGGGCACGGCCTCGTCCTGCTGCGTGACCGGCAGTTCCTCGAGCAGCTCGATCAGGCTCGGGCCTTCGTAGCCGCACCAGTTGCCGTGGCGCGAGGCCACGTTCCAGCCCTTGAGCGCCGAGATCGGCACGGTGGCGGCGACCTGCACGCCTGCAGCTTCGGCAAAGTCCGCGAGCGCGCCCGAGATGCGTTCGAAGGCGAGATCGGCATCGGCGATCGCATCGAGCTTGTTGACCGCGAACACGATCGACTGCACGCGCAGCAGGTGGCACAAGAGCGTATGGCGGCGCGTCTGGGGCAGCAGCTCGCGCCGCACCACTTCGCCGTCTTCCACTTCGGCGGCCCAGGCCAGCTTGGTGGCATCGACCAAGACCACGGCGGCATCGGCGCTCGACGCGGCGGTGACCATGTTGCGCGTGTACTGCTCGTGGCCCGGCGCGTCGCCGATGATGAACTTGCGCCGCGCGGTCGAGAAGTAGCGGTAGGCGACGTCGATCGTGATGCCCTGTTCGCGCTCGGCCGAGAGGCCGTCGGTCAGGAGCGCCAGGTCGGTCTCGCCGCCGCGCTGTACGCCGGCGAGCTGGTCTTGCAGCACGGTCTTGCTGTCGACCAGGAGCCGCCCGATCAGCGTGCTCTTGCCGTCGTCGACGCTGCCGCAGGTGATGAAGCGCAGGGCCGTGCCGGTGTCGCCGTGGATCGCCGCCGCTTCGGCGGGGGTGGTGAAGGCGCTCGCACTCATCAGAAGTAACCGTCTTTCTTGCGCTTCTCCATCGAAGCCTCGGATGTCTTGTCGTCCATGCGCGTGGCGCCGCGCTCGCTCACTTCGGCCGCAAGCGTCTCGACCACCACGTCGGCGGCGTCGGCCGCCAGGCTGTCGACCGGGCAGGTGCAGGTGATGTCGCCCACGGTGCGGAAGCGCACGTCGCGCATCTCCACCTTCTCGCCGTCGCGCGGCGGCGTGAGTTCGGTCACCGGCACCAAGAGGCCGCGGCGTTCGACCACCTCGCGCTTGTGCGTGTAGTAGATCGAGGGCAGGGCGACATGCTCGCGCTCGATGTACTGCCAGACGTCGAGTTCGGTCCAGTTGGAGATCGGGAACACGCGGAAGTGTTCGCCGGGCGCCAGGCGCGTGTTGAACAGGGTCCAGAGCTCAGGGCGCTGGTCCTTGGGCTGCCATTGGCCGAAGGCGTCGCGATGCGAAAAGATGCGCTCCTTGGCGCGTGCCTTTTCTTCGTCGCGGCGCGCACCGCCGATCAACGCATCGAAGCGGAATTCCTCGATCGCTTCGAGCAGCGTGACCGACTGGTGCACGTTGCGCGATTCGCCCGGATGGGCGAGGCGCACGGTGCCGCGCGCCATCGAGTCTTCGACGCTGCGCACGATCAACTCGGCGCCGAGCTCCTGTGCGCGGTGGTCGCGAAAGGCCGTCACTTCGGGGAAGTTGTGGCCGGTGTCGATCATCAGCAGCGGGTAGGGGATGCGGCCGGCCCCGAAGGCCTTCTCGGCGCACTTCAATAGCACCAGCGAATCCTTGCCACCCGAGAACAGCAGGGTCGGGCGCTCGAAGGAGGCCGCGACTTCGCGCAGGATGAAGATGGTTTCTTCTTCCAGCGCGTCGAGCTGCGTGTTGGACAGGCGCGCGGGCAGGTGCGTGCTTTGCAGCAGCAGGTCGTATTCGGTGCGGGCGTTCATGAGGAGGATTCGGGAATCAGGAAATGAGGTTCAGGCAATGGCGCGAATCGGAATGACCGAGGACACGGCGCCGTCCACATGCAGGCCGCATTCCTTGGCGCTTTCCTGCTCCCACCACCAGCGGCCCGAGCGGAAGTCTTCGCCCAGGGTCACGGCGCGGGTGCACGGCGCGCAGCCGATGCTGGGAAAGAACTGGTCGTGCAGCGGGTTGTAGGGCACCTGGTGCGTGGCGATGTAGTGCCAGACCTCGCCCCAGGTCCAGTTCGCGAGCGGGTTGATCTTGACGCGCTCTGCCTGCTCTTCGATGAGCTCGACCTCGGCACGCGCGCCGGACTGCTCGCGCCGCAGGCCCGTGATCCAGCCGCGCTTGCCGGCGAGCGCACGCTCCAGCGGCTCCATCTTGCGGATGTGGCAGCAGGCCTTGCGCAGATCCAGGCTGCGGTACATCGCTTCTTCGCCGTTCTCGGCCACGAAGGCTGCGGCCGCCTCGGCCACAGGGCGGTAGATCTCGACCTCGCGGCCGTAGTGCGACTGCAGGCGTTCGAGCAGTTCGAGCGTCTCGGCATGCAGCTTGCCCGTTTCGAGCACGAAGATGCCCGACTGCACCTGAAAGCGGTGCAGCAGGTCGGTCACCACCATGTCCTCGGCACCCAGGCTGGAGGCTTGCGTGATCGGCGCGAACTCCTGCGCCGCGCCGCGCAGCAGCGCCACGCTTTCGGCGAGCTTGGTCTCGAAATCGGCGGAGGGCTTGGCGTAGAGCGAGATGGCGTTCATTGGCTTCAGGCCGTTTCGCGCTTGAAGAGGGGCGTGGTCTGCACTGCGTCGCCCTGGTAGAAGGCCGAGAAGCGGTCGAACTGGCGCTGCGCGGCGGAGGCGTCGACGCCTTCCTTGAGCACCGCGCTCGAAAAGCCGGTGCGCTCCATCTGCACCAGCTGGTCGATCAGCACGTCGCCGGTGGCGCGGATGTCGCCCTTGAAGCCGAGCCGGCGGCGCAGCAGGAAGGCCTGGCTGTAGGCGCGGCCGTCGGTGAACTTCGGGAAGTTCAGGTCGATGCGGTCCACGTCGTCGAGGCAGACCTCGATTGCGAGCGGGTCGGCGTCGTTGGGCAGCTGCAGCACGTTCGGCTCGCCGTCGTCCACGTGTTCCTCGCTGGAAAGGATTCGAAGCGTCTTGTTCATAGGGCCCCCACGCTCGGCACTGACGTGTCCTCGCTGCCCCCCAAGGGGGCGCGAGCTTGCTTGAAGCGGTTCTGCTCTGCGCTCATGCCGCCTCCTCGACCTTGAAGCGCGCACCGTTGGCCGCGGCCTTGAAAGGCTCGATGCCGACGCGGCGCAGCGCGTCGATGAAGCTCTCTCCGGCCTCGCGCGTGTCGCGGTAGGTGTTGAGCACGGCCTCGATCACGTCCGGCACTTCGACTGCCGAGAACGAGGGACCGACCACCTTGCCGGGCTGCGCCGCGCCCGACAGCGCCGAGCCGTCAGAGCCGCCCAGCGTGACCTGGTACCACTCCTTGCCGTCCTTGTCGACGCCGAGGATGCCGATGTGGCCGCTGTGGTGGTGGCCGCAGGAGTTGATGCAGCCGCTGATGTGCAGGTCGATCTCGCCCAGGTCGTCGAGCTCGTCCAGGTCCTGGTAGCGCTCGGTGATGGCTTCGGCGATCGGGATCGAGCGTGCGTTGGCCAGCGCGCAGAAGTCGCCGCCGGGGCACGCGATCATGTCGGTCAAGAGGTGCACGTTGGCGCTGGCGAAGCCGGCCTCGCGGGCGCTGAGCCACAGCGCGTGCAGGTCTTCGGCATGGACCCAGGGCAGGAGCAGGTTCTGGTCGTGCGTGACGCGCGCCTCGCCGGCGCTGAAGCGGTCGGCCAGCCGCGCCGCGGTGTCGAGCTGATCGGCCGACGCGTCGCCCGGCGCCTGGCCGATGCGCTTGAACGAGAGGGTGACCGCGCGCAGGGCGGGGTTCTGGTGCGGCGCCACGTTGCGCTGCAGCCAGCGCGCGAACATCACGTCGTCGGCCGCCTGCGCGCGCAGCTCGGCATCGGTCTCTTCGGCGCTCTGGAACACGCGGGTCGCGAGCGTCGGCGGCACGAAGGAGGCAGCCACCCGGTCGTACTCGGACTGCGTGATGGTGTGCGGTGCGCCGTCGTGCTCGAGGATCTGCTTGTACTCGGCTTCGACGTCGTCGATGTAGCGCTGGCCTTCGGCCTTCACGAGGATCTTGATGCGCGCCTTGTAGATGTTGTCGCGCCGGCCGTAGCGGTTGTAGACCCGCACCACGGCCTCGAGGTAATTCATGATCTGGTTCCACGGCAGGAACTCGCGCAGCACGGTGCCGATGATCGGCGTGCGGCCCATGCCGCCGCCCACCTGCACGCGGAAGCCGAGCTCGCCGGCCTCGTTCTTCACCAGCTTGAGGCCCACGTCGTGCCAGCCGGTGGCGGCGCGGTCTTCGGCCGCGCCGGTGATCGCGATCTTGAACTTGCGCGGCAGGAAGGCGAACTCCGGATGCAGCGTGCTCCACTGCCGCATGATCTCGGCGAAGGGGCGCGGATCGGCGACCTCGTCGACTGCGATGCCGGCGCGCTCGTCGCTGGTGATGTTGCGGATGCAGTTGCCGCTGGTCTGGATGCCGTGCATGTCGACCGAGGCCAAGAGGTCCATCACGTCGGCCGACTTGGCCAGCGGGATCCAGTTGTACTGCACGTTCTGGCGCGTCGTGAAGTGACCGTAGTGCGTGGGCAGCTTGTGCGTACCGAGCTTGCCCTGGGTCTTGAGTGCGGTCTTGTAGACCTCGGCCTCGGGCTCGTCGTACTCGCGGGCGATGCGGGCCAGCACGCGCAGCTGGGCGCTGGAGAGTTCGCCGTAGGGCACCGCGACGCGCAGCATCGGCGCGTAGCGCTGCACGTACCAGCCGTTCTGCAGGCGAAGCGGCCGGAACTCGTCTTCGGAGAGCTTGCCGGTCTGCCAGCGTTCCAGCTGGTCGCGGAATTGCGCGGCGCGCTGGTGCACGAACTGGCGGTCGAAATCTGTGTATTGGTACATCGTGTGTCAGTTGCTGGAAGGCGGTGCGTCCACGGCCGTCAACGTGAGCCGGGAATGTAAAAGCGCGCCTTATGGAAACAAACTATTTTTTGGTTCGCGCTTTATGCGGATAAGCTTATTCGCCAGTTCCCATGCGGGTCGCGGGACGATGCAATGCTTATTCCGGATAAGGCCGGCGGCGGTTGCCGCGCGTCGAACACCGGTTGATTCTAGGAAGGCCTGCTGCGCCTTGCCCGGCGCTCACTGAGCGGCCGTGATGCCGTCGTCGACAAGGAGGGGCCGGCTACGGAGCAACCGGATTTCTCTTTTGCTCTTCGAGAAGCTGCTGCCGGCGCACCGCGTTGCATTGCGCGTGCGCCCTGAACTCTGCTTTCTCGCATTGGGCGGCCATGCATCGGGCAGCAAGGATGAAGTTCATGCCCGAACAAGCCTGCCCAAGCGCGGTGACGGCTGCGCTGCGCGGCGCTTTGACGGACCTGGCCTGCGCCGGCTCGCTTGCCGCCCGGACCGGATCCGGCGCTTTCGTCGGTGCGAGCTGCGCCTTTTCCGCCTGTGCTTCGGTGGCCTTGGCTGGCGCTTCGGCCGCGGCGACGGGTGGGGCAGCACGTGCTTCGGTCTGCGCCGAGGGGTCCGTGCGAACGGGATGCACCTGTGCCTTGCCAGCCGTATAGAGATACCAGCCGCCGGCACCCGCCACCAGCCAGCCCGTGGCCCCGACGGTCAACGCGACGCTGAGGGCAGCAATGCTGACCCACATCCCCTTGGAAAAAGTTTGCGTTGCCTCGGCAACTGCAGGGGCTGCGCCAACGGCAGCAGGCCTCTGCGACTGCTCGGCTCTCCGCATGAAACCGAACAGGGAATTCGCGGTGCTGGCGCGCGGTGCGTCAGCGCTGGCGAACGCGGTGGGCAGCGTGCCGATGCATTCGATGCAGAACTTGGCGGCAGACCGATTCTTTGTCTTGCATTGGGGGCAGATCAGGGCCATTGCTCAAGGCCCTCAGTGCGCAGTCGCATCGTCGCGTGCTGCTTGTGGAAGCTGCGCCGCGACGAGATTCCTCTGCGCTGCCATGATGAGCGTCGCACGATAGACCGATCGGCTGGCTGATTTCGTCAGCTCGATCAGCGTCTTCCATTCGTGCTCCAGTTCGTCAGGCGCGGCGTCGACACGCGGCGTTCGCATCAAGGACCGGCTGGCATCCAGCAGGGCGGCGGCCGAGTTGAGACAGATGTGAAGGCTGGACTGCGCGGGACTCGCGCGACTGCCCTCCGCGAGCAGCAGCCGCTCCACAGCGGCCAGGGCACTTTCGAGAAGGGCGAGATCGGCACTCGAATGGGTCATGTCGCGAGGTTCGCAGACAGCAGCCCGATTCGAGGTGCGAAAATTTCACACTTTGAAGCAATGTTTGCTTTAGATCTACTTCGAGCGACTAGGACGCGGTCCCGCGCCCGGCATCCAGCAGGTCCTGGATGTCTTCGAGGCCGCGCCCGCGCGTTTCGATGCCGCTCTTGATCAGCATCAGCGCCGCGACCGCCATCGGCACTGCGATCAACAGGGCCGAGACGGTGAAGTGGCTGAACACGCCGAGCACGCCGAAGCCCGCACCGAGGATGCCGCCGAACTTGGAGCTGGCCGCGACCACGCCCGAGCCCGTGCCGCGCAGGTGCACCGGGTAGATCTCCGCGGCATAGGGGATGAGCATTGCGATCACGCCGCTCGAGCTCACGAGCAGCAGTGCGGTGGTGAGCACCATCGCCAGCGTCGACTGCACTTGCGCCAGGCCGAGGCCGAAGAACACCAGCAAGGTCGCGGTGGTGAGCGCGATGAACAGCACCAGCGCCTTGATGCTGCTCCAGCGGTGGTAGAGCCAGATCACGATCGCGATGCCGGGCAGCGCCAGCAGGGCCGAGCGCGCGAGCAGGGCGCTCGCGGCGGTGGCGTCCATGCCCATGCTGCCGAGGTTGGTCGGCAGCCACAGCAGAAAGCCGAAATTCACCAGGCCCCAGGCCACGCCGCAGACGATCAGGCCCCAGGTGATGCGCGCATGGCTGCCGCGCAGCAGTTGCGCGATGCCGCCGGGCGGCGGTTCCTGCTCGGCAATCACCGCGGCAGCCGGCGCATTCGCCGTTGCCGCCGCGCCGGTACCCGCGAAGCGCGCGAGCACCGCGCGGGCCTCGTTGTCGAACCCGGCGTTCGAGAGGAAGCGCGGCGATTCGGGGATGTAGCGGCCCAGGAAGACGATCACCAGCCCGGTCGGCAAACCCAGCAGCCATAGCGCGCGCCAGCTGAACTCCGGCACCAGCAGCGCGGCCGAGCCGGCCGCGAGCAGATAGCCGGCCGAGGTACCGGCGCCGCCCAGCGCCACCAGCAGCCAGCCGCGGTGCGCGGCGGGCACGGTTTCCGCCATCAGCGTGAAGGTGATGGGCAGCAGGCCCCCGGCCGACGCGCCCATCAGGAAGCACATCGCGAGGTTCCAGCCGAAGGCCGGCATCGCGCCGCAGATCGCGGTGCCGATGAACATCAGCGCCGACAGCAGGATGGCCGCGCGCCGGCCGAAGATGTCGGCCAGCCGCCCCCACACCACGGAGCCCACCGTCGTGCCGGTGAGCGCCACCAGCGCCAGCACGCCGGCGGTCTGCTTGCTGATCTCGTACTCGGTGGTCATGCCCGGCATCACGAAGCCCAGCGTGGCCGGCTTCAGCACGTCGACCGCCAGCGCGATCACCAGCACGATCACCAGCTTCCAGTGCTCGCGGTTCAGCGGCACGCCGTCAGCGACGTGGAACTGCAGGTGGCTGTCGCCGTGCAGGCTCTTCTGCATCTGCGCGATGCGCGGCATCAGGCCGTACATGGCCAGCAACACGCCGAGGGGGATCATCGCCATGCCGGTCAGCATGGTGGCGTCCATCTCCATGCTGACCATCTGGTAGCCCGTGTGCCGGCCCATCATGAACATCGGCACGTGCGCGAGCACGCCGCCGATGATGGCGATGCAGCCGATCCAGAACGCGATCGGGTGGTGGAAGGAGAAGTTCTGGGCTTTCATGCGGGTTCTTTCGGGCGAGGCATGTTAACGACAGACGCCCCAGCCGCCGACCTCGAGGTGGAAATGATCGGCATGCAGCGCGTTGTAGCCGGGGCCCAGAACGCCGTCGAAGAAGCGGCAGGCGCCGGCGTGTGCATCCCGAAGAAAAAGCCCTTCCGTGCCGTCGCTGGCCCAGTCGCGCCGCACCGTGATGCGCCGGCGGTCGCTCTGCGTGAAGCCGGCGATGTCGAACGCGTCGGCCGTCGCATGCCGGCTGCGGCGGCCGCCTTGCGCGCCTCCTTCGCCTCTGTTGACATTGCGGCAGGCGTAGCTGCCCAGATGCTCCAGCGAGACGAGCGGCGCGCCGAGATGGCGTGCGGCCGCAGGCTGCAATGCATGCCGCTCCCACATCGCGAACGACAGTGCGGCCCCGCAACTGAGCACCACCGGCGACCCCAATGCCAGGCTGCGGCCGCGACGCACGCGGACCGCGTTCTCGAATCCGCAGCCGGGGCTGGTGACGCGGTCGGGCACGGCTTCGTGTTCGAGACCGGTCTCGGCCAGCGCAGCCATGCAGCGCGCCGGATCGGCGCGCGTGCGATGCAGCTTGAGGCCGGTGAGCAGGTTCGGCTCGGCCGCCACGTCCAGCGGCGCCCACGGATTCCAGCGTTCCGGAATGGAGACCCGGCCGGTTCTCAACGCATACGCCGACGAAAGCACCGCCGCGGCGAGCAGGGCCCAGGCCAGCCGTGCGATCCAGCGGCGCCTGGGTTGCGGTGGAGGAGAAGGAGGCGAGGAGGGCGGCACGTCGCTGCAGTCTAGGACCTGTCAACAGGTCCTAGGCCCGTCGCTACAACACGAAGTGCGCCACCGTGACGTAGTGGCTCGCGGTGCCGGCCAGCACGAACAGGTGCCAGGTGCCGTGCGCATGGCGCCAGCCGAGGGGGTTGCGGTAGAAGATCGTGCCGGCCGAGTACAGAACGGCGCCGGCCATCAGCCAGGCGAGGCCGGTGCTGTCGAGCCGCGCGATCAACGGCACGGCGGCGATCACGCCAAGCCAGCCCATCCCCAGGTAGAGCGCCAGCGAGGGCGCAGGCGGGTCGCCGGGCCGCAACTCGCGGGCGATGCCGAACAGCGCCGCGCCCCAGGCCGCGATCAGCAGCGCCCAGCCCCAGGCGCCCTGCAGGGTGACCAGCGCGAAGGGCGTATAGCTGCCGGCGATCAGCAGGTAGATCGCACAGTGGTCGACGCGTTGCCAGAACAGCTTCATGCGGCCGCGCGTGCTGTGGAACAGGACCGATGCCGCGTAGAGCGTCACCATCGACAGCGCGAACACCAGCGCGCTCGCGGTCTTGGCCGGGTCGTTCACCGGCATGGTCTTGGCCAGCAGCAGGGCGGAGCCGCCCGTCGCCAGCATCAGCCCGAGCAGATGGCTGTATCCGTTGAAGCGTTCGCCTTGGTACATGGTGGTCACCCTGAATTGACGTGTCGAGTGGGCCGCGCCTTTGCTGCGCTGTCATGACATCAGACGCCGATCGACGGCCTGGCGCATCCACCGTTGGATTTAGGCGTTGGCCGTAGCGCATTCGCGGGATCGCCGGAAGGCCTACCGCCGCGCGGATTGCCGCCATAGCATCGAACCCACAAGGAGACATCCATGCCCACCTTCAACACCGTCCTCGTCGACAAGGACCCGCAGCACCCGCGCATCGCACGCCTCGTGCTCAACCGGCCCGAGAAGCTCAACGCCATCGGCAACACCACGCCCGCCGACATTCGCCACGCGGTCGAGTGGGCGCAGGCCGAGGACGAGGTGCACGTGATCGTGGTCGAAGGTGCGGGCCGCGCCTTCTGCGCCGGCTACGACCTGGGCGAATACGCCGAGGGCCGATCGCACGCCGGGCAGGCCGGGCAGGACGGCCAGACCGACCATCCCTGCAGGCAGGAGAAGACGCCCTGGGACCCGATGCTCGACTACGCCGCGATGAAGGCCAACACCGAGGACTTCATGTCGCTCTGGCGCTGCACCAAGCCCACCATCGCCAAGGTGCACGGCTACGCGGTGGCCGGCGGCAGCGACATCGCGCTGTGCTGCGACCTGCTGGTGATGGCCGAGGACGCGAAGATCGGCTACATGCCCACGCGCGTGTGGGGCTGCCCGACGACCGCGATGTGGACCTACCGGCTCGGCGCGCTGCGCGCCAAGCAGCTCATGTTCACCGGCGACACCATCGGCGGTACGCAGGCGGCCGAATGGGGCCTCGCGAATTTCGCGGTGCCCGCCGCGGAGCTCGACGCGGCCACGCTGAAGCTGGCCGAGCGCATCGCCGGCGTGCCGCGCTCGCACCTGATGATGCACAAGCTGGTGGTCAACCAGGTCTGGCTCTCGATGGGACTGGAGCAGAGCCAGATGTTCGCCACCGTGTTCGACGGCATCACGCGCCACAACCCCGAAGGCATGTGGTTCCGCCGGCAGGCGGAGGTCGAAGGCTTCAAGAGCGCCGTCGCATGGCGCGACAGCGGCCGGCCTGTTCCCGAGGGCGACGAGGCGCGTGCGCTGGTGGCCGAGCTCGAGGCGCGGCTGGCGCAGGCGCGGGCCGCTTCAGCCCCGCAGCGCTGAGACCGCCTGTCCGGCCAGCACCACGCCGAGCACCAGCATCACCAAGCCCACGAGCGCATCGAGCCAGCGCCAGGCCACCGGCTTCGCGAACAGCGGCGCCAGGAGCCGCGCGCCGGCGCCGAGCCCTGCGAACCAGCTCGCGCTGGCCAGCGCTGTGCCCGCCACGAAGGCCCCCTTGCCGAGGCCGGCCTGCTGCGCGCCGACGGCGCCGACCAGCAGCAGGGTGTCGACGTACACGTGCGGATTGAGCAGCGTGAAGGCGGCGGTCTGCGTCATCACGCGGCCGAGCGAATTCCGGCCCGCACTGCCCGCCGCCGCATGCAGCGCGGCAGGGCGCAGCGCACGCCGCCAGGCGAAGGCGGCATAGGCCAGCAGGAACAGCGCGCCGCCGATGGTGAGCGCCGGCGCCAGCAGCGGCAGGCGTTCGAGCACCTGGCCCATGCCGATCACGCCGACGGCGACCAGCACGGTATCGGCCAGCGCGCAGAACAGGATCACCGGCCACACATGCTCGCGCCGCAGGCCCTGGCGCAGCACGAAGGCGTTCTGTGCGCCGATGGCGACGATCAGGCCCAAGGTCAGGCCGAAGCCGGTGGCGAATACGGGGAAGGCGAACGGGGTCATGCGCCGATGATTGGCGTTGCGGCAGAATCAGTCCAGTTAACTTTTCTGCGGCTGCATTAGGAATACTTCATTGCTCGACTACCTGTCCCTGGCCGCCGTTGCGCAGGTGGTGCGCGAAGGCAGCTTCGAGCGCGCGGCCCGCGCGCTGCACGTCACGCCCTCGGCGGTGTCGCAGCGCGTCAAGCTGCTCGAAGACCGGCTCGGCCTCGCGCTGATCGTGCGCGGCTCACCCTGCGTGGCGACCGAGGCCGGCGCCTGGCTGTGCCGGCATGTCGAGCAGGTCGGCATGCTCGAGCGCGACCTGCAGCGCGCCATGCCCGCGCTCGGCGCGCTCGATGCCGTCGATCAGCGCGTCACCCTGCGCGTGGCGGTCAACGCCGACAGCCTGGACACCTGGTTCGTGCCCGCGATCGCTGCCTTCAGCGCGAGCGAACCGGCGCTGCTCGACCTGAGCCTGGACGACCAGGAGCACACGGCCGAGTGGCTGCGCACCGGCGCCGTGCTCGCCGCCGTGACCGCCAGCGCCAAGCCCGGCCAGGGCTGCCGCAGCGTGCCGCTCGGCCACATGCGCTACTTCGCCACCGCGAGCCCGGCTTTCAAGAAGAAGTACTTCGCCGGCGGCGTGACCGCACAGGCGCTGGCCGAAGCGCCGAGCCTGGTCTTCAACCGCAAGGACAAACTGCAGGCGCAATGGCTGCGCGCAGCCTGCGGCAAACCGGTCGAGACGCCGAGGCACTGGCTGCCTTCGCCGCAGGCCTTCGTGGCGGCTTGTGTCGCCGGCATGGGATGGGGCACCAATCCGGCGAGCCTGGTCGAGGCGCAGCTGCGCGACGGCTCGCTGGTCGAGCTGTTGCCGGGCGTGGATTTGCAAGTGCCGCTCTACTGGCACCACGTGCGCCTGAAGATCCCGATGCTCGACCGGCTCACCGACGCCGTGGTCGCGGCGGCGCGGACCGGGCTCGAGCCGATCACGGCCACCAGTGACGCAGAGTGACGGCGATCACGCGCGCCGCATGGTGCCGGAGGTCGGCGGGCGGCGAGGGCGCCTGCTTCGAAAGCGGGCGCCGCGGGGTCGGCGCGATCAGGAATAGACGAGGGACCTGCCGGGGAGCAGGGCCTGGAAGATGAGGGAGTGGCATGGCCGGCGCCTTGGGTTTTTCTTGGAAGGCGCCCCATGTTAGCTGTATAAAAATACAGTGTCATGACACGCTCCTGCCAAAGGCCAACTTCAGCTCACGGTGCGTCTCACCTGAACCGTCGCTTCCAGGCCTTCGTAGGCTTCCGCCTTGCCGTACCAGCTGCCGCTGATGGGCGCGGCCTGCGAGGGATCTCGCGCCACGCCCACGCGGATCAGCTGGCCGCTGCCCATGAGGTTGTTGGTCGGATCGAAGGCGACCCAGCCGGCACCGGGCAGATAGGCGTGCAGCCAGGCGTGCGTTGAGCCGGCGCCCGAGACGGCCGCGCCGGGCTCGGCGCTGCCGGTGTCGAGCGCGGCGTCGTAGATGTAGCCCGAGACGAAGCGCGTCGCCACGCCGAGCCGGCGCGCGGCTTCCATCATCAGCAGCGCGTAGTCGCGGCAGCTGCCGCTGCCCAGCGCCAGCGTCTGCAGCGGCGTCTGCGTGCCTTCCTCGTCGCGCGCCGCGTAGGCGAGGCTCTGGCCGATGTGCGCATTCATGCGCGTGAGCACCTCGCGCGTGCTGTTGGGCTTGTCGGTGTGGAGGAACTGGTGGGCCCAGCGGATCAGCGTGCCGTGGGGGTCGTCGTGGTGCGGGCGCAGGTAGTGTTCGAGGTCCAGCCGCTCCTGCACCGAGTAGGCGAAGGGCAGGAACTCGGCGGCCGATTCCAGCGCCAGTTCGTCCAGCGGCGCCGGCACGTGCTCGATGGTGAAGGCGCAGACGATGCGCAGCTCCGTGGCCTCGCCCATCGGCTGCACCAGCGCGACCGAATTGGAATGCGGGTCCTGGATCATGCGCACGTAGGCTTCGGGGCTGACCTGCAGGTCGGTGGCGAGCACGCGCAGATCGTGGCTGTCGCGCGGCCTGAACATCACGCGGTGCAGGCCGAAGCTCACCGGCGCGTTGTAGCGGTAGATGGTGGTGTGGGTGATGTCGTAGCGGATGGGCATGGCGGATTGTCCTGGGGAATACCGTCCGTTTGGCGGATGCCTCTGCACCGAACGGCACATTGTGGAGTCGAAGCGCGTCCCTAGACTGCACAGCGAAGGGGGTCCTATGGAAAAGGATTCCAAGTCCGGGCTCGGCGGTCTTTCAGGCAACGGCCTCATTGCGGTGATGCTGCTGGTCGCCGGCGTTCTGTTCGTGCGCGAGGCACCGCTCGAAACCACCCGCCTGCCGGCCAATGAACCGCGCTTCGTGCAGCTTTTGTCGCTGCAGGACATCGACGCGCGGCTCTGGCAGGATCCCTTCGGCGCGGTGGCGAGGAGCCGGGCCGAAGCCAGGAAGAACGACGCGAAGAAAGCGCAGGCCGACGATGCGCGGCGCACTGCGGCCGAGCTGGCCCGCGAAATCGGGACCGGGCAGCCGGTGGAAATCGTCGCGGCCATGCTGCCGGGCGGACCCTACTCGGAAAACGTCGAGAGCCGCCGGCGCGGACGCTATGCGGTGCTGGCAGGTCTCAATGCGAGCCGGCTCTCCCCTGTCGATACCGAGCATCTGGGGTATTTCTTTCCGCCGGCCCGTCGCGGTCCGAATGCAAAGGCGCCGGAGCCCATTCCCTACGAGTGGTTCGAACCGACGCTGGACGCGCGTCGCGGCGACGATGGCCGCTCGGCGCGAGTGCTCGTCATGTGGCTCCAGAGCGAGGCCTTCGATTCCGAGCCGCTCGCGCGGATGGGGGCGCTGGCCAAACCCTTCCTCGAGGCCGGCGCGAACTGGCGCGTCCTCGGGCCGAACGGTTCGGACGGGCTCAAGGCCATGATCGACGAAGCGGCAGCATCCGATTTCAAGGGCAGGGTGCCGGCGCCGCGTATGCGCTTCTATTCGCTGTATGCGACCGTGCCGGACAGCGTGCTGCTCAGCGACACCGAGGCCAGCCTCGCCGACTTCTTCGATGCCAGGGGCGTGACGCTGGTGCGCACCATCGGCAACGACGGCGATCTCGCCAAGAGCCTGATCGACGAGCTGATGCTGCGCGGCCTGAAGGCGCTCAAGAGCGAGGAGCTGGAGCCGCCCGACCCGAAGTCCGAACGAAGTCCCTATTGGCAGGCCTGCCACCCGCGCGACGGGGAGAAGCCCCGGCATTCGCTGAGCCACGTCGCGGTGGTGGCCGAATGGGACACCTTGTACGGCCGCAGCCTCCGGCGCGAATTCCGGCCCGCGCCGGGGGAGCGCGGTTTCTGCGTCGACTCCTTCAACTACGTGCGCGGGCTCGACGGCCAGCTGCCTGCGGGCAGCCAGGGCGCGTCGGATTCCGCCGGCGGCCCTAAACCGGCGCAGGGCGAAAAGGACACGACCCGCCACAAGGACGGCACCTTCGTCGAGCGCGCCGAGGGCCAGAGCCAGTTCGACTACCTGCGCCGGCTCGCCGTGCAGATGCGCGAGAAAGACCGACACGTGCGCGCCGCCAGTGCCGACGGCATGGGTCTGCGCGCGATCGGTGTGCTGGGCAACGACGTGCACGACAAGCTGCTGGTGCTGCAGGCCCTCAAGCCGGAGTTTCCGAACGCGATCTTCTTCACCACCGACCTGGATGCGCGCTTCCTGCATCCGCGCGAACAGGCCTGGACGCGCAACCTCATCGTCGCGTCCAACTTCGGCTTGCGCCTGCGAGACGAACTGCAGGGCGGCGCGCCGCCATTTCGCGACAGCTACCAGGTGTCTGCCTTTCTGGCCACCCGGCTCGCCATGAACGACGCCCAGCAGCCATCGCGGCCGGTGTCGCAGGCGGCCATTGCCCGGTGGTTCGGGACGCCGCGGGTCTTCGAGATCGGCCGGACCGAAGCTTTCGAATTCCTCGGCCGTCCGGCGAACGAAGGCTCGCAGCAAGCCAGGGCGGATCTGTGCCGGGGCCCCGGCTGGACCGAATGCAAGGACATCCATCCGCCTGCATCGGCCCGCTATCCGATGCCGCGGGAGGCCACGCTGATCCTGGTCGCGAGCCTTCTCGTGCTCGCCCTGTGGGCGCCTGCACTCTTCATCAGCCTCGGCGCACGGCGCTTCCTGGGGCGCTTCGTCGCCCGCGCACCCGACGGCTCCGCGCTGCTCACGCGCTATGCGGCGCTGGCCGTGCTTGTCGTGCTGCTGCAGCTCGAGCTGCCGCTCTGGCTGGCCGCCCACTGGCAGCCCTTCGCCGAATGGCTCACGCGCGAAGGAAAGCCGCTGACCGCATTCGAGGGCATCAGCCTCTGGCCCACGGAGGCCATCCGCGTGCTCAACCTGGTGCTGTGCCTGTACCTGCTCTTTCGAGGCTGGGGCGCGCTGACGCGCAATGTCGACGAGATCACGCGCGAATTCCGATTGGGCCGCACGCGCCGCGAATTGATTGCCGAGCAGCGCGAGGCCCAGGCGCGGCTGCGCTGGTGGCAGAAGCTGGCCCAGGTGTTCTCGATGCGCTTCGAGCCCGCCGCCGGCCGCTCGAAGCAGGCTGCGCACGGGATGCCGGCTCCCGCGCTCGACTTCTGGAAACGCTACGTGGCGCAGAACAGGCTCAGCGCGCGGCTGTTGCGCACCACGGCCTATGTGGCCGCGGCGCTGCCGTGGAGCTACCTGGTCGTGCTGGCCTTCGACGAAGAGCGCGCCGTGCCGTACCGCGGCGATCTGTCCCTCGCGGTGCACGACGGCCTGCGCATTCCGTCGCTGGTGGCGATGTACTTCCTGGTGTTCTTCGTCGTCGACGCGACCGCCTTCTGCGTCGGCTTCGTGCGCGGCCTGCGCGAGCAGGCGGCCAACTGGCCCGAAGCCACGCTGGACCTGTTCGAAGCGCAGACCGGCATCCCGCGGGCCCACCTGGACAACTGGGTCGACCTGCAGTTCATCGCGCTGCGCACGCGCAGCGTCACGCACCTCATCTACTACCCCTTCATCGTGATTTCGCTGCTGCTGCTCTCGAGGAGCGCGGTGTTCGACCAGTGGACCATGCCGGTGAGCACCATCGTCCTGTCCGTCGGCGGGGCCATCGTCGCGCTGGGTTGCGCGCTGGCGCTGCGCCTCGCCGCCGAAGCCTCGCGCCGGCATGCGCTCGATCTGGTCAAGGATGCGCTGATGCGCGCCAACGCCAAGGCACCGGCCGCGCCTTGCGAGGCCACGCCCAAGCAGCTCGAACTGCTGCAGTCGCGCATCGAAGGCCTGCGCATGGGCGCCTTCGCGCCGTTCTGGCAGCAGCCGCTGGTGAAGGCGGTGCTGCTGCCTTTCGCCACGCTGGGCGGCTCGACACTGCTGGACTACCTGGCGCTCGCCAACATCTGAGCGCTCGCGCGCTGCGCATCCAGGGCCCGGGCTTGCGATGCCGGAAGCGGCAAGGGTTCGCCGTGCCACTGCGCTGCAAGGAGTTCGGCACACAACGCGGCGAACGTGAGGCCGCGCGAGCCCATCGCGGTGCAGAGCCATGCACCGCGCGGAGATGCGGGATCGAGCGGACCGACCAGCGGCCGGCGGTCACCCGACGCGCAGCGCACGCCGGCCCATGCCTTCGCGTCGCCGCGCTCGAACGCCGATGCGAGCTGCAGCGCGGCATCGGGATGCAGCCTGGCCAGCCGCTCGCGGTTCGATTCGGTG
This sequence comes from Variovorax paradoxus, assembly GCF_018614955.1. Classification (GTDB taxonomy): domain Bacteria; phylum Pseudomonadota; class Gammaproteobacteria; order Burkholderiales; family Burkholderiaceae_C; genus Variovorax; species Variovorax paradoxus_J. The sequence goes on from NZ_JAGGNV010000008.1 coordinate 76,066, forward strand.
TCGGCGCCGCGCGGCGCGGCATCGCTGCTGTCGCGGTCGAAGGTGGCGCCGGTCAGCCAGAGCGCGCCGTCGGGATCCGGCACGTGCGCAATGAGATGCCCGTCGCCGTTGATCGGCATGTGGGGCAGCCGCACGCCGTCGTCCATGCGTCCCCAGGCGACCTGGCCGCGCACCGGCTGCAGCGCCAGCGCGGGCGCGAGCGCACGGCTTTCGAAGCCGGCCGCGATGACCACGCGTTCGGCTTCGGCCAGCAGGGTGCCTTGGGCGTCGTGCAGCGTCCAGCACGCGAGCCCGTCTTCCGGCGCTTCGATCCGTGCCACGCGCCGATCCGTTTCGAGCGCGATGCCGGGTTGCGCCAGCCAGGCTTCGACCAGCCGCGCCGGCCTCACCCAGCCGCCGCGCGCATGCCAGAGTGCAGGCGCGTCGGCCGGCAGCCCGGCCTCGCGAAGTTGCGCGGCCGAGGCGTGCCACGATTCATTGGGCCCTTCGGCCGTCCAGCCGGCGGGCAGGCGGTCCAGGCCGGCGGCGCGCCGTTCGAGCACGCCGCAGGCCCGCCAGTCGCTGCCTTGCGCCAGCAGTGCTTCGAGCTGTTGCCACGTGGCCCGCACACCGGCTCGGGTCAGGCGTGACAGCAGCGCATCGTCGGGCGACACATGCGGCGCGAGCACGCCGACCGGCAGGCCCGACGCACCGGCGGCAGGGCGGGCGCCGGCCTCGAACACCGTGACCTGCCAGCCGCGCCGCGCCAGGCTGGCCGCCACGGCCGCGCCGGCCAGTCCCGCACCGATCACCGCGCAGCGATCCGGCACGGCGATGGGGGCGGGCAGCGGCGCGCGGCGACGGATCTGCCAGGCCGGCTCGAACACGCCCTGCAGGCAATCGCGCTTGGGCGGCAGGCCGGGTGCTTTGCCAAGCTGGAAGCCGTACTGGGTCAGCGCGTCGCGCACCGCCCGTGCGATGGTCCAGCTTGCGACGCGGGTGCCGCGCCGAGCGAACCGGGTCACGGCCTTCAGCGTCTCGGGCGACCACATCTGCGGATTGCGCTCGGGGCTGAAGCCGTCCAGGAAGATGCTGTCGGCCTCGAAGTGCTGCTGGGTGCGCAGCATCGGCTGCACGTCGCCGATGCACAGCGTGAGCAGCACGCGGCCCTGGTCGAAGGCCAGGCGGTGGAAGCCGGGCAGCAGGCCCCACCACTGCGCGCCCAGCTCGGCGGCGAGCGGCGCGAGTTCCGGATAGGCCGTGGCGGCGCGGCGCAGATCGTCGCGCGACACCGGGTGCGCCTCGACAGAGACAAAGTGCAGCAGGCGCGGGCGCTGAGGATCGGCCCGCCAAGCCTGCCAGGCTGTCAGAAAAGAGAGGCCGAGGCCGAAGCCGGTTTCGAGAATCCGCCATTGCGGCTGCCCGGCCCACGCCTCGGGCAAGCCGCAGCCCGCCAGAAACACGTGCCGGGCTTGCGCCAGCGCGCCGCTTTCGGAGTGGTAGATATCGCCGAAGCGCGCGCTTTGCGGCACGCCGTCGGCGCGCCAATCGACCGGCTCGGTCATGGCGCGGGCGCGCGATCAGTTGGTCGGGGGAACGTAACCCTGCGCGACGTCCGCGCCTTCGCCGAAGAAGTGCTTTTCCATCTGGCGCGCCAGGTACTGGCGGGCACGGGCATCAGCCAGGTTCAGCCGGTTCTCGTTGACCAGCATGGTCTGCTGCTTGAGCCAGGCGGCCCAGGCCTCCTTGCTGACGTTCTCCCACAGGCGCTTGCCGAGTTCACCGGGGTAGGGCGGGAAATCGAGCCCTTCGGCCTCTTTGCCGAGCTTGATGCACTGGACCATGCGTGCCATTTGGATTGCCTTCGTGTGGGTTGCTTAGTTGATTTCGCTATTTAGAACTGAGAACTCGGTCGTTCCAGTTTCTTTATGCGCTCTTCAGAATTCGCAGCTTCACTGTTATGCCCTCCTGAGCACAAGACCATGAGCTTTCGCCGCGACTTTATCAAGCTTTCCCTCGGCGCCGCCGCTGCGGCCAGCATCGCCCTGACGGCATTGCCGTCGTTCGCGCAAAGCGTGACCTTGCTCAACGTGTCCTACGACCCGACGCGCGAGCTCTACGTCGACTACAACAAGGCCTTCGCCAAGTACTGGAAGGGCAAGACCGGCCAGGACGTGAGCATCAAGCAGTCGCACGGCGGCTCCGGCAAGCAGGCGCGCTCGATCATCGACGGCATCGACGCCGACGTCGCCACGCTGGCGCTGGCCGGCGACACCGATGCGCTGGTCAAGCATGGCGGGCTGGTCAAGCCCGACTGGCAGAAGCGCCTGCCGCACAACTCGGCACCGTACACCTCGACCATCGTCTTCCTCGTGAAGAAGGGCAATCCCAAGGGCCTGAAGGACTGGGACGACCTGGCCAAGCCCGGCGTGCAGGTGATCACGCCCAACCCCAAGACCTCGGGCGGCGCGCGCTGGAATTACCTGGCCGCGTGGGAGTTCGCCAAGCGCAAGTACGGCGGCGACGCCAAGGCCCGCGAGTTCGTCGGCAATCTCTACAAGAACGTGCCGGTGCTCGACACCGGCGCGCGCGGCTCGACCATCACCTTCGTGCAGCGCGGCGTGGGCGATGTGCTCTTGGCCTGGGAGAACGAAGCCTTCCTGGCGCTGAAGGAATTCGGCCCCGACAAGTTCGACATCGTCGTGCCCTCGGTCAGCATCCTGGCCGAGCCGACGGTGACGGTGGTCGACAAGGTGGTCGACAAGAAGGGCACGCGTGCCGTGGCCGAGGAATACCTCAAGTACCTCTACTCCGACGAAGGGCAGGACATCGCCGGGCGCAACTACTACCGCCCGACCTCCGACAAGGCCAAGGCCAAGTACGAGAAGCAGTTCCCCAAGCTCACGCTGTTCACCATCGACCAGGCCTTCGGCGGCTGGGCCAAGGCGGACAAGGAGCACTTCGCGGATGGCGGCTCGTTCGACCAGATCTACACCGCCAAGCAAAAGTAAATAGAAGCAGGCGAAGTCACCCGATGTCCGTTCTCCTGATTGCCGGCAGCCCGTCGGCGCCTTCGCGCTCGGCCGTGCTGCTCGATGCGGTGGCCGCGCGCCTCGCGCTGCGCGACGTGCCGGCCGATCGTCTCGCGATCCGCGAGCTGGCCGCGCATGCGTTGCTGCTGGGCGAGGCTTCGCATCCCACCGTGCAGCATGCGGTCGAACAAGTGCGGCGGGCCGACGTGATCGTGATCGCGACGCCGGTCTACAAGGCGGCCTACAGCGGCGTGCTCAAGGTCTTTCTCGACCTGCTGCCGCAATCCGCGCTCAAGGGCAAGACGGTGCTGCCGCTGGCCACCGGCGGCAGCCCGCACCACATGCTGGCGCTCGACTACGCGCTCAGGCCCGTGCTGCAGTCGCTCGCGGCGCGGCACATCCTGCCCGGCGTGTACGCGACCGACGGCCAGGTCACGCTGCAGCCCGAAGGTGCCTACCAGCTGCAATCGGAGCTCGCCCAGCGGCTCGACGATGCGGTGGACACCTTGGCCACCGAAGGGCTCAAGCTGCCCGCCACCACCGGCTTCGAGCCGGTGCCTTTCTCGCGCGTGCGATGTAGCGTCTGAGCCCGGGCCGGCCGGCCCGGCGCGAGAGCGCCTTCACCTCCTTTTCCCCATTTGGTTTTTCGCCGCCGGCGCGCGGCGCGGGACAACTCACGCCTGAAAGACATTCGCCATGAACCCTGTCAGCACCGAAGACCTTTCCATCGATGCGCCGCCGCGTCCGCTGTGGCGTGCGTTGCGCGACCTCGCCATCAGCGTGGTCGTGGTCGCTGCCATTGCGCTGATCGTCGGCTTCATCACTGCGACCTCCTCGCTTGCGCAACCCTGAATCGCTTGCCCCATCCATCGGAAGCATCACCATGACATTGCATTCATCGAAGCGCCGACTGCTGATTCAAGGCGCCGCGGCAGCGATCGCGACACCTGCGTTCGCCGCCTTGGCGCAGGCCCCTGCACGCCAGTTGCGCATCGGCCACCAGAAGGGCGTGCTGAGCCTGCTCAAGGGTCGCGGCACGCTCGAGAAGCGGCTGGCGCCGCTCAAGGTGTCGCTCAAGTGGACCGAGTTCACGGCCGGCCCGGTGCAGCTCGAAGCGCTCAACGTCGGCTCGATCGACTTCGGCGACGTCGGCGAAGCGCCGCCGATCTTCGCCCAGGCCGCCGGCGCGCCGCTGGCCTATGTGGCAGCCACCGTGCAGCGGCCGCAATCGGAGGCGGTGCTGGTGCCCAAGGGCTCGGCGATCCGTTCGGTGGCCGACCTCAAGAGCCGGAAGGTCGCGCTCAACAAGGGCAGCAACGTCCACTACTTCCTGGTCAAGCTGCTGGAGAAGCATGGCTTGCGCTATGGCGACGTCAGCGTCGTCTTCCTGCCGCCTTCGGATGCACGCGCCGCCTTCGAGAAAGGCTCGATCGACGCCTGGGTGATCTGGGACCCGTTCCTGGCAGCGGCGGAGAAGACGCTCGAAGCCAAGGTGCTGGCCGACGCCACGGATGTGGTGGGCAATCGTGCCTTCTACTTCTCCTCGCTCGGCTATGCAGAGAAGAATGCCGACGTGATCCGGATCCTGACCGAGGAGATCGACAAGGTCGACCAGTGGGGTCAGGCCAACAAGAGCGCTTACGCCGCCGAGCTCTCGCAGCTGTGGGGCATTCCGCAGCCGGTGGTCGACGTCGTGGTGGGGCGCGCGACCTACGGCACGAGGCCGATCACCAAGGCGGTCCTCGCGGAGCAGCAGAAGATCGCCGACACCTTTTTCTCGCTCGGGTTGATCCCCAAGAAGATCAACGTGCTCGATGCAGCGGGCGCCGGTATTGCCTGACAGCGCGCTGTGACGGCTGCGCGCCGTGCGGGTGTTTGGCACCACCGCACTGGCGTGGGGTCTGCGGCGCTTTCTCTTCGCCATCTGATCGAGATCACACCATGCAAATCTTCTGGTTTCTTCCCACTCACGGCGATAGCCGCTACCTCGGTACCACCGAGGGCGCGCGTCCTGTCGACCTGGCCTATCTGCAGCAGATCGCAGGCGCAGCCGATCAGCTCGGCTACGAGGGCGTGCTGATTCCCACCGGCCGCTCGTGTGAGGATCCGTGGGTGATCGCGGCCAGCCTGATCGGCGCGACGCGGCAACTCAGGTTCCTGGTTGCGGTGCGGCCCGGGCTGCACCAGCCGAGCCTCGCCGCGCGCATGGCCGCGACCTTCGACCGGCTCTCGGGCGGGCGCGTACTCGTGAACCTGGTGACCGGTGGCGATCAGGCCGAGCTGGAGGGCGACGGTGTCTTCCTTGACCATGCATCACGCTACGAGCAGTCGGCCGAGTTCATCCGCATCTGGCGCGAGATCATCGCGCGCAGCCATGAGGGCCAGAGCTTCGACTACGAAGGCAAGCACCTGAGCGTGAAGGGCGCGAAGCTGCTCTACCCGCCGACGCAGAAGCCTTATCCGCCGGTTTGGTTCGGCGGCTCCTCGGCCGCCGCGCACGAGCTCGCGGCGGAGCAGGTCGATACGTATCTGACCTGGGGCGAGCTACCGGCCGAGGTGGCTAAGAAAGTGGCCGACGTTCGCGCACGTGCGGCACGCAAGGGTCGCACGGTGAAGTTCGGCATTCGCCTGCACGTGATCGTGCGCGAGACCGAGGACGCGGCGTGGAAGGCCGCGGAAGAACTGATCAGCCGCGTCGACGACGACACCGTGATCCGCGCCCAGGCCGCCTTCGCACGCATGGACTCGGAAGGCCAGCGCCGCATGGCCGCGCTCCATGCCGGCGGCGCGAAAGGGGCCACCACGCTCGGCACTGGCGTGTCCTCGCTGCCCCCCGAGGGGGCGCTCACGCCTTCGGGCGGCCGGGCGGCGTTCGGTCGCACCCGGGCCGAACTCGAGATCTCGCCCAACCTCTGGGCCGGCGTGGGCCTGGTGCGCGGCGGCGCAGGCACGGCACTGGTGGGCGATGCGAAGACGGTGGCGGCGCGCATCGAGGAGTACGCGGCGCTGGGCCTCGACAACTTCATCCTCTCGGGCTACCCGCACCTCGAAGAGTCGTACCGCTTCGCCGAGCTCGTGTTCCCGCTGCTGGCGCGCAAGCGGCGCCCGGGCCTGCCGGGCGGCGCGCTGACCGGTCCCTTCGGCGAGGTCGTCGCCAACCTCGATGCGCCTTCGCGCCTCGTTTCCCAAAGCTGATCGCGAGGATTCTTTTCATGACTGAACAAGTACAGCCATTGCCGGTCGCGGCGCCTTCGCTGGGATCGGCTCGGGCCTTCGGCCTCGGCGTCGCCAGGCGTCTCGTGCCCTGGCTCGTGCCCGTGGGGCTGATCGTCGCGTGGCAGATCGCTTCGTCGCTCGGCTGGCTCTCCACCCGCGTGCTGCCGGCGCCGATCGACGTGGTCAAGGCCGCGTGGGCGCTGGCCGTCTCGGGCGAACTGTGGACCCACGTGAACGTGAGCGCCGGCCGGGCCTTGTCGGGCCTGGCCATCGGCGGCGGGCTCGGGCTCGCGCTGGGCCTGCTCACCGGCTCGGTCAGGTTCTTCGAGACCCTGCTCGATTCCACCATCCAGATGGTGCGCAACATTCCAGCGCTGGCACTCATTCCGCTGGTGATCCTCTGGTTCGGCATCGACGAATCGGCCAAGCTGTTCCTGATCTCGGTGTCGGTGTTCTTCCCGATCTACCTCAACACCTTCCACGGCATCCGCAACGTCGATCCGCAGCTGATCGAGATGGGCCGCACCTACAGGCTCTCGCGCTGGCAGCTCTACAAGGAAGTGATCCTGCCCGGTGCGCTGTCCTCGATCCTGGTGGGCCTGCGCTTCTCGCTCGGCCTCATGTGGGTGATCCTGATCGTGGCCGAAACCATCTCGGCGCAGGCCGGCATCGGCTATCTCACGATGAATGCGCGCGAGTTCCTGCAGACCGACATCGTGCTGGTGGGCATCCTGCTCTATGCGCTGCTCGGCAAGCTGGCCGACGTATTCGCCCGCGGCCTGGAGCGCTGGTGGCTGCGCTGGCATCCGGGCTACTGAAAGAGCACCATGACTACCATCCTCAAGCAAGATACTTTCGGCGTACGGCTCGAAGCACGCGGCCTCCACAAGCGCTACGGCGCGCGCGAGGTGCTGCGCAACACGCAGCTCACGATCGAGCCCGGCCAGTTCATTGCCATCGTGGGCCGCAGCGGCTGCGGCAAGAGCACGCTGCTGCGCCTGATCGCGGGCCTCGAGGAAGCCTCCGAAGGCGGCCTCTGCACCGACGGCAAGCCGGTCGACGGGCTGCACGACGACACGCGGATCATGTTCCAGGAGGCGCGCCTCCTGCCCTGGCGCCGCGTGCTCGAGAACGTCACGCTCGGCCTGCCGCCGGCGGCGCGGGTGCGCGGCGAGGAAGTGCTCGCGCAGGTCGGCCTGGCCGACCGCCAGGCCGAGTGGCCGGCGCGCCTGTCGGGCGGGCAGCGCCAGCGCGTCTCGCTGGCGCGTGCGCTGGTGCATCACCCCCGGCTGTTGCTGCTCGACGAACCGCTGGGCGCGCTCGATGCCTTGACGCGCATCGAGATGCACCGGCTGATCGAGAACCTCTGGCAGCGCCACCGCTTCACGGCCTTGCTGGTCACGCACGACGTGCAGGAAGCCGTGGCGCTGGCCGATCGCGTGATCCTGATCGAGGACGGCCGCATCGCGCTGGACGAGAACATCGCACTGGCGCGGCCGCGCTCGCAAGGCGATCCGGCTTTCGCGGCGATCGAGAAACGCATCCTCGATCGCGTGCTGCAGAAGCCCGACGGCGAGCCGGCCAACGACACGCGCTGGGCCGACGGGCCGGCGCACGTCCTGCGCTGGGCCGTCTGATCTTTTTCGTTCTCTCTTTTTCAACAGGAGCCCTTCCATGTCCATCCAAGCCATCAACGTCCGCAACCAGTTCAAGGGCAAGGTCCGCGAGATCCTCCGCGGCGACGTCGTCTCCGAAGTCGACGTCGAAACCGCCTGGGGCATCGTGACCTCGGTCATCACCACGCGCTCGGTCGACGAGCTGCAGCTCAAGCCCGGCTCCGACGTGGTCGCGCTGGTGAAGTCCACCGAGGTCTCGATCGCGAAGCTTTAGGGCATCAACAGGCCCTAAACCCTCCCGGCGCCGCGTTTGCTCCCGATGCCGCAACAATGTGCGGAAACAAGGAGCAAGCCATGGCCGGATTCGATGTGAGTGAAATCGTCAGCGCGCTGCACGAGGCGCGCGACGAATGGCGCGATTCCCAGAAGCGTTCACGCGAGCCGGGCAGCCGCGAGTTCCCCTCGCGCGAGGCGCTGGCCGGCATCGTCGAATCGCTGAAGGGCGCGCTGTTCCCGATGCGGCTCGGCCCGCCCGACCTGCGGCACGAGAGCGAGGACTTCTATGTCGGCCACACGCTGGACTCGTCCCTCCAGTCGCTGTTGACGCAGGCCCGGCTGGAGCTGCGCTACAACGCGCGCCACCAGCCGCGCGATGCGGCCGAGATCGATGCAGAGGCGGAGGAGGCGGTGCGTGCCTTCGCCGCCGCGCTGCCCGGCATTCGCCGCCTGCTCGACGGCGACGTGCTCGCCGCCTACCAGGGCGACCCCGCGGCGCGCAGCGTCGATGAAGTCTTGCTGTGCTACCCCGGCATCCTGGCGATGATCCATCACCGCCTCGCGCACCAGCTCTACGATCTGGGCCTGCCGCTCTTGGCGCGCATCGTGGCCGAGCTCGCGCACGGACAGACCGGCATCGACATCCATCCGGGCGCGCAGATCGACGCCGGCTTCTTCATCGACCACGGCACGGGCGTCGTGATCGGCGAGACCACGGTGATCGGCAAGCGCGTGCGCCTCTACCAGGCCGTGACGCTGGGCGCCAAGCGCTTTCCGACCGATGTCGAAGGCAACCTGCAGAAGGGCCTGCCGCGCCATCCGATCGTGGAAGACGACGTGGTGATCTATGCCGGCGCCACCATCCTCGGCCGGGTGAGGCTGGGCAAGGGCGCGACCATCGGCGGCAACGTCTGGATCATCGACGACGTGCCGGCCGGTGCCAGCGTGACGCAGGCGAGCCTGCAGAACGCGCCGCAGCACCGGTTGCCGTGATTGGGCTTTCCTGGAAAAGGTCATAGGCGCTTCGCACAATAGGTGCCGCCTTTCCGTCAACCCGTTCAAAAGGAGTTTTCATGGCCCAGACCCGAATCGCCGTCATCGTCGGCAGCCTGCGCAAGGATTCGTTCAACCGCAAGCTCGCACTCGCGATCGCGCACCTCGCACCCTCGGACTTCACTTTCGAACATCTGCGCATCGACGACTTGCCGCTCTACAACCAGGACGACGACGGCAACCAGGCGCCCGCGGTCAAGCGGCTCAAATCGGAAATCGCCGCGTCGCAAGGCCTCTTGTTCGTGACCCCGGAATACAACCGCTCCTTGCCTGGCGTGCTCAAGAACGCGATCGACAATGCCTCGCGGCCCTACGGCCAAAGCGCCTGGGCCGGCAAGCCGGCCGGCGTGATCGGCGTGTCGATAGGCGCCATCGGCACCGCGGTCGCGCAACAGCATCTGCGCAATGTGCTGGCCTACCTCGACGTGCCCACGCTGGGCCAGCCCGAGGCCTTCCTCCAGAACAAGGAAGGCCTGTTCGACGACAAGGGCCACATCGCCGAGGGCGGCACCAAGAAGTTCCTGCAGGGCTGGGTCGACAAGTACGTGGCCTGGATCAAGAGCCACGCATAGCCCGCGCTCCCTCAGGCGGCGAGGGTGGCGACGTCCTGATTGGCGGCTTCGCCCGTCACGGCGGAGATCTCGGCGCGGGCGGCGCCGAGTGCGGCCGCCTTCGGCGCTTCGCCCATGGCCAGTCCTTCGGCACGCACGAAGCGCACGTCGGTGACGCCGAGGAAGCCCAGCACCACCTTCAGGTAGCTTTCCTGGTGCTCCATCGCCTGACCGCCTTCGCTGGTCGAGTAGATGCCGCCGCGGGTGATCGCGACGATCACCGTCTTGCCGCCGGCCAGGCCCACGGGGCCCTTCTCGGTGTACTTGAAGGTGCGGCCGACTTGCGCGATTCGGTCGATCCAGGCCTTGAGCTGGCTCGGGATCGAGAAGTTGTAGAACGGTGCGCCGATCACGACCACGTCGGCGGCGAGAAACTGGCTCACCAGCTTTTCGGAGACCGCGTTCTCGTTGCGCTGGCGTTCGGTGAATTCGGTGCCTGCCGGTGCGCGGAAGCCCAGCGAGTGGGCATCGAGGTGGCTGGGGGCGGAAACCGCCAGGTCCAGGTAGTCGACTTGGGTGCCCGCGTGATTGCTGCGCCATTCGGCAACCACTTCGGCCGTCAGTTGACGCGAGACGGAGTTGTCGCCCAGGACGCTGGAATCGATGTGCAGCAGTTTCATGATCTATCGCTCTCTTTCGATGTTGGCGCCGGCACGGAAGCGGTCGGCATGGGTGATAGTCTATTTTTGAGTCGACTGATTGATAAGTCGGCAAAATTCACACAGATCGTCCTATTGGCAGGACAATCGACGCCATGCAAGATCTCAACGACATGGTTTTCTTTGCCGAAGTGGCGGAGCGCGGCGGCTTTGCGGCAGCCGGCCGCGCGCTAGGTATCCCAAAGTCGCGGCTGTCGCGGCGTGTGGCGGAGCTCGAAGCGCGGCTGGGCGTCCAGCTGCTGCAGCGCAGTACGCGGCAGCTCTCGCTCACGCCGGCGGGCGAGCTCTACCTGCGGCACAGCATCGCCATGCGCGACGCGGCCGATGCGGCGGCGGAAGCGATCGCGCAAGTGCAGACCGAGCCGCGCGGCGTGGTGCGCATCAGTTGCCCGATCACGCTGGCGCAGAGCGGCGTCGGCGTGCTGGTGTCGCAGTTCATGCTGCGCTATCCGGCGGTGCAGATCGAGATGCGCATCCTGAACCGGCCCGTCGACCTGATCGAGGAGGGCATCGACCTAGCCCTGCGCGTGCGGTCGGTCATCGAGGACAGCACGACGCTGGTAGCCAAGCGCTTCGCCAGCGCCCGGGGCGTGCTGGTGGCCAGCCCCGACCAACTCCGGCGCCAAGGTCCCGTGAATGCGGTGGATGACCTGGCCCGCCTGGACACGGTCTCCCAGACCGCCGCCGACGGGCGGGCCAGCTGGTGCCTGGAAGGCCCCGGCGGGGCGATGCACACGATGCAGCACACGCCGCGCTACCTGGCGGATGACCTGCTGACGCTCAAGTTCGCGGTAGTGGAAGGCGTCGGCGCCAGCATGCTGCCCGACTACATGTGCAAGGAAGATCTCGAAGCGGGCCGCCTGGTCGAGGTGCTGCCCGGCTGGGGGCCGCCGCCGGGCATCCTGCACGCGGTGTTTCCGTCACGCCGCGCGTTGGTGCCGGCAATTCGCCACCTGATCGACTTCCTTGCCGAGCACATCGGCGCCGGAGGCTTCAGGCTCACGATCTGAGACGCCTTATTCACCAAACGCCATATCGAAACAAGTAGATATTCGTTTGTCATCGAAGCGATGCTTTGCAGAATCGGCGCTCCCATCCATCCACGGAACGACCATGGCAACCCTGCGGCTCGGCGATACGGCCCCCGACTTCACGCAAGACTCCAGCGAAGGACCGATCGACTTCCATCAGTGGGCAGGGGATTCCTGGGTCGTGCTGTTCTCCCATCCGGCCGACTTCACGCCGGTCTGCACCACCGAGCTGGGCAAGACGGCGGCCCTGTCGGGCGAATTCGCCAAGCGCGGCGTGAAGCCGATCGCGATCAGCGTCGATCCGGTGGACAAGCACAAGGAATGGATCGCCGACATCGACGACACGCAGAACACCACCGTCGACTTCCCGATCCTGGCCGATGCCGATCGCAAGGTGGCCGGCCTCTACGACCTGATCCATCCGAACGCCTCGACCACGGCGACCGTGCGCAGCATGTTCATCATCGATCCCAAGAAGGTGATCCGCACCACCATCACCTACCCGGCGAGCACCGGCCGCAACTTCGACGAAATCCTGCGCGTGATCGACTCGCTGCAGCTGACGGACAGCCACAAGGTCGCGACGCCGGCGAACTGGCGCGACGGCGACGACGTCGTCATCCTCCCCAGCCTGCAGGATCCGGCGGAAATCGCCGAGCGTTTCCCCAAGGGCTACAAGGCCGTGCGGCCCTACCTGCGGCTGACCCCGCAGCCCAACAGATAAAGCTCTCGTGACGAAGCCGACCATCGTCATCGTTCCGGGCTGGCGCGACTCCGGCCCCGGCCACTGGCAGAGCCTGTGGGCGGAGCGCATGCAGGGCGCGGTGCGGGTGCTGCAGGACGACTGGGCGACGCCGAAGCGCAGCGCCTGGGTCGCAGCGCTCGAGAAGCTCGTGCTGGAAAGCCCGGGCCCGGTGGTGATCGCCGCGCACAGCCTGGGTTGCATCACGACAACGCACCTGTGCGAGGCGGCGGCCGCACGCATCCGCGGCGCGCTGCTGGTGGCGCCGGCCGACCCGGAGCGCCGCGCCGTGCTGTCGGATTTCGCGCCCGTGCCCTACGCCAGGCTGCCGTACCGCAGCGTCCTGGTGGCCAGCAGCAACGACCCCTACTGCCCGGTGCGCCTGGCCGGCGCCTATGCCCGCGCCTGGGGCAGCGAATTCGTTCGCATGCAGAATGCCGGCCACATCAACATCGATTCGGGGCATGGCGATTGGCCTTTGGGCCTGGCTCTGCTCCAATCGCTGACCGACGAGCCAGCGGCCCTGATGGCCGGCCGTCCCCCACTCGAAGCCAGACCATGACCTCCAGAACCATCAAGACGATCCTCGGCGCCTTGGCGCTCGCCGCCGCCGGCGCGGCCTCTGCCCAGACCCTGCTCAACGTGTCCTACGACGTGGCGCGCGAGTTCTACAAGGATTACAACGCCGCCTTCGTGGCGAACTACAAGAAGACCACGGGCAAGGACGTCAAGATCGACCAGTCGCACGCCGGCTCCAGCGCCCAGGCGCGCGCCGTGGCCGACGGGCTGGAGGCCGACGTGGTGACCATGAACACCACCACCGACATCGAGTTCCTCGCCAACACTGGCGTGGTTGCCAAGGATTGGGCCAAGCGCTTCCCGAACAACGCGGCGCCCACCACCTCGACCATGCTGTTCCTGACGCGCAACGGCAACCCGAAGGGCATCAAGAACTGGGACGATCTGGTCAAGCCGGGCGTCCAGGTCGTGATCGTGAACCCCAAGACCGGCGGCAACGGCCGCTACGCCTACCTGGCCGCCTGGGGCTACGTGAAGAAGAAGGGCGGCAGCGACGCGCAGGCGGCCGAGTTCGTCGGCAAGCTGTTCAAGAACGTGCCCATCCTCGCGCGCGGCGGCCGCGATGCGACCACCGCCTTCCTGCAGCGCAACATCGGCGACGTGCTGATCACCTTCGAATCGGAAGTGGTCTCCATCGACCGCGAGTTCGGCGCCGGCAAGGTCGACGCGGTGTACCCCTCGATCAGCATCCTGGCCGAGAACCCGGTGGCCGTGGTCGAGCGCACGGTGGCGAAGAAGGGCACCGGCGAACTCGCCAAGGCCTACCTCGACTACCTCTATTCGGACGAAGCGCAGGAAATCGCGGCCAAGCACGCGCTGCGTCCGCGCTCCGAAGCGGTGCTCAAGAAGCACGCGGCGACCTTCAAGCCGCTGCAGCTCTTCACCGTGCAGGAACTGTTCGGCAGCCTTGGCGAAGCGCAGAAGGTGCACTTCAACGACGGCGGGCAGTTCGACAAGCTGTATACGCCCGGCGGCAAATAAATGAGCGGTGCGATTACCTCGGCGCTGCCGTCCGCGGCGGCGCCGCTTGCACGTGCGGGCAACACGGGCGCCTCCAGGCGCGTGCTGCCCGGCTTTCACATCACGCTCGGCTTCTCGATCCTGTACCTGAGCCTGATCGTGCTGATCCCGCTGTCGGCGCTGGTTTTCAAGACCTTCACGCTGAGCTGGGAGCAGTTCTGGGTGGCGGTCACGGCGCCGCGCGTGATGGCCTCGTACCGGCTGACCTTCGGCGCCTCGCTGATCGCCGCGCTGGTCAACCTGGTGTTCGGACTGCTCGTGGCCTGGGTGCTGGTGCGCTACAAGTTTCCCGGCAAGCGCATCGTCGATGCGCTCGTCGACCTGCCTTTCGCGCTGCCCACGGCCGTCGCCGGCATCTCGCTGACGGCGCTGCTGGCCGGCAACGGATGGATCGGCCAGTTCCTCGAACCGATGGGCATCAAGCTGGCCTTCACGCCGGCCGGCGTGGTGATCGCGCTGATCTTCATCGGGCTGCCTTTCGTGGTGCGCACGGTGCAGCCGGTGCTCGAAGACACCGAGAAGGAACTCGAAGAAGCCGCGACCAGCCTCGGCGCGACGCGGCTGCAAACCTTCGTCAAGGTAATCCTGCCTTCGATCATGCCGGCGCTCCTGACCGGCTTTGCGATGGCCTTCGCGCGCGCGATCGGTGAATACGGCTCGGTGATTTTCATCGCCGGCAACATGCCGATGATCTCGGAGATCACGCCGCTGATCATCATCGGCAAGCTGGAGCAGTACGACTTCGCGGGCGCCACGGCCGTCGCATTGGTGATGCTGGTCATTTCGTTTCTGCTGCTGCTGGTCATCAACGGCCTGCAGGCGTGGCAGCGGCGCAGAGGGGCGTCTGCATGAGCCCCGCCCGGCCGCCCGAAGGGGCTCGCACCGCAGTGCGGAGCACGGAGGTTACCGAATGAGCGCGCCTTCTAGAACGATTCGCCGCGCGCAGGCCGGCACGACCGAATCGGCCTGGGTCCGCTGGACCCTGATTGCCCTGGCGCTGGCCTTCATGTTCCTGTTCCTCGTGCTGCCGCTCGCCGCGGTGGCGACCGAGGCGCTGCGCAAGGGCATCAACGCCTACATCGAGGCGCTCAAGGAGCCCGATGCCTGGAGCGCGATCCGGCTCACCCTCATCACGGCCGCGATCGCGGTGCCGATGAACCTGGTGTTCGGCGTGGCGGCCGCATGGGCCATCGCCAAGTTCGAGTTCCGCGGCAAGGCCTTCTTGACCACGCTGGTCGATCTGCCCTTTGCGGTGTCGCCGGTGGTGGCCGGCCTGATCTACGTGCTGGTGTTCGGCGCGCAGGGCTGGCTCGGGCCCTGGCTCGCGGCACACGACATCAAGATCATCTTCGCGGTGCCCGGCATCGTGCTGGCGACGGTGTTCGTGACCTTTCCCTTCATCGCACGCGAACTCATTCCGCTGATGCAGGCGCAGGGCACCGAGGAAGAGCAGGCCGCCATCGTGCTCGGCGCGACGGGCTGGCAGACCTTCTGGCGCGTGACGCTGCCCAACATCAAGTGGGGGCTGCTTTACGGCGTGATCCTCTGCAACGCGCGCGCCATGGGCGAGTTCGGCGCGGTGTCGGTGGTGTCGGGCCATATCCGCGGCCAGACCAACACCATGCCGCTGCACGTCGAAGTGCTCTACAACGAGTACCAGTCGGTCGCCGCCTTCGCGGTGGCCTCGCTGTTGGCCATCCTGGCGCTGGTCACGCTGGTGATCAAGTCGGTCATCGAATGGCGCCACGAACGCGAAATGAAGGCCATCGCCGAACTGCCGCCGGAGCGGCCGCAACCCGCCGTCGCGGCCTGAGGAGAAAAGATCATGAGCATTGAAATCCGCAACGTCAGCAAGCGCTTCGGCGACTTCCACGCCCTGCGCGACGTGAGCCTCGACGTCGATTCGGGCGAACTGGTCGCGCTGCTGGGCCCCTCGGGCTGCGGCAAGACCACCTTGCTGCGCATCATCGCGGGGCTGGAGACCGCCGATACCGGCAGCATCCTGTTTGCCGGCGAAGACACGACCGACGTGCATGTGCGCGAGCGCCAGGTCGGCTTCGTGTTCCAGCATTACGCGCTGTTCCGCCACATGACGGTGTTCGAGAACGTGGCCTTCGGCCTGCGCGTCAAGCCGCGCGGCCTGCGCCCCAGCGAAACGCAGATCAAGACCAAGGTGCACGACCTGCTCAAGCTGGTGCAGCTCGACTGGCTGGCCGACCGCTATCCGTCGCAGCTCTCTGGCGGCCAGCGCCAGCGCATCGCGCTGGCCCGGGCGCTCGCGGTGGAGCCCAAGGTGCTGCTGCTCGACGAGCCCTTCGGCGCGCTCGACGCCAAGGTGCGCAAGGAGCTGCGCCGCTGGCTGCGCCGGCTGCACGACGAGCTGCACGTCACCAGCATCTTCGTCACGCACGACCAGGAGGAAGCGCTCGAAGTGGCCGACCGCGTGGTGCTGATGAACAGCGGCCGCGTCGAGCAGGTCGGATCGCCGCAGGACGTGTGGGACCATCCCGCGAGCCCCTTCGTCTACGGCTTTCTCGGCGACGTCAACCTGTTCCATGGCCGCGCGCACGAGGGCGAGGTGCATGTCGAAGGCCTGCGCATCGATTCGCCCGAGCACCGCGAGCTGCGCAACGGCAGGGCGCTGGCCTACGTGCGGCCGCACGACCTCGACATCGAACGCTACACCCCGGGCGCCACCGGCATCGTCGCGACCTTGAGCCGTGCCATCGTGGTCGGCCCGATCGCGCGGCTGGAACTCGAACCGGTGGAATCGAATCCAGACAATCCTGGCTCCGGAACCATCATCGAAGCGCAACTCCCTGCGCAACAGTTCCGGGACCTGGCCCTTGCGGAAGGCGACACCGTCGTCGCCAGGCCGCGCAAGGCCAGGGTATTTGTCGAAGATTGGGTTTCTCCGTGATCGATTGGTATTTCGGCGCACCGCGCCGCGCTTTCGCGCTGATCTGCGCCGCCTGCGTGGCGATGCTCGCCTTCGGGCTCTACCTGCAGCACGTGGTCGGGCTCGAGCCGTGCCCGATGTGCATCGTGCAGCGCTATGCGCTGGTGCTGGTGGCTGTCTTTGCCGGGCTCGCGGCCGCCAGCCGCAACCGTGGCCTGCAGCTCACGGGTGCGCTGCTGGGCCTGGTGATGGCGGTCGGCGGCGCCTACACGGCGGCGCGCCAAAGCTGGCTGCAATGGCATCCGCCGGAGGTCGTGTCCTGCGGGCGCGACCTCTACGGGATGATCGAGACCTTCCCGCTCAAGCGCGCGCTGCCGATGATCTTCCGCGGCGGCGGCGACTGCACGCAGATCGACTGGACCTTCCTCGGCCTGTCGATCGCGAACTGGTCCTTCATCGCCTTCACGGTCTTCGGGCTGTTGCTGCTGGTGCTGCTGTTTCGCCCAACAGGTCAGAGCGGCAGCGTGTCGAAGGCCGCGTAAGAGGTCGCGAGCCAGCTCTTGACGCGCTGGCGCTCCAGCAGCCCGAGCGCGTGCTGGCCTTCCCGGTCGTTGACCGCCTTCCAGAAGCTGGTGTTGCGCCCATCGATCTTGCGCATGCTGGCCTCGTGCAGGCGGGGCAGCGCGATCACGCGGGCGCCGTGCGTGGCCGCCTTGCTGAGCGACTGCGAACCGAGCAGCAGGCCGAAGTCGCTGCCGCGGCCGTAGTTCTGCACCACGATGTAGTTCGGCCGGTTGCCGAAGGTGTCGACCAGCGTGCCGAGCAGGTCGCTCGAGTCCTTGCCGTCGTCGAGCACGTGCCAGAAGTTGACGGTGACGCCGAGCTCGGCGAAGACGTCGAACAGGTCGGACTCCTTGATCCAGCGCGCCAGCGGCGCCAGCGTCTGCGCAGCGAGGTCGACGATCACGCTCTGCTGCGGATTCGTTTCGAAGCCGTTCACGACCGTGTCGAGGCCTTCGTAGCTGTCCACCACCACCGGCGCGGCGAAGCCTTCATAGAAGCGGGTGAAGGAGCTGTGCGAGCGATCGGTGTCGAAGCCGACGAAGGGCCGGCTGTGATCGATGAAGTACTGCGCCAAGACCCGTGCCGTGACGGATTTGCCGACACCGCCCTTTTCGCCGCCGATGAAATTGAGGGAGCTCATGAGGTTCCTGGGGATGGAGAAGTGCGAAGCATTCTAGGGGTCGTCGCAAGGGCGAGAGAGCCGGTTCACCGTGGATCGCATATCTGCACAATAAAGTACGCAAAAGATGAAATGAACACTAAGTTTGGCAAATTTGCTCGACGGCGACAGTGATTTTGCTTAATATGATTTGCATATCTTATTTTTGCCCAATGAATTGCACATGACCACTCTCGCCGAAGTCGGCAGCTTTCTCCGCCAGGCTCGAAAGGATCGCGCCATGACTGCCTCCGAGCTCGCCCTGAAAGCAGGTATCTCCCGAAACACCTTGGGTGCTCTGGAAGCGGGCCGGGGGAACGTCGAACTGAACACCTTGCTCGCCTTGCTCAAGAGCCTGGGGCTCGAACTGCAGTTCGTTCCGCAGGTGGTCGCAGACCTGACGCGGGCCGGCACCGATACCAAATCCACCAGCCTGCAGGACGAAGTGAGCCGCTTGATGCCGCAACCGTCGAGGCGCGGCAGATGAGCGTCGTGCGCTCGCTGCGGATCCGATTGGGAAGAACCGACGTCGGATCGCTCTTCGGGCTCGACGACGGGCGGGTGTATTTCAGATTCGACGACGAATATGCAAAGAACCCGGCGCGGCCGGTGCTGTCGCAGCTCTATGTCGTCGCGCCAGCGACTTCAGGCAGCGCCGAAAGAGTGGCCCAGGCGATCGCGGAAGCCGAAGCGGCCACGGTGGCCCAGCTGCTGGACCCGGCGCTGGATGTCAACCGCGGCGACGGCAAGTTCGGATTGCCGCCTTTCTTCCAGAATCTGCTTCCGGAAGGGCCTCTGCGCAAGCAACTGATCGGCGACCTGGGCCTGGACGTGAATGACGAACTCGGTTTGCTGGCAGCCTGCGGTGGTGATCTGCCCGGCGACGTCTGGGCGGATGCGGAAACGCTCGACGAGGTGGCGCTGGGCCGATTGATTGGCCAAAGCCGGGACAGCTACGAAATGAGCTCCGGGCAGGTGCCCACCCCGCAGCAGACCTCGATTTCGGGTGTTCAGCCGAAGGTGGCGCTGGTTCCGGGCAGCCCGGGGCGCTACGTGATGCGGTCCAAGCAATCGGACGAGAAGCATTACATCGGCAAGCTGCCGACGGGCGAATACGACCGGCTTCCGGAAGTGGAGTACAGCTCGCTGACACTGGCCGCTGCCGCCGGCGTGAACATCTGCGAATTCCGGCTCGAGCCCTTGTCCGCGATTGCCGACCGCTTGCCCTATGCGCTGCAGAAGGACGAGCGAAGTTTCCTGCTGGTCTCCAGGTTCGACCGCGACGTCGATACCGAAACCAGGCGCCTGCACATGGAGGACTTCGCCCAGGTCACGGGGACGCCGTCGGAGTACAAGTATTCGGGCACCTACGCAGCCATCGGTCTCTTGCTCAAGCGGCGCTCGGCCAAGGGCGAAGCCGACGTCGCCGAGCTTCTGCGCCGCATCAAGGTCTCGGAGCTCCTGGGCAACTATGACGCGCATCTGAAGAACTTCAGCTTCGTGTACCCGCCCGGCCGAACCAGGCCCGAGCTTTCCAGGGCCTATGACATCGTCGCCTACGGCGTGTACTTCAGCGGCTCGGGGCATGGCTTGCAGTTCTTTCCGGACCAGACGCAGCGGACGCTGCTCACGCCCAAGACGCTGCGCGAACTCGGCAACGCCTGGGACATCCCTGAAAAGCAGCTGCGCGAGGTCGTCGCAAGCTGCTTGGACCAGGCGATGAAGACTTGGCCCAGCCTGTTGAAGACGCTGCCGCTGTCTGCCGCACATCGAACGCGGCTGGCCGAATACGTCCAGACCAACCCCAGCGTTGAGTCATGGCGCAAGCGGCATCCGGACGCCGAGTGGTTCGATTAGGGCCTGTTAACGCTATTTGCGGGGAACCCGAAGGGAAGGCCTGCCAGGGCGCGCCACTCGGCGTTGCGCTCCTTGTGCGTGCCGACGCACGCACGGCGTCGCGCGCCTTGAATGGCCCGCCCTGGCATGCCTTCGCGACCCCGCAAATAGCGTTAACAGGCCCTAGAAACGCACTATCGCTGGATCATCGAGAAGAAAGGTACGAGGCTGCCGAGCAGCCAGTTCTGGCTGAAGTCGAGCGCCGCGCGGCGGTACTTCTCGTCGGCCTGCGCGGCCATCAGATCGAGGCGCGCCACCACCTTGGAGAGCTCGCGATCGACCACCAGGTTGCGGCCGCGATCGCTGATCTCGGTGGCCAGCAGCAGGGGCTGGCCCTCCGGGTTCGTCTTGGAACTGATCAGCCAGAGCGAGATCTCGACGTTGCGCGCCGCGCGGTAGCTGTTCTCGGCGTTCACCGCGTCGAGCATGCTCTGCTCCCAGGTGCCGCCGTTGGCCTGCTTGAGCATCGACGCCCATCCGACCACCAGCGCGGCCACGCGGTCGCCTTCGTAAGCCTTGGGCCTGGTTTCGAAAGCCAGCCGGATCGCATCGATGCCGGTGGTGCCTTGCAGGCCCGGCAGGGGACTCTCCTGCGAGATCGCGTCCCAGGTGCGCTGGATGGCGTCTTCCGCGCTCGCGGCCCATTTGCGCCATTCGCGCGGGTTGCGGCGGTACAGCGAAAGCTGCACGCGCCGGATCGATTGCAGGTTGTCGCGCAGCGCCAGGTTGGCGATGCGGTTGGCGCCGGACTGGAGCCATTCGTTGCCGGCATAAGGCTCGGCGCGCTCGGTCGTGCCGCAGGCGGCCAGGCCCATCAAGGCCACGGTGCTGCCCAGCAGCCATACACGAAGCCCGGCGCGGGGGGAAACGGGGGAATCGCTCATGGCCCGCACGTTATCATCGTCGCCTCGGGTGGCCGCCGGTCCTCGAGCTTCGGGCCGGCAAATTTCTCCTTACAAATCAACACCTTGGCAAATAACCAGGCTTAAGGCCGACCAGTCGTGCGTCTCAATTCCATCAAGCTCTCCGGCTTCAAGTCCTTCGCCGAACCCACCAACTTCCTGCTGCCCGGCCAACTGGTGGGCGTCGTCGGCCCCAACGGCTGCGGCAAGTCGAACATCATGGATGCGGTGCGCTGGGTGCTCGGCGAATCGCGCGCCTCCGAATTGCGCGGCGAGTCGATGCAGGACGTGATCTTCAACGGCACCACCACGCGAAAGCAGGCCAGCCGTTCGAGCGTGGAACTGGTGTTCGACAACGCCGACCACCGCGCCGGCGGCCAGTGGGCGCAGTTCACCGAGATCGCGGTCAAGCGGGTGCTGACGCGCGACGGCAATTCCAGCTACTACATCAACAACCAGCCGGTGCGCCGGCGCGACGTGCAGGACGTGTTCCTGGGCACCGGCCTCGGCCCGCGCGCCTACGCGATCATCGGCCAGGGCACGATCAGCCGGATCATCGAATCCAAGCCCGAGGAGCTGCGGCTGTTCCTCGAAGAGGCGGCCGGCGTCTCCAAGTACAAGGAGCGCCGCCGCGAGACCGAGAACCGGCTCGGCGATACGCGCGAGAACCTCACGCGGGTCGAAGACATCCTGCGCGAACTCAACAGCAACCTCGAAAAGCTCGAGAAGCAGGCCGAGGTCGCCGCGCGCTACAACACGCTGCAAGGCGACGCCACGCGCAAGCAGCACCAGCTGTGGTTCCTGAAGCGCAGCGAAAGCGAGAACGACCAGGCGAAGGTCAAGGCCGACGCGGAAAAGGCGATCAACGATCTCGAGTCGCGCATGGCCGACCTGCGTCATATCGAGGCCGAGCTCGAAACCGTGCGCCAGGCGCACTACGCGGCTGGCGACCAGGTCAACCAGGCGCAGGGCAAGCTGTACGAAGCCAGTGCCGAGGTCGGCCGGCTCGAAGGCGAGATCCGCTTCGTGGTCGAGGGCCG
The DNA here is from genome assembly GCF_018614955.1 of Variovorax paradoxus. Lineage (GTDB taxonomy): Bacteria > Pseudomonadota > Gammaproteobacteria > Burkholderiales > Burkholderiaceae_C > Variovorax > Variovorax paradoxus_J. The sequence continues at coordinate 97,839 of NZ_JAGGNV010000008.1, forward strand.
CCAGCGGGTGGAGCAGCGCCTGCTCCAGCTGAGCGAGCAGATCGCGCAATGGAATACGCGCCGCGAAGATGCCGAGGCGGAAATCGAAACCCTGGCCGGCCAGGGCGTGAACGCCGAGGAGCAGGCCGAGCTGCTGGCCGCGCAGCTGGAAGAGCACGACGCGCGCATGCCCGGCCTCGAAGAGGCGCAGCAGCGCGCGCTGGACGAAGCCAACGCGCAGCGCGCCAGCGTCGCGCAGGTGCAGCAGCAAATCCAGGTGCTGGCGGCCGACCAGCGCAACATCGAAGAGCAGAGCCGCCAGCTCACGCAGCGCGCCGAGCGCCTGCGCAGCGACCAGAACGCGCTCGCGGCGCCCGACGAGGCGCGGCTGCGCGACCTGCAGGAACAACTGGCGGCTGCGCAAGAGGCCGCGAGCGAAGCCGACGCGAGACTGCACGAGCTGCAGGAGGCCGTTCCGCAGCTCGACGACGATCGCCGCACGCGCCAGCAGGCCGTCAACACCGAAGGCGCGCGCCATGCCGAGCTGTCGGCGCGGCTCGAGGCGCTCAAGGCGCTGCAGGAAAAGGTCAAGACCGACGGCAAGCTCGCGCCGTGGCTCGCGAAGCACGGCCTCGAAGGACTGCAGGGCCTGTGGAGCCGCATCCACATCGAGCAGGGTTGGGAGAACGCGCTCGAAGCGGCGCTGCGCGAGCGCCTCGGCGCGCTCGAAGTCAGCCGGCTCGACATGGTCCGCGCCTTCGGCAGCGATGCGCCGCCGGCCAAGCTGGCCTTCTACACCCCGCCGGCTGCCGGTGCGCCGCAGGGCCAGAGCGCGCTGCCGCGTCTGTCGGATCTGCTGCGTCTGAGCGATGCGGGCCAGCAGGCCTTGCTGGTCGACTGGCTGCACGGCTGCCTGACGGCGCCGACGCTCGAAGAAGCGCTGGCGCAGCGCGACAAGCTTCAGCCTGGCGAGGCGATCTTCGTCAAGAGCGGCCATGCGGTCACCGCGCACAGCGTGAGCTTCTATGCCCAGGATTCCGAGCAGGCCGGCCTGCTGGCGCGCCAGCAGGAGATGGAAAACCTCGAGCGCCAGCTGCGCGCCCAGACGCTGATCGCCGAAGAGGCGCGCATCGCGCTGGCGCGTGCCGAAGCGGCCTACGGCGATGCGGCTTCGCGGCTCGTCACGGCGCGCCGTGAAGCGGCGGAGACGCAGTCGCGCGCGCACGAGCTCCAGGTCGAGACGCTGCGGCTCTCGCAGCTGGCCGAGCAGACGCGCGCGCGCAGCGAGCAGCTTTCCAACGATCTCGGCGAAGTCGAGGCCCAGCTCGAGGAGCTGCAGGAAAAGCGCGTTAGCGCGGAGGCGCGTTTCGAAGAGCTCGACATGCAGCTCGCCGACAGCCAGGAGCGCCACGCGCAGCTCGACGAGCGTGTGATCGAGGCGGGCCGCGCGCTCACCGCGAGCCGCGAGCAGCACCGCAGCCTGGAGCGCCAGGCACAGGAGGCGACCTTCGCTCAGCGCACCCTCGAAGCGCGCCGCGCCGAACTGAACCGCGCGATCGAAACCGCGACGCAGCAGACGGTCTCGCTGGCGGAGGAAGACGAGCGCGCACGCGCCGAACTGGGGCGCCTGTCCGACGCGGCCGCGCAAGCGGGCCTGCAGGATGCGCTGGCGCTCAAGCTCGAACGCGAAACCGCGCTCGGCGCCGCGCGCAGCCAGTACGACGACCTCACGCTCAAGCTGCGCGCGAGCGACGAGCGCCGCCTGCAGCTCGAACGCGAGCTCGACCCGCTGCGCCAGCGCATCACAGAGTTCCAGTTGAAGGAGCAGGCCGCGCGCCTCGGCTTCGAGCAGTACCAGCAGCTGCTGGTCGATGCCGAGGCCGATCTCGAAGCGATCGCGCTGTCGATCGAGACCGACAAGGTGCGGCTCACCGGCCTGCAAAGCGAGATCGACCGCCTCAACCGCGAAGTGGCCTCGCTCGGCGCGGTCAACCTCGCCGCGCTCGACGAACTCGCGGTGGCCAGCGAACGCAAGACCTTCCTCGATGCGCAGTCGGCCGACCTGAACGAGGCCATCGGCACGCTGGAGGACGCGATCCGCAAGATCGACGCCGAAACGCGCGAACTGCTGGGCGGCACCTTCAAGATCGTCAACGAGCACTTCAGCCGCATGTTCCCCGAGCTCTTCGGCGGCGGCAACGCCAAGCTCATGATGACCGGCGACGAAATCCTCGACTCCGGCGTGCAGGTGATGGCGCAGCCGCCCGGCAAGAAGAACCAGACCATCCACCTGCTCTCGGGCGGCGAGAAGGCGCTGACGGCCATCGCGCTGGTATTCGCGATCTTCCAGCTCAACCCGGCCCCCTTCTGCCTCTTGGACGAAGTGGATGCGCCGCTGGACGACGCCAACACCGAGCGCTATGCCAAACTCGTGACCGCCATGAGCCGCGAAACCCAGTTCCTCTTCATCAGCCACAACAAGATCGCGATGGAGATGGCCGAACAACTGATCGGCGTGACCATGCAGGAGCAGGGCGTTTCGCGCATCGTGGCGGTCGACATGGAATCCGCCGTGTCGATGGTCGAAGCAGCCTAGACGTGCAGCGTCGATGAGCAGCCTCACCGTCGCCCTTGCGATCCTCGGCGGCCTCGTACTGGCGGCCGTGGTCGGCTACAACACATGGATGTCGCGCCGCAATGCGCCGCGGCAGCCCGATGCGCAGGACAGCGACCCGCCCGAGGCTGCGCCCGCACCGGCCAGCGGCGAGGAGCCGGTGCTGCACATCGACCCGCATCCGATGCGAAGCAACGAGCGGCACGAGCCGCTGTTCGACCCCGACCTGCCGGCGCCCAGCGCGCTGCCGGTGCCGACGGCCGAACGCCGCGGCGGCCTCGATCCGCTGATCGACGTGATCGCGCCGATCTCCCTCGACGGCCTGGCTTCCGGCGACGCGGCGATCGCGGCCATGCCGGCCACGCGGCGCGCCGGCAGCAAGCCGGTCGCGATCGAAGGCCTCAACGAGCACACCGGCGAATGGGAGCCTGCGGCGCCCGGCCAGCGCTACGGTGCTTTCCAGGCCGGCGTGCAGCTGGCCAATCGCACCGGCGCGCTCAACGAGATCGAGTATTCCGAATTCGTCGTCAAGGCGCAGGCCTTCGCCGACGCAGTGAACGGCGCGCCCGAGTTTCCCGAGATGCTGGACGAGGTGGCGCGGGCGCGCGAGCTCGACCAGTTCGCGAGTTCGCACGACGCGCAGCTGAGCTTCGTGCTGCGCGCGCTGCATGCGGCCTGGAGCCCGGGCTACGTGCAGCAGAACGCCGCGCGGCTGGGCTTCGTGGCCGGCATCATTCCGGGCCGGATGGTGCTGCCCGCGGGCGAAGTGGGGCTGCCGCCGATCCTCGGCCTGTCCTTCGACACCCAGGCCGCGCTGGCCGACGATCCGGCGCAGTCGGCCATCCGCGAGCTCACGCTGAGCCTCGACGTGCCGCAAGTCGACCGTGCCGAGCGGCCCTTCGAACGCATGCGCGAAACCGCCGCCACGCTGGCGCGCGAGATGGACGGTATCGTGACCGACAGCGACGGCCAGCCCTTGCGCGAAGACACCATGGACGTGATCGGCGCCGACCTTCAGCAGCTCTACGACACGCTCGATTCGCGTGAGCTCTCGGCCGGTTCGCCCTTGGCGCGCCGCCTCTTCAGCTAGCCCACTTTTCGAAAGACCCGCATGACCACGCGCGAAGACGCGGCTCGCGAAGCCGCTGCACTGGGCGAGCAGCTGCGCCGCCACGCCCACCTCTACTACGTGCTCGACGCGCCCGAGTTGCCGGACACCGAGTACGACAAGCTGTTCCAGCGCCTGCAGGCACTGGAAGCCGAGCATTCCGAGCTGCGCACGCCCGATTCGCCGACGCAGCGCGTGGGGGGCAAGGTGCTCGAGGGCTTCGCCAAGGTCCGCCACAAGGTGCCGATGCTGTCGATCCGTACCGAGACCGACATCACGCCGGGCGGCGCCAGCGCCTTCGATGCGCGCGTGCGCAAGGAACTCGGCTTGGCCGAGGACGGACCGCAGGTCGAGTACGTCTGCGAACTCAAGTTCGACGGGCTGGCCGTCAACCTGCGCTACGAGCAAGGCGTGTTGGTGCAGGCGGCGACGCGCGGCGACGGCGAGATCGGCGAGGACGTCACGCAGAGCATCCGCACGGTGCAGCAGATTCCGTTGCGCCTGCATGGCGATGCTCCGCCGGTGGCGGAGGTGCGCGGCGAGGTCTACATGCGGCGCGATGATTTCGAGGCGCTCAACGAGCGCCAGCGCGAGAAGATAGCCGCCGGCCAGAAGAACGAGAAGGTGTTCGTGAATCCGCGCAATGCCGCGGCCGGCGCCGTGCGCCAGCTGGATCCGGCGATCGCGGCAAGCCGGCCGCTGAGCTTCTTTGCCTATGGTCTCGGCGAGGTCTCTTCGCCCGAGCAGGGCGGGCCCGACTGCGCGACGCAGTTCGACTGGCTGCAGCAGTTCCACGCCTGGGGTTTTCCCATCGGCACGCAGACGCAGCGCGCCAGCGGCGCCATCGAGCTGATCGCCTTCCACGAGACCATCGCCCGCGAGCGCGATGCGCTGCCCTACGACATCGACGGCGTGGTCTACAAGGTCGACAGCCTCGAGCTGCAGCGGCGGCTCGGCTTCGTCTCGCGCGAGCCGCGCTGGGCCGTGGCCCACAAGTACCCGGCGCAGGAGCAATTGACCGAGGTGCTCGGCATCGAGGTGCAGGTCGGGCGCACCGGCAAGCTCACGCCGGTGGCCAAGCTGGCGCCGATCTTCGTCGGCGGCGTCACCGTGACCAACGCCACGCTGCACAACGAGGACGAGGCCCGGCGCAAGGACGTGCGGGTGGGCGACACGGTCATCGTCCGGCGTGCCGGCGACGTGATTCCCGAGGTGGTCGGCGTGCTGCCCGAGAGTGCGGCCCGGCCGGCGCAGCAGCGCGGGCCCGTGTTCACCATGCCCCGCAAGTGCCCGGTCTGCGGCTCCGACGCATTGCGCGAGGAGGGCGAGGTCGACTACCGCTGCACCGGCGGCCTGTTCTGCGGCGCACAACGCAAGGAGGCGATCCTGCATTTCGCCGCGCGGCGCGCGCTTGACATCGAAGGCCTGGGCGACAAGCTGGTCGAGCAGCTGGTCGACGCTAACCTGATCCGCACGCTGCCCGATCTCTACAAGCTCGGCTTCACCACCCTGGCCGGCCTGGATCGCATGGCCGACAAGTCGGCGAAGAACCTCGTCGATGCGCTGGAGGCGTCGAAGAAGACCACGTTGCCGCGCTTCCTGTTCGGGCTCGGCATCCGGCACATCGGCGAAAGCACGGCCAAGGACCTGGCCAAGCACTTCGGCAAGCTGGATGGGATCATGGATGCGACCGAGGAACAGCTGCTGGAGGTCAACGACGTGGGGCCCGTGGTCGCGAAAAGCCTGCGCACTTTCTTCGACCAGCCGCACAACCGCGAAGTGGTCGAACAGCTGCGCGCCTGCGGCCTGGGTTGGGAAGAGGGCGAGCCGGCCGCGCGCGCACCCAAGCCGCTCGCGGGCAAGACCTTCGTGATCACTGGCACGCTTCCTACGCTCAGCCGCGACGAAGCAAAGGACAAACTGGAGACGGCCGGTGCCAAGGTGGCCGGGTCGGTCAGCAAGAAGACCGATTACCTCGTCGCCGGTGCGGAGGCCGGCAGCAAGCTCGACAAGGCGCTCGAGTTGGGCGTGGCTGTGATCGACGAGGCGCGAATGCTCGAGATTCTGGAGAATGGCCTTTGACCGGGCCGGCTGCTTTACCGGGCGTTACGCGACTTCATACAAGCGCAGTCAACAAGGCCTACAACCGAACGTTGAACAAGGGTGCCGACCAGGAGTCCATCATGAACAGAATTCGTCTACTCGGAACTTGCCTCGCCCTCGGCGGAGTGGCCCTGCTTGGCGGCTGCGTCGCTTACCCGGCGGGCTCCTACGGCTATTCCGAGCCCTACTACGTGGATCCGGGCCCGGCCGTGGTTCAGCCGAACGTGTATATCGACGGCAGCTACTATTCGCGGCCTCGCTATCCCTACTATGGCCGTCCCGGCTACTACGACTACGGGCCGCGCCACGGCTATGCGCATCCGGTACCGGTTCCGCGTCCAGGATTCGGCCCGCGGCCTGGCGCAGGTGCGCGGCCTGATGCGGGTGCGCGGGCCGGCGGTGGCGTGGCCGGCAACATCGTCCCGGTTCCACCAGGCCGCTCGCCGCGCGAAATCAATCAGATGCTGACCTCGCCGGATTCCCGCAACCAGACGCCGCCCTGAGTTCATTCGCGGCCGCGGTGGCGATAATTGCCTCATGACGGTACGCGAGATTCTCAAGATGGGTGACCCGAGGCTGCTGCGCATTGCGCAGCCGGTCGCCGCATTCGACACCGACGAGCTGCACCTGCTGGTGCGGGACATGTTCGAGACCATGCACGCCGTCAACGGCGCCGGCCTCGCGGCGCCGCAGATCGGCGTCGATCAGCAACTGGTGATCTTCGGTACCGACACCATCAATCCGCGCTACCCGGACGCGCCGATCGTGCCGCGCACGGTGCTCGTCAACCCCGTCATCACGCCGGTCGGCGACGAGGAAGAGGAGGGCTGGGAAGGCTGCCTCTCGGTGCCGGGCCTGCGCGGCGTGGTGCCGCGTTTCGCCACCATCCACTACACCGGCTTCGACCCCTACGGCGACCCCATCGATCGCACGGTAAGCGGCTTCCACGCCCGGGTGGTGCAGCACGAGGTGGATCACCTGCTGGGCAAGCTCTACCCGATGCGGGTGCGCGATTTCTCGCGCTTCGGCTACACCGAGGTCCTGTTCCCGGGCCTCGACGCGGCCGAAGACGATTGAAGTTCGAACTCAGTTGTACTTGCCGCCCGTGCCGCCGATGCTGAAGCGTCCGGCACCCAGGAAGGCGACTGCCAGCGCGCCAAACAGGTACATGCCCTGCAGTTCGAGCTCCCAGCCGCCTTGTTTGTTGAGCATCCCCAGTTCCTTCATGTGCACCAGCCAGATCGCCACCAGCATGTTGATGACCATGATCCATGCCGCGGGACGCGTGTACAGGCCGATGATCAGCAGCACTGGCGCAACGATCTCGCCGATGTAGACCAGGTAGGCGAGTGCGCCCGGCAGACCGTGCGAGGCCAGCGAGTTGGACAGGAAGCCTACTCCGCCGTTGATCTTGGCGATGCCGTGGAGCAGGATCAGGATGCCCAGTGCCAGGCGCAGAACGAGTTTGCCGGTGTCGTCGGAACGGATCATGTCGAAGCCTTTCTGTTGTTAAAAACAGGGGCGATTGTGGTCGATAAGTTCGTCCCGGCGCCGCTCGATAGCGGGTTTCGCGCAACGGCCCCGCGCCTGGGACCGTTTCAGGCCGCGAGCGCTTCGAGCAACTCGGTTTCGATCGCCAGCTGCGCGCGCTGTCCCTGCAGTTCCGAGCCGCTGATCAGGAAGGTGTCTTCCACGCGCTCGCCCAGGGTCGTGATCTTGGCCAGCTGCAGATTCAGGTGGTGGCGTGCCAGCACGCGCGCCACCGAATACAAGAGGCCCGCGCGATCGCTGGCCGAGATGCTGAGCAGCCAGCGCTGCGCCTTGTCGTCGGGCAGGAGGCTGATGCGCGGCTTGATCGGGAAGCTGCGCACCCGGCGCGATACGCGGCCCTTGCTCGGCGGGGGCAGGGGGCCGGCCTCGTCGAGCGTCTTGGCCAGGCCGGTCTCGACCATGTTGATCAGGTCGCGATAGTGCTCGGGGATGAAGGTGGTGACGACCTGGAATGTGTCGAGCGCATAGCCGTTGGTGGCCGTGTGCACCTTGGCGTCCAGGATGCTGAAGGAGGACTGGTCGAAGTAGCCGCAGATGCGCGCGAACAGGTCCGGCTGGTCGGGGGTGTAGACCACCACCTGCAATCCCTCGCCCACCGGCGAGAGCCGCGCGCGGACGACGGCCGGCGTTTGCGGGTCAACCGGCACGTTCTTGTGCGGCACATGGCGCGACAACTGCATGGTGTGCCACGCGATCTCGGATGCGTCGTGCCGCATGAAGTAGCCGACGTCGAGCGTCTCCCACAGCGCCTTGTGCGCCTCGAAAGGCTGCGCATGCAGCGCGAGCTGCACCAGCGCCTCGCGCTTGCGCGCCTCGACCTCGGCGCCGGGGTCGGGCATGCGGCCGCCCAGCGCGCGCAGCGTCGAGCGGTAGAGGTCCTCGAGCAGCTTGCCCTTCCAGGCGTTCCACACGCGCGGCGAGGTGCCGCGGATGTCGGCGATGGTGAGCAGGTAGAGGGCGGTCAGGTAGCGTTCGTTGCCGACGCGCTTGGCGAAGTCGCCGATCACCTTCGGATCGCTCAGGTCCTGCTTCTGCGCGACCTGGCTCATCACCAGGTGCTCGGCCACCAGGAACTCGATCAGCTTGGCGTCCTCGCGCGCGATCTCGTGCTGGCGGCAGAAGCGGCGCACGTCACGCGCGCCCAGTTCCGAATGGTCGCCGCCGCGGCCCTTGGCGATGTCGTGGAACAGGGCCGCGACATACAGGATCCAGGGCTTGTCCCAGCCGGCCGCGAGCTGCGAGCAGAACGGGTATTCGTGCGCATGCTCGACGATGAAGAAGCGCCGCACGTTGCGCAGCACCATCAGGATGTGCTGGTCGACCGTGTAGACGTGGAACAGGTCGTGCTGCATCTGCCCGACGATGCTGCGGAACACGCGCAGATAGCGCCCCAGCACCGAGGTCTGGTTCATGAGCCTGAACGCGTGCGTGATGCCGCGCGGCTCCAGCAGCATGCGCATGAAGGTCACGTGGTTCACGCGGTCGTTGCGGAACTTGCTGTCCATCACGTGGCGCGCGTTGTAGAGCGCGCGCAGCGTGCGGGCCGAAAGGCCGTTGACGCCGATGGTCTTCTGGTAGAGCAGAAAGGTCTCGAGGATCGCGTGCGGGTCCTTGATGTACAGGGCGTCGCTCGCCACCTCGATCAGCCCGGCCCGCTCGAAGAAGCGCTCGTTGATCGGCGTCGACTCCTCGGCCTGCGGCTGCAGCCGCTCGGCGATGTTGAGCAAGAGGATCTGGTTGAGCTGCGTGACCGCCTTGGCCGCCCAGTAGTAGCGGCGCATCAGCGCCTCGCTGGACTTGCGCTGCGACTCGCCGACGTAGCCGAAGGTAGCGGCCACGGCGGTCTGCAGGTCGAACACCAGCCGGTCCTCGCGCCGGTTGGCGGTCACGTGCAGGCGCGCGCGGATCAGGCTCAGAAGTGCCTCGTTGCGCTTGATCTGCTGCACCTCGAAGGCCGTGGCCAGACCGTTCTTCGCCAGGTCGTCCCAGCGCTTGCCGAAGCCGGCGGCCTTGGTCATCCAGAGGATGGTCTGCAGATCCCGCAGGCCGCCGGGCGATTCCTTGCAATTGGGCTCGAGCGCGTAGGGCGTGTTGTCGTACTTCTGGTGCCGATGCCGCATCTCCTGCGACTTGGCCGCGAAGAAGGCCTGCGGGTCGATGGCGGCGACGAAGCGCTTGCGGAAGGCCGCGTAGAGCTTCTTGTCGCCTGCGATGAGGCGGGATTCGAGCAGCGAGGTCTGGACCGTCACGTCCTTCGACGCTTCTGCCAGGCATTCGTCGACCGTGCGCACGCTGGAGCCGATCTCGAGCCCGGTGTCCCAGCACCGGCCGATGAAGGCCTCGATCCGCGCCGGCTCGATGTCCGTCGCATGGTCCCGCGGGAGCAGCAGCAGGACGTCCACATCGGAATAGGGGAACAGCTCGCCCCGCCCGAAGCCGCCGACTGCGACCAGCGCGAACTGGCTGCCGAAGCCCGCATCGGCCCACAGCGCGTGCAGCGCCTCGTCGGCCAGGGCCGCCAGCTGGCGCAGCACGGTGTGGACGCTGCGCGTGGGCGCGCGCGCGCAGCGCAGCTGGTCGAACAGCGCCAGCTTGTGCGTGCGGTAGGCGTCGCGCAAGGATGGAAGGTCCACCATGGCAGCCCTCAGAGGCCGGGCCGGCGTCAAGCCGCGGTGTTGACGAAAGCGGGCGGCGGCGGGCTGCCGGCGGAGAGCGTGAGCACCTCGTAGCCGGTCTCGGTGACCAGCACCGTGTGCTCCCACTGCGCCGACAGCGAATGGTCGCGCGTGACGATGGTCCAGCCGTCGTACTGGCCGCCGCGGGCGTCTTCCTTGATGTCGCGCTTGCCGGCGTTGATCATCGGCTCGATGGTGAAGGTCATGCCGGGCTTGAGCTCGTCCAGCGTGCCGGGCTTGCCGTAGTGCAGCACCTGCGGCTCTTCATGGAAGCCGCGGCCGATGCCGTGGCCGCAGAACTCGCGCACCACCGAGAAGCCGTTGCTTTCGGCGAAGCGCTGGATTGCGAAGCCGATGTCGCCCAGGTGCGCGCCCGGCTTCACCTTGACGATGCCGTGCCACATGGCCTCGTAGGTGAAGGTGCAGAGCCGCTTGGCCGCGATCGAGGCGTCGCCGACCACGAACATGCGGCTGGTGTCGCCGTGCCAGCCGTCCTTGATGACCGTGATGTCGCAGTTGACGATGTCGCCCTTCTTCAGCGCCTTGTCGTTCGGGATGCCATGGCACACCACGTGGTTGACCGAGGTGCAGATGGATTTGGGGTAGGGGACGCTGCTTGCGCCCATGTAGTTCAGCGGCGCCGGAATCGCGCCCTGGACCTGCGTGATGTAGTCGTGCGCGAGCTTGTCGATCTCGTTGGTGGTCACGCCGGGTTTGACGTGCGGGGTCAGGTAGTCCAGCACCTCGGAGGCCAGGCGGCACGCCACGCGCATGCCGGCCACGCCTTCGGCGTCTTTGTAGGTAATGCTCATCCCGGAATTATCCCATCCACCCCGCTAAAATTCAGGGTTGGCGCGGATGGCCCCAGTCAGCGGCCGCCGCCTCCTTCTCTTGATTCTCAAACGCGGCCGCCCGGCCGATCCGATCGTGACGTTGCCCGTGAACCCGTCTTCCCATCCCGTCGCCCTGGTGGTGACCTTCTTCGAGGGCTGCAGCGCGCTCAGCGATTTCAGGGCGCGGCAGCTGTTGCCCCGCCTCACAGCCATCGAGCCGCGCATCGAAGGAATTTCCGCCCGTTTCGTGCACCTGGTCGTGACGGATGCGGCACTCAACCCCGCCGAGCGCGAGCGCTTCGCCGCGCTGCTGGGCTACGGCGAACCCTTCGTGGCGCCGGCCAAGGCCGGGCCGAGCGTTGTCGTCACGCCGCGTCTCGGCACCGTGTCGCCCTGGGCCTCCAAGGCGACCGACATCGCCCACAACTGCGGCCTGGCGCTGCGCCGCGTCGAGCGCGTGACCCAGTACCACCTGATGCTGAAGGCGCCGCTGCTGGGCAAGGCGCCTGCGCTGGAAGGCGACAAGCTCGCCGCGGTCGCGGCACTGCTGCACGACCGCATGACCGAATCGGTGCTGGCCGAGCTCGAACAGGCTGCCAGCCTGTTCGCCGAGCTGCCGGCCCAGCCGATGGCGCAGGTCGACGTGCAGAAGGGCGGCCGCGCCGCGCTGGTCGCGGCCAACACGAGCTTCGGCCTCGCGCTGGCCGAGGACGAGATCGACTACCTGGTCGAGGCCTTCACCCGGCTCGGCCGCAACCCGAGCGACGTCGAGCTGATGATGTTCGCGCAGGCCAACAGCGAGCACTGCCGGCACAAGATCTTCAACGCCGACTTCATCGTCGACGGCGTGGCGCAGCCCCAGAGCCTGTTCTCGATGATTCGCCATACGGAGCGCCAGAACCCGCAGCACACGGTGATCGCCTATGCCGACAACGCCTCGGTCATGGAGGGCACGCAGGTCGAGCGCTTCGTGGCCGGCTCGGCCTCGGGCAGCTATCAGAAGCAAAGCGCCCTGAGCCATGTGCTGATGAAGGTCGAGACGCACAACCATCCGACGGCGATCTCGCCCTTTCCGGGCGCCTCGACCGGCGCGGGCGGCGAGATCCGCGACGAGGGCGCCACCGGCCGCGGCTCCAAGCCCAAGGCCGGACTGACCGGCTTCACGGTGTCGAAGCTCTGGCCCACGGAAGGCAGCTACGGCAAGCCCGGGCACATTGCGAGCCCGCTGCAGATCATGACCGAGGGCCCGCTGGGCGGCGCCGCATTCAACAACGAGTTCGGCCGACCCAACCTCCTGGGCTATTTCCGCGAGTACGAGCAGGCGATCGAGAGCGACGCCGACACCGTGCAGCGCGGCTACCACAAGCCGATCATGATTGCGGGCGGCCTCGGCAGCATCGACGCGGCGCAGACGAAGAAGATCCGCTTCCCCGAGGGTTCGCTGCTGATCCAGCTCGGCGGCCCCGGCATGCGCATCGGCATGGGCGGCAGCGCGGCGAGCTCGATGGCGACCGGCGCCAATGCGGCCGAGCTGGACTTCGACTCGGTGCAGCGCGGCAACCCGGAGATCGAACGCCGCGCGCAGGAGGTCATCAACCATTGCTGGCAGCAGGGCGTCGCGAACCCGATCCTCGCGATCCACGACGTAGGCGCGGGCGGCCTGAGCAATGCCTTCCCCGAGCTCACCAACGACGCCGGACGCGGCGCGCTCTTCGACCTGCGCGCCGTGCCGCTCGAGGAGTCGGGCATGGCGCCGAAGGAGATCTGGTGCAACGAGAGCCAGGAGCGCTATGTGCTCGCGATCGCGCCGGAATCCTTGGACCAGTTCCGCGCGTTCTGCGAACGGGAGCGCTGTCCTTTTGCGGTGGTCGGCGTGGCGACGCAGGAGCGGCAGCTGGTCGTGGCGGACGACGGTGCGCCGCCGGTCGACATGCCGATGGACGTGCTGCTCGGCAAGCCGCCCAAGATGCTGCGCGACGTGAAAACGGTCGCGCGCAGTTTCAAGCCGCTCGACCTCAACGGTGTCGATCTGCAGAAGGCCGCCATCGATGTGTTGTCGCACCCCACGGTCGCTTCGAAGCGCTTCCTGATCACCATCGGCGACCGTACCGTCGGTGGCCTGAGCCACCGCGACCAGATGGTCGGCCCCTGGCAGGTGCCGGTGGCCGACTGCGCCGTGACCCTGGCCGACTACCGGGGCTTCGCCGGCGAGGCCATGAGCATGGGCGAGCGCACGCCGCTGGCGGCCATCGATGCACCGGCCTCGGGCCGCATGGCGGTCGGGGAAGCCATCACCAATCTGCTGGCCGCGCCGATTGAGCTGTCGCGCGTCAAGCTCTCGGCCAACTGGATGGCGGCCTGCGGCGAGCCGGGCGAGGATGCGGCGCTCTACGAGACCGTCAAGGCTGTGGGCCTCGAACTGTGCCCGGCGCTCGGCATCTCGATCCCGGTCGGCAAGGATTCGCTGTCGATGCGCACCCAATGGCAGGCCGACGGCGCGCAGAAGAAAGTCACCTCGCCCGTGAGCCTGGTCGTGAGCGCCTTCGCCACGCTCGCCGACGTGCGCGGCACGCTCACGCCGCAGCTCGACGCCACCGAGCCCGACACCACGCTGGTGCTGATCGACCTCGGCCGCGGCAAGCAACGCATGGCCGGCAGCATCCTGGCGCAGACGCTGGCGCAGAGCGGCGACACGGTGCCCGACCTCGACGACCCGCAAGACCTGGTCAAGCTGGTGGCGGCCGTGAACGCGCTGCGCGCCGAGGACAAGATCCTCGCGATGCACGACCGCAGCGACGGCGGCCTGTTCGCCGCCGCCTGCGAGATGGCCTTTGCCGGCCATGTGGGCGTGGCGCTCAACGTCGACCTGCTCGTGACCGAAGGCGACGGCATCAGCGACAGCCGCGCCGAGTACGGCGATGCCAAGAACTGGGCCGGCCAGGTCAGTGCGCGGCGCGAAGAGCTCACGCTCAAGGCGCTCTTCAACGAAGAGCTCGGCATGCTTCTGCAGGTGCGCACCGCCGAGCGCAACGAGGTCATGCAGACCTTGCGCGCGCACGGCCTCAGCGCCCACAGCCATTTCGTCGGCAAGACCCGGCCCGCCGCCTCCCCCATGGATGCGGGCAAGGGCAAGCTCGAAGTCTGGCGCGATGCCAAGGCCGTCTTCAGCGCCAGCCTGCATGACCTGCACCAGGTCTGGGATGCGGTCAGCTGGAAGATCTGCCGCGAGCGCGACAACCCGGCCTGCGCCGATGCCGAGCATGCGGCCGCTGGCGAGCCGCAGGACCCGGGTGTCCATGTGCTGCTGGCGCCGAGCGCCGAAGAGAACGTGGCCGCGCCTTTCCTGAACCTGGCCCGGCCGAAGGTTGCGATCCTGCGCGAGCAGGGCGTCAACTCGCATGTCGAGATGGCCTACGCCTTCAACGAGGCAGGCTTCGAGAGCTTCGACGTCCACATGACCGACCTGCAGACGGGCAGGGCGGACCTCGCGGATTTCAGGGGCGTGGTGGCCTGCGGCGGCTTCAGCTACGGCGACACGCTGGGGGCAGGCATCGGCTGGGCGCGCAGCATCACCTTCAACCCGAAGCTGGCCGAGCAGTTCAAGAACTTCTTCGGGCGCGGCGACACCTTCGGCCTCGGCGTCTGCAACGGCTGCCAGATGTTCGCCGAGCTGGCCGACATCATCCCGGGCGCCGAAGCCTGGCCGCGTTTCACCACCAACCAGAGCGAGCGCTTCGAGGCGCGTCTCGCGATGGTCGAGGTGCTCGAATCACCGAGCCTGTTCTTCGCCGGCATGGCGGGCAGCCGCCTGCCGATCGCGGTCGCGCATGGCGAGGGTTACGCCAACTTCAAGCACCGCGGGGATGCCGCCCGCGCCATCGCCGCGATGCGCTTCGTCGACAACCACGGCCAGCCGACCGAGCGCTACCCCTTCAATCCCAACGGCAGCGCCGACGGGCTGACCGCGGTGACAACCGCCGACGGCCGCTTCACCGCGCTGATGCCGCATCCGGAGCGCGTGTTCCGCAACGTCCAGATGAGCTGGACTTCGGGCGACAAGAGCGCGCTGAGTCCGTGGATGCGCATTTGGCGCAATGCCCGTAAATGGGTTGGCTGAGGACGCCGGCGCCATGAAAAAAGCGGCCCGCGGGCCGCTTTTTCGTTGGAGCACGAAGGCCGGTGTTACTCCACCTTTGCCTTCGCGCGTAGCTCTTCCTGGTACTTCTGCAGCCGCTGCTGCTGCAGCTGCTGCACGATCTGCGGCTTGACCTCCTCGACCTTCGGCAGCTGCGCCTGGCGGATGTCGTCGACGCGGATGATGTGGTAGCCGAACTGCGACTTGACCGGGGCCGACGTCGTCTCGCCCTTCTTGAGCTTGATCATCGCTTCCGAGAACTCGGGCACGAAGCTCGCCGGCGCGGCCCAGTCGAGGTCGCCGCCGTTGGCGCCCGATCCCGGGTCCTTGCTCTGCTTCTTGGCGATGTCCTCGAACTTCTGGCCCTTCTTGAGGTCGGCCAGGATCTTCTGCGCCTGCTCTTCCTTCTCGACCAGGATGTGGCGCGCCTTGTATTCCTTGCCGCCGTTGGCCGCGACGAACTTGTCGTATTCGGCCTGCACGTCGGCATCCGACACCGCGTTGGCCTTGCGGTAGTTTTCGAACAGCTGGCGGATCAGGATGGCCTGGCGCGCGAGTTCGAGCTGGTTCTTGTAGTCGTCGGTGGCGTCCAGGCCCTGCTTCTGCGCTTCCTGCATGAAGATTTCGCGGGCGACCACCTCTTCGCGCAGCTGGCCCTGCATTTCCGGCGTGACCGGACGGCCCGCGGCGGCGAGCTGCTGGGCCAGCACGTCCATGCGCGCCTTGGGCACCGGCTTGCCGTTGACGATGGCCGCGTTCTGGGCGAAAGCGGCGGGAATGGCGCCCAGAAGGGCAGCGGCTGCGACGGCCTGCAGGAGTTGTTTCTTCATAAGGGGAGGGTACTTTGCCGCCCTGGCGGGCGGGAATCAAAGCGCTTCAAAGCGTCTCGATGGCGATGGCGTGAAGGCCTTGTGCGATGAAAAGTTGCAGTGAATCATACACAAGCCGATGGCGCGCCACGCGGGCCTTTCCGGCGAACAGGGGCGAGGCGATGCGCACGCGGAAATGGGTGCCGTAGCCCTCGGCGCCTGCGCCCGCATGGCCGGCATGCGCGGCGCTTTCGTCGATCACCTCGAGCACCGTGGGTTGCAAGGTGTTACGCAAGCGGGCCTCGAGGTCCGCAGAGGTCGGAAGGCTCATGCTGCAGGCTTGTCGGACTTGAGGTGGGGCGAGATGTAGAGCCCTTGCGCCACCAGGAAGACGATCGGGAAGGCATAGCCCCAGAGCTTGAAATTGACCCAGGCCTCGGTGCTGAAATACGCGGCCACATAGCCGTTGATCGTGGCCATGAACACGCAGTAGGCGATCCACGCGATGTTGAGCCGGCCCCAGATCTGCACCGGCAGTTCCAGCTGCGCGCCGAGCAGCATCTTGAGAAAGTTCTTCTTGAAGATCCAGAGCGCGACGGCCAGCGCCAGGGCCATCGCGCCGTAGAGCACCGTCGGCTTCCACTTGATGAAGCGATCGTCGTGCAGGAGCAGCGTGAGCGAGCCGAACAGCAGGATCAGCACCAGCGTGGCCTTCTGCATCGGCGCCAGGCGGCGCTCGTTGAACCAGACGATGCCCGTCTGCAGCACCGTGGCCGCCATCAGCACGCCGGTGGCGGTGTAGATGTCGTAGAGCTTGAACGCGCCGAAGAACAGCAGGATCGGGAAGAAGTCGAGCAGCAGTTTCATGTTGTTTCGTCTGCGTCACGCGTCGCGCTTGTGGAAGTCCAGCGAGGCCGAGTTCATGCAGTAGCGCAGGCCGGTTTCGGTGGGACCGTCGGGAAACACGTGGCCCAGGTGGGCGCCGCAATTGGCACACACATTTTCGGTGCGAACCATGCCGTGCGAGCGGTCGACGATGTTCTTGATGGCGCCCGGCACCGCTTCCTGCGAGAAGCTGGGCCAGCCGCAGCCGGCGTCGAACTTGGTGGCGGATTCGAACAGCTTGGCGCCGCAGCAGACGCAGTGGTAGGTGCCGTCTTCCCAGTGGGCTTCGTACTTGCCGGTGAACGGGCGCTCGGTGGCGGCGTGGCGCGTCACCTCGAAGGCGCCGAGCTCGGCGCCTTTTTCGGCCAGGATGGCTTTCCATTCGGCTTCGGTTTTCTGAATGGGTGTGGTCATGATGAGCAGCTGATTTCGATCGTGGAAGCCCAGTCGGGCGGGAAGCCGGCATAGGCCTCGTGGCCGGCATGGTCTTCAAATGGGGTTTCGAGCAGCTTCAGCAAGGCGGCGACGCCCGAGAAGTCTTTTTGCTGCGCCGATTCGATCGCCTGCTGCCCCAGGTGGTTCCGCAGCACGAACTTGGGATTGCTCTTGCGCATCAGGTCGGCGGCCTGCGCTGCCGGCGTCTGCGCATGGCGCTCGGCAAAGGATAGCAGCCAGGCGTCGAAGCCGGCGCGGTCGAGGAACAGGTCGCGCACCGCCTCGGAGCTGCCGCCGGCCATGTGGTCGGACAGGCGGCGCCAGAAGATGGTGTAGTCCACCTTTTCCTGTGCCAGCAGCTTGAGCACGCCCTCGATCAGCGCGCGGTCGGCCGGCGCCGGATCGATCAGGCCGAGCTTGGACCGCATGCGCGCCTCGAACGCGTCAGGGAACACCGTCTTGTACGACTCCAGCGCGGCGACCGCGATCTCCTGGTCGCCGATCAGCGGCAGCAGCGCCTGGGCCAGGCAGAAGAGGTTCCAGTACGCGACATTGGGCTGCTGGTTGTAGGCATAGCGGCCGGCGGTGTCGCTGTGGTTGCAGATGTGGCGCGGATCGAAGCCGTCGAGGAACTGGAAGGGCCCGTAGTCGATGGTGAGCCCGAGGATGCTCATGTTGTCGGTGTTCATCACGCCATGGCAGAAGCCGACCGCCTGCCATTGGGCCAAAAGCGCCGCGGTGCGCTCGCTCACCGCTTCGAGCAGGGCGGCATAGGCGTTGCCGTTGAAGCGTTCGGTCGTGCGGCAGGCGGGGAAGTAGCGGTCGATGACGTAGTCGGCCAGCGCGCGCAATTCCTCGTCCTGCTGGTTGGCCGCGAAATGCTCGAAGTGGCCGAAGCGGATGAAGCTCGGCGACACGCGCGTCACGAGGGCGGCGGTTTCGAGTTCCTCGCGGCGGATTCGCGCGTCCGAACCGGTCACGCACAGCGCGCGCGTCGTCGGGATGCCGAGCGCATGCATCGCTTCGCTGCAGAGGAATTCGCGGATGCTCGATCGCAGCACCGCGCGGCCGTCGCCCATGCGCGAGTAGGGCGTGCGCCCCGAGCCCTTGAGCTGCAGCTCGAAGCCGCGCTCGGTCTCGCCCAGCATGATCGCGCGGCCGTCGCCCAGCTGACCGGCCCAGACCCCGAACTGGTGGCCGCTGTAGACGCTGGCGTAGGGGCGCGTGCCGGCGACCGGCACATTGCCGGTGAAGGCGGCCAGTCCTTCGGCCGAATGCAGCCAGGCCTCGTCCAGTCCGAGTTCGCGCGCCAGCGCCGTGCTGCGGCCGACCCAGTAGGGCTCGGGCAACGGGGTGGGGCGGAGTTCGGTGAAGAAGGCAGGGCCCAGTGCGGAAAAGCCCGGGGTCCAGTCGAGGCCCAGGTCGACGATGGCCGCCTCGTCTGCAAGCATGGTCATGCGCCGATTGTCCCGCAGGCGACTAAACCCCTGGCCGCGGGGGCTATGCGCGCCATCGGCCTCATGCGGCGCTGGCTTGCACGGATCGCACTGCGGGTTTCTGTCATTGTGTGATCGGCCGAAGATTGAATGAATCGCGAACCAGGCGGACGCGAAGGTCCGCGAAATTTTTCGGACGTTACTTGAAAAGGAGCTTACAGATGCTGGGTTTGATGCAGGACCAACCGTTGCTGATCTCGTCGCTGATCGAGTTCGCCGAGCGCCACAACGGCGACGCCGAGATCGTCTCGCGGCGCGTCGAAGGCGACATCCATCGCAGCACCTGGCGCCAGATCGCGTCGCGCGCGCGACAGGTCGCCAACGCGCTGGACTTGGAGCAACTGCTTTTCTCCGATCGCATCGCCACGCTGGCCTGGAACGGCCACCGCCACCTGGAGCTCTACTACGGCGTCAGCGGCAGCGGCCGTGTGCTGCACACCATCAATCCGCGCCTGCATCCCGACCAGATCGCCTGGATCGCGAACCATGCCGAAGACCAGGTCCTGTGCTTCGATCTCACGTTCCTCCCGCTGATCCAGGCCGTGCACGCCAAGTGCCCCACCATCAGAAAGTGGATTGCGCTGTGCGATGCCGACAAGCTCCCTGTCGACAGCGGCATCCCCAACCTGGTGAGCTACGAGGCCTGGATCGCGCCCCATACCGACACCTACGCCTGGCCCAGCTTCGACGAGAACTCGGCCTCGAGCATGTGCTACACGAGCGGCACCACGGGCAACCCCAAGGCCGCGCTCTTCAGCCATCGCTCGACCTTGCTGCATGCCTATGCGGCCGCGCTGCCGGACGTCATGAATCTGTCGGCGCGCGATTCGGTGCTGCCGGTGGTGCCGATGTTCCACGTCAACGCCTGGGGTATTCCATACTCGGCCGCGCTGACCGGCGCCAAGCTGGTGTTCCCGGGGCCGGCGCTCGACGGCAAGTCGGTGTTCGAGCTGATCGAATCCGAACGGGTCAGCTTTGCCGCCGGCGTGCCCACCGTCTGGCAAATGATGCTGGGCCACATGCAGGCGAACGGGCTCAAGTTCTCGACGCTGAAGCGCACCGTGATCGGCGGCTCGGCCTGCCCGCCGGCCATGATTAACGCCTTCCAGCAGCAGTACGGCGTCGAAGTGCTGCATGCCTGGGGCATGACCGAGATGTCGCCGCTCGGCACGCTGTGCACCTTGAAGAACAAGCACCTCACGCAGTCGCCCGCGCAGCAGACGGCCATCCGCATGAAGCAGGGCCGCGCGATCTTCGGCGTCGACATGAAGATCGTCGACGGCGACGGCCGCGATCTGCCCTGGGACGGCAAGACCTCGGGCGACCTGCTGGTCAAGGGGCCGTGGGTGGTCAAGGAGTATTTCAAGGGCGAGGGCGGCGACCCGCTGGTGCCCGACGCGCAGGGGCGCGGCTGGTTCCCCACCGGCGACGTGGCGACCGTCGACGCCGACGGCTACCTGCAGATCACCGACCGCAGCAAGGACGTGATCAAGTCCGGCGGCGAGTGGATCAGCTCGATCGACATCGAGAACATCGCCGTGGCCCATCCGGCGGTCGCGATGGCGGCCTGCATCGGCGTGGCTCATCCGAAATGGGACGAGCGGCCGATCGTGGTGGTGGTGAAGAAGCCGGGCGCCGAACTCACGCGCGACGAGCTTTTGGCCTTCTACAGCGGCAAGACGGCAAAGTGGCAGGTTCCCGACGATGTGGTGTTCGTCGAGGCCATTCCGCTCGGCGCGACCGGCAAGATCCTGAAGACGCGCCTGCGCGAGCAGCTGCGCGACTACAAGCTGCCCGGGTGCTGAAAAGAAGAGGCGCCGAATCCTACCGGCGGGTAGCACCAGCGCAGTGCACCCTGTCGCATGGGTGATAAAAACCGCCCCCGCCGCGGAACGCTTACGGGCATTCCCTGACGGGCGGGGTCGGAAAGACTTGTAATCTCATTGCGCAATGCAGCACAGACCAGGAGACATCAAATGAAATTCGCTCTGAAGATCGCCACCGCGGCCATCCTCGCCGCCACCGCCACCGGCGCCCTTGCCCAGAAGGGCGAAACCGTCCGCATCGCGATGATCGAAGGGCTCTCGGGCCCCTTCGCCAACGTCGGTCAGAACCAGCTCAAGAGCTGGCAACTGGTCGCGGAGAAGCTCAGCGGCGCAAAGAACGCGGCAGGCGTCAAATTCGAGGTCGTCGGCATGGACAGCAAGAGTTCGCCGCAGGAAGCGCTGAACCTCCTGAAGGCCGCCAGCGACCAGGGCTTCCGCTACGTCACGCAGGGCAACGGCTCGAACGTCGCCGTGCCGCTCGCCGATGCCGTGGCCAAGCACAACGAGCGCAATCCCGGCAAGGAGATCGTCTACCTGAACTACGCCGCGGTCGATCCGGTGCTCACGAACGAGAAGTGCACCTTCTCGCATTTCCGGCTCGACGCCGACACCTCGATGAAGATGGCGGCGCTCACCTCCTTCATGAAGGACCAGCCCAAGATCTCCAAGGTCTACCTGATCAACCAGAACTACTCGCATGGCCAGCAGGTCTCGAAGTACTTCAAGGAAGGCATGGCGCGTAACCGGCCCGACGCCAAGATCGTGGGCGACGATCTGCACCCGCTGGGCCAGGTGAAGGACTTCGCACCCTACGTGGCCAAGATCAAGCAGTCGGGCGCCGACACGATCGTCACCGGCAACTGGGGCCAGGACATGACCCTGCTGATCAAGGCGCTGAACGATTCGGGCCTGAAGCTGCCGATCTACGCGTACTACGCCGGCGTGTCCGGCACGCCCACCGCGCTTGCTTCGGGTGGTGAGCTGGAGGTCTACCAGATCGCCTACAACCACTCGAACTACACCGGCGAGCTGGGCACCTTGATGAATGACTTCAAGACCAAGTTCAGCGACGACTTCTACACCTTCTCGATCTACAACGCGATCGTCATGATGAGCGAGGGCATGGCCAAGGCCAAGTCCACCGACCCCATGAAGGTTGGCGCGGCGCTGGAAGGATTGAAGTTCAAGGGCTTCAACGGCGAATCCGAGATGCGCAAGACCGACCACCAGCTGCAGCAGGGACTCTGGATCTCCAAGTGGCAGAAGGTCGATGCCAAGTACAAGTACAGCGTGGAGAACACCGGCTACACCTTCGCGCCGGTGAAATACCTCGAGCCCTACATCGCAAGCACGCCGACGACTTGCGAGATGAAGCGGCCGGCACCGTAAGCCCGGCACACCAGCGAAACGCCGGTGGGTGATGGAAGTCGCTCACCGGCGCTTTTTTTGACTTCGCCGCTCGCGGCTGCAACGACGACGACGACACCGTGGAATTCTTCGCCATATCCCTGCTGAACGGCCTCAGCTACGGGCTGCTGCTGTTCATGCTGAGCTCGGGCCTGACGCTGATCTTCAGCATGATGGGCGTGCTCAACTTCGCGCACACCAGCTTCTACATGCTGGGTGCCTATTTCGCCTACACCATCTCCGGCGTGCTGGGCTTCTGGGCCGCCCTGGTCATCGCGCCGCTGCTGGTCTTCGTGCTGGGCGCGCTTTTCGAGCGTTACAGCCTGCGGCGCGTTCACAAGTTCGGGCACGTGCCCGAGTTGCTGGTGACCTTCGGCCTGTCCTACCTGATCCTCGAGCTGGTGCAGCTGGTCTGGGGTCGCGCGACGGTGCCGTACGGGTTGCCGTCGCAGCTGCAGGGGCCGCTGTTCACCCTGTTCGGAACGCAGTTTCCCAAGTCGAGATCCTTCATCATGCTGCTCGCGCTGCTGATGCTGCTGTCGGTCTGGCTCCTGCTGACCCGCACCCGCATCGGCTTGGTGATCCAGGCGGCGCTCACGCATCCGGAGACGGTCGAGGCGCTGGGCCACAACGTGCCGCGGGTGTTCATGCTCGTGTTCGGCGGCGGCGCGGCGCTGGCCGCCCTGGCCGGTGTGATCGGCGGGAACACCTACGTCACCGAGCCCGCCATGGCCGGGGCGGTCGGGTCGATCGTGTTCGTGGTGGTGGTGGTCGGCGGGATGGGCTCGCTGGCCGGCGCCTTCCTGGCATCGCTCCTGATCGGCGTGTTGCAGACCTTTGCTGTGGCCATCGACGAGTCGCTGGCGTCCGGGCTGCAGGCCCTGGGCGTCACCGTGACGCCCAGCACCTTCGGGTACGAACTGCTTCAGCTCAGCGTCGCGCAGATCGCTCCGATCCTGCCGTACCTGTTCCTGGTGCTGATCCTGATCTTCCGGCCCAAGGGGCTGCTCGGCAAGCGGGAAGGCTGAAAACATGACAACCCATGCAAGCACTTCCGCGGCGCGTGCCGACGACACCCCGGTGTCCGGCGCGGGTACGCGGAAGACCACCTACTACCGCTTCAAGCCCTGGAACATCGGGCGTGTGTTGATCTGGACGCTCTTCGCCCTGAGTCTGATCATCGCGCCGCTGGTGTTTCGCAGCAGCCTGGCGCTCACCATGCTGTCGCAGATCGGCTATCTCATCATCATCTGCCTGAGCTACAACATCCTGCTCGGGCAGGGCGGCATGCTGAGCTTCGGCCATGCGGTCTACACGGGACTGGGTGCCTTCGTCGCGGTGCACGCGATGAATCTCGCGACCAAGGGCGCCGTGCCGCTGCCGCTGGTGACGATTCCGCTGGTCGGCGGCGTGGCGGGCGTGCTGTTCGCGATCCTGCTGGGCTACGTGACCACCAAGAAGTCCGGCACCACCTTCGCAATGATCACGCTGGGTATCGGCGAACTGGTCGCGGCCATGTCGCTGATGTTTCCGGGCTTCTTCGGCGGCGAGGGCGGCGTCACGACCAACCGCGTCTACGGCACGCCTTTCCTCGGGCTGACGTTCGGGCCGCAGATCCAGGTGTACTACCTGATCGCGGTGTACTGCTTCGTCTCCACGGCGCTCATGTTCGCGTTCACCGGCACGCCGCTGGGCCGCATGCTCAACGCGGTGCGCGACAACCCCGAGCGCGTCGAGTTCATCGGTTACGACACCCAGTGGGTGCGCTACCTCGCCTTCATCATCGCCGGTTTCTTCGCCGGCATCGGCGGCGCGCTGGCGGCCATCAACTTCGAGATCGTCAACGCATCCGACAGCCTGAGCACGGTCCGCTCGGGCGGCTACCTCCTGTTCACCTTCCTGGGCGGGGCCACCTTCTTCTTCGGCCCGATCATCGGTGCCGTGTTGCTGGTCCTGGCGTCGGTGCTGCTGTCGGAGCTCACCAAGGCCTGGCTGCTGTACCTGGGCCTGGTGTTCCTGTTCATGGTGATGTTCGCGCCGGGCGGCATTGCGAGCCTGATCATGATGAACCTGCGGGTGGCCAAGTTCGGCAAGTTCAAGCCCCTGTGGGGTCTCTATGGCGGCCTGATCCTGACCGGGGCCGTGATGGTGGTCGGCGCAGCGGCGCTGGTCGAGATGATCTATCACGTGCAGCTCAACATGGCGCTGGGCCCGAAGCTCAACTTCATGGGCGTGGAGCTCGATGTCTCCAGCCCGGCCAGCTGGATCGGCGCGGGCGGGCTGCTTGCCGCGGGGGTCCTGCTGGTGGAATGGGTGCGACGCCGCTTCGTAAAGATCTGGGGCCATATCCAGGAAGAGATCGAAGCCGAGATCAAGCGGAGAGAGACGGTATGACCCACGCACTCGAGCTCAAGGCCTTGCGCAAGAACTTCGGCAAGACCGAGATCATCCGCGGCGTCGACCTGGCGGTGGAAGCCGGCGAGCGCATCGCGATCATCGGGCCCAACGGCGCCGGCAAGTCCACGCTCTTCAATCTCGTCAGCGGCCGGCTCGAGCCGACCAGCGGCGAGGTGCTGCTGCACGGCCAGCGCATCGACGGCAAGAGGCCCTTCGAGATCAACCGGCTGGGCCTTTCGCGCAGCTTCCAGATCACCAACATCTTCCCCAAGCTCAGCGTGTTCGAGAACCTGCGCTGCGGCGTGCTGTGGAGCCTGGGCTATCGCTACAGCTTCCTGCGTTTCCTGTCGAAGCTCGACGATGCGAACGAGCGCACCGAGGAGCTGCTGCGCCAGGTGGGACTTGAAAAAAAGCGCGACGTGCATGCGGTGAACCTCACCTATGCCGAACAGCGCGCGCTGGAGATCGGCGTCACCATCGCCGGCGGCGCCAGCGTGATCCTGCTCGACGAGCCGACGGCCGGCATGAGCAAGACCGAGACCGCGCACTTCATCGCGCTGATCAAGCAGGTGACGGTTGGCAAGACCCTGCTCACCGTGGAGCACGACATGGGCGTGGTGTTCGGCCTGGCCGACAAGATCGCGGTGGTCGTCTACGGCGAGGTGATCGCCTTCGACAAGCCCGCGGCGGTGCGCGCCAATGCGCGAGTGCAGGAGGCGTACCTGGGCTCTTCGGTCGCGGACGCGCAGAGCGGAGGACACTGATGCCCCCACGCTCATCACTCTGTGTATTCGCTGCCCCCCGAGGGGGCGCGGGTCTCCCTTGGGGCGGCCCGGCGGGAGACCCGAAATGCTAAAGCTCCAGGACATTCATGCCTACTACGGCAAGAGCCATGTATTGCATGGCGTTTCATTCGCGGTCGGTCCCGGCGAGATCGTGGCCCTGCTGGGCCGCAACGGCTCGGGCCGCTCGACCACGGCCAAGGCCATCATGGGCCTGGTGCATGCCGAGGGCGGCCTGCACTGGAAAGAGCAGGACATCCTGCGCCGCAAGGCCTACGAGATCGCGCACATGGGCATCGGCTACGTACCCGAGAACCGCGACATCTTCCCCAAGCTCACGGTGCACCAGAACCTGCTGCTCGGGCAGAAGGGCAAGGGGAAAGGCAGCCGCTGGCAGTTCGACGACATGTACGGCATGTTCCCGCGCCTCAAGGAGCGCCAGCACACCGAGGCCGGCGTGCTCTCGGGCGGCGAGCAGCAGATGCTGACGCTGTGCCGCACGCTGATGGGCGACCCCGACCTGATCATCATCGACGAGCCGACCGAGGGCCTTGCGCCCAAGATCGTCGAACTGGTGGGCCAGTACCTGCGCACGCTCAAGGACAAGGGCATCTCGGTGCTGCTGATCGAGCAGAAGCTGACGATCGCGATGCAGATTTCCGACCGCGCGCTGGTCATGGGCCATGGCAGCATCGTGTTCGACGGCACGCCGGACAGCCTGCGTGCCGATGCCGCGACCCGCAAGGAGTGGCTGGAGGTCTAAGCTCCATCCACTTGTCTCGGCAGCGACTGATACCCGGTTGCGGGGTCACGCGAAACGCCTAGAATTTCAATCAAAAAAGAACACTCGTGCTTTTTGACGCGAGGCCCCTTTTTCGATCCTCTCCCATCCCAAAGGAACGCAGCATGACGGCTGAATACAAAGTGCTCGGCGACGTCGCCGTGATCACCCTGACCAACCCCCCGGTCAATGGCCTCGGTTTCTCGACGCGCATCGGCATCACCGACGGGCTTTCGAAGGCGCTGGACGACGCGGCCGTCAAGGCGATCGTGATCACCGGCGCGGGCAAGGCCTTCTCGGGCGGCGCCGACATCAAGGAGTTCGGCACGCCCAAGGCGCTGCAGGAGCCCAATCTGCTGAGCGTGATCCTCGCGCTCGAGGCATCGACCAAGCCGATCGTCGCGGCCATCCATTCGGTCTGCATGGGCGGCGGCCTCGAGCTGGCCCTGGGCTGCCACTACCGCGTGGCCGCGCCCGGCACCAGCGTCGCGCTGCCCGAGGTCAAGCTGGGCCTGCTGCCCGGCGCCGGCGGCACGCAGCGCCTGCCGCGCGTGCTGGGCGTGGAGACCGCGCTCAACATGATCGTGAGCGGCGAAGCGGTCAAGAGCGAGCTGCTCGCCTCGCTGCCCGGCCAGAAGCTGTTCGACAAGCTGGCCGCATCGCCCGAGACGCTGTTCGAGGAAGCGGTCGAGTTCGCCAAGTCGGTGGCCGGCAAGAGCGGCGAGCTGCCGCTGGTGCGCAAGCTGCCGTGCAAGCACCCGCAGGGCGATGCCTATTTCCAGTTCGCGCGCAACATGGTCGGCGGCATGTCGAAGAACTACCCGGCGCCGCTCAAGTGCGTGGATGCGGTGCAGGCCGCCACGCAGATGAAGTTCGACGACGGCATGGCCGAAGAACGGCGCCTCTTCACCGCGCTGATGTTCACGCCCGAATCGATGGCGCTGCGCCACCTGTTCATGGCCGAACGCGCAGCCTCGCGCATTCCCGACGTGCCTGAAGACACGCCGCAGCGTGCCATCAAGTCGGTCGGCGTGATCGGCGCCGGCACCATGGGCGGCGGCATCTCGATGAACTTCCTGAGCGCGGGCATCCCGGTCAAGATCCTCGAGATGAAGCAGGAGGCGCTCGACCGCGGCATCGCCACCATCAAGAAGAACTACGAAGCACAGGTCAAGAAGGGCAAGCTCAAGCCCGAGAAGTACGAAGAGCGGATGGCGCTGCTTTCGACCACGCTCGACTACAACGACCTGAGGGACGCCGACCTGATCATCGAAGCGGTGTTCGAGGAGCTCGGCGTCAAGGAGAAGGTGTTCAAGGAACTGGACCGCGTCGCCAAGGCGGGCGCCATCCTGGCCTCCAACACCTCGACGCTCGACGTCGACAAGATCGCCGCCTTCACCAAGCGCCCGCAGGACGTGGTCGGCATGCACTTCTTCAGCCCGGCCAACGTGATGAAGCTGCTCGAAGTGGTGCGCGGCAAGGAGACGGCCAAGGACGTGCTGGCCACCGTGATGGCGATCGCCAAGAAGATCAAGAAGACCGCCGTGGTCTCCGGCGTGTGCGACGGCTTCATCGGCAACCGCATGATCGAGCAGTACTCGCGTCAGGCCGGCTTCCTGCTGGACGAAGGCGCGACGCCGCAGCAGGTCGACCGCGCGATCGAGAAGTTCGGCTTCGCCATGGGTCCGTTCCGCATGGGCGACCTGGCGGGCAACGACATCGGTTGGGCGATCCGCAAGCGCCGCGCGACCGAGCGCGCCGATATGAAGTACAGCAAGACGGCCGACAAGCTCTGCGAGCTGGGCCGCTTCGGCCAGAAGACCGGGGCAGGGTGGTACGACTACCAGGCCGGCAAGCGCGATGCGATCCCGAGCCAGGTCGTGCTCGACCTGATCGAAAAGCACCGCAAGGACGAAGGCATCACGCCGCGCAAGATCTCCGACGAGGAGATCGTGCAGCGCCTGGTTTACGCGCTGGTGAACGAAGGCGCGCACATCCTCGACGACGGCATCGCGTCCAAGTCGGGCGACATCGACATGGTCTACCTCACCGGCTACGGCTTCCCGATCTGGCGCGGCGGCCCGATGCACTATGCCAACCAGGTCGGCCTCTACAACGTGGCCGAGGCGATGAAGCGCTTTGCCAAGAACCCGCGCGACGACGCGAGCTTCTGGCAGCCCGCGCCGCTGATCCAGAAGCTGGTGGCCGAAGGCAAGCAGTTCAGCTGAAGCGACGGCGAGGACGGGCTGTGATCAAACGGGTGTTGCTCGGGTTGCTGCTGGCGCTGTTTGTGCTGGCGGTGGTGATCGCGGGCAACACCTGGCGCCAGCCCTCGCGGCAGTTGCAGGTGCCGGCGGTACAGAAGGTCGCGGTCGATGCCAAGGCGGTAGCCGAGCGGCTCTCAGGTGCCAT
The DNA here is from genome assembly GCF_018614955.1 of Variovorax paradoxus. GTDB lineage: Bacteria > Pseudomonadota > Gammaproteobacteria > Burkholderiales > Burkholderiaceae_C > Variovorax > Variovorax paradoxus_J. The sequence goes on from NZ_JAGGNV010000008.1 coordinate 126,067, forward strand.
CCCGATCCGCACCGTGTCGAGCTTCGAAGGCGCGGGGTCCAATGGCGAGGAGTTCAGGAAGCTTCACGCTTACCTGGCGCAGCAATTTCCCAAGCTGCATGCGACGCTGAAGAAGGAAGTCGTCGGTGACCACGCGCTGCTCTACACCTGGACCGGCAGCGACCCTTCTGCCAAGCCGGTCGCGCTGATGGCGCACCAGGACGTGGTGCCGATCGCGCCCGGCACCGAGAAGGCCTGGGAGGTCGATCCCTTCAGCGGCCAGATCAAGGACGGCTTCGTCTGGGGCCGCGGCACCTGGGACAACAAGGGCAACCTGCTGGCGCAGATGGAAGCCATCGAGATGCTCGTGACCGGCGGCTTCCAGCCGCGGCACACCATCTACCTCGTGGCGGGCGACGACGAAGAGGTCAGCGGCCTGCGCGGCGCCAAGCCGATCGCGGAGCTCTTGAAGTCGCGCGGCGTCCAGCTCGAATGGGTGCTCGACGAAGGCCTGCTGGTCACCGAAGGCGTGCTCGCCGGCCTCGACAAGCCGGCCGCCCTGATCGGCCTGGCCGAGAAGGGCTACGGCACCTTCTTCCTCTCGCTCGACACGCCGCCGGGCCACTCGTCGATGCCGCCGTCCAGCACGGCCATCGGCAGCATGAGCGCGGCGCTGGCCAAGCTCGAAGCGAACCCGATGCCGGCCGCGATCGGCGGCGTGGCGGGCGAGATGTTCGCGACGCTGGCGCCCGAGATGAAGGGCTTCGGCCGCGTCGCGCTCTCCAACCTCTGGCTCTTCGGCCCGGTGGTGCAGGGCCAGCTCGAAAAAGGCGTGAGCAGCAATGCGATGCTGCGCACCACCACCGCGCTGACCATCGTGCGCGCCGGCAACAAGGACAACGTGCTGCCGGGCCGTGCCGAGGCAGCCGTCAACTTCCGCGTGCTGCCGGGCGATACGCTGGCCTCGGTGGAGGCGCACATCCGCAAGACCGTCGCGAACGATGCGATCACGATCAAGCAGTATCCGGGCAACTCGGAGCCCTCGCCGGTGTCGCCCATCGAGAGCGTGGGCTATCGCACGATTGCGCAATCGGTGCGCCAGACCTTCCCCGAGGCCATCGTCGCGCCGGGCCTCATGATCGCAGCCACCGATTCGCGCCACTTCGCGATCCTGAGCGACGCGATCTACCGCTTCTCCCCGGTGCGCGCGCGCTCCGAGGACCTGCCGCGCTTCCACGGCACCAACGAGCGCATCTCGATCGCCAACTACGTCGAGATGGTCCAGTTCTATCACCAGCTGCTGCGCAACACCGTGCAGCAGCCCCAATAAGCATCACCCCCTCTTTTTCAAAGGACCTCACCATGACCAGCGCCGTCATCGTCTCCACCGCCCGCACGCCGCTCGCCAAGAGCTGGAAGGGCGCCTTCAACATGACGCACGGCGCCACGCTCGGTGGCCATGCGGTGCAGCACGCGGTGGCACGTGCCGGCATCGAGGCCGCCGAGGTCGACGACGTGATCATGGGCTGCGCCAATCCCGAAGGCGCGACCGGCGCCAACATCGCGCGCCAGGTGGCGCTGCGCGCCGGATTGCCGATCACCACCGCGGGCATGACCATCAACCGCTTCTGCTCCTCGGGCCTGCAGACCATCGCGACCGCAGCCCAGCGCATCATCGCGGGCGAGGGCGAGGTCTACGTGGCCGGCGGCGTCGAGAGCATCTCGTGCGTGCAGAACGAGATGAACAAGCACATGCTGGCCGACCCCTGGCTGGTCAAGCACAAGCCCGAGATCTACTGGAACATGCTGCAGACGGCCGAGCAGGTCGCCAAGCGCTACGACATCGGCCGCGACGCCATGGACGAATACGGCGCCGCGAGCCAGCAGAAGGCCGCCGCAGCGCTCGAAGCCGGCCTCTTCAAGGCCGAGATCGCGCCGATCACGGTGCTGGCCGGCGTGGCCGACCCGGTGCTGGGCCTGCGTACCAAGGAAGTCACGGTCGAGAACGACGAGGGCATCCGCCCCGGCACCACCAAGGAAGGCATCAGCGGCATCCGCCCGGCCATTCCGGGCGGCGTGATCTCGGCCGGCAACGCCAGCCAGTTCTCCGACGGCGGCGGCGCCTGCGTGGTGGTCGACGAGAAGTACGCCGAGAAGAAAGGCCTGAAGCCGCTGGGCCGCTTCCTCGGCTTCGCGGTCGCTGGCTGCGAGCCCGACGAGATGGGCATCGGCCCGGTGTTCGCGATCCCGAAGGTGCTGAAGCGCCTGGGCCTCAAGGTCGGCGACATCGACCTCTGGGAGCTCAACGAGGCCTTCGCGGTGCAGGTGATCTACTGCCGCGACAAGCTCGGCATTCCGGGCGACCGCCTGAACGTGAACGGCGGCGCCATCGCCGTCGGCCACCCCTATGGCGTGAGCGGCCAGCGCCTGACCGGCCATGCGCTGATCGAAGGCAAGCGCCGCGGCGCCAAGAAGGTGGTCGTCACGATGTGCATCGGCGGCGGCATGGGGGCGGCGGGCGTATTCGAAGTTCTGTGATGACGTCACCGGTCAAGGGTGGCTAGCCTCAACCTCTGGATTCGATCATGAGCCTTCGTCCCACCCTCGACTTCCTGCTCTTCGACTGGCTCCACGCCGAGTCGCTCAACGAGCGCGCGCGCTTCGCCGACCACTCGCACGAAACCTTCGATGCGGTGCTCGACACCTGCGAGCGCATCGCGCGCGAGAAGTACGCGCCCTACAACCGCATCGTCGACATCCAGGAGCCGCACTTCGACGGCGAGAAGGTGATCCTGCCGCAGGCCACGCACGACGCGCACAAGGCCTTCGTCGAATCGGGCATGCTGAGCGCCGCGCAGGACTACGAGATCGGCGGCATGCAGCTGCCGTACACGCTGCAGGCGGCAGCCAACAGCTTCTTCGCGATGGCCTCGGTCAGCATCGGCGCCAACATGCTGACCAGCGGCAACGCCAACCTGCTGATGGTGCACGGCACGCCCATGCAGCAGGCGGTGTTCGCAGCGAACGAGTTCGCAGGCCGCTGGTCGGGCACCATGTGCCTGTCGGAGCCGCAGGCCGGCTCCAGCCTCAGCGACGTGGCGACGCGCGCCGTGCCCGACGGCGCCGATTTCCAGGCCGATCCGCTAGGGCCCCGCTATCGGCTCTTCGGCAACAAGATGTGGATCTCGGCCGGCGATCACGAGCTGACCGAGAACATCGTGCACATCGTGCTGGCCAAGATTCCCGACGAGAACGGCAAGCTCGTTCCGGGCACGCGCGGCATCTCGCTCTTCATCGTGCCGAAGAAGATGGTCGATACCGAAGGGCGGCTCACCGGTGAGCGTAACGACGTCGCACTCGCCGGTCTCAATCACAAGCTCGGCTGGCGCGGCACCACCAACACGCTGCTCAACTTCGGCGAAGGCAAGTTTCCGGTCGACGGCAAGGCCGGTGCGGTGGGCTATCTCGTCGGCGAACCCGGTAAGGGCCTGCACTGCATGTTCCACATGATGAACGAGGCACGCATCGGCGTCGGCACGGCTGCGACGATGCTCGGCATGGCCGGCTACCACGCCTCGCTCGACTATGCGAAGAACCGGCCGCAGGGCCGGCCGGCGGGCCCGGCCGGCAAGGACGCGGCCAAGCCGCAAGTGCGCATCATCGAACACGCCGACGTGCGCCGCATGCTGCTCGCGCAGAAGGCGTATTGCGAAGGCGCGCTGGCGCTCGAGCTTTACTGCGCGCGCCTGGTCGACGAGCAGAAGACCGGCGACGCGCAGGCCGCCGACGACGCACGCCTGCTGCTGGAGGTGCTCACGCCGATCGCCAAGAGCTGGCCCAGCGAGTGGTGCCTGGAGGCCAACTCGCTGGCGATCCAGGTGCACGGCGGCTACGGCTACACGCGCGATTTTCCGGTCGAGCAGTACTGGCGCGACAACCGCCTGAACATGATCCACGAAGGCACGCATGGCATCCAGGCGGCCGACCTCCTGGGCCGCAAGGTGCTGATGGAAGACGGCCGCGGCCTGCAACTGCTGGCCGCGCGCATCACCGACACCACCGCGCGCGCGGCCCGCGTGCCATCGCTGGCTGCCCATGCCAAGGCGTTGGCCCAGGCGCTCGAGCACATCGGCAGCGCGACCAAGGCGGCCTGGGCCACCGGCAATCCGCAGGAGGCACTGGCCAATGCCGTGCCCTACATGCAGGCCTTCGGCCATGCGGTGCTGGCATGGATCTGGCTCGACGTGGCGCAGCATGCGCTCGAACGCGACGCGTCGAAGGCACTGCCGGCCACGGTAGGGCGCATCGGCGCGACCGACTATTTCTTCAACTACGAACTGCCGAAGATCGGTGCCTGGCTCAATGTGGTCGAACGGCGCGACCCGACCTGCGCAGCCCTGCCCGAGGAGGCTTTCTGATGGCCGTCAAACCCCACGCCACGCTCGAAAAATGGATATGGATCCTGATCTATGGTGGCCTTTTCATGCTGACCCTCGGCATCGCGACGGGCCGAACGGACGCGACGCTCGGCTGGGCCATGGCCGTGCCCGGGGTGGTAGTGGCCCTGGTCGGCGTGGTCCTCATCTACGTTCGCTCCCGCCTCAAGGACTGACATGCCCCCAAGCTCACTTCGTTCGCTGCCCCCCGAGGGGGCGCTCATTGCCCTTCGGGCGGCCGGGCGGGCAATGCCATGATCAAGCACATGGTGATGTGGAAGCTCAAGGACCCGGCCAAGGCCGCGCTGTTCAAGGAGAAGCTCGACAGCTGCCGCGGCCTGGTGCCCGGCATGCGCGAGTTCGAGGTTGCGGTGCGCACGCCCGATCTGGAAGCCAACTGCGACGTCGTGCTGTGCTCGGCCTTCGACGACAAGGCTGCGCTGCTGTCCTACCTGAAGCATCCGCAGCACGTCGAAGTATCCACGGTGCTCGGCAGCCTGCGCGAGTCGCGCAGCGTGCTCGACTACGAAACCCACTGACCTCATCGGAGACCCCCATGACCGCACGCAGCATCCAGAAACTGTTCGACCTCAGCGGCAAGACCGCGCTCGTCACCGGCGGCTCGCGCGGCCTCGGCCTGCAGATGGCGCATGCGCTCGGCGAGGCTGGCGCCAAGATCATGCTGAGCTCGCGCAAGGCCGACGATCTGGAGCAGGCCGCGGCCGAGCTGCAGGCGGCCGGCATCGACGCGCGCTGGATCGCGGCGGACTGCTCGAAGGAAGAGGACACGCGCCGCCTGGCCGATGAGACGCTGGAGCGCCTGGGCGCGGTCGACATCCTGGTCAACAACGCCGGCGCGAGCTGGGGCGCACCGGCGGAAGACCATCCTGTCGAGGCCTGGGACAAGGTCATGAACCTCAACGTGCGCGGCTACTTCATCCTGGCGCAGCAGATCGCTCGCGGCTACATGATCCCGAAGAAGAGCGGCCGCATCATCAACATCGCCTCCATCGCGGGCCTGAACGGCAATCCGCCCGAGATGCAGACCCTGGCCTACAACACCTCGAAGAGCGCCGTGATCGGCTTCACCTACACGCTGGCGGCCGAATGGGGCAAGTACAACATCAACGTCAACGCCATCTGCCCCGGTTTCTTCATGACCAAGATGGCCGCCGGCCTGATCAAGTCCATCGGCGAGGAGAAGATGGCCTCGCATGCGCCGCTCGGCCGGCTGGGCGACGACGAAGACCTGAAGGGCATCACGCTGCTGTACGCGAGCGACGCCGGCAAGCACATCACCGGTCAGTGGCTGGCGATCGACGGCGGCGTGAGCGTCGTGCTCGGAGCTTGAGGTGGACGACATCAACGTCCGCTCCTACACGAGCCAGATCCCGTTCGCGCGGCACCTGGGCTTCGAGCTCACGAAGTTCGAGGGCGGCGAATCCGAGATCCGCTACACGGCCAAGCCCGAGCATCTCAACACCTTCGACGTGACCCACGGCGGCGCCTGCATGACGCTGCTCGACATCACGATGGCCGCGGCCGCGCGCAGCCAGACGCCGGAAATGGGCGTGGTCACGATCGAGATGAAGACCAGCTTCATGCAGCCGTCGGTCGGCCCGCTGCATGCGCGCGGCAAGCTGATGCATCGCACCGCGACGATGGCGTTCGTCGAAGCCAAGATCTACGACGAGCAGGAGCGCGTCTGCGCCCACGCCACCGGCACTTTCAAGTACGTGAAGCGGCGCCTGCCGACCGGCCCCGGCAGCGCCAATGCGATGCGACCCCCTTCCACCGATTAGGAGACACCATGCCCACCAACAGACAGCAGCTGCTCGACAACCGCCCCGAGGGCGAGGCCGTCGCATCCAACTTCAAGCTCGTGAGCACCGAGACGCCGGCGCTGAAGGACAACGAGGTGCTGGTACGCCACCACTACATGAGCCTGGACCCGTACATGCGCGGTCGCATGAACGATGCCAAGAGCTACGCCCAGCCGCAACCGCTGGGCCAGGTGATGCAGGGCGGCACGGCGGGCGAAGTGGTCGAAAGCAAACACCCCAAGTACGCCGTGGGCGACAAGGTGGTCGGCTTCGGCGGCTGGCAGGAATACAGCGTGGTCGATGCCGCGCAGCCCGGCGCACTGAGAAAGGTCGACACCACGCATGTGCCGCTCTCGTACTACCTCGGCGCGGTCGGCATGCCCGGTGTGACCGCCTGGTACGGCCTGGTGAAGATCGTCAACCCCAAGGCCGGAGAGACCATGGTCGTCACGGCCGCGAGCGGCGCGGTGGGCAGCGCCTTCGGCGCGCTGGCCAAGGCGCGCGGCTGCCGCGTAGTCGGCATCGCGGGCGGCGCGGACAAGTGCAAGTACGTGACCGACGAACTGGGCTTCGATGCCTGCATCGACTACAAGCAGCACTCCGACGTCAAGAGCATGAGCGCGGCGCTCAAGGAAGCCTGCCCAAAGGGCATCGACGGCTACTTCGAGAACGTCGGCGGCTACATCTTCGACGCGGTGCTGCTGCGCGCCAATGCCTTCGCGCGCGTCGCGCTGTGCGGCATGATCGCCGGCTACGACGGCCAGCCGCTGCCGCTGGCGAATCCGGCGTTGTTCCTCATCAACCGGATGAAGCTCGAAGGCTTCATCGTCAGCGAGCACATGGAAGTCTGGCCCGAGGCACTGGCCGAGCTGGGTGCGCTGGTGGCTGGCGGCAAGCTCAAGCCGCGCGAGTCGGTCGTGCAGGGCATCGAGTCGGCGCCCGAGGCTTTCCTCGGTTTGCTCAAGGGCAAGAACTTCGGCAAGCAACTGGTGAAGCTGATCTAAGCAAAACGCGAGGAGGCCGGCGATGGACATCACGACGCACGAGGTCTTCAACCAGCCGGCACCGCTGGCCGGCTACAACCTGTTCGAAACCAACCGGCCGCTGCGCGACGCGCTGAAGTTCAACGCGCCGCAGCTGCAGCTTGCGCCGCTGGCGCATCTGGGCGGCGTGATCGGTTCGGTCGAGATGCAGACCCACGCGCGGCTCGCGAACACGAATCCGCCGGTGCTGCACACGCACGACCGCTTCGGCCGGCGCATCGACGAGGTGGAGTTTCATCCGAGCTATCACGCGCTGATGAAGGCGGCGGTGGGTGCGGGCCTGCACGGCACACCATGGACAGGGGAGTCCGCATCCCCGCACGTCCAGCGCGCCGCCGGTTTCATGCTCTTCACCGAGCTCGAGCCCTCGGCGCTGTGCCCGATCTCGATGAGCTACGCCGTGACGCCGGCGCTGCGCGGCAACGCAGCCATCTATGCCGATTGGGGCCCCAAGCTCGCGAGCCTCTGGTACGACCCGGTGCTCAGGTCCGCGCTCGACAAGCCCGGCGCGACCATGGGCATGGGCATGACCGAGAAGCAGGGCGGCTCGGACGTGCGCGCCAACACGACGCGGGCGGTTCGCGTCGCCGGTGACGATTGGGGCGAGCGCTACGAGATCACGGGCCACAAGTGGTTCTTCTCGGCACCGATGTGCGATGCCTTCCTGGTGCTCGCGCAGGCGCCGGCCGGTCTGTCATGTTTCTTCATGCCGCGTGTGCTGCCGGACTGGATGGGCGACGACGTGCGCAACGGCATCCGCATCCAGCGTTTGAAGGACAAGCTAGGCAACAAGGCCAACGCCAGCTCCGAGGTCGAGTTCAACGGCGCGAGCGCCTGGCTGGTCGGCGAAGAAGGCCGCGGCATCCCGCAGATCCTCGAGATGGGCACGATGACGCGGCTCGACTGCGCGCTCGGCACCAGCGGCCTGATGCGTCAGGCCTTGAGCCTGGCCCTGCATCACACCGCGCAGCGCCAGGCCTTCGGCAAGCCGCTCATCGAGCAGCCGCTGATGAAGAACGTGCTGGCGGACCTCGCGCTCGAAAGCGAAGCCGCCACCGCGCTCGCCATCCGCCTCGCGCGCGCCTTCGATCGCCAGCAGGACGAGCACGAGCGCCTGATGGCGCGCCTGCTCACGCCGGTGGCCAAGTTCTGGATCTGCAAGCGCGGCAGCCAATTCGCGCAGGAGGCGATGGAATGCCTCGGCGGCAACGGCTACGTGGAGGAGGGCGGCGAAGGCGTGATGGCGCGCATCTACCGCGAGATGCCGCTCAACTCGATCTGGGAAGGCGCCGGCAACATCATGGCGCTCGATCTGCTGCGCGGGCTTCGCAAGGGCGACGCGGTCGCGGCGCTGGCGCACGAGCTCGCGCCGGCGCGCGGCGTCGATGCGGCACTCGACCGGCTGGCCGATGCGCTGCCCGCGCGCATCGAGGCCATGGCTACCGAAGCCGAAGCGCGCCGGCTCGCGCAGGACGTGGCGCTCGCGGTGCAGGGCGCGCTGCTCGTGCAGACCGCGCCGCAGGCCGTGGCCGGTGCCTTCTGCGCTTCGCGCCTGGGCGGCGACTGGGGCCATGCCTTCGGCACGCTCCGCGCCAGCGCCGATTTCGATTCCATCATCGCGCGTGCGCGGCCCCAATGACGCGGACATCCAAAGGACCCTCATGGCAGACCTGATCCTCCACCACTATGCGACCTCGCCCTTTTCGGAGAAGCTGCGCCTGATCCTCGGCTACAAGAAGCTCACGTGGAAGTCGGTGATCATTCCGCAGATCCTGCCCAAGCCGGACCTGATCGCACTCACGGGCGGCTACCGCAAGACGCCGGTGCTGCAGATCGGCGCCGACATCTACTGCGACACCGCGCTGATCTGCGACGTGCTCGAGCACATCTCGCCGCTGCCGTCGATCTATCCCGAGCCGGGCAAGGGCCTGGAGCGTGTCGTCGCCCAATGGGGCGAGACCTCGCTCTTCTGGGCCTCGATGGCCTACAGCTTCAGCGGCAACGGCGCGGCCGACCTGTTCGGCAAGGCGCCGCCCGAACTGGCCAAGGCATTCGGCGAGGACCGCAAGGCCATGAGCGTCAACATGGTGCGGCACCGCCCGGGCGATGCCGCGGCGGCCTACAAGTCCTACCTCAGGCGCCTGTCCGACATGCTGGACGACACCGACTACCTGCTCGGCGCCTACCCGACCGTGGCCGATTTCGCCTGCTACCACCCGCTGTGGTTCACGCGCAAGCGCACGCCCTCGATGGCCGGCATCCTGCAATTCACGCCGGCCGTGGGCGACTGGATGGACCGCATGGCCGCGATCGGCCACGGCACGATGGAGACCTTCGATGCGGCGCAGGCCATTGCCGTCGCGGCCGCTTCCACGCCGCACACGCTGCTGTCCGACAGCACCTTCCAGGACGAGCACGGCATCCCGCTCGGCACGCGGGTCACGGTCGCGGGCGAAAGCTTCGGCCCCGAGCCCACCGAAGGCGAACTCATCGCCGCTACCCGCACGCACTACACGCTGCGCCGCACCGACCCGCGTGCCGGGACCGTGCACGTGCATTTCCCGCGCGTCGGTTACGCCTTGAAGAAGGTCGAGGGGTAATTAGCTCTCCCCCAGGCTTCGCGCACTTCGTGTCGCTCCGCCAACCCCCTTCCGGGGGCAACACCAGCGGCCCGGCAAAGCCGGTTCCGCGGTGTTCCACGCAACTACAAGGACCTTCAGATGATTCAGGATTTCAAGGGCACCACCGCCGTTCTCACCGGCGCCGGCTCCGGCTTCGGCCTCGAGTGCGCGCGCATCGGCGCGGCGCGCGGCATGAATCTCGTGCTGGTCGATGTGCAGCAGGATGCGCTCGACCGCGTGCATGCCGAGATGGAAGCCGCCGGTGCCCAGGTGCTGGCGCGCAAGGTCGACGTCGCCGATGCGCAGCAGATGGAGCAGCTCGCCAAGGATGTGCAGCACCGCTTCGGTGCGCCGCATTTCGTCTTCAACAACGCGGGCGTGGGCGCCGGCGGCCTGGTGTGGGAGAACACCGTGGCCGACTGGGAATGGGTGCTCGGCGTCGATCTCTGGGGTGTGATCCACGGCGTGCGCCTGTTCACGCCGATGATGCTGCAAGCCGCCGCCAGGGACCCTTCGTACCGCGGCCACATCGTCAACACCGCGAGCATGGCCGGCCTGCTGGCGCCGCCCAACATGGGCGTCTACAACGCAGCCAAGGCGGCCGTGGTGAGCCTCACCGAAACGCTCTATCAAGACCTGAAGCTCATCACCGACCAGATCGGCGCCAGCCTCCTGTGCCCTTACTTCGTGCCGACCGGCATCACCAGCAGCGAGCGCAACCGGCCCGGCGCACTGGCCGCCGGCGAACTCACCAAGAGCCAGCTGATCGGCCAGGCGATGAGCAACAAGGCCGTCAGCAGCGGCAAGGTGACGGCGGCCGAAGTGGCGCAGATGGTGTTCGACGCCATCAGCGCCAACCAGTTCTACGTGTTCAGCCACCCGAAGGCGCTGGGCAACGTGAAGAGTCGCATGGAAAGCATCGTGTCGATCTCGAATCCGGCCGACCCCTTCCTGGAGCGGCCGGAGATCGGCGCCAAGCTGCGCGAGCAGCTGCGCGCGGGCTGAGACGCCCGTTCAGCCCTGCGCCCTTTCCTCGATCGCGTCGACGCGGTCGGGATAGAAGGCGAGGTGGTCCTTGATCTGCTCGACCGACGCGTAGGGCTGCTCGTAGGTCCACACGGCGTTCGCGCCTTTCTCGCCGGCCGAGGGAATGCTGTAGTAGGCGCAGTCGCCCTTGAAGGGGCAGTAGGTGGCATGGTCAGTGCGCGCGAGCAGCGACATGTCCACGTCCTTGCGCGGGATGTACTGCACGGCGGGGTAGCTCGCTTCGCGCAGCGTCAAGGCTGCGCGCGTGTCGGCGATGACGCGGCCTGCGGCCTTCACGACCACGCGCGCGGGGTTCGCGGCAATGGTGATCGGATGGTCCGGGCCGGGAATCTTCACGGGTTTTTCCTGCATGTGTCTGTCCTTGGTTGAACGGCGGCGGCCAGGGTAGGGGCGATCGGATGACACTTCCGGCTTGTCAAGTGTTCCACTGCTGCTTCTGGAGGCAATCCGGGCGCAGGCCTTGCGGGGCAACGATCTAAAAAGTTCCCAGTGCAGTTTTCCACAAGCTTGTCCACGGGCGCGGGGGACATGTTCGACCGCCGAGGAGACCGCGGGATGTTTTCCTACACCTTCCGCAAGAGCTTCGGCACAGAGTTGCAGGGACTTGAAACTGGCGTCGAAGCCGGCTTATACTGAACCAACAGGTTCTGTGTTTCATCCCCCAACCCAAGGAGATTTCGAATGGCTTATGTCGATGGATACGTCGTTCCCGTTCCCAAGAGCAATCTCGAGAAGTACCGCGAGATCGCCACCAAGGCAGGAAAGATCTGGCGCGAGCATGGCGCCCTCGAATACCGCGAATGCGTGGCCGATGATGTGAAGTCCGGTGAAGTCACGTCCTTTCCGCAGGCCGTGAAACTGAAGGACGACGAGACCGTGATCTTTTCGTACATCGTGTTCGAGTCGCGCCAGCATCGCGACGAAGTCAACGCCAAGGTGATGAGCGATCCGCGCCTGGCCGACATGATGGATCCCAAGAGCATGCCCTTCGACGGCAAGCGCATGTTCTGGGGCGGCTTCAGCCCTATCGTCGAACTTTGAGCCCGGCCTGGCCGGCGATCCACTGCCACACCGCGCGGACCGCCGGTTCGCGCTCGCGGCCTTCGGCGGCGGCGAGGAAATAGCTGCCGGTTGCGAGCGCGGGCCCGAAGGGCTGCAACAGCGCGCCGCTTCGCAACTCCTCTGCACACAGCGTGAGGCTCAGCAAGGCCACGCCATGGCCGGCCAGCGTGGCGAGCAGCGCGTGCGTTTCGTCGGAGAACGAGAGGCCCGAGGTGGCGCGCGTCGTGCGCGACTTGCTCGCCGCGATACCGGCCGCTTCGAACCAGCGCGGCCACACCGCCGGCGCGCGCGCCTGAGGCTGCCAGTCGCAGTGGATCAGCCGGTGCTTCGACAACTCCTGCACGCGCTTCAATCCCAGCAGTGGACTGCAGACCGGCGCATAGCGCTCGGGCATCAGCTCCATCGTCACCAGACCCGGCCAGCCGCCGCTGCCGGACCGGATCGCGAGATCGGCATCACCGCGCGCAAGATCGACCAGCAGATCGCTCGCGTGCAAGCGCAGTTCGATACCGGGGCAGGCGGCGCGAAAGGCCGCCATGCGCGGCAGCACCCACTTGGCCGCGAAAGCGGTGTTGGTCGTGAGCGTGATCGTGTCGCCCGCAGCGCGCTCGCGCAGTGCGTGCACACCGGCTTCGAGCGTGTCGAAGCCTTCGCGCAGCGCATGGAACAGGCGCAGCCCGGCCGGCGTGAGCGCCAGTTGACGCGTGAGCCTGCGAAACAGCGGCTGGCCCAGCGCGCTCTCGAGTCCGCGCACCTGGTGGCTGATGGCGGTGGGCGTGACCGAGAGCTCGGCCGCCGCGCGCCGAAAGCTCAGGTGCGCCGCGGCTGCTTCAAAGGCGCGCAGCGACGACAGCGGCGGCAGCCGCCGCGCTCGCCGCACGGGTGAAACCAATTCATCCATCTGGAAGAAATCATCGTTTGTGGAAAGGGCTGCGCAACCCTAAATTGAATACATCGATTCATCCATAACCCCAAGGAAAGACCCTTTCATGACCACGCTTCTGCACATCGACGCCAGCGCGCGGCCCGGCCGCTCCGGCATCGATCCCCATGGTTCCCACACCCGCAGGCTCTCGGCGCGCTTCGTCGAACGCTGGCATGCGGCGCGGCCTGCGGACCGCATCGACCACCTCGATGTGGGCCAGGCGCCGCCCGCGCATGTCACGGGCCCCTGGATCCATGCCGCGTTCACGCCGGCGGCCGCGCGCGAGCCCTGGATGCGCGAAGCGCTTGCAGAGAGCGATCGTCTCGTCGATCAGCTCATCGCCGCCGACCTCATCGTGGTCGGCCTGCCGATGTACAACTTCGGCGTGCCGGCGCAGTTCAAGGCCTACATCGACAACATCGTGCGCGTGGGCCGCACCTTCGGCTTCGACCGCGTGCGCGGCGAGGTGCCTTACTGGCCCCTCTTGGCCGATGCGGGCAAGCGCCTGGTGCTGCTGGGCTCGCGCGGCGACTTCGGCTACGGCAAAGGCCAGCGGATCGCGCACCTCAACCATGCGGAGGCGAGCGTGCGCTCGGTGTTCGGCTACATCGGCATCCGCGAGGTGCACGAAGTCGCCGTCGAGTACGACGAGTTCGGCGGCGAGCAGCTGGCACGATCGCTCGCCGAGGCCGATCTCGCCGTCGATCGCCTGGTCGACAAGCTCTCGGCCTCACACCTTCAACTCATGATGGAAAACGCATGACTACCATTCAGCTCATCAACCCGCCCGGCCTCTACGACCCGGCACCCAACGGCTATTCGCACCTGGCGATCGTCCCGCCCGGAAGCAGGCTCGTGCTCGTTGCGGGGCAGGGCGGCGAAACAGCGGAGGGCAGCTTGCCGCCCGACTATGCATCGCAGGTGCGCCAGGCCCTCTCCAACATGCGCGTGGCGCTCGCCGCGGCCGGTGCCGAGGTCACGCACGTCGCGAGACTGCTGGTGCTGGTCGTCGATCACACCGAGGAGCGGCTTCACGTGTTCGGTGCCGAACTCGATCGTGTTTGGGGCGATGCGCCCAAGCCGGCGTGCACGCTCATTCCGGTGCCGCGCCTTGCGCTCGACGGCATGCTGTTCGAGATCGAGGCCACGGCGGTGGTGCCCGCCTAGTCCGGGCCGTTGTAGGCCGCGCAGATCAGCTGCGCCAGCAGGCTCGCGGGCCCAGCCAGGCTGCGGCTCGAACGATGCACCAGCCCGATGTCGCGGTGGAATGTATGGCGGCCGAGATCGATGGCGCGCACCGCGGCGGGCCAGCGCCGATGCGTGGCGGTCTGCGGCACCAGGGCCACACCCACGCCGTTGGCCACCAGCCGCACGATCGCATCCAACTCATCGAGCTCGCAGATTTCCTGCACCTTCAAGTGCGCGGCGCGCAGAAAGCGGTCGACCTGCCGACCGCCGAAAGAGGCGCGGTCGTAGCGCACGAAGGGCTGGCTGGACAGCAGTTCCGCCCAGTCGGTGCCCTTGACGCGTCGCGGCACCAGAAGACGGAATGGCTCGTGCGCCAGCGTGGTCCAGCGCAAGTCGCTTTGCAGCGCGAACGGCGGGCGGATGATGATCGCCATGTCGATCTCGCCGGCATCGACCAGATTGAGCAGCGCTATCGACAGGCCGGGAATCACGCGCGTGCGGCAGTCCGGCGACTGCTTGTGGAGGCTGGTCAACGCATCGGCCAACAGCACGCGCTGCGCCGACGCGATCGCGCCGATGCTGACGGGCATCGTCGCGCGCGGGCCGGCATGGCGCGAACCCAGGTTGCCGTAGAGCTCGATCAGCTCCGAGGCCTGCGCCAGTGTCTCCTGGCCCATGGCGTTCAGGCGGGCCGAACGGCCGGTGCGGTCGAAAAGGTCGAAACCGAGTTCTGCCTCCAGCCGCTGCATCTGCGCACTGACCGCCGCTTGCGTCAGGCCAATCTTCTGGCCGGCAGCGGCGAAGGTGCCTTCCCGCGCCACGGCGACGAAGGTCTTCAGCTCGCGGATCATTCACAAATTCCATTGATGCATCTGTCAAATATATATTGATTTTTCTTTTTCTCGTCCGACCCTAGGATCACGCATCGTCATCCACAGAGCCCCTCCACCATGCTGACTCCGACCACCAACCCGGCCATGATGTCCCCCTTCCACCTGGCCTTTCCGGTGCACGACATCGCGCTGGCCCGCAAGTTCTACGGCGAGCTGCTGGGCTGCCCCGAAGGCCGCAGCGCGGACGACTGGGTCGACTTCAACTTCTACGGCCACCAGATCGTCGCCCACCTGGCGCCCGGCGAGACGGGCGTGGCGCAGCGCAACGCGGTCGACGGCCATGGCGTGCCGGTACGCCACTTCGGCATCGTGCTGCCGATGGCCGAATGGGAAGCGATGGCGGCTCGTCTGAGGGCGCAGGGCGTCGAGTTCGTGATCGAGCCGTACATCCGCTTCAAGGGCGAGCCCGGCGAGCAGGCCACGATGTTCTTCCTCGATCCCTCCGGCAATGCGCTGGAGCTCAAGGCCTTCGCCAACATCGGGATGCTCTTCGCCAAATGAATCATTTCCAGCCTGTCGCGCTCGAACACGCGAGCCGCCTCGTCAACCATGGCCCGACCGTGCTGGTGACGAGTGCCGACGGCGCCCGCCGCAACGTGATGGCCGCCGCCTGGTCGATGCCGGTCGAGTTCACGCCGCCGCGCATCGCGGTGGTGATCGACAAGCGGACCTACACGTGCGAACTCGTCGCCGCCAGCGGCGCGTTCGGCGTCTGCCTGCCCGGCACGGCGCTGGCGGACCTCACCTACGCGCTCGGCAGCACGAGCGGCCGCACGCTCGACAAGTTCGAGCGCTACGGCATTGGGGCGAGCCGCGGCCCTGTGCTGGGCATGCCCTTGCTCGAGGCCGGCTGCGCCGCCTGGCTCGAATGCCGGCTGATTCGCGAGCCGCATGCCGAAGATGCCTACGACACCTGCTTCGCCGAGGTGGTCGCCGCGGCGGCGGATGCGCGCATCTTCGCCGGCGGGCATTGGTCCTTTCGCGAGGACAACGCCGACCTGCAGACCATCCATCACCTCGGCGGAGGCAACTTCGTGCGTGCCGGCGGAACGCTGCGGGCCAGACAGCTGTAGGACGCTGGCATCAGCGGTATGACAGCACCAGCCCGTGCACCAGCCGCGTCCAGCCGTCCAGCATCACGAACAGCAGCAGCTTGAAGGGCAGGGAGATGGTGGTCGGCGCGATCATCGACATGCCGAGCGCGAGCAGCACGGTGGCGACGATCAGGTCCACCACCACGAACACCAGGTAGATGATGAAGCCGATCTGGAAGGCCCGCGTCAGCTCGCTGAGCGTGAAGCTCGGCACCAGCACCATGAAGTCGTCGGCCTGCAGCTGCTCGGCGCGCGCCTTCGGCCAGATATTGGAGGCCGACTTCAGGAAGAACTGCCGCTCGCGCTCGTGCGTGTGCTTCTGCAGGAACTCCTTCAGCGGCGCCTTGGCAGCATCGAGCACCGCGACGATGTCGTTCAGCCCTTCGCCCTTGGCGCCGAAGCTGCGGCTCTTCAGCGCGTCGCCGACGTCCATGCCCACCGGCGCCATGATGTAGACCGACAGGATGATCGCGATGCCGTTGAGCACCATGTTGGGCGGCGTCTGCTGCAGGCCCAGCGCGGTGCGCAGGAGGCCGAAGACGATGACCAGCTTGGTGTAGCTGGTCACCATCAGCGCCACGAAGGGCGCAACGCCGAACGCGACGATCAGCGCGACCAGCGTGAGAGGTTCGGGGAGTCCGCCTTGCATCGGGATCGCCTGTGGTGCGCGCTCTTCAGACTTCGCCGGGCGCGAACTCCGACACGCGCACGCCGAGGCGGTCACCCACCGCGACCAGGTAGCCCTTGCCCAGCACGTTGCCGTGCGCGAGGATGCGCACCGGGCTGCGGTTGAGCGGCTGCCCGAGGTCGAACACGTGGCCGGCGCGGATGCTCTTCAGTTCGCCGAGCGTGAGCGACAGGTCGCCGACTTCGAAGCGCAGCGTCACCTCCAGCGCATCGAGCCGGTCGATCGGCAGGTTGACGCTGGCGTCGGCGTCGGCGGAGTGGGCGGGCGTGTCTGGCTTCATGGCACTGTCTCTCGATTGCTGAACTGTGATGCGCGAGCCCTCCGCGAAGGCCGTGAGCTGCCGCCCCGCCGGACCTCCGAGCGCGGCCGTGACCACGATGGCGGCGCCCGACGAGCTCCATTGCTCGATGCCGACGATGTCGCCGGGGCGGGTGCTGCTGATTTCGCGCAGCGAGATCGGCGTGCTGCCGAGCAGGAAGTGCACCGGCAGGCGCAGCGCGTCGAAAGCATCGGTCGCTCGCGCGGCGCGCGCACCGGCGTCGGCCGGCACGAGCGCATCGAGCGTGGCCGCGTCCTCGAACTGAACGAAGCCGCACAGGCTCGCGCCGTCGTCCGAGGGCGTCGCGACGAAGAAGGCTGCGCGCTCGGGATCGCAACGCGGCGGCGCCTGCTCGCTCTTCTCTCTTGCTTCTCTTGTCTCGGCGTCCGATGGCTGCCATTCGAAATGCAGGCGCAGCGCCTTCTCGAGTGCGTCGATCACCGGATGCAGCGCGTCGGCCAAAAGGATGTAGCGCAGCTCGCGCGGCAGCAGCTCGATGCGGCGCTCGCCCAGCAAGGCCTGCAGGCTCGGCGCGTCCAGCGCCAGGTGGCCGACATGCGCACCGAGCTTGAAGCGGTAACTCTCGCACGCGATCTGCCCGAGCGCGGCATCGTGCTTCCACCGCAGGCGATAGCCCGCGCCGCATGCCGTCAGTTCGCGCGGCAGCGCGGCCGCATAGAGACGATTGAGCGCGCGCACGCTGGCCGCATCCGCGCGGGGCAGCGCGCGAGCCTCGCCGAGCTCCGTCACCGCCTCAGCAGCGTGCGGCGGCATGCATGCTTTCGTTGAACAAATCGCTGAGTCTCTTCACCGTCCTTGGACCTCGAAGCCATGCATACATCTCGCATCGGGACGCGCAGCTTAGCCAATGGGAGGTATCGCAGGTAGTACGCAAATGCGTAGTGCCGCGCATGCGACAAGTTCCGTGCGCCTACGAGAACTCGTGGTTGCCGTGAACAGTTGGCGCCGCTTAGAGTCCGCCGCGTCGTGACTTTTTTCACGTTCGGTCCAGTTTGGCGCGACGCGCATCGGCCCCACAACTCCAAGAAACCCCTCAGGCAAGGACGCAATGGCGAGCCCCTCGCGATCTCTAGAGCCCTACCGTGGCGGTGTGCGCGACCTGCTCGGCAATGCCGGCCGCTACAACGATCTGCTGCTTGCCGGCCTGCTCGTGGTGGTGGTGGCGCTGTTCGTGCTGCCGCTGCCGACGCCGCTGCTGGACCTGCTCATCGCGAGCAACCTGGCGATCAGCCTGGTGCTCCTGATCGTGGCGATGTACGTGCCCTCGGCGCTGTCGCTGTCGACCTTTCCGTCGCTGCTGCTGTTCACCACGCTGTTCCGGCTGGCGCTCAACATCGCATCGACCAAGCTGATCCTGCTGCATGCCAATGCCGGCCACATCATCGACACCTTCGGCAAGCTGATCGTCGGCAACAACGTGGTGGTTGGCGGCGTGGTCTTCCTGATCATCGCGATCGTCCAGTTCATCGTGATCGCCAAGGGCTCCGAGCGCGTGGCCGAGGTGGCGGCGCGCTTCGCGCTCGATGCGATGCCCGGCAAGCAGATGAGCATCGACGCCGACGTGCGCGCCGGCGTGCTCTCGTCGGCGCAGGCGCAGAAGCGCCGCCAGCTGCTGGAGCAGGAGTGCCAGCTGCACGGCGCGATGGACGGCGCGATGAAGTTCGTCAAAGGCGACGCCATCGCGGCCATCGTGATCGCGCTGGTCAACATCCTGGCCGGCATCGCCATCGGCACGCTGATGCACGACATGAGCCTGGCCACCGCGCTGCAGCGCTATGCGATCCTGACGGTGGGCGATGGCATGGTGTCGCAGATCCCGTCGCTCTTGGTATCGATCGCCGCCGGCATCGTGATCACGCGCGTGAGCACCGGCGACCGGCGCGACACGCAGCTTGCGCACCAGATCGGCGCGCAGCTGATGGCGCACCCGCGCGCGCTCATCATCGCCGGCCTCGCGGTGGCCAGCTTCCTGGTCGTGCCCGGTTTTCCGAAATGGGTGTTCGGCCTCTTGGCCGCCATCATCCTGGGCCTGGGTTTCACCATGCGCATGCTGCGCGAGCGACGGCGTACACCAGGCTGGATCTCGCATCGCGAAGGCGTGGCCTCCGAGGAGACCGAGAGCGACCATGCGATCGCGGCGCCGCTCGCGGTGCGCCTGGCCAGCGACCTGCGCGGCGCGGTCGACCGCTACGTGCTCGACCAGCACCTGGCCGGCGTCAAGACCGCGGTCGAATCCGATCTGGGCCCGGTGTTCCCGCGCCTGCAGCTCGCCTACGTGGACGGGCTGCACGAACACGGCTACCAGGTGCTGGTGCACGACGTCGCGGTATCCGAAGGCAGGCTCAAGCCCGGCTGGCTGCTGCTCGATCCGGCGGAGGCGGCAGCGCCGCCGCCGGGATCGGAAGTCGCCGAACCTTTCGGCCCCTTCGCGCGCGCCGTGTGGGTGCCGAGCGCGCAGCCCGGCCTCAAGGCCTGGAACAACGAGGAGGTCGTGGGCCTGCACCTGGACCACGCGGTGCGCCGCAACGTGCGCGAGCTGATCGGCCTGCAGGAAGTGCAGCGCCTGCTGCATTCGGTGCAGCGCGACGCGCCCGAGCTCGCGGCCGAGGTGTCGCGCGTGGCCTCGCCGCAGCGCATCGCCGAAGTGCTGCGCCGCCTGCTGCAGGAAGGCATCCCGATCCGCAACCTGCATGCCATCTTCGAATGCCTTGCGATCTGGGCACCGAAGGAGCAGGACGCGATCGCGCTGACCGAGCTGGTGCGCATCCATCTCGGGCGCTACATCACCAGTCGCTACGTCGGCCCCAACCGCCAGCTCGAGGCCATCCTGTTCGAGTCCAGCCTGCTGGAGCGCGTGCAGAACGCCATCGAGCGCTCGCCGCGCGGCAACCTGCTGCTGCTGAGCCCTGCCGTCACGCAGGACATCCGCGAGCAGGTCCGCCGCATTCTCGGCGCCACGGCCAATCGCGTGGTGGCGATCGCTTCCTCGGACGTGCGCCGCTACGTCAAGACGCTGATCGAGCCGGTGGCGCCGCAGCTCGCCGTGTTGTCCTACCAGGAAGTCGACGAAGACGTGGCCCTGCAGCCGGTGGGCTGGGTCACCAATCCGCAAGCCCATCGATGAATCAAGAAACAGGCCATGACTCCGCAGAACATCCTGGACATCACGCGCGAGGGCCTGCTCCTCGTGCTGTGGATCTCGCTGCCGGTGGTGGTGGTGGCCACGCTCACCGCGCTCATCGTGGCGGTGCTGCAGGCCGTGACGCAGGTGCAGGACCAGAGCATCGGCCAGTCGATCCGCATGATCGCGGTAATGGTCGCGATCATCGCCACCGCCGGCTGGCTGGGCCGCGACGTGATGCGCTTCGCGGAGCGCGCCTTCCAGACGCTGGCTTCCTTGCCATGACGGTCGCGCGCCTCGATGTCATGAGCCGGCAGGCCTTCCTGCTGCTCGCCTGCGCCGTGCTGGTGCTGCTGCTCACGGCGCAGCAGCAGAGCATGGCGGCCGAGCTGCGCTGGGCCAACAACCGGCCCTTCCAGATCGTCGCCAACGAGAAGCCCTTGCCCGACTTCCTGCGCGAGCTGGCCTCCTCGCAGGGCGTCACCGCGGTGATCGATCCCAAGGTCAACGGCGTCATCAGCGGCAAGTTCTCGGGCCCGGCGCAGAACATCCTCAACAGCGTGTGTTCGGTCAACGGGCTCACCTGGTATTTCGACGGCGCCTTCCTGTTCGTCGACCTGGCGGCCGACGCGAAGAGCGAGGTGCTGCCGATCGCCGCCGAGAATGCGGCGCGCATCGCCGAAACGCTGGTGCGGCTGCGCATCTCCGACGCGCGCTACCCGCTCAGCATCAGCGAGAGCGATGCCAGCGTCTACGTGACCGGCCCGCGGCGCTACGTCGAGATGGTGCGCCAGGCCGTGCGGCTGGCCGACCAGAAGACCGCGCTCGCCGACGGCGCCGAGATCCGGCTGTTCCCGCTCAAGTACGCCTGGGCATCGGACTTCAAGATCAACCGCTCGGGCAAGGAAACCGTGATCCCCGGCGTGGCCAACGTGCTGCGCAGCCTCTACGGCCGCAACGGAAACCAGGCGGGCAGCGGCGGCGGCGGCCGGGCACCCAACGCGCCGTTCTCGGTCGGTCCCAATCGGCAGATCAAGCTGCGCAGCGGCGAGAGCATCAATGCGCCCAGGATCGACATGCCGGGCATGGGCCCGAGCGCCGACAACACCGTGGGCGGTAGCCTGCCGAGCTTCGGCAGCGAGCTGCCGCAGTTCCAGGCCGACACGCGCATGAACGCGGTGCTGGTGCGCGACCGTCCCGACCGCATGGCCCAGTACGACCAGCTGATCCGGTCGATGGACGTGCGCCCGCGCCTGATCGAGATCGAGGTCACGATCATGGACATCAGTTCCGACAACCTCAGCAGCCTGGGCATCGACTGGCGCCTGCATGGCCGGCACGGCGACTTCCAGACCGGCCGCGGCGACCGCGGACCGCTCAACTGGGACGGCGCGACCACCGAGGCCGGCCAGATCGGCGGCGTCAATGCCTCGGGCCAGGTCACCACGCCGCTGGGCGCGATGTTCACCGCCGCCATCGGCAACAGCGCGCGCAACTACCTGCTGGCACGCGTGACCGCATTGGCCACCAACGGCGACGCCAACTTCGTGGCGCGCCCGAAGGTGATGACCCTGGACAACACCGAGGCCGTGCTCGAGAACCTGAGCGAGTTCTACGTGCGCGTCGACGGCTTCCAGGACGCCGGCCTGTTCAGCATCACCGCCGGCACCGCGGTGCGCGTGACGCCGCTGATCATCGACGAGAAGAGCGGCCGCGGCGTGATGATGTCGATCGACATCGTCGACGGCGACCTGAGCGCGCAGGCGGTGGACCGCATCCCGATCGTGCGCCGCCGCACCGTCAACACGCAGGCGCTGGTCGACGAGGGCGCCAGCCTGCTGATCGCCGGCTATTCGTCGGAAGAGAAGAGCAACGCGACCACCGGCGTGCCGCTGCTGAAGGACATGCCGGTCGTGGGCAACCTCTTCAAGTACGCCGACAAGAAGCAGATCAACATGGAGCGCTTCTACCTGCTGACGCCGCGCCTGGTCGTGCCCGGGTCCACGGCGTCGGCGCCGCTCGCGCCGAGCCCGCCGCTGTCGGGGCCTGGAGGCTGACGTGGACACCGAGCCGAGCTTCGACGACAACCTGGGCCCGCATGCCGCCACAGCGATGGCGGCCGGCTGGTGCCTGCGCTTCCTCAGCGGCGCGGTGAAGGGGCGCACCATCGTGCTTAAGCCCGGCATCAACGTGCTCGGCTCGGGCGGCGAATGCGAGGTGATGCTGCCGGGCGGCGACGTGCTGCCGCGCCACCTGGTGTTCACGGTCGGCGAACTGGTGGTGTCGATGCAGCGGCTCGGAACCGCCTCGGCGCGGCTCAACGGCGAGGAGATGCTGCAGCCGCGCAGGAGCGTGGTGGCCGGCGACATCGTGAGCGTCGGCCAGATCGACTTCCAGCTCGATCGCAGCTATCCCGCGGGCACGCAGGAAGACCGCATGTTCGCGCCGGCCCAGGGTGCGCTCGCAGGCAGCGCGGCCGAAGCGCAGCCGCCGGTACGGGGCGCGCGGCGCCTCGGCCTCTGGGTGGGCGGCGTGGTGGCCTTGCTGGCCGTGCTCGGCATCGCCGCGGTGGCGTTGGGCGGCAGCGGCGGCGGCGCAGGTAGCGGCGCCGGCCACGTCAACCTGGCCGAGGTGGAAAAGGCGCTCGTGCCTTTCCCCGAAGTCGAGGTGGTCGCCGCGCCGGGCGGGCAATTCAGCGTCAAGGGCTATGTCGAATCGAAGCAGCGCCGCCAGACCTTGGAGCAGGCGATGGCGCCTTTCGGCCGCAAGGTCAGCGTCAATGTGCATTCGGCCGAGGACATGGTCGAGCAGGCACGCCGCTACGTCGGCGACCCCGGCGTCGCCGTCACCTACACGGGCCAGGGCCGGCTGGTGCTCAGCGGCACGGTGGAAGACAGCGCGGTGCGGCAGAAGATCCGGCGCCTCGGCGAAGACCTGCACCCTTCGGTGCTGGTGTCCGACAAGGTGCAGTACCGCGAGAAGCCGAAGACCGAGGACAAGGACGCCGACCTGCGCGCCCGGTGGGACGGCTGGCAGAGCGTGCTGCCGGCGCGCATGGTGAGCATCACCGAGGACGGCAACGGCCTGCGCCACATCCAGCTGTCCAACGGCAACCGCTACTACGAAGGCTCGGTGCTGCGCTCCGGCGCCGAACTCAAGCGCATCGATGCCGACGGGCTAGTCCTGAGCGGCGGCGTTCCGAACAACAAACCCGCGAGATGACGAGATGAGCAGCAAGCCTTCCCGCAGCTCGCGTTCCCCGATTTCGTGCGGCGATCCCAGTGTCCGCGCGGAATGCCTCGTCCTGCCGGGACGAGGGCCTTCAACCCCAGAGAAACCTTCAACTTTGATCAGGAGTGAAACATGGCAGGCTCAGTCGACAGCTCGATCCAGCAAATGAACCAGGCCGCGGCGGACAACGCCCGGCTGATGTCCGCCAGCATGGCGGCATCCACCGCCATCCAGGGCGCGGCCTCCACCGCGCACACGGTGAACGGCGCCAGCGCCGCCGGCGGCGAAGTGGCCAAGTCCACCGGCAACGACATCCGCCAGTCGGCGAAGTCCTCGTAAAGAGCGGGTCCGCGCGCTGACTAGGGCCAATAGGCCCCAGCAGGCAGCGCGCGGCCTTTTTCCCCAGGAGGTGAACCATGACCGATCCCACAGCGCTGGCCGCCGCGAGTGCGCCGCCGGCCGAGGTCGCCGGGCCCGCCGCGCAGCAGCAGGCCACGACCGCTTCGCGCTTCGATCCGGGCGAGACCCGGATGTTCGCCAACATGATGCAGGGGGTGCAGGCGCCGCCGTCCTCGGTGGCCGCGCCCAGCGCGCTCGGCGACGCGGCCAAGTCGCTGGCCGCCCAGTTCTCGGGCAACGTGCGCTCCTACGAGGACCTGCGCAAGAGCATGCTCGAGTCGATCGACATGTCCGACCCGATCAAGACCATGTTCGTCATGACCGACCACTCGATGGAGGCGCACATGATGTTCGCCAAGATGCACATTTCGACGGGCCTGGCGAGCGCGGCCACCAGCCTGTTCGGCACCTTGCTGAAGAACCAGCAATGAAGCGCATTCGCTGGTTTGCGGCACTCGTCCTGCTGTTCGCGCTCGCGGGCTGCAAGGTCGCGCTCTATTCCAATCTCAATGAGCAGGAAGCCAACGAGATCGTCGCCGCCTTGTCGGCCGAAGGCATCGACGCATCCAAGAGCCGCCTGGAAGGCAGCAACTGGCAGGTCGAGGTCGAAGAGGGCCGCATGGGCGGCGCGCTGGAAGTGCTGCGCGCCCAGGGCCTGCCGGCCGAGCGCTACGCGACCATGGGCGAGGTGTTCCAGAAGCAGGGCCTGGTGTCCACCCCTTCCGAGGAGCGCATGCGCTACATCTACGCGGTGTCGCAGGAGCTGTCGCAGACCTTGCGCAACGTCGACGGCGTGGTGGCGGCTCGCGTGCACGTGGTGATCCCGGCCAACGATCCGCTCGGCGACAAGATCCGCCCGTCCTCCGCGGCGGTGTTCATCAAGCACCGGCCCGACGTCGACATCCGCCTGCTGGCGCCGGCCGTGAAGGACATGGTGGCGCACAGCATCGAAGGGCTCACGCACGACCAGGTCTCGCTGTCGCTGTTCGAAACGCGCAGGCCGGCGGGTGCATCGGCCGGCGCTGCCGGCGGCGTTCCGAAGCCGCTCGTGCTCGGCATGTTCTCGACCGAGACCGCGATGGTGCTGCTGGGCCTGCTGCTCGCGGCTGCGCTCTGCCTCATGGCGTTGCCCACGCTCTTGCGGCGCCGGGGCCTGGATTGGCGCAGCTGGACGCGAAGCCAGGTCTTCCGACGTTGACGCCGATGCAGGCCGCCGCCACCGCGCCCTCGCCGCCGCAGGCCGCACCCGGCCCGATGGACCTGGTGCGTCTGGTGATGCGCTTCAACCTGCATCCGGAGATCGACCTGCATCCGAGCTGGCTGCCTTCGAACTGGCCGGCGCGGCATCGTTCGCCGGCCCGCCTGGGGCAAGCCGGGCGCGCCGTG
Source organism: Variovorax paradoxus (assembly GCF_018614955.1). GTDB lineage: Bacteria > Pseudomonadota > Gammaproteobacteria > Burkholderiales > Burkholderiaceae_C > Variovorax > Variovorax paradoxus_J. The sequence goes on from NZ_JAGGNV010000008.1 coordinate 151,343, forward strand.
CTCGCCGATCTGCTGCGGCGCGGCCAGGCACCGGTCGTTGCGGCGGCCGACTACAACTTCGATTCGCGGCTCAAGCGGCTGGCGCTGCTCGACGCCGCGTCGCTCAGGCGGCTCGCGGCCTACCTCGGCTTCTGCGCCCACCTGCCGCTCTTCAGGCTGCGCGGCGGTGCCGGCTTCCAGATCCGGCGCCAGGCCTGCCGCTTCGACGCGGACGCGGTGGACTTCGTGCTCGACCGCGTGCCGCAGCTCACCGAACTGCGAATGGACAGCGCCGTCCTCCAGCAGCGTCCCATCGCCACCGGCCGCGTGGTGATCGACCGCGGCTATCGCCTGCTGCTGGGCGCGGCCGCGCCCGAAGGCGACTCCGTGCTGCGCCGCCTGCAGCACAAGCTGCCGCGGCGCCTTTCGGGCCTGAGCGTGCCGCAGCTCGCGCCGCGCCAGGCCCGCCAACTCCACGAACTGATGCTCTCGTGCATCGTTCCCGAAAGACTGCCGCAATGGGACTGGCTTTTCTGATCACCACCGAGAACCTGCAGCTCCTGAGCGAGCGCAAGGTGCTCAAGGAGAACGAGTACGCGGCCCTGCTCGACGCCTCGGCCGTGGTGGACACCGCGCGCAAGGAAGCGCGCCGCATCGTCCAGCAGGCCGTGCACGAGGCCGAGGCGAGCCGCAGGCAGGGCTACGAGGAAGGCCTGCAGCGCGCCAAGGCCGAGTACGCCAAACAGCTCGTGTCCGAGACCCTGGCCGCCGAGCGGCAGCTGCATGCCTTGCGCAAGTCGATGGCGCAGATCGTGGTCAAGGCCGTGGGCCAGTTCATCGCCGATGCAGAGCCCGCGGCGCTGTTCGAGGCCGCGCTGCTGCGCATCGATACGCTGATCCGCAGCGAGCCATTCATCACCGTGCGCGTGGCGCCGGCGCAGGAATCGACCATGCGCGAGGTGCTGGCCCGCCTGCAGGTCGAGGCCAACTGGCACATGACCGTGAGCCTCGCTGCCGATTCTGCGCTGCCCGCCGGGGCCTGCGTGGTGCAGACGGCCTCCGGCGTGCTCGAGATCGGCGTCGATGCGCAGCTCGAAGCCTTCCGCCGCGCGATGGAGCGCAACGGCATGGTCGAGGCCGCGGGAGCCCAGGGATGAGCGCCCACGGCCCGCTGGTGTCGGATGCCGCGCTCGGCATCGTCGCCGACCTCGAGCAGGCCTTCGGCCGCGTCACGCCGGTGGCGATGCGCGGGCGCGTGAGCAAGGCGGTCGGCATGCTGATCGATGCCACCGGCATCCAGGCCCACGTGGGTGAGCTCTGCGAGCTGGTCACGCCGGGTGAGCCGCCGCTCTTGGCCGAGGTGGTGGGCTTCCGCAGCAACACCGCCATCCTCACGCCGCTGGGCCCGATCACCGGCATCTCGGCGCTGACCGAAGTGCTGCCCACCGGGCGCGGCCATGTCTGCCCGGTGGGCGCCAAGCTGCTGGGCCGCGTGCTCGATGCGCTGGGCCAACCGATCGACGATCTGGGCCCGCTGGCCACGCACCTGCAGCAGCCCGTGCACCGCGAGCCGGTCAGCCCGCTCGCGCGCCGCATGATCGAGGCGCCGCTGGCCACCGGCATCCGCGCCGTCGATGCCTTGCTGACGCTCGGCGAGGGCCAGCGCGTCGGCGTGTTCTCGCCGCCCGGCGTGGGCAAGAGCACCTTGCTCGGCATGCTCGCGCGCGGCTCGACCGCCGAGGTCAACGTGATCGCGCTGATCGGCGAGCGCGGCCGCGAGGTCAAGGAGTTCATCGAGCACAACCTCGGCGCCGAAGGCCTGGCCAAGACGGTGATGGTGGTCTCCACCTCCGACCGGCCGCCGATGGAGCGCATCAAGTCGGCCTATGTGGCGACCACCATCGCCGAGCACTTCCGCGACCAGGGCAAGAAGGTGCTGCTGCTGGTCGATTCGCTCACGCGCTTCGCGCGCGCCCAGCGCGAGATCGGCCTGGCCAGCGGCGAGCCGCCGACGCGGCGCAGCTATCCGCCCTCGATCTTCTCGATGCTGCCGCAGCTGCTGGAGCGCGCGGGGCAGGGCAGGACCGGCTCCATCACCGCCGTCTATTCGGTGCTGACCGAGGGCGACGAGGAGAACGATCCGATTGCCGAAGAGGTGCGCTCCATCCTCGACGGCCACATCGTGCTGTCGCGCAAGCTCGCGGCCGCCAACCGCTATCCGGCCATTGACGTGCTGGCCAGCATCAGCCGCGTGATGCCGCTGGTCGCCTCGCGCGAGCACCGCGCCGCGGCGGCGCACTTCCGCAGCCTGCTGGCCAAGTACCAGGAGATGGAGCTCCTGGTGCAGATCGGCGAATACAAGCCGGGCAGCGATGCGCTGGCCGACGAGGCCATCGCGGCGCGGCCGGCGATGCTCGACTTCCTGTCGCAGCCGCCGGAGACCAGCCAGGCCTATGAGCAATCCCTGGCGGCGCTGCGGCGCTTTGGAGAGCGCTAGTGGCCATCGACTGGAAACTGCTGATCGACGTGCGCGAGCGCCAGAAGAGCGTCGCGATGGGCATCGTCGCGCGCGACCGGGAGGCCGCCGAAGAAAGCCATGCGCAGCTGCAGCAGGCCGAGGCCTGGCGGCAGCAGCAGGTGCAGAGCAAGGCGCAGCACTGGCAGGCCACCGTGGGCGCGCTCTCGGGCGGCCAATGCAACGTGGCGCAGCTGCGGCATGCCGGCGCCTGGAGCGGCGCGCTCGATGCGCAGATCGCGCAGGCCGGCCAGGCCGCGATGCAGGCCGGGCAGGCGCATGCGCAGCGCGAGCAGGTGCTCGAAGCGAGCCGCCAACAGCTGCGCGCGGCCAGCGGCGAACTCGAGAAGGCGCAGCAGATGCAGCAGCGCGCACGCACCGAAAGGCTGCGCCTCATGGAACTGCGGCAGGACGAAGCGGCCGAGGAAACGGCTTCGCAGGCCTGGGCCGCGCGACGACCCATCTAGCCACATGGACACCATCGAACTCGCCAGCATCGAGAAATTCTTCTCCGCCGTGGTGCTCACGCTGCCGCGGCTGTTCGCGATCTTCGCGGTCGTGCCCTTCCTGTCCGGCGGCATGATCACCGGCATCGTGCGCAACGGCCTCCTGCTGATGCTCGCGATCTTCATGTCGCCGGTGGCGGGCGACATGCCATCGGCCTCCATCGGCACCTGGGTGCTGATCGCCGGCAAGGAGGCGCTGATCGGCCTGCTGCTGGGCCTGGGCTTCGGCATCTTCATCTGGGCCATCCAGAGCGTGGGCGACCTGATCGACTTCCAGACCGGCTCCGCCAACGCCTCCTTCTTCGACCCCGTGGCCGGGCACGAGAACGGGCCCACGGGCGAGTTCCTCGGCTGGATGGTGATCACGCTCTTCGTGTCGGCCGGCGGCCTGCTCGCCATGCTGGGCGTGGTCGTCGACTCCTACCGCCTGTGGCCGGTCGCCTCCTTCTTCCCCAATCTGGGCGCGGTGCTGGAGCAGTTCGCGATCCGCCAGGGCGACACCCTGTTCCTCTGGATCGTGAAGCTTGCCGCGCCCGTGATCTTCGTGCTGCTGCTGGTCGAGCTGGGCATGGGCCTCATCAGCCGCGTGGCGCCGCAGCTCAACGTGTTCGTGTTCTCGCAGCCGCTCAAGAGCCTGCTGGCCCACTTGATGATGCTGCTCTTCCTCTTCTTCGTGTACGAGTCGCTGCAGGAATTCCTGCGGCCGGAGAACGGCGTGCTCGACTTTCTCAGAGCGACCTTGTAGCGATGGCCGAGAAAGACCAGAAGCCCACACCGAAGCGCCTGCGCGATGCGCGCAAGCGCGGCGAGGTGGTGTTCAGCGCCGACGTGGCCTCGACCACCGTGTTCGCCGTGGTCGTGGTTTCGATGTGGCTGGGCGGCGAGACCATCTACAGCCTGCTGCGCGAACTCTGGCTGCATGCGACCAGCACCAGCCTGCTGACGCAGCCCGACGACCGCTTCGCCGAGCTGCTGCTGCACACCGGCGAGGCGCTGCTGTGGGGCACGCTGCCGATCATGGGCATTGCCGCGGCGGCCGGGATCGTGGGTTCGCTGTTCCAGGTCGGCGGCGTCGCGGCCTGGGAACGCCTCAAGCCCGACATGAACCGCCTGAACCCGGCCGAGGGCTTCCAGCGCATCTTCTCGACGCGCAACCTCATCAACCTGCTGAAGATGAGCGTCAAGACCCTGCTGCTCGCGGCGCTGATGTACGTGGTGGTGCGCGGCTTCGTCGATACCTCGCTCAAGCTGGGCTATGCCCGTCCGGCCGCGATCATGACCGCCGCGGCCCGCATGACGCTGGTCGCCTTCGGCTGGGCGGTGCTGATCTACGCCCTGATGGCGCTGGTGGACTACGCCCACGAGCACTTCGAGTTCATGAAGCAGCAGCGCATGTCCATCGAAGACATCCGGCAGGAATACAAGGAAAACGAAGGCGATCCCATCAACCAGTCGCGGCGCCGCTCGGCGCATTTCGAGGCCGTGTATGCGAGCCTTTCCGACCGCGTGCGCATGGCCTCGGCCGTGATCCATTCGGCCCGCACCGCCGTGGCCCTGCAGTACCTCGGCGAGACCGACCTGCCGCGCGTGATCGCGCGCGGCGAGGGCGAGGTCGCCGCACAGATCCGGCGCTTCGCCGGCGAGGGCCTGGTGCCGATGGAGTTCGAGCCCTCGCTGGCAGAACGCATCTACGCCGAAGTGCCGGTGGACCAACCCATTCCGCGTTCCCTCTACGCGCCGGTGGCCAGGCTGCTGCGCTGGGCGCAGGGCCAGGAGTGAGGCCGCAATGCGCCATCCGTTTCCATCTTCCTGAACATACGCAACTGGAGCTGCCATGTCTGCACCTTCCATTTCATCGTCCGGCGCCTCGCAGGCCGCCATCGACCACGCGGCTGCCGTCCGTGCAGCCGAGGAGCAGCGCCGCCGCGCCGAGGAGGCTGCGCGCCGGGCGGCCGAGGAAGCCCAGCGGATCGCCGCGGAAGCCAGAAGGCTGGCGGCCGAGGCGCGCAAGAAAGCCGACGACGCAAGGAAGCTGGCCGAGGCCGCGGAGGCCAAGAAGGCGCAGACCCAGGCCGAGCAGGACGCGGCGGCCAAGCTGCGCGCGCAAGCCAAGACCGATGAACTCGATGCACTGAAGAAGGAATCCACGGCCAACCTGCGCACGAAGGAGGAGACGCTCGCCAACTCCAAGCTCGACGACGTGCGCCAGCGGCGTGCGCCGAACGACCCGTCGGAGGCCACGCGCGCAGCGCAGACCGAGGTCGACGCCGCGCAGAAGACGCAGGCGCTGTACGAGCCCGCGGCAGGCGCGCAGGGCGCCGACCAGCCGGCCTCCAGTGCGGGCACCCAGGCTCTGCTCGACAAGGCGCAGAAGGCCGCCAAGCCGGTGTTCGACGCGCAGGCCCGGGGCGGCGACGGCAGCAAGGAAGAGAAGGCCGCGCTCAATGCCGCCGTCACCGAATGGCTGGACGCCGCGCAGCAGGACATGCGCACCGCGGGCCTGAAGGCGCAGGCCGAAGGCAAGGACCCGGCCGCCGCCATCGACCAGGAGGCCACCAGGATCAACCAGGCGATCGACAAGGGCGGCGTCTTCGACCCCGAGCAGATGGGCGCCTACATCGACAAGGCACAGGCCGGCGTGAAGGCGGAGACGCCGGAGATCCGCCAGCTGCGCAGCGAGCAGTACAACGTCAACCAGTCGGGCAAGAAGCAGGTCGCCGATGCGCGCACCGAAGCGACGGATGCCGATGCCGCGGCCGACAAGGCCGAGGCCTACGCGGCCAGCTTCGGCGAGGGCCCCGGCGGCAACGACACCCTCATCACCGCCAAGCAGAACGCCAAGGCCGAGGCCGCGCGCCTGCGCGGCGTGGCGAACCGGGCCGACGCGAAGCTCGACGGGCTGATCAAGGCCTTCGGCACAAGCGACCCGGCCGACCCGGCCAATCCGAAGACCAACGTCGTCGGCGCGGTCAACGCGGACTACAACGCGCGCGTGGCCGATCTCGAGGTCAAGGACCTGAGCGCCAAGTACGACCAGGCGGTGGCGAGCGGCGACGCCGGCAAGATCGCCGGGGCCGATGCGGCGCTGCGCGAGGCGCAGGAGGGGCAGCGCTACATGCGCGCGCTCGCCGACGACGAGGCTGCCAAGCTCGACCGCAGCGACGCCGAGATCGAGTACACCGACGCCGAGGGCGCCTGGAACGCCGAGGCGCAGACACGGCCCGGCACCTACACGGTGACCGAGCGCGACGGCGACAAGACGACCACCAAGACCGTCAAGGCCGAGGGCTACGACCCCGCCTTCTGGGCCAAGCCCGGCAGCGAGGAGGGCAAGAAGGTCCAGTTGACCGACGGCAAGTACTACTACGTCGACGGCGACAAGAAGACCGAGCTCGATCCCGTCACCTCGCGCCTCTGGGCCGCGCACGACAAGCGCGAGGCCGCGACGAAAGGCATGAGCGACAGCGGCTCCGCCCTGAGCAAGGTCAAGGAAGACCTGATCGGCGGCGCCGACGGCAGCGGTCCCAAGCTGGATGCGGGGCGCTACCTCGACAACGCCGACGCCATCAACCAGCGGCTGGCCGATGCCAACGCCGATGTGGCGGCGGCCCAGGCCGGACTGAACTCGAAGCGCCCGGAAGGTTTCATCGGGCCGGTCGCCACGCCGACCACGCCGCAACAACTCGGCGCGGCACTGGAGAAGCAGCGCACCGCGCAGGCCGAGGCCGACGCGCTGAAGGCGATGCAGGACCTGCGCAGCGCCGAGCGCGACCAGGCCGCAGGCAAGCCGGTGGACGCGGCGAAACTCGAAGGCCTGCGCAAGACCGCGCGTGAGAAGCAGAACAAGCACGAGGAATCGCAGCCCAAGCTCTCGGCCGCCGACGAAAAGAAGATGCGCAACGAGCAGTTGCCGCAGGCGCGCAGCGACTATCAGACGAAGTCCGACGCGGTCGACAAGCTCACCGCACCCGGCAGCACCGCGACCGAGGCCGAGCGCAACAAGGCGCTGGACGAGCTCGACGCGGCGAAGCTCACGGTGCGCGACTACGAGACGCAGCTCGAGCTGATCGATGCAGAGCGCGACTCGTATGCGGCGCAGAACCAGTACAGCCAGGCGAATTTCGCGAAGCCGCAGCTGTCGATGTTCATGAAGAACGGCGAGTCGGTCACGGGCGACGTCTACCCGCAGAACTACGACCCGACCTGGAACCTCAAGCCCAGCGCGGACGGCAAGGTCAGCGCCGAAGGCCTGCCGCGCGGACTCTCGCCCGACGACATCGAAGTGCGCCATGACCCATGCGGCGGCGGCTACACGGTGATCATCAAGAAGGACTCCGACGTCATCGGCTGGCAGAAGTCCGAGCGCTACGGCGACATGCGCAACTTCACCGTGCGCGAGGGCGAGTACAAGATGAATCCCGCCACCGCGCGGCTGTGGGACAGCTCCGAGTTCGGCAACGGCCGGCTGGCCCAGGCGCGCATCGAGCGCGGCAAGGTCGAGCAGCAGCTGACCGACGCCAGAGCCGAGGCGCCGCCCGCGCCCGGCGAACAGCCGCTGATCGGGCCCGACGGCAAGCCGGTGCCGACGCTGCGCCTGGGCGACGACCTCACGCAGCGCAAGAAGACGGTGGACCAGAACGTCGGCACTGCGACCACCGAGCGCGACAAGGCGCAAGCCGCCTACGACGCCGGCACCGGCGATCGCACCGCGCTGAAGAACGCCCTGGACGATGCCAACTCGCGCCTCACCATCGCGAAGAACGAGCAGGCGGCGGTGGATGCGGTGCTGCTGTGGCAGGAAGCGAGCCGTACGCGCCAGCTCTACGAGGCCAACGAACGCGCGGGCCGTGCGCAGCCCATGTGCTACGCCAAGCCGCCGTCGGAGCTGGAGAGCGACGCGCGCGCCAAGGCGGTCGAAGCACGCAGCACGTGGCTGGGCTCGCACAACACGTTCTACACCGAGAGCGCGAAGCGCGATCTCGGGACGACCCAGGCGGCGCACGACAAGTGGAAGCGCGAGAACCCGGCGCTGGCCGAGACCGGCAGCGACACCTGGCAGGCGCTGCAGGCGGCCCAGGGCAAGGCAGACATTGCCCAGCGCTACCTGGCGGCCGGCGCCACCGAGGGCGCGAGCGCGCGCGAGCAGAACTTCATCGCCCAGAACCTGCGGCCTGACCAGCACGACGACGGCGCCGAGCTCTACAAGCTCTTCATGAAGGACCCGGAGCTGATGGCGCAGTCCATCATCAACAGCCACTACGTGCAGTACGGCGGCCAGTTCACGCAGATGCAGAACCGCACGCAGCTCGAAAACCAGGTCGCGATCGCGCTCGGCTGGAAGCCCGACGTCGAGCTCGATCCGGCGACGCCGGCCAACAACGAGCGCCTGCAGCAGACGCAGAACCTGTTCGGGAATCTCGGCAAGGACCAGAAGGCGATCCTGGACAAGACGGTGGACAAGCTCGTCGAGCTCGGCGGCGACAAGGCCCGCGTGATGGTGCTGCCGGTGGTCTACGGCATCGAGGGCGAGCAGGGCGGCATCGTGAAGACGGCGCTGTTCAAGGTGGAAACCAAGCCGGGCGAAGCGAAGTACGTCGACGAGCAGGGCTGGGAGTACGAGAGCCTCGACGACTACCGCGCCAACAACAACCTGCCGGTGGAAGGCGTGAACCTCGTGACGCCGGAGGACGGCAACTTCACGCTCGACGCCGACGGCGACGTCAAGCTCTTCAGCGGCGATGCGCGCACCGAGACCGGCTGGGAGACCTTCAGGCGCAAGTCGCACCTCGACGTGGTGGTCGGCGTCGCCGGCCTGGTGGCGGGGGTCGTGCTGACGGTGGGTTCGCTCGGCACCCTGTCGGCGCCGGGCGTGATGCTGATCGCCGGCTCGGCGGCAGTGCTGGCCGCGGGTTACGGCGTCGCGACCTCCACGGAAAGCCTGGTCAAGCAGGGCAGCCATGGGCAGGACATCAATCCATTCACCAGCACGCAGGCGCGGCTGGACTGGATGAACCTCGGCCTGTCGGTGGTGAGCGTGCCGGTGGTCGGCGCCTCCACGCGCGCCACCATGCAGGCGATGCGCGCCCGCAATGCGCTCACGGCCGCGACGGCAGCGCACGGGGCCGGCGATGCGAGCGCAGCAGCCTCGCACCTCGATGACTTCGCACGCTACTCCCAAAGCGCCCAGGCCTGGGGCAAGCCCGCCGCGGCGGCGGCCAAGCCGCTGGGCGTGGGCAGCGTCGCTGCCTTCGAGGAAGGTGCGCGCTACACGATCGAGAACTGGGAGCACATGAGCCCCGCCGACCGCGAAAAGCAGCTCGGCATGCTGGGCCTGAATCTCGCCGGCTTCGCCTCGCCGGTGTTCGCGCGCGGTTACGTCCGCGTGCACAACGCGGTCAAGCCGACGGCGAGCAGCGCACACGGCGCGACGGTACCAGCCGGCCACACCACGGCAAAGGTCAGCGAGCCGGTGGCCGACGGCAGCAACGTGGTCCCGCTGGCCGGCCGACGCAACCCGGTGGTGGCGGACGATCCGCAGCGTGTCGCGGCCGCGGCGGCGGAAGATCCGCTGTTGCCCTTCCGCGAACAGCCCACGCCGCCGAGCGAAGCGCTGCCGGACAACGTTCGCGTGCTGCATCCGGACGGCCCGCCGGCAGTGGTGATCGAGGACTCGCCCGATGCGGCGCTGGCGCCGGTGATCCCGCTGGTGCTGCGCCGCTCGGCCGGCGACGGCGCAGACCCGGGCGCCGGCGCGGCGGTGCCGGCCGCGACGCGCAGGCCACAGGACCAGCGGCTCGCGATGGCCGCCGGCGGCGAAGACCAGGTCGCGAATGCGCCCTATACGCGCTCGCCGCAGCGCGCCGCGCTGGTGCCCCAGCGCCTGGCCGGGGCCCGCGGCCGCATCGGCGATGCCGACGGCGCGCCCAAGCCGTGGCGCATCGTGCACGGCGAGGCAGATCCGCTCGCGCGCGACATCAACCCCACCGGCTCCGACACCAACTGCGTCAACAGCGCAGTCACGCTGGACCGCATGCTGAGCGCGCCGGGCGTGGTGATGCAGGCCGTGCCTTCGGGCCCGAAGAGCTGGAGCCAGCTGCTCGCGCTGTACGGCGATGCGCCGCTCTCGTCCTTCCGCAATTCCTCCGATGCCCAGGCCCGCGTGGCGACTCTCCCGGAAGGCTCTCGCGGCTTCATCTCGATGGGCGATGCAGGCGGCGAGTCGCACGTCGTCAACTTCGTGCGGCGCGGTGGGCGCACCGAGCTCGTCGATGCCCAGGCCGGGCGCCAGGTCGACAGCTTCGATGCGGCCGACGTCAAGGTGATGGTGACGCACGAAGGCGGCACGCCGCCCGTCGACCAGACCGTGCTCTCGGGCCCGCGGCTCGCGCGCCTCATGGCGGCGTCGCCCGACGCCGTGCCGCCCGGCGGCCCCGAAGGCCTGCTTGCCGGCACGCCCGCGGGCGGCTCGAAGCCCGGCTTCGAGCCCGACGGCACGCCGAAGCCGCCGACGACGCGCGGCCGCGATCGCGACTGGGAAAGCGTGGCCGATCACGCCAACGGCATGATCCGCCGGCAGCAGCTGGCGGCCGATCCGGACTCGCCCGCGACCCCGCTCGTGCCCTCGGTCGACGAGGCCGCGGTCACGGCTGCGCTGATGGCGGACCCGCCGGAGGGCTCCGGCGTGCGCTTCGTGCTCTCGAAGCTCGGACCGCGCGACACGATCTACGGCAGCGAAGGCGGCGTGCGCACCCGCAATCGCGACACCTACGACAACTTCGCCGACGCGAGCGCGGCCGCCGCGCGCGAGGGTGGCGGCTGGATCAACCGCGTGCAGCCCGATACCGCCGCGTTCCCGCTGGCCGCGCGCCGCCGCGTCGGCGCCAACGAGATCATCGGCGCGGTCCATGTGAACAGCGACGGCCAGGTGCTGCCGATCGGCGTGCCCAATGCGAGGGATGCCGCTACCCTGGCCGCGACCACCGGCGTGCCGAGCTGGAAGCAGGGCATCAAGGGCGTGCTGTCGGAGCAGCCGAAGGACGCGCTGATCCGCGCCAAGGGCATGACCATGATCGCCGGCGGCGTGCGCGTCGGCTTCGAGGCGATGAAGCCGGTGTTCGGCTTGCCGGCGGAGCTTGCCGGCGGACGCACCGCGGGCTACCTCAGCTATCCGCTGTCCAGCTTCGGGCGCGCCGCCTATCTCACCGCATCGCAGCGCATGAAGGAATCGATGGCCGCGGCCACGCGCGGCGATCGCGACACGGCCGAGAAGCTGGTCGAGAAGGTGATCAACGGCGGCGGCTGGCGCGGCGACAAGATCATGGACGAGGCCAAGGCCCAGTCGCTGCGCGACAAGGTGGACGAGGTCGCGACGCTAGGCAAGGCCCTCAAGACCAGCCGCGAGGCCTGGGCCGACGCGCCCTCCGCCAGGAACTTCCAGCTGCACACCATTCGATCGCCCGGCAACACCGCCGAGACACTGGCGCCTGCCCAGTACATGAAGGGCGTGCCGGGGCTGCGCGACTTCTTCGGCGGATTGCGAAGCGAGTTTCCGGGCAGGAGCAAGTCGGAGATCCGTAGCGAGCTACTGCTGCGCATCGACAAGATGAGCGCCGATCAGCTCCGGACGGCGACGGATCCTTCGCACGCGGACACCTCGCCAGAGGCCCGGCTCTTGCGCGAGTTTCCGGAGGTGCATGCCAGGTTCAGCGGATCGATGAAGCAGCGGACGGAGTTGCGCGAGGCGCATGCCGCGCTCTACGAGAAGCTGCACGCGCTTTTCCCGGGCAAGAAGGGCGTCGATCCGAAGGAGGCCGAAGGCCTGGGCGGCAGCACCAACTCGCCCAACACGCGGCTGGGCCTCGTCAGCCGCCGCGCCACCATCGCGGTGAGCCTCAACACCTTCGTGGGTACAGCCTTCAAGCCCCTGAATGCAGGCGACTCCATCCAGACGCATGCAGGCAATTTCGCCGACGTCCTGTCGATCGGAACGCTCGGCGCGAACTACATCTACAACAACAAGGTGGATGCGCTCGCGACGGTGGAGCTCAAGATCAGCAACCAGGCCAAGGCGGCCAACAAGAAGGTCGACGACTTCCTCGAGCTCCCTGCCAACAGCGGATTGAAGGACGAGAAGGCGGCCGCCCAGAAAAAGAAGAACGACTGGAACAAGTACCGCGACTTCGCGGGCTTGCTGAGCGCCGGGCGGGCCGGCGCGGTGGGCATGGGGTTGATGGAGACGGGTCCCGAGATCCTGGCCTACGGCGCCTTCGCACAGGGTGCGCTCACGCTGACCTGGGTCGGCCTGCAGCAGATTCCAGCGCTGCGCAACGGCGCCTTCCCGACCGCCACCAAGATCCTCAAGTGGTCAGCGGTCGGCTCCATCGCGATCGTGCCGGCGGTGACGGTGCTGTACAAGGCCATCGCCGGCACCGATCAGGAGAAGAAGGACAGCGTGGTGCAGTGGGCATGGAAGGGCTTCACCGGCCTGTTCGAAACGGATCCGGCCAAGCCGGGCCAGCCCACGCCTTCGACGAGCACGACGCCGAGCAGCCCGCCTTCGAGCAGCCCGACCACGCCGCCGGGCCACGAGCCCGGCGAACCCGAGAAGCCGGGCGAAGGCGAAGAGCAGAAACCGCCGAAGCGGCCGGTCGTGAAGCAGATCTTCGTTACCGTCGACGGCGAGCGCCGCGAGACGGCGACGCTGTGGGGCATCTCCGAGACCAACCTGCAGACGCTGTTGACGGCGGCCGAGCTCGGCGCGGCGCGGCAGGAGGGCGGCAAGAACCATGTGGTGAGCGAAGCGCTGTCGCAGCTCTTCAACCTGAACCCGCGCTTCGACAAGCGATTGATGGATGGCATCGCGACGAACATCGAGGGAGACCCGGACACGCTGATCGACGGATGGCAGATCAAGGTCGGACAAACCACCACCTGAGACGGGCTGCCTTTCGACTGCCTTTCGCCGTCGAGGGGGGCAAGTCCGGGTTCGGACCCATCCAAGCGGTGGCACCATGCAGGGCATGAAGCTGCTGCTGGTGGAAGACGATTTCGACCTCTCGGGGGTGCTGTCCCGCAGCCTGTCCTCGCGCGGCTTCGAGCTGCTGTGCTGCGCCGACGGCGTCGAGGCGCTGGCGACGGCGCGCAAGAAGCGCTTCGACGTGATCGTGCTCGATCTCTCGCTGCCCGGCCTGGACGGGCTCGAGCTGCTGCAGCGCCTTCGCGGCGATGGCAACCTCACGCCGGTGCTGGTGCTGACGGCGCGCGGCGCGGTCGGCGATCGCATCGCGGGCCTGAATGCCGGCGCCGACGACTACCTCGCCAAGCCCTTCGACCTGGACGAGCTGATCGCGCGGCTCGGCGCGCTCACGCGCCGGCTCGGGCGCGACGGCGAGCTGCGCTGCGGCCAGCTCCGCTACGAGGCGGCATCGAACGCCTTCTACCGCGACCAGAGCCCGCTGGAGCTCTCGCCGCGCGAGGCCGAACTGCTGAAGAGCCTGATGTCGCGCATCGATCACGTCGTCCCCAAGGAGGCGCTGCGCAACGCGGTGTTCGGCGCCGACGATGCGGCCAACGTCGATGCGGTCGAGGTGCTCGTGCACCGGCTGCGCAAGAAGCTGCACGGCGCCAGCGTCGAGATACTCACGCTGCGCGGCGTCGGCTACCTGCTGTGCGATGACGCGAGCACGGCCGCGCAGCGGGCATGACATGGTCGCAACGCCTGCTCCGTGCGGCCTCGCTGCGTCACTTCCTGCTGGCCTGGCTGCTGGGCGGCCTTTGGCTGACCGTGGCGCTGATCACGCTGTGGCACGGGGTCGCGACCTTCGTGCAGGTGGCGCAGGCACAGGACGAGCGCCTCGGTGTCGCGTTGTCGCAGGTCGTGCAGGCGGCAGCGCAGGGCGAGGGCCTTGCTTCGGCACCGCCGATCGCCGAGCCGCTGTCGTACCGGGTGAGCACCATGAAGGGTGAATGGCTGGCCGGCGATCGCGCGCTCGCGGCCTATCCGTGGCGCAGCGCGCTGCCCGACTCGGGCCTGCCGCGGCTCTACATCACGCAATGGGGCCGGGCGCCGATGCGCGCGGCCGCGGCGCTTCGCCACGTGCCCGGCTCCGCTGCGGGCGAGGGCGTGGTCGTCCAGGTGGTCGAGCCGCTGCGCGAGCGCGTCGCGCTCTGGCAGGAACTGCCGAAGACGCTGCTCGGCTGGGTCTACGGCGCGGCCGCCGCGATGACGCTGGTGATCTGGAGCGGCGTCGCCATGGCCTCGCGCTGGCTCGAGCGCGCGCGCCAGGCGCTCGATTCGCCGCAGGTGGACGCCGCTGCCTACGACGGCCCGGCCGAGCTGCGGCCGGCGGTCGAGCGCATGCACGGGCTGCACCGCCGCCAGCGCGAATGGGTGGGCCAGCAGCGCCGCTTCCTGGCCGACGCCTCGCACCAGCTGCGCACGCCGATGTCGGTGCTGCGCACGCAGCTGCAGTCGGCCATCGCCGGCGACGTGCCGGCCTCCGAAGTGCTGCCGCAGATGCTGCACACGGTCGATCGCGCCACCGGCATGGCCAACCAGTTGCTGAGCCTCACCAAGCTCGAGCAGATCAAGCGCGCCGGCGAGCTCAAGCCGGTCGAGCTGCGCGCGGTCGCGCGCGATGCTGTGATGGAGCTGGCGCCGCTGATCGCCGCCAAGCGCCTCGACTTCGCGCTCGAAGGCGAGGCGCTGTGGGCGCCGGCCGACGCGCTGATGCTCGGCGAGCTGCTGCGAAACCTGCTGGCCAATGCGATCCACCACACACCGCCGGCCGGCCGGCTCGGCGTCCTGCTGCGCGCCTATGCCCGCACCACCGAACTCGTGGTGTGGGACGAAGGCCAGGGCCTGGACGATGCGCTGCGGCCGCGGCTGTTCCAGGCCTTCACTGCGGCCAAGGGCGGCGTGGGCCTGGGTCTGTCGATCTGCCGCCAGATCGCCGATGCAATGGGCGCGACCATGGAGCTCTACAACCGCGTCGAGGACGGCCGAGTGATCGGCGTCGATGCGGTGGTGACCTGGGGCCAGGGCCCCTGAATCGATCGCGCCGGCGCGTTGCCGGACCCTTCCGACCCTCTAGCCCGATCGGCCGCCGACGCAGCCGCGGGGGCAGTGCTTGCTGCAGAGATCTCGAACAACGACAGGAGATGATGATGAAGAAGACCTACCGTTCCCTTGCCGCGCTGGCGCTTGCCGCCGGCGCATCCTTCGCGCAGGCCCAGTCCGCCGGCCAGCTCAACGTCGTGTGCTCCGTGCAGGACGAGTGGTGCTCGCTGATGAGCACCACCTTCACCCGCAGCTCCGGCATCAAGGTCAACGTGCTGAAGCGCGGCAGCGGCGAGGCGCTGGCCCAGCTGATCGCCGAGCGCGCCAATCCCAAGACCGACGTCTGGTTCGGCGGCACCGGCGACCCGCACCTGCAGGCGGCAGAGCAGGACCTCACGCTCGCCTACAAGTCGCCCTCGCTCCCGCAGCTGCATCCATGGGCGCAGGCGCAGGCCGAGCAGTCGGGCTGGCGCACCGTCGGCGTGTACTCCGGACCGCTGGGCTTCGCCTTCAACACCGAGCTGCTGGCAAAGAAGAAGCTCGCCGCGCCGAAGTGCTGGAAGGACCTGCTCGCGCCCGCTCTGAAGGGCGAGGTGCAGGTCGCCAACCCGGCCAGTTCGGGCACGGCCTACACCATGATCGCCACCATCGTGCAGCTGATGGGCGAGGACAAGGCTTACGAATACCTCAAGGGACTGCACGCCAACGTCAGCCAGTACACGCGCTCCGGCACCGGCCCCATCAAGGCCGCGGCGCGCGGCGAGACCACGGTGTCGATCAGCTTCGTGCACGACGCGCCGGGCGAGCAGATGCAGGGCTTTCCGATCGCGACCGACACGCCCTGCGAGGGCACGGGCGCCGAGATCGGCTCGATGTCGATCGTGAAGGGCGCGCGCAACCTCGAGAACGCCAAGAAGTTCTACGAATGGGCGCTCACGCCGGCGGCGCAGCAGCTCGGCGTCGCGGCCAAGCAGTTCCAGCTGCCCTCGAACAAGGCCACGCCGCTGGACAACCGCATCCCGGACTTCCGCAAGATCAAGTTCATCTCCTACGACTACGCGAAGTATGGCCGGTCGGGCGAGCGCAAGCGGCTCATCGAACGCTGGGAGCGCGAGGTCAACTCGCTGCCGCGCTGAGACGCCATGAACTTGCACGAGAACAACCGCGCGATTGCGCTCTGGTCGGCGCTGGGCCTGGCCGCCTTCGCGCTGCTGCCCTGGTACAGCCTGCCCGACGGCCTCTTCGGCCTGCAGGGCCTGGGCGAACTGATGGCGGGGCACGACAGCTCCTCCGCGCTGGCGCAGGTGCTGCTGCATCGGCGGCCCTGGCTGCTGCTGGGCGCCTGGCCGCTGGTCGTCGGCCTCGCCGTGCTCGGCATGGCACCGGCGCGCGCACAGGGACGGCTGCTGGCCTGGAGCGGTGCGCTCGGCGTGGCCGGCGTGCTTGCGCAAGGCTTCCTGATCGGGCTGCCGGATGCGGCCTCCGGCACGGGCCAGCCTGGCTTCGGCTGGGGCGCAACGCTGGTGCTGGCGGCGCTCATGATGCTGTGCGCCTTCGGCATTGCGCGCTGCGGCGCCTTCAGGGGCGACCTGTTCATCGCCGCAGCGGTGGTCGGCAGTGCGGGCCTGCTGATGGTGTTCGTCGCCTTTCCGGTGCTGCGCGCGCTGGCCGGCGCCTTTCTCGACGAGGCCGGCCGGCCCAGCCTCATGGCCTGGCTGGCGCGGATCGCCAGCGAGCGCGTCTGGGGACTCGGCTGCCTGCATTCCGGCAAGAGCTGCGGCGTAGCCTGGAACACGCTCTCGCTGGCCGTGCTGACCGGCCTCAGCACGACCGTGCTCGGCACGCTGCTCGCGCTGATCGAGGACCGCAGCGATTCGCGCGTGCGCCGTGCGCTGCGCCTGTTGGCGCCGCTGCCGATCATCACGCCGCCCTTCGTGGTCGGCCTGGGCCTGGTGCTGCTGTTCGGCCGCGCGGGCCTCGTCAACCAGTTCCTCGAATGGGCCTTCGGCATCGAGCCGGGGCGCTGGTTCTACGGCTGGTTCGGCGTCTGGCTGGCGCAGCTCTTCGCCTTCACGCCGATCGCCTTCCTGATCGTGCGCGGCGTGGTGCAGGGCATCAGCCCTTCGCTGGAGGAAGCCTCGCAGTCGCTGCGCGCCGACGCCTCGCAAACCTTCAGGCACGTGACGCTGCCGCTGATGATGCCGGGGCTGGCCAATGCCTTCCTGGTCGGCTTCATCGAGAGCATCGCCGACTTCGGCAACCCGATCGTGGCGGGCGGCCAGTTCTCGGTGCTGTCGACCGAGATCTTCTTCGCCATCGTCGGCGCGCAGTTCGACCAGGGCCGGGCGGCGGCGCTCGCGTGGATCCTCACGCTGTTCGCGCTCGGCGTGTTCGCGCTGCAGCGCGGCGTGCTGGGGCGCAGGAACTTCACCACGGTCTCGGGCAAGGGCGACGCCGGCATCCCGATGCGCCTGCCCGACGGCCTGCGCCGCGTGGCGCTCGCGGTGGCGGTGCCGTGGCTGCTGTTCACGCTGGTGGTGTATGTCTTCGCCTTCAGCGGCGGCTTCGTCCAGACCTGGGGCCGCAACTACACGCCGACGCTGGACCACTTCCGCACGGCCTTCGCCATCAGCTTCGATAACGGCGCGCTGCAGTGGGCGGGCCTCGCCTGGGACTCGCTCTTCACGACCGTGCAGCTTGCCGCGACGGCGGCGCCGATCACGACCGGCCTGGGCCTGCTGATCGCCTGGCTGCTGGCGCGCGTGCAGTTCCGCGGCCAGGGCATGTTCGAGTTCTCGGCGCTGATGGCCTTCGCGATCCCCGGCACGGTGCTGGGCGTGAGCTACGTGCTGGCCTTCAACGTGCCGCCCTTCGAGATGACGGGCACCGGGCTCGTCCTCGTGATGTGCTTCATCTTCCGCAACCTGCCGGTCGGCGTGCGCGCGGGCTCGGCGGCCTTCCGGCAACTGGACAAGTCGCTCGACGAAGCCTCGCTGATGCTGCGCGCCTCGACCGCGCGCACGCTGTGGTCGGTCGTGCTGCCGCTGCTCAAGCCCGCGCTCGCGGCCTCGCTGATCTACAGCTTCGTGCGCGCGATGACCACGGTGTCGGCCGTGATCTTCCTGGTGACCGCGCAGACCGAGCTCGCGACCACCTTCATCATCGGCCGCGTGGGGCAGGGCGACTACGGCGTGGCACTGGCGTACAGCACCGCGCTGATCGTGCTCATGGCGCTGGCCACGGCCTGCATCCAGTGGCTGGTGGGCGAGCGCAAGCTGGGGCGACGGCGTTCGTCGAAGGTGGCCGCTCCCGTCAACACCGAACGCGCCGCGCCCGTGGCTGCTCACTAAGGACCTTCTCATGTACGGCTTCGAATTCCAGAACGTCTCCAAGCGCTACGGCACCGCTTCCGACGCGCCGCTGGCGGTGAGGAACATCAGCTTCGGCGTGCCCAAGGGAACGCTGACCACCATCCTTGGCCCCTCGGGCTGCGGCAAGACCACCACGCTGCGCATGATCGCCGGCCTCGAGAGCCCGACGTCGGGGCGCATCCTGATCGACGGCGAGGACGTTACCGCGCTCGGTGCCGCGCAGCGCAACGTGAGCCTGGTGTTCCAGAGCTACGCGCTGTTCCCGCACATGAACGTGATCGAGAACGTCTGCTATGGCCTGCGCATGTCCGGCCTGCCGCTGCGCGACGCGCGCGACAAGGCGCGGCAGATGCTCGAGACCGTGGGCCTGCGCGGGCTGGACGAGCGCATGCCCAGCGAACTCTCGGGCGGCCAGCAACAACGCGTGGCGGTGGCACGCGCGCTGGCGCTGGAGCCCGCGGTGCTGCTCTTCGACGAGCCGCTGTCCAACCTCGACGCGCGCCTGCGCCGCTCGATGCGCGAGGAGATCCGCTCGCTGCAGCAGCGCCTGGCGCTGACGGTGGCCTACGTGACGCACGACCAGAGCGAGGCGCTGGCCGTCAGCGACCACATCATCGTCATGGACCAGGGGGTCATCGCGCAGCAAGGTACGCCGCACGAGCTCTATGAATCGCCGCAGTCGGAGTTCGTCGCCGGCTTCATGGGCGAGGCGATGCTGTTCGACGGCGTGTGCGGCGAGGACCGGCGCGTCTCGCTGGGCGGCCTGACGGTGGTCGCGGCACCGGAGGTGCGGCCAGGGCCGGTGAAGATCGCGGTGCGGCCGGAGGCCTGGGTGATCGGGCCGGTGGCGAACGCCGGACTCGCGGCCCGCGTCATCAAGAGGACTTACGTGGGCAGCATAGTGGAGTACACCTTCCGCAGCCCGCTGGGCGACATCTTCGTGGTGTCGCCCGAAGTCAAGCAGCCACTCAACCAAGGTGCGCCGGTGAGCCTCTACCTGGCCGATCACGGCGTCTCCGTCGTCGCTGCACAGGCTAGGCGCGACCTATGCTGATGAGCCCTCCAACCCTGTTGTCGAACCGCGCCGCGATGTCGGCTCCCGCATCGAGATCGGTCGAAAGGCCGGCCTCGGGCAACGGGCCGCTGCTTTATTCCGACGAGCACCTGTGCGCGCCGCGTCCGGCGCGGCTGCGGGGGCATGTCCCGCGCATCGTGGGCGATCTGCTGGGCGCGGCGAACGCGCACGAACGGCGCAGCCTGCTGCGCGGCATGCTGCACGCGATCGGCTTCGAGTGGCTCGGCTACGGGACGACCAGTTCGCAGCCCGGGTGTGCAGTGCCCCTGAGCTTCTTCACGAGTTATGCGCATCCCGACTGGGTGCATCGCTATTTCTCGCGGCGCCACTACGAGCTGGACACGCGGCATCGCGAGCTGCCGAGCTCCAGCGTGCCGCTGATCTGGGAGACGGACGACCTGACGGCGGCGCACGCCGGCCCCGATCCGGGCGGCAGGCATCGCCGCTTCCTCGAGGACCTGGGCGCGTGCGGCATTCGCAGCGGTCTCATGTTTCGCCTGGCTTCGCCGACCCAGCCCAGCGAACACACTGTGATCAGCCTGATGTCCGGCGTCGCCAACCGGCGCTGGATCACCGAAGGCGTGGCGGGCCGGGCGCTGATGCTGGGCCTGTGCGTGCACGACTATCTCTCGCGCCATACGCGGGCACCGGCCGCCTCGCTGGCAGCGCGCAGCGACATGTCAGCCACCCAGCTGTGCATCCTCGAGCATTTGCGGCAGGGCAGGAGCGACAAGGAAATCGCCTACCTGCTGAACCTGTCATCGCACGCGGTGGACTATCACATGCGGCAGTTGCGCCGCCGATTCGCGGTGCGCAACCGCGTGCAGCTCGTCAATGCGGCGACGCAGGCGCAAATGCTCGAGAGCGGGTTCGGCGGTGTGTAGTCACCCGGCAATGCCGTTGCGCGCCGAGGGCGGCTGCAGGGCATCGTGCACCGAGAGCCTGCGGTACTCGCCGGGCAGCACCGCGTAAGTGCTCAGAAAAGTCTTGTGCAGATGGCTCTGGTCGGTGAAGCCGGCAGCATGCGCCGCATAGGTCACGCGCGCGCCGCCGGCGATGAGGTCGCGCGCATATTCGACGCGGTGGCCCACCAGCAGTTCGTGCGGCGTGAATCCCAGCGCGCTCTTGAAGCGGCGCTGAAGATGCACCGGATGCCAGCCCACCGCTTCGGCCAGCGCGTCCAGCGTGAGCCGCTGGCGAAAGCCTTTGGCGATCAGCTCATAGAGGTGATTCACGCGATCGTCGCCGCTGTCGATCGTGGTCGCGTAGTCGCGCGTTTGCGTCCGGGCTGCTGCGGCCTGCGGCGGAATCCATTGCGCCAGCCGCTGGCGCAGCAGGGAACGGCCGGCCGCACCGATTTCCTCGTTGCCGGAGCGTGCCGCTTCGTACAGCAGCCGATGGCATTCGATGAACTCGCGCGCCGAGGTGGGGTCCGTGAAGATCGATACCGCTGCATCGTCTTCCTCCCGTGCCGTTCGCACGATGTCGTCCGAAGGGTTCACGCAGCGCGCGACCGCGAAGCTGCAATACAGCGCGTCCTCGCGCCAGGGTGCGGTGCGTGCGTGCACCGAATGCCACACGTGCGGCGCGATGCGCAGCAGCGCGCCCGGCTGCACGACCACGATGCCGGCGATGGTGCGCACGCGCAATTCCGTGTCGGAAACCGAAAGCGCGAATCCGCCATGCCTGTGCGGCCGGATCTCGCGCTGCAGGAATCGATTGGCGGTGAATTGAAGACCTGCAAGGTCCACATCTCGCCAATAGGAGGAAGCAAGGAGTTCCATCGAGGCCCGAATTTATCGCGTGCTTGTGTCGACGCTAAGAATTTACAAGGCGGCGCAGCCGGCCTTTGGTAATTTGCTTCACAAGTCGCGGCGTCGCCGGGCCAACGAGAACTCTTTTCTTATCGCCGGGCAATTCGACGGTATCGCCCGGACATCATCATGATCCTGTCTTCCTTGTTGCAACGTGCGGCCGCGGCATCACTGCCGAGCACGCCGGTTCACGAATCGCTGCCGCCGAACGACGGTGGCCTGCACGGCGGCCCGGCGCCGCAGCTCTATTCGGAGGCGCAGTTGTGCCTGCCGGAAACGATGGGGCGGCCCGCCGAAGCGTCAGGCATCGTCGGCGACCTGCTGGACGCCGGCAGCAGCGAGGCGCGCGTGCGCCTGGTGCGCGGCATGCTGCATGCGATCGGCTTCGAATGGCTGGGCTACGGCACGATCACCTATCTGCGCGGGCAGCCGTGGCCGCTGAGCTTCTTCACCGGCTATGCGAACCAGAATTGGGCGCAGCGCTATTTTTCGCAACGCCACTACGAGGTGGACACGCGCTACCGGGATGCGCCCGCTTCGGGTCTGCCGCTGTTGTGGGACATCGACCAGCTGGAGGCGTCGCCGGTGAACCCGGATGCGAGCGGGCGCCGCCGCCGCTTTCTCGACGATCTTCGCGCGAACGGCATCCGAAGCGGCCTGTTCCTGCGCCTGGCGTCGCCCACGCACATGAACGAGCACACGGTGATCAGCCTGTCGTCCAGCGCACCCAGCCGCGGCTGGATCACGGACAGCGTGGTCGGCCAGTCGCTGATGCTGAGCCTCAGCGTGCACGAGTACCTGTCGCGCCACGCGCGCGTGCCGGCCGCGCCGCCGGCGGCGCGGGCCGAGATGTCGGGCATGTCGGCCACGCAGCAGTACATCCTCGAACACCTGCTGCAGGGGCGCAGCGACAAGGAGATCGCCTACCGCCTGCACCTGTCGTCGCACACGGTGGACTACCACATGCGGCAGCTGCGGCGCCGCTTCGCTGCGCGCAACCGGGTGCAGCTCGTGAACGCGGCAACGCAGTCGCAGTTCGGCGAGAGCAACTTCGGCGTCGTCGATCAGACCTAGCAGGCTGCTGAAATACCTCCCTTTGAAGGTCGCCCGAAAGCGGGCCTGAGGCGTTGTCTTTGCAGACCCACGAAACCCCCTCCGATGCGCGGCCCTGACACATTCACCGAAGGCTTGTTCACCATGCGACGGCTGGACGATTTCGTTCCCGCCGACCATCCGCTGCGCCGCATCCGGGTGATGGTCAATGAGGCGCTGTCCAAGATGGACGAGTTGTTCTCTCGGATGTACGAGGCCGACATCAAGGGCGGCCGTCCGAGCATCGCGCCGGAGAAGCTGCTGCGGGCGATGCTGTTGCAGATCCTGTTCAGCATCCGCTCGGAGCGCCAGCTCATGGAGCAGACGCAATACAACATGCTGTTTCGCTGGTTCATCGGCCTGGCGATGGACGACGCGGTGTGGGTGCCGACGGTGTTCAGTAAGAACCGCCAGCGCCTGATCGAGCACGACGCGGTGGTGGCCTTCTTCAACGAAGTGCTGGAGACGGCCGAGAACAAGGATTGGTTGTCGGGTGAGCACTTCAGCGTGGATGGCACGCTGATCCAGGCCTGGGCCGGACACAAGAGCTTCGTTCCCAAGGACGGTGACGACGATGCCGGCAGCGGCGGGGACTTCAAGGGGCAGCGACGCAGCAACGAAACGCACGAGTCGAAGAGCGATCCCGATTCGAGGCTGTACCGCAAGGGCAAGACCGGCAGCGAGTTGCGCTACATGGGGCACACGCTCACCGACAACCGTCACGGCCTGGTCGTCAACGCCATGGTCACGCAGGCCGACGGCTTTGCCGAACGTGAAGCGGCCAAGGTCATGATCAGGGATGCACGTCAAGCCACCGCGAGAGCGGATACCGAGGTCACGCTCGGTGCCGACAAGGGCTATGACGCGGCCGAGTTCATCGAGGCGCTGCATCGCATGAAGGTCACGCCGCACGTGGCGCAGAACAAATCGGGGCGTCGCTCGGCGGTGGCCGACGAGATCACCCAGAGCGAAGGCTATGCGATCTCGCAGCGCAAGCGAAAGCTCATCGAGCAGGGCTTCGGCTGGGCCAAGTTCGTGGGCCCCATCCGACAGGTGATGGTGCGCGGCATCAAGAAAGTCGACCAGTTGTTCGTGCTGACGATGGCCGCCTACAACCTGGTGCGCATGCGGACCTTGGCAGAAGTCCGTCCGTTGGCCCCGTAGCGGGTCAGCGAGAGCCCCAAACGAGCCTCAAAGCGGGGAAAACAGCGATGGCAGCGAACCCGGAACGTCGAAATCATCCAATCGCCTTCTTCAGACCGCAGGATGTCTTCGGCGCGCTTGGTACTTCAGCAGCCTGCTAGGGCCTGTTAACGCTATTTGCGGGGATCGCGTTGCCCAGCCAAGGGGCTGGATGCAAGGTGCCTGCGCGCAGCAAGGCTCACGCCTTGCAAGCGCGGGCAACGCTGCAGACGGCCCCTTGGCTGGGCAACCCGAAGGGAAGGCCTGCCAGGGCGCGCCACTCGGCGTTGCGCTCCTTGTGCGTGCCGACGCACGCACGGCGTCGCGCGCCTTGATTGGCCCGCCCTGGCATGCCTTCGCGACCCCGCAAATAGCGTTAACAGGCCCTAGACCGCCACCGGGCTGCGCTCCGAGAATTGCCCGTTCCAGTAGGGGTAGTAGGGGTAGGGCGGCGTGACGGCGCTCGCCGCATCGAGGCGCGCAACCTGCTCGGTCGTGAGCTGCCAGCCGAGTGCGCCGAGGTTCTGCGTCAACTGTTCCTCGTCGCGCGCACCGATGAGCACGCTCGAAACCGTGGGCCGCTGCAGCAGCCAGTTGAGCGCGATCTGCGGCAAGGTCTTGCCGGTCTCCTCGGCCACCTGGTCCATCGCGTCGACCACGCGGTAGAGCCGCTCTTCCTCGACCGGCGGCGCGAAGCCGGCCGTATCGTGCAGCCGGCTGCCCGCGGGCAGCGGCCGGCCGCGCCGGATCTTGCCGGTCAGGCGACCCCAGCCCAGCGGGCTCCAGACGATCGCGCCCACGCCCTGGTCGATGGCGAGCGGCATCAGCTCCCATTCGTAGTCGCGTCCTACCAGCGAGTAGTAAGTCTGGTTCGCGACGTAGCGCGAAAGGCCCAAGCGGTCCGACGCGGCCAGCGACTTCATCAGCTGCCAGCCCGAGAAATTGGAGACGCCGATATAGCGCACCTTGCCGGCGCGCACCAGGTCGTCGAGCGTGCCCAGCACCTGCTCGACCGGCGTCATGGCATCGAAGGCGTGCAGCTGCAGCAGGTCGATGTAGTCGGTGCCCAGGCGCTTGAGCGCCGCGTCGGTGGCGGCGATCAGGTGATGGCGCGAGGAGCCGACGTCGTTGGGTCCGTCGCCCGCGCGCAGCGAGAGCTTGGTCGAGAGGATCACCTTGTCGCGCCGGCCCTGCACCGCGGCGCCGAGAATCGATTCGGAGGCGCCGCTCGAATACACGTCGGCGCTGTCGAAGAGATTGACGCCGGCATCGAGGCAGATGTCGATAATGCGGCGCGCGCCGGCGACGTCGGTGTTGCCCCAGGCACTGAAGAGCGGGCCCCGGCCGCCGAAGGTGCCGGCGCCGAAGCCGAGGGCCGGCACCTTGAAGCCGGAGTTGCCGAGATAGCGATGTTCCATGACGAGTCCTTGGAGTTGGAATGAATGATTCAGCTGCGGACGGGCGCGCAGGCTAGCGGCAGTTCGCGCCGATCGAGCGCACGGCTCCAGAGCGCGATCGCGAGGCCCGCCAGCGTGAGCAGTGCGGCCACCCAGCCGAGCGCGCCGAGCCCCGGGCCGCGGTCGATCACCACGCCGCCGACCCAGGCACCGAGCGCATTGCCGAGATTGAAGGCTGCGATGTTGAGGCTGGATGCCAGGTTCTGCCCGGCGCCGGATGCTTTCTCGAGCACGCGCAGCTGCAGCGGCGCGACGGTCGCGAAGGCGGCGATGCCGAGCAGGCCGACGAAGAGCGCCGCCGTCACGCCCGAGTGGAGCGCCGGCTCCATCACGGCCAGCACCACGGCGAGCGCCACCAGGGTGCCCAGCACGGCCGGCATCAGCGCGCGGTCGGCCAGCTTGCCGCCCAGGATGTTGCCCACCGCGAGGCCGCCGCCGAAGAGCAGCAGGATCGGCGACACCGCCGCTTCGGACAAGCCGGTGATGCGGGTCAGGAGCGGCTGGATGTAGGTGAACACCGCGAACACGCCGGCAAAGCCGAGCACCGTCATCGCGAGCCCGAGCAGCACCTGCGGCCGGGCCAGCACCGCGAGCTCGTCGGCGAGCGAGGCGGGGGTCTGCTTGTCGGCGGCCCGATCGCGCGGCACGAAGACCGCGAGCACCGCGAGAGCGAAGACGCCGATCAGCGCCACGGCCCAGAAGGTCGAGCGCCAGCCGAAGTGCAGGCCCAGCCAGGCGCCGGCCGGCACGCCGAGCATGGTCGCGGCCGTGAGGCCGGTGAACATGATCGCGATCGCCGAGGCGCGCTTTTCCGGCGCGACCAGGCCCGTGGCCACCACCGAGCCGACGCCGAAGAAGGTGCCGTGCGCGAGCGAGGTGATCACGCGCGCGGCCATCAGCATCTCGTAGTTGGGCGCCAATGCACAGGCGATGTTGCCGAGCGTGAAGATCGCCATCAGCGCGAGCAGCACGGTCTTGCGCGGCACGCGGCGCGTGGCGATGGTGAGCAGCGGCGCCCCGACTGCGACCCCGAGCGCGTAGCCCGAGATCAGCAGGCCGGCGGCCGCGATGGAAACATGAAGATCCGCCGAGACCTGCAGCAGCAGCCCCATGATGACGAATTCGGTGGTGCCTATTCCGAAGGCACCGGCGGTGAGGGCGAGGAGGGCGATGGGCATGATGCCTCGTACTGTGCGGGCGATGGGCTTGCGTGACTAGAATGCCGCTCGGACACACAACTGTGACTTCAATTCACATATGGCGCGCATCGAGGTGAATCGCTCCGGCGAGATGGAAGCCTTCGTCCAGGTGGTCGACCGCGGCAGCTTCTCGGCCGGCGCGCGCGTGCTGGGCATGACGCCTTCGGCCGTCAGCAAGCTGGTCGCGCGGCTGGAGGCGCGGCTGGCCACGCAACTCGTGCACCGCTCCACGCGCAAGCTGCAGCTCACGCCCGAGGGCCAGAATTTCTACGAGCGCAGCGTGCGCGTGCTGTCCGACATGGACGAGGCCGAGCGCTGCGCCGCGGCCGGCGCCGCGCCGCGCGGGCGCGTGCGGATCAACGCCAGCATCTCCTTCGGCCACCGCCTGCTGATGCCGCTGGTGCCGCGCTTTCTCGAACTGCATCCACAGGTGACGCTGGACATCGTGCTGACCGATCGCGTGGTCGACCTGATGGACGAGCGCACCGACATCGCGATCCGCTGGGGTCCGCTGCCGCCCTCCGACCTGGTGGCGCGCCATCTCTTCGACACGGGCCAGGCCATCGTCGCTTCGCCCGCGTACCTGGAACGCTACGGCACGCCGCGCACGCCGCAGGAGCTGGAAGCGCACAACCGCATCGGCTCCAGCTACCACCGCAGCGCGCCCGACTGGCCGCTCGTGGTGGACGGGCGCCCGATCGACATGCCGGTCGTGGGCTCGGTGCGTGCCGGCGATGGGGAAACACTGCGCCGGCTGGTGCTGGAAGGCGTCGGGTTCGGCCGGCTGTCGCTCTATCACATCCAGCCCGACATCGAGGCCGGCCGGCTGGTGCCGGTGCTGGAGGAATTCAATCCGCGCGACATGACGCCGGTGCATGCCGTCTACCTCGGCAAGCCCAGCCGCCTGCCGGCGCGGGTGCGCGCCGTGCTCGACCATCTGGCGGCGCAGCTCGCCGACAATAGCTGGTCACGACCATGAAGGAAGTTCCCGACGCCATCGTTTGCGAGGGCTGCGACGCCGTCTACCGCCGCACGCCGCTGCGCCCCCGCGAGGTCTCGCACTGCGCGCGCTGCGGCACCGAGCTCGACCGGCATGCGGGCGACCAGGGCGCGCGCGTGCTGCCGCTCACGGTGGCGAGCCTGATCCTGTTCGCGATCGCCAACCTGTTTCCGATCGTCGAGATCGAGTTGCGGGGCCTCAGCAGCGAGACCACACTGGCCGGCGCGGTGATCGTGCTCAGCACCGAAGGCATGTCGGTGGTGGCGCTGCTGGTGCTGGGCACCACCATCCTCTTTCCCTTGCTGCAGCTGTGCATCCTGTTCTACCTGCTGGTGCCGATGGCGCGCGAGCGGCGGCCGGCCGGCTTCGGCGTGCTGGTCCGGATCCTGCAATCGCTCAGGCCGTGGGGAATGATCGAGGTCTTTCTGCTCGGCGTGCTGGTGGCCATCGTCAAGCTCTCGAGCCTGGCGCAGGTGGTGGCCGGACCGGCGCTGTGGGCCTTCATGGGCCTCACGGTGCTGCTGACGGCGGTGCTGTCCTTCAACCCGCGCACCTTCTGGGAAATGGCCTTCGAGCCGCGGCCGGGGCAGAAGGCATGACGGCAGCGGCGCCGATCATCAGGACGGCGGCGCAGCTCGGGCTCCTGAGCTGCCACCATTGCGGCACCGTCTGGCAGGGCGCCGCCGAGGGCGAGGCCTGCGGGCGTTGCGGCACGCACCTGCATCGCCGTAAGCCCCACAGCATCCAGCGCACCTGGGCCTTGCTGATCGCGGCGTGCATCATGTACGTGCCGGCCAACCTGCTGCCGGTGATGATCACCAAGAGCCTGCTGGGCACGCAGTACGACACCATCCTGAGCGGCGTGATCTATTTCTGGGTCTCGGGCGCCTACGGGTTGGCGGCGATCATCTTCATCGCCAGCTTCCTGGTGCCGCTGTTCAAGCTGACGGCGCTGATGCTGCTGGCTTACATGGCCCAGCGGCACAGCCCCGCCGGGCAACTCGAACGCGCGCGGCTCTATCGCATCCTCGAGGTGATCGGCCGCTGGTCGATGCTCGACGTCTTCGTGGTGTCGCTGTTGGCCGGCCTGGTGCGCATCCAGGGCTTCGCCGAGATCACGGCGGGCGTCGGCATCGCCGCCTTCGGCGCGGTGGTGGTGCTGACGATGCTGGCATCGCTGAGCTTCGATCCGCGGCTCAGCTGGGACAGCAAGGACGTCATGGACGAAACCGAACCCGCGCACGACATGCACGGAAGAAAAGAAGGGATCGCATGAGCGACGAAGACAAGACGCCACCGCTGTCCGAACCGGTCGTCGCCAGGCGCCGCAACTGGCTGCCCTCGCTGATCTGGCTGATCCCCATCGTGGCGGCGCTGGTCGGCATCGCCCTGGTCGCGCGCATCCTGCTCGATCGCGGGCCCGAAGTGGTGCTGACCTTCAAGACCGCCGAGGGACTGGAGGCCGGCAAGACCGCGGTCAAGTACAAGGACGTGCAGATCGGCACGGTGCAGACCATTCGGCTGGCCAGCGACCGCTCGCATGTGCGCGTGCTGGTGCAGCTCACGAAAGAGGCCAAGAGCTTCACCGCCGAGGACACGCGCTTCTGGGTGGTGCGGCCGCGGCTCGACACCTCGGGCATCTCGGGCCTCGGCACCTTGCTGTCGGGCGCCTACATCGGCGCGGACGCGGGCAGCTCGGAGGAGACGGCCGGCGAGTTCACCGGGCTCGAGGTGCCGCCGATCGTCACGCGCGACGCCTCGGGGCGGCAGTACCTGCTGCGCGCCCGCGACGTGGGCTCGCTCGACATCGGCTCGCCGGTGTACTTCAGGCGCATCAAGGTGGGCCAGCTCGCGGCCTATGAACTCGACGGCGACGGCCGCGGCGTCACGCTGCGCGTGTTCGTCAATGCGCCCTACGACAAGTTCGTCGGCGTCAACACGCGCTTCTGGCATGCGAGCGGCCTCGACGTGGAGCTGAGCGCGAGCGGCGTCAAGCTGCGCACCCAGTCGCTGGCCACGGTGCTTCTCGGCGGCATCGCCTTCCAGGCGCCCGACGACGCGATGGGCCCGGCGGCGCAGGAGAACGCCGCGTTCACGCTGGCCGCCGACGAAACCATGGCGATGAAGGCGCTGGACGGGCCCTCGCAGACGCTGCTGCTGTACTTCAACCAGTCGCTGCGCGGCCTGTCGCCGGGCGCGGTGGTCGATTTCCGCGGCGTGGAGATCGGCGAGGTCAAATCCATCGGCGTCGAGTTCGACCGCCAGGAGAACCAGTTCAAGATGCCGGTGCTGATCCAGGTCTACCCCGATCGCTTGCGCCGCGGCGCGGGCAACGAGCCGGACGAGTCGCGCTATGCGCAGACCGAGCGCCTGCGCTTCCTGGTCGCCAAGGGGCTGCGGGCGCAGCTTCGCACGGGCAACCTGCTCACGGGCCAGGTGTACGTGGCGCTCGACTTCTTCCCGAAGGCGCCGCCGACGAAGATCAACATCAACCAGAACCCGATCGAGATGCCGACGGTGCCCAACAGCCTGGAGGAGATCCAGGCGCAGATCGGCGAAATCGCAAGCAAGCTCAACAAGGTGCCGTTCGAGGAGATCGGCGCCGATCTGCGCAAATCCCTGGCCACGCTCAACAAGACGCTCGGCAGCGCCGAGCAGCTCGCGGGCCGGCTGAACAACGACGTCGCACCCGAGATGACGGCAGCGATGAAGGATGTGCGCAAGACGCTCAATGCCGCCGACAAGACGCTGGCCGACGATTCGCCGCTGCAGCAGGACATGCGCCAGACGCTGCAGGAGGTCGCGCGCGCGGCGGGGTCGCTGCGCATCCTGACCGACTACCTGGAACGCCACCCCGAATCGCTGATTCGCGGCAAGCCGGAGGACAAGAAGAAATGAGAACGACGAACACCCGGGCGGCGGCTTTGCTCGCTGCCGTACTGCTGGCGGGCTGCGCCAGCAACGCGCCGCAGTACTACAGCCTGGCCGAGACGACGCCGACCGCGCGCATGCCGGCCGCGGACGGCAGCGCGCCGCTCTTCATCGAGCTGGCGCCCGTGGCCATGCCCGAGCGCTTCGCGCGCCCGCAGCTGGTGGTGCGGCAGAAGGCCGCCCTCGACGGGCCGCAGGTCGACATCCTCGAAGAGCACCGCTGGTCCTCCTCGTTCGAGAACGAACTGCGCGACGCCTTGAGCAGCGGCATCGCCGGCCGCCTCGGCGCCGTCGACGCGACCCGGGGCGGATCGCCGCGCGGCCAGCCGGTGATGCGCATTGCGGTGCAGCTGCGGCAGTTCGACGCGGTGGAAGGCAGCCGCATCGATGCCGGCTTCAGCTGGACCCTGCGCCGCCGCGACGAGGGCCTGCCGGTCGCTTGCCAGCTGCAGTTGTCGGAGCCGGTCGAGGGTGCCGGCATCGATGCGCTGGCCCGCGGCACTCAGCGCGCCACCGCGAAGCTGGCCGACGCCATCGCGCGCAGCGTGACGGCGAACGCCTGCCCGGGTTGAGATGAACGACGGCTTCGCACTGTTCGACACCGCCATCGGCGCCTGCGGCATCGCCTGGGGTCCGCGCGGCATCATCGGCGTGCAGTTGCCCGAAGCCGGGGAGGGCGCGACGCGCGCGCGCATGCTGCGGCGTTTTCCGCAGTTGAACGAGACCGAGCCCCCGCCCGAAGTGCAGGAGGCAACGGCCTCGATTCGCGCCCTGATGGCGGGCGAGCCGCTGGACCTGGCGGAGATCGTGCTCGACTACGAGGGCGTCTCCGACTTCCACCGCCGCGTCTACGAGATCGCGCGCCGCATCGTGCCGGGGCGCACGCGCAGCTACGGCGAGATCGCGGCCGAGCTCGGCGACAAGGGCCTGGCGCGCGCCGTCGGCCAGGCGCTGGGCCACAACCCTTTCGCGCCGGTGGTGCCCTGCCATCGCGTGCTCGCCGCCGGCGGAAAGCCCGGTGGTTTCTCGGCGCACGGCGGTGCGACGGCGAAGCTCAGGATGCTGATGATCGAAGGCGCAAGGCCGCAGAGCGACACTGCATCCTTGTTCTGAGATCGCGAATCTGCCCCGTGTGGCAAGGCGAGACGTTGTCCGACATCACAGACTGTGAGAACTGCGTCATTTCGTACTAGTATTTGTCTCGAGAGCAGGCGCATTTGTCCGCGCAACCTGGAGACTCGATGCCAATACGAAGCAAGGACAACTTCCTCGTCTTCGGCTCCCCGAAGATCGAAGAGGACGAGATACTGGAGATCGAGGCGGTCATGCGCTCCGGCTGGCTCGGCACAGGTCCGCGGGTGGCGCAGTTCGAGCATGATTTCGGCGTGTACCGCGGTGCAGCGCATGCCGTGGCGTTGAACTCCTGCTCCGCAGCCCTTCATCTTTCCTTGCTGGCGTCCGGCGTCGGGCCGGGCGACGAAGTCATCACCACGCCGCTGACCTTCTGCGCAACCGTCAACGCCATCATTCACACTGGGGCAACGCCGGTACTGGCCGACATCGACCCCGACACGCTGAACATCGATCCGGTGCAGGTGCGAGCCAAGTTGAGCAAGCGCACGCGTGCCATCGTGCCGGTTCACTTCGCGGGGCGGCCCTGCGAAATGGACGAGCTGATGTCGCTGGCGCGGCAGTACGAGCTGAAGGTCATCGAGGACTGCGCCCACGCCATCGAAACGCAGTACCACGGCCGCAACGTCGGCACGATCGGCGACTTCGGCTGCTTCTCGTTCTACGTGACCAAGAACGTCGTCACCGGCGAAGGCGGCATGGTCCTGGCGCACAAGGAGGAGGACGCGGCCCGCATCAAGGTGCTCGGGCTGCACGGGATGAGCAAGGACGCGTGGAAGCGCTTCGGCGACGAAGGCTACAAGCACTACTACGTGGTCGAGGCCGGGTTCAAGTACAACATGATGGACCTGCAGGCGGCGATCGGCCTCAAGCAGCTGGCGCGCGTCGAGACGTACTGGCAGCAGCGCAAGGCCATCTGGAAGCGCTACATCGACGAACTGGCGGACCTTCCGCTGGCACTGCCGCCGAAGCCGGCGCCGGATACGCGCCACGCGCACCATCTCTTCAGCGTGCAGGTGGACGAGGCGCGCTGCGGCATCTCGCGCGACGCCTTTCTCGACGCCATGACGGCCCAGGGCATCGGCGTCGGCGTGCACTACCTGGCACTGACCGAGCACCCCTACTATCAGCAGAGCCTCGGCTGGCGGCCCGAGCACACGCCGCATGCCACGCGCGTGGGCAGGCGGACCGTCTCGCTGCCGATCTCGGCCAAGCTGAGCGATCAGGACGTCGGCGACGTGATCTCCGCGGTGCGGCTGATTCTGCAGCGGCATGCCGCTCTGGCATCGACCGCGCCGTGCTGATTTCGATCCTCATCCCGGCTTACGCGCGGCCGGAACAATTGGGCGAAGCGCTGGCAAGCATCGCGCAGCAGGACCGCTCGCTGATCGGCGAGATCATCATCGGCGACGACAGTCCGCGCTCGTACTGGGCAAGCAACCAGGCGGTCATCGCGGCGAGCGGCCTGGCGGAGCTGATCGAATATCTCCCGAGCGAGCCGTCCAAGGGGACCTACCCCAACCAATGGTTCCTGGCTTCGCGGGCGAAGTTCGACCATCTGCTTATCCTGCACAACGACGACCAGCTTTGTCCCGGTGCGCTGAGCCTGCTGGCGGATGCCTGCATCAACGAGACCGATTCGCGCGTGAAGCTGTGGTTCGGCACGCACCTGATCATGGACGCGGCGGGCGCGGTCGACCCCGAGCGATCCGCCGCCAGCAACCGGTGGTTCGGCAGGCAGGGCCCGGGCACGGCGCGTCCGGTGTGGGAGTGGTGTCTGACGGAGTCCATTCCGCCCAATGCCTTCCTGGTGGAGAGGGCGACCTATCTGCAATACATGCGCGGCGAGCGCGACGGCAACGTGGGCGACTGGGCCTTTTCGGTGCGTCTGGCCAACGGCGGCGGCTGGGCGCGCTTCATTGCGCAAACCGTGTCGCGCTACAGGGTGCAGGCTGGATCCGTCACGAGCGCCGGGCCCGGTGTCGACGCTCACAGGGCCTTCGAGCTGGCGCGCGATTTGCGCGTGCCCCCCGAAATGGAAGCCGCGAAGCGCAAGCGCTTCAACCGGTACATGCTGGTCGTGGCGGTGCGCTATGCACGGGATGGCGAACGTATGAACGCATGGCGAGCCTTCCTTTCGCGCGACGTTCCCTGGCGGGAGAGATTTTCCCTTCGCTCGGGCCTGGTGCTCTCGATGCTGTTGACGCCGCGGCCGTTCTGGCTCTGGGCGCTGCACTACAAGAAGTGAGCGGGTCGGCGGCTACACCTGCCCCTTGATCGGCTTGTGCTTGAAAACCGCGCGGATCACGCCGTGGTCGTTGGTGCCGTCGGCCTTGTGGTTGTCGAAGTTGAGGTGGTCGTTGTTCACGGCCATGCCGTCGAAGAGCCAACGCCGCTTTCTGCTGTTGTCGTAGAACTCTTCACTGACCAGGATGTGATCGAGCGATTCGCGGATGTCCTGGTGGACATGCGTGTAGTAGACGTCGCGCGTGTCCCGGTACTCCTGGAGCGTTTGTGCGGTGTAGAGCGCCACGTCCCCGCCGCCGACCGAATCGCCCACCAGATACCTCGGCTGCTCCGTCAGGATGTTGGCGGTGTTGCTCTGTTGGCCGTCGTTGATGTCGCCGAGCACGATCACCGGCGTGTCGTTGCCCTTCATCTGCTCGGTCAGAAGAAAGCGCAGTGCTGCTGCCTCGGCCGTGCGTCGGATCGTCGACAGTGCAGCACCCAGCGCTGTCGCGTGTTTGCCATAGCTCGTTTTATCCGCCTTGAACCAGGGCTCGTTGAACACCTTCGTGGGGGCCTTCGACTTGAAATGGCAAACGTAGACGTGAACGTCCGGCTCGTCGGCACGCGGTTTGATCGTGAAATGAGCAATCGGCCTGGAAAAGCCGTCGATCGCCACGTCGATCACCGGCGTCTGCGGATCGTCGCCGCTGGACCGAAGCTCGAACTTCTCGGGAAATTCGCTGATCCAGTTCGGCTCGCCGGTGAGCAGCCCCTTGCGGACGATCGCGGCGCAGACGATCTTGGTGCCGTTGGCATCGGGCGGCACCAGCATCTCGTAGTCGTCCGCCAGGCCGGCGGCGTTGAGCGCCCTGGCGAGCGAAGCCGCGTGCCATAACTCCTGAAAGCCGAAAACGTCCGATTTCAGAATGATCAGCTGCCGTGCTGTCCAGGCAATCTTGAGCTCGTATTCTTCCTGGCTCCAACCGTCCTTGTCCGTATAGAGCGGGAGGCCGGGCTCGTTGAGGTTGTAGAGATTGAACGTTGCAAAGCTCAGTTCCTTCAGGTTCATCGTCGAGCCTCCTGTTGGCGCCATCGAAGTTAGCCGCGGTTCATGACAGCCATGCGTCCATCTCCCGGCATCGTGCTAGCACAGCGCGCCGCATTGCGCTCCCCAACGCCCATTGCCGCCTTGGCGACAATGGGCGCATGACTTCTTCGCGCTTCTTCAAGATCGCGCTCGTGCTGGGCCTCTTGTCGGCCATCGGCCCGTTCGCGATCGACATGTACCTTCCCGCGCTGCCGGAGATCGGCGCGAGCCTCGGCGCCGGCATCGGTCCGGTGCAGATGAGCCTGACGGCCTTCTTCATCTCGCTCGGCGTCGGACAGCTCTTGTACGGGCCGGTGTCGGACATGGTGGGACGCAAGCCGCCGCTGTACTTCGGGCTCGGGCTGTTCGCGCTGGCCAGCATCGGCTGTGCGCTCGCCACCGACATCCAGACCCTGATCGCTCTGCGCTTCGTGCAGGGGCTCGGCGCCGCGGCCGGCATGGCGATTCCGCGCGCCGTGGTGCGCGATCTGCACACCGGCAACGATGCAGCGCGGCTGATGTCCTTGCTGATGCTGGTGTTCAGCGTGTCGCCGATCCTGGCGCCCTTGGCCGGCAGCGGCGTGATCGCCCTCGCCGGCTGGCGCGGCGTGTTCTGGGCCGTGACGCTGGCGGCCGTGGCCGGCCTCGCGCTGATGGGCGTGATGCTGAAGGAGACCCGGCCTGCCGGAGAGCGGGTGGAAAGCAGCCTGGGCAGCGCGCTTCGCGCCTACGGTGTGCTGCTGCGCGACACGCACTATCTCGGCCTGGTCTTCATCGGCGCCTTCGCGATGGCCGGCTTCTTCGTCTACCTGGCCAACTCGTCCTTCGTGATGATCGACCACTACGGCCTTTCGCCGACGCTCTACAGCCTGGCCTTCGGCATCAACGCGGCCGCCTTCTTCGGCGCCGCGCAGCTCAACGGCGCGCTGTGCGAGCGCTTCGGCATCGTGCGCGTGGTGAAGGCCAGCGTGAGCGCCTGCGGGCTCGTCATGCTGGCGATGTTCGCCTACTACCTGGCCGGCGGCGACCGCCTGGCGGTGCTGATCGTGCTGTACTTCATCGCCAGCGGCTTCATGGGCCTCGTGATTCCGA
The DNA here is from genome assembly GCF_018614955.1 of Variovorax paradoxus. Taxonomy (GTDB): domain Bacteria; phylum Pseudomonadota; class Gammaproteobacteria; order Burkholderiales; family Burkholderiaceae_C; genus Variovorax; species Variovorax paradoxus_J. The sequence goes on from NZ_JAGGNV010000008.1 coordinate 187,061, forward strand.
CCACCTCGGTGCTGGCGCTCGAGAAGCACGGCGCGATCGCCGGCACGGCATCGGCCCTGCTGGGCACGCTGCAGATGCTGACCGGCGCGGTGGTGATGGCGGTGATCGGCCTGTTCACCGACGGCCGGCCCTTGCCGATGGTGACGGGCATGGCCGCGGGTGCGCTGATCGCGGTGGTGCTGACATGGTTCACGCTCGGCGGCCGGCAGCCGGTGCCCTATGCGGCGCGCTGAGCCGGTGACCCGCTCCCAAGCGCCCGCGCTCGACGGCCTGCCGCTGCCGCAGCGCCGGCACGCGATGCTGGTGATCATCCTCGGCATCGCGGTCGCGGTGCTCGACGGCACCATCGTCAACCTGGCGCTGCCGGGGATCGCGCGCGAGCTCCATGCCGATCCGGCGCATGCGATCTGGGTGGTCAACGCCTACCAGATCGCCACGCTGGTGATGCTGCTGCCGCTGGCTTCGCTGGGCGACCTGGTGGGCTACCGGCGGGTCTACCTGGTGGGCATGGCGCTGTTCGCCTTTGCCTCGCTCGGCGCCGTGCTGGCCGATTCGCTCGCGACGCTGATCGCCGCGCGCGCGGTGCAGGGGCTGGGCGCCGCCGGCATCATGAGCGTCAACGCGGCGCTGGTGCGGCTGATCTACCCCAGGGCACAGCTCGGCCGCGGCATGGCGATCAACTCGATGGTGGTGGCGACTGCGTCGGTGGCAGGGCCCTCGGTGGCGGCCGCGATTCTGTCGGTGGCTTCCTGGCCCTGGCTGTTCGTGCTCAATGTGCCGCTGGGCGCGCTGGTCCTGGCGCTGGGCTTCTACGCGCTGCCGGCCAACCGCGTGGCAGCCGCGGCCGGCGCGCGCTTCTCGGTCGTCGACGTGGCGCTCAACGTGCTGATGTTCTCGCTCGTCTTCATCGGTGCCGACCGGCTCGGCGTGCGCAGCAGCGATGCAGGGCAGGGCGCACAGCCCATGGCCTGGGCGCTGCTGCTGGCCGGCGCGGCGGTGGGCTTCGTCTACCTGCGGCGCCAGCGCGCGCTGGCCGTGCCGCTGTTTCCGGTCGACCTGCTGCGCATCCCGGTGTTCGCGTTGTCGATGGGAACTTCGGTGGCGGCGTTCTGCGCGCAGATGCTGTCCTTCATCGCGCTGCCTTTTCTGCTGCTCGAGACCTACGGGCGCTCGCATGTGGAGGCTGGCCTGCTGATCACCGCCTGGCCGCTGGCGATCGTGGTGATGGCGCCGATCGCGGGCCGGCTGATCGGCCGCTATCCCGACGGCCTGCTGGGCGGCATCGGCCTCGGCCTGCTCGCCGTCGGCCTGACATTGCTCGCGGCACTGCCCACGCAGCCGGGCAATGCCGACATCGTCTGGCGCATGGCGCTATGCGGCCTGGGCTTCGGCCTGTTCCAGTCGCCCAACAACCACACCATCGTGACCTCGCCGCCCGCGCACCGCAGCGGCGCCGCGAGCGGCATGCTGGGCACGGCACGGCTCACCGGCCAGACCCTGGGCGCCGTGCTGCTGGCCGCCATCTTCAGCGTCTGGAGCCCGCACGACGGCAAGGGCCAGGTGATCGCGCTCGGGCTGGCCGCCTGCTGCGCGGCCGTGGCGGCGGTGTGCAGCGCGCTGCGCACGCGCGAGCCCAGCACCCGCCACGCCTGAGCGGCGCTTCCTTGCTTCAGCGCCGCGCAGCGGCCGTGACGATGCGTCCCACCGCGCTCCACGGATCGAGCTGCTGCGCCAGCAGGTAGTAGGCCTGGAACACGGTGGAGGAACTCACGCCGCGGCTGGCGCGGGCCTGGCGCACCGAAGGCAGGCGGTCGCCGGGATGCAGCACGCCGGCGCGGATGGAGTCCGCCATGTCCGCGGCCAATGATTCGTAGCGCTTCATGCCGCTTCTGTTATTCCCGTTTCGCATCTATCCTGAGCGTCCTGTTTCCCTGATTGGAGCAGCATCCAAATGAGCGAGAGATACGATTGCGTCGTCATCGGAACCGGCCAGTCCGGGCCTTCATTGGCCGTGCGCCTGGCGCAGGCCGGCCGCAAGACCGCCGTCGTCGAGCGCAAGCTGTTCGGCGGCACTTGCGTCAACACCGGCTGCATCCCCACCAAGACCTTGATCGCGAGCGCGCGGGTCGCCTACCTGGCACGCCGCGCCGGCGACTTCGGCGTGATGGTCGATAACGTGCGCGTCGACATGGCGCGCGTCAAGGCACGAAAGGATGCCGTGGTGCGGGCATCCAACCAGGGCGTCGAGCAATGGCTCAAGGGCACGCCGAATCTCACGGTCTACCAGGGACATGCGCGCTTCGAAGGTCCGCGCACGATCCGGGTCGGCGACGCGCAGCTCGAGGCCGGCGAGATCTTCATCGACGTCGGCACGCGCGCGCATGTTCCGGACCTTCCAGGCCTCAACGAGGTCGACCATCTCACGAATGGCGGCATGCTCGAGCTCGACACCCTGCCCGAGCACCTGGTGGTGGTCGGCGGGAGCTACATCGGCCTGGAGTTCGCCCAGATGTACCGGCGCTTCGGCGCCCGCGTCTCCGTCGTCGAGATGGGGCCGCGATTGATCTCGCGCGAGGACGAGGAGGTGTCGGCGGCGATCCGCGAGATCCTCGAAGGCGAAGGCATCCAGGTCCGGCTCAACGCCAAGTGCATCACGCTGGCACGGCGCAGGCGCGGCATCGGCGTCGGACTCGACTGCCAGGACGACCCGCACGAGATCGAGGGCTCGCACCTGCTGCTCGCGGTCGGACGCCGGCCGAACACCGACGACCTCGGGCTCGACAAGGCGGGCGTGAAGACGGATGCGCGCGGCTACATCACGGTGGACGAAGAGCTGCGTACCAGCGCGCCGGGCATCTGGGCGCTCGGCGACGTCAACGGCCGCGGCGCCTTCACCCACACCTCCTACAACGACTACGAGATCGTGGCGGCCAACCTGCTCGACAACGAGCATCGGCGCGTCTCCGATCGCCTGCCTGCTTATGCGCTGTATGTCGATCCGCCGCTGGGCCGGGTCGGCATGACGGAGCGCGAGCTCAGGCAGGACGGCCGCCGCGCACTCGTTGCGAAGCTGCCGATGAGCCGTGTCGGCCGTGCGAAGGAACGCAGCGAGACGCTGGGCTTCATGAGCATCCTGGTTGACGCATCGGACCAGAAGATCCTCGGCGCTGCGATCCTTGGCATCGAGGGCGACGAGGTGATCCATTCGATCCTCGACTTGATGGCCGCCGGCGCGCCGTACACGGTGCTCCAGCGAGCGATGCACATCCATCCGACCGTCTCGGAATTCATTCCCACGCTGCTGGGCAAGCTGGAGCCTCTGAGAGCGCTCGCCTCATGAGCCGCAGGGCCGTTCCCAAGGCGAATACCGCAGCGCGAAGCGCGGAGGTTACCTAATGACCCAGATCGGCAAGCCGCCGGGCGACGACACGCTGATCCGCCACGGCTGCGAAGCGGTGCCGTGCCCCAAGGCCTCCAAGCCCTGGGTGCTGGCCGCGGCGATCGTCGGATCGAGCATGGCCTTCATCGACGGCACGGTGGTGAACGTGGCGCTGCCCGCGATCCAGAACGATCTGCGCGCGACGGCCTTCCAGGCGCAGTGGGTGGTGGAGTCCTATGCGCTCTTCCTCGCGGCGCTGCTGCTGGCGGGCGGCGCGCTCGGCGACCGCTTCGGGCGGCGGCGCATCTTCGCCCTCGGCGTCGTGATCTTCGCGCTGGCCTCGGTGGGCTGCGCGCTCGCGGGCAGCGTGCAGCAGCTCATCCTCGCGCGTGCCGTGCAAGGCATCGGCGGCGCCTTGCTGGTGCCGGGCAGCCTGGCGCTGATCAGTGCCTCCTTTCCCGAGAAGGAGCGCGGGCGGGCGATCGGCACCTGGTCGGGTTTCAGCGGCATCACCGCCGCCATCGGGCCGGTGGTCGGCGGATTCCTGGTCGATCACTACTCGTGGATCTGGGCCTTCCTCGTCAATGTGCCGATGGCCGTCGCGGTGCTGCTGATCGTCTGGCGCCACGTCCCGGAAAGCCGCGGCAGCGCTGCCGACGGCGGGCTGGACCTCTGGGGCGCGGCGCTCGCCACTGTCGCGCTCGGCGGCATCGTCTATGCGTTCATCGAGGCACCCACGCAGGGCTGGAACTCGCCGGCCGTGCTGGCGGCGCTGGCCTCGGGCATCGCGGCCAGCGCCGCCTTCGTGGTGGTCGAAGGCCGTGTCCGATCGCCGATGCTGCCGCTCTCGCTCATGCGCATCGGCAATTTCGGCGGCGCCAACCTGTTGACGCTGCTGCTCTATGCGGCGCTGGGCGGCGGGCTCTACTTCTTTCCGCTCAACCTGATCCAGGTGCAGGGCTACTCGGCCACGGTGGCCGGCGCGGCGCTCTTGCCCTTCATCCTGATCATGTTCGCGCTCTCCGGCTGGGCCGGGCAGCTGGTGGACCGCTTCGGTCCGCGCCTGCCGCTGGTGGTGGGGCCGGCCATCGCGGCGGCGGGCTTCGCACTGTTCGCGGTGCCGGGCGTCGGCGCCAACTACTGGACCGCCTTCTTCCCGGCCGTGGTGGTGCTCGGCTTCGGCATGACGATCACGGTCGCGCCGCTCACGACCACGGTGATGAACGCGGTCGGACCGGATTCGGCAGGCATCGCATCGGGCGTCAACAACGCGGTGTCGCGCGCGGCCTCGGTGCTTGCAATCGCGGTCTTCGGCGTGGTGATGGCCTGGGCCTTCGATGCGATGCTGGTCCATGGCCTGCGCGAGGCGGGCGCGTCGGCCGAAACCAGCGCCTTCTTCGAAAGCCAGCGCAGCAGGCTCGCGGGCGCGGAGATGCCGCCGGGCATCGATGCGGCCGCGGCGGCCGCGCTCAAGAGAGCGGTCGCCGAATCCTTCGTGGCCGGTTTCCGCTGGGTCATGCTGCTCTGCGCCGGCTTGGCGCTGCTGAGCGCGCTGAGCGCGTGGATGATGATCGGCCGCGGTCCCGGCCGCGCGGCCGTTCCCGCTTCCGCGCGCCGATAGTCCTCGCGCCGCGCCTGCTTCTTCGGCCTTGCTTACGTCCTTTGCGTTAGCGCGCATGGCCGATAGGCAAAGCACTACCCCGCATCGACACTGCGCCTCGTGTTTGCCCATTCACCGACGTTGTCGGACGCAGGAGCAATGGCAATGATCCAAAGTTGCTGGGACGCCGCGAAGTTGTTGCCGCTTGTTGCCTGCATGCTTCTCGCGGCATGTTCCGACGCGCCGCGGCCCGGCGAGGTGTTCGATGAGGCGAAGCAAGCCGGCCGCGATGCGGCCTCGTTCCCGCATGCCTCGGAGCCTTACTTCCGCGACATGGACGGCGGCATCGCGCTCTCGCCCGAGGAGGAGAAGGGCCGCAACATGTGGCTGGTCTGGAGCGGCGGCAACGACCGCTTCTGGACCCAGATGACCGACTACACCTTCGGTGCCTTCGACCTGCTGAAGGTGGTCAGCACCCATCCGAGCCTCGGCTACTCGCGCGCCAGCCGCTGGGAATATTTCGGCCTGATCAACGAGCCCTGTTTCGTGCCTGCGACCGGCCCCGACAAGAACCGCCGCGGCCTGTGGCTCGACATGCGCAGCAAGGACTGCGCGCCCGACCCCTTCGAGAACGAGAGCAAGTACCCGGGCGTGAAAACCGGTTCGCGCGGCAAGCCGCTCGGCGACGGCAGCACCCAGCCGGTGGGCTCCTTCTACGGCTGGGGCACCGGCATTGCCGGCCTGCGCCTCTTCCCCAATCCGGCCTTCGACGAGAAGGCGGCCAAGGAATGGGACGCCGAGAAGTACTACACCGACCCGAACTACTACAACCGCAAGGATCTGGTGCGGCCGTACCGCGTGGGCATGTCCTGCGGCTTCTGCCACATCGGGCCCAGCCCGGTGAAGCCGCCGGCCGATCCGAACAACCCGAAGTTCGAGAACCTCAGTTCGTCCGTCGGCGCGCAATACATGTGGGTGGACCGGCTCTTCATCTACAACGCCAACAAGCCCGAGGGCCGCAAGAACTACATGTACCAGCTCGCCCGCACCTACCGGCAGGGCACCATGGACACCTCGCTGGTTTCCACCGACAGCATCAACAATCCGCGCACCATGAACGCGGTCTACGACTTCGTCGCCCGCCTGGACATGGCCAAGCGCATCGGACAGGAAAAGATCGACGGCGGCGAGCTCGACAACAAGCAGTTCAACGACTATGTGAAGAGCGGCCCGCTGACCGAGTTCTTCAACAAGTCCGAGGCCACGGTTCGCACGCCCCATGTGCTGAAGGACGGCGCCGATTCGGTGGGCCTGCTCGGCGCGCTCAACCGGGTCTACCTCAACATCGGCCTGTTCAGCGAAGAGTGGCTGCTGCACTTCAACCCGGTGGTCGGCGGCAAGACGATCAGCCCGATCCCGATCGCGACGGCGCAGAAGAATTCGAGCTACTGGCAGGCCACCGAGGCGGGCACGCCCAACACGGCGCTGTTCTTCCTGAAGGCGGCCCAGCCCGACCGGCTGAAGGATGCACCCGGCGGCAACACCCACTTGGCGGCGGACACGGCCACGCTGGAGCGCGGAAAGATCGCCTTCGCTGAAACTTGTGCGCGCTGCCATTCGAGCAAGGCGCCGCCGCCGCCGGCGGCGCTCGAACTCACGGCCGGGAAATGCGCGGGCCCCGGCTACGTGGATTGCTTCAAGCGCTATTGGACCTGGACCCAGACCGACGAATACAAGGCGCAGATGCGCAAGATCGTGCAGGCGCCCGATTTTCTGCAGGGCAACTACCTGTCGACCGAAGCGCGCATTCCGGCGACCCTGCTGCGCACCAACGTCTGCAGCCCGCTCGCGACCAATGCGATCAAGGGCAACATTTGGGACAACTTCTCCTCCCGGACCTACAAGAGCCTGCCCTCCGTCGGCACCGTCACGCTGCACGATCCCTTCACCGGCGAACCCAGGCCCTACGCCATGCCGGGCGGCGGGCGCGGCTACACGCGCGTGCCCTCGCTGATCAGCATCTGGTCGACCGCGCCCTTCCTGCTCAACAACACGGTCGGCCCCTTCGAATCCAGCCCTTCGGTCGAGGCCCGCCTGAAGTCGTTCGACACGTCCATCGAGCAGATGCTGTGGCCCGAGAAGCGCGATCGCGACCCCGAGGTCGGCGACAAGGTCGGCGGCTTCATCGACCGCACCACCGAGCGCAGCACGGTGACCGTGCCGATCGGCTTCGTGCCCGAGGCGATGCAGCCGCTGCAGGGCCGGCTGCATCGCTGGTTCCCGTGGCTGATCGAGCAGGACGGCGACATCGTGCTCGGCCCGATTCCGAAGGGCGTGCCGGTGGCGCTGCTGGCCAACCTCAAGCTGCGTGCGGAAGGCGACGGCCTCGGCGAGAAGGCCTCGCATGTGCGCGACGTGGGCGAGCTGCTGATCAAGCTCAAGCACGCCCTCAGGAGCACGCCGGAGGGTGCCTCCGACGAGCAGCTGCGCGAACACTTCGCCAGCCTGCGCGGCCCGATGATGGAGCTGAGCAAGTGCCCGGACTTCGTGGTCAACCGCGGCCACTATTTCGGCACCGCGCAGTTCAACCGGCAAGAGGGCTTGAGCGAAGACGAAAAAGCCTTCGGCCGCGAGCCGGAGCTCGGCGACGACGACAAGCGCGCGCTGATCGCCTTCCTCAAGACTTTCTGACCATCACCTGCGCCGAGGCCATGTCCGATGCCGAATCAGCTGCCTGGGACTACGTGATCGTCGGCTCGGGCGCCGGCGGCGGCACGCTCGCGGCCCGTCTGGTCGAGGCCGGCATGCGCGTCTTCCTGCTCGAAGCCGGAGGCGATCCGCGCGTCGCCGGCGAACGCCTGCCCGAGGACTACGACGTGCCGGCCTTCCACGCCTTCGCCTGCGAGAACGCGGCGATGAGCTGGAACTTTCGCGTGCGCCACTACGCCGACGAAGGCCGGCAGGCGAAGGACTGGAAGTACGAGGCGGGGCAGGGCGTGCTGTACCCGCGCGCGGCGGCGCTGGGAGGATGCACCTCGCACAACGCGATGATCTTCATGCTGCCGCACGATGCCGACTGGAACCACGTGGCGCAGCTCACCGGCGACCGCTCGTGGCGCGCCTCGCGTATGCGCCGCTATGCGCGGCGCGTCGAAGACTGCCGTCATCGGCCGGTTTGGCGAACCCTGCGTCATGTGGGGCTCGATCCGACGGGGCACGGCTGGGGCGGCTGGCTGCGCATCGAGAAGTCGATCCCGCTGTCGGTGCTGGGCGACGAGGGCCTGGTGCGCGTGCTGCGCAACATGGCCGGCGCCTTCGCGAGCAGCCTGCCCACGCCCTTGCTCAGCACCCTGCGCTGGCTGCGCGGCGGACTGGGCGACCCGAATTCGCGTCGCCTGCGGCCCGGCAGCTTCGAGGGCATCTGCTACACACCGCTCGCGACTTCGGAGCACCGCCGGGTGGGTGTGCGCGAACGGCTGCTCGACGTGGCGGCCAGGCATCCGGGCCGCTTGCAGCTGGAGCTCGACGCGCTGGCCACGCGCGTTCTGTTCGATGCCGAAGGCGCGGCCTGCGGCATCGAGTACCTCAAAGGCAAGCGGCTCTACCGGGCCCATGCAGCGCCGAGCAGCATGGAGGGCGTGCGCCGCGAAGTGCACGCGCGGCGCGAGGTGATCCTGTGCGGCGGCGCCTTTAACACGCCGCAGCTGCTGATGCTGTCCGGCATCGGCCCGGCCGCCGAGCTCGAGGCGCACGGCATTCCCCTGCAGAAGGACCTGCCCGGTGTCGGCCGCAACCTGCAGGACCGCTACGAGGTCGCCGTCACGCACCGCATGCGCGAACCCTGGGAGGTGCTCGAGGGCGCGCGCTTCGATCGCGACGACACGCTGTGGCGCCACTGGCACGAGGAACGCTCGGGCATGTATGCCTCCAACGGCGCCGCGCTCGGCGTGGTGAGTCGCTCGACCACCGCCGAGCGGCCGGGGCAGGAGCCCGACCTCTTCTGCATGGCGCTGCTGGCACGCTTCGAGGGTTACTTCCCCGGCTTCTCGAAGCGGGTCCGCGAGCAGCAGGACCAGCTGACCTGGGCCGTGCTGAAGGCGCATACGCAAAACCGCGCCGGCACCGTGCGCCTGCGTTCGGCCGATCCGCGCGACACGCCGCTCGTGAACTTTCACTATTTCGAGGAAGGCGACGACCAGGCCGGCGAAGACCTGCGTGCCGTGGTGCAGGCGATCCGCTCGGTGCGCCGGATGACGGCACCGCTGCTCGCCAAGGGATGGATCGCCGAGGAGCTGGCGCCGGGCCCGACCGTGCAGAGCGACGAGGCCTTGGCCGACTATGTGCGCAACACGGCCTGGGGCCACCACGCCTCGTGCTCCTGCGCCATCGGCCCGGTCGAGGAGGGCGGCGTGCTCGACAGCGCCTTCGCCGTGCACGGCGTGCCGCGGCTGCGTGTGGTCGATGCCTCGGCCTTCCCGCGCATACCCGGTTTTTTCGTGGCAGCCGCGGTCTACATGATCGCGGAGAAGGCAGCCGATGCAGTGCTGCGCGCAGCGATGCGCACACCACTTTCGGCAAATTGACGGCCCCCTGACCCAAGGCCGACACTTTGTGAACGACGGGTCTTCAACCGAGGGAATGCCCATGGCCTACGATGTACAGCAACTGCTCGACATGTCGCAAGAGCAGCTCGACGAGCTCTTTCGCGCCAGCCCGCCGGGCGACATTCCCGCGGGCGAAGCCGAAGGCACCGCGATCATCGCGCCCGGGACCCGCTACACCCAGTCCATCGCCAAGATGATCAACTTCTTCGGCTGGCAGGGGAAGGTGTTCGATGCCGATAAAGGCGTGCTGAAGAACAAGGTCAGCCCCTTCGGCGTGCAGGCCATCGTCGCCAGGGTCTACAAGGGCGACAGCTGGCTGGACCAGAAGGAGTGCATCGTGCTCGACTACTCCGAGACCTCGCTGGTGGCCCACTGGATCCGCGACGAGATTCGCCTGATCTCTCCGGGCTTCTATCTTGGCAAGGTGTACTGGGGCAAAGAGCGGCTGATCGATTTCTGCCTCAGGTTCTAGGGACCCACAGACCCCCAATGCGGTGACTCCTCAATCGCACTTCATGGTGGTCGCAGCCATCGCTCCCGGCCGCGAAGCCGGCCTCCGGAAACTGCTGGACACCATGAACGTGAGGCCCGGCGTGGTCGACCCCGCCAATGCAGTGCTGCCTTTTGCTTCTTTCCCGCGATTGCATTTCGCGCGCTTCGCGGTGCTGGGCGACGCGACCATGGCCGACCTCGAAGTCTTCGGCCTACCGCGGCCGCGGCTTCCGACCTACCTGGTGTTCATGGGCGACTGCGACGGGCCCGGACAGGAGCAACTGGCCGAGCTGGTACAGCGCGCCGGCGAGGGCCTGCGTCGCATCTTCTCGCACTGCAAGGCCCTCGATCCGCGGGACGATCTGCTCGACTGGCTCATCGAGCACGACCGGCCGGTGGCTGCGCCCTACGTCAACTGGATCGGGCGCACCGTGCAGCAGATCCGCGAAGAGAGTGCTTTGCAGCGCCTCTTGTCGGCGCGGGTGCCGCGCGGCCTGAGCGAGGCGGCCATCGATCCGCGAACGATGCGGCGCCAACTGCTGGCCTTCGCGCGCGCCGAGCAGGCCGCCGGACGCCTGGTGCTGACGCCGCCTGCGCCGACGCCGCTCGACTGGCAGATCCGCAATCTGCTCCATGCGATCGGCCTGCCGCTCGCCGGACTGGTCCTGCTGCCACTGGTGATCGTGCTGCTGCCGGTCTTCCTCGTGCTGCTGCGCCGCCGGGAGAAGCGCGACCCCGAATACTGTCCGCGGCCGCGCGCGGCGGCCGTGCGCGAGATGCAGGAGCTCGAAGACCACGACCCGAGCAACAGCTTCACCGCGCTCGGCCCGGTCAAGCCGGGCTTGTTCCGGCGCGGCCTGGTGCAACTGCTGCTGGTGCTGATCGCCTACGCCTGCCGCCACGTGTTCGGGCGCGGCCACCTGGGGCGCGTGCGCACCATCCATTTCGCGCACTGGGTCTTCCTCGACGACAAGACCCGCGTGCTGTTCGCGAGCAACTACGACGGCAGCCACGAAAGCTACATGGACGACTTCATCAACAAGGTGGCGTGGGGACTCAACCTGATCTTCAGCAACGGCTTCGGCTGGCCGCGCACCGACTGGCTCATCAAGGGCGGCGCGCGCCACGAGCTGCGCTTCAAGTACTACCAGCGCGGCCACCAGTTGCCGACCCAGGTCTGGTACAAGGCCTACCCCGGCCTCACGCTGGCCGATCTGGACCGCAACCGGCGCATCCGCGAAGGCTTCGAGCGCGTGGAGATGAGCGATGCGAAGGTGCTCGCCTGGCTGAGGCTGCTATGAGCATCGAGTACGAAGACATCCAGGGCCTGCTGCGCTTCGGCTACAAGCACCTGACGCAGGCCTGCTTTCTTCTGCTGCGCATCCGCGATGCCGAAGCCGCCCGTGCCTGGCTCGCGAACGCGCCGGTCACCAGCGCCATCACGCGCAAGCCGCCGCCCCGAACGGCCATGCAGATCGCCTTCACAGGCGCAGGCCTGCGCGCGCTGGGCGTTGCGGACGACATCGTTGAAGGCTTTTCGGCCGAGTTCCTGGCCGGCATGAGCAGCGACGAGAGCCGCGCGCGGCGGCTCGGCGACCTCGGCGCGAACGACCCCGCGCGGTGGCAGTGGGGCGGCGCGCAGGACCGCATGCCGCACGTGCTGGTGATGCTCTATGCGGTGCCCGGCGAGCTCGACGGGTGGCTGCGGACCATCCGTGCGCAATGCGAAGCAGGATTCGAACAGCTGGATTGCCTCGGGACATCCGACATGGACGGCGTCGAGCCCTTCGGCTTTGTCGACGGTGTCTCGCAGCCGCGCATCGACTGGGAGCGCGAACGCGCGGCACGCGACCAGGAGCAGTTCGAATACACCGATCTCTCCTGCCTCGGCGAATATCTGCTCGGCTATCCCAACGAGTACGGCGGCTACACCGACCGGCCCTTGCTCGAGGCCCGGCGCGACCCCGCGGCGCTGCTGGCGCGTGCCGAAGACGAAGCCGGCAAGGCCGATCTGGGGCGCAACGGCAGCTACCTGGTCATGCGCCAGCTGCAACAGGATGTCGAAGGCTTCTGGCGTTTCACCGACAGCCAGGCGCAGGGCGACGCCGCATTGCGCAAGAGGCTGGCCGAGGCCATGGTCGGCCGCACCATGGAGGGCGAGCCGCTGGTGGTGCCGACGGGCGCCGACCGGCTCAATGCCTTCACCTACGACGGCGATGCGGACGGCCTGCGCTGTCCTTTCGGTGCGCACATCCGCCGCAGCAATCCGCGCAATGCCGATCTGCCGCCCGGCTGGCCGGATCCGATCTCGCGCCTCGTGCGCAGGCTCGGCTTCGGTTCGGACTCGCTGCGCAACGACCTGATCGCATCGACGCGCTTCCACCGGCTGCTGCGCCGGGGCCGCGAGTATGGCGGAGCCCCGGGTGAAGACGTTGGACTGCACTTCATCTGCCTGGGCGCCAACATCGCGCGCCAGTTCGAGTTCGTGCAAGGCGCCTGGCTGACCGGCACCCAGTTCGACGCCCTGCCCGGCGAGGGCGATCCGCTACTGGGCCACCGGCTTCCCGGCGCCGACGGCACGCCGACCGATGGCTTCTCGATGCCCGCGGCCTCAGGGCCCGATCGGGGCCTGACCGGCCTGCCGCAGTTCGTGACCGTGAAGGGCGGCGCCTATTTCTTCCTGCCCGGCATCCGTGCCTTGCGCTATCTGTCAAAGGTGCAGCCATGAACTCGAACGTCAGCCGTCCCGCGCCCCGGGCCAACACGGGTTCCCTGCTGAAGAACTTCATCAGCGATTCGGGCATGGCCTTGCTGCGGCTGGAACGCAGGTTCGACCCCTTCGTTCGCCCGGCCTTCGACGCAGTGCTGCGCGATCCGCTGGCGCGCCTGACCACGGCGCTGATCAACAGCCGGCGGCCCGACGAAAGTCTCGCGATCGCGGAAGAAAGGCTCATGGCCGACGAAGAGAGCTTCACCGATTCGATCGTCCGCAGCTTCACCCGGCAGATGGGCGACCTCTGGAAGCCCGGCGGGTTCGAGCGCGGCGGCAACACCAAGACGCAGGGCATCGTGCGCGGCGAGTTCACCGTGCACGAGGACATCCCGGAACACATGAAGCGCGGCATCTACGCCAGGCCGCAGACCTTCAGAGCCTGGGTGCGCTTCTCGGGGCCCGGCCCCTACATCACGCCCGACATCGACGACGTCGGCTTCATGAGCATCAGCATCAAGCTCCTGGGCGTTCCCGGCCCGAAGCTGCTGGAGGAGGAGAAGCACACGCTGGACATGTTCGGCGTCTCCACGCCCACCTTCGTGACGCCCGATGCCCGCGCCAACGCGGCGCTGCAGATCGAAAGCGTGAAGAACGCGCAGATCTTCTACTTCGTCAACCTCCGCGACTCGCATGTGCTGGACCTGATCATGCAGTCGCTCTTCATCAAGACGCAGTCGAGCCCCTTCGAGGCACCGTACTTCAGCTGCGTGCCCTACCTGATGGGCGAGGGGCAGGCGATGCAGTACTCGGTGTGGCCGAAGACCAGGAAACGCACGCCGATCCCGCGCCTGCCGCTGCGCCCGCCGGACGACTACCTGCGCCAGGCCATGGTGGCTTCGCTGGCCGAGGGCGACGTGGAATTCGACATCCGGCTGCAGATGCAGACCGACCCGCATCGGATGCCGATCGAGAACGCCGGCGTGCTGTGGCCGGAGAAACTGTCGCCGCGCATCACAGTGGCCACGCTGCGCCTGGCGCGCCAGACCTTCGACTCGCCGGCGCAAATGGAATTCGCCAAGAGGCTTTCCTACAACCCCTGGCACACCATCGCCGAGCACCGGCCGCTGGGCAACCAGAGCCGGGCGCGCAAGAGGATGTACTGGGAGCTCTCGCAGCTGCGGCACCGGATGAATGCGGTGCCGCATTACGAGCCGACGGGGGATGAGGTGTTCGAGTAGGGCGGAAAGTCGATGCCGCGCTGGGCGCTGCGCCAGGCCGGGTGCTTGTCCATCACCCGCGCGAACAACGGCGCCTGAAGACGCGCCGCGAGCCAGGCTTTCAAGCGCGGCCATGGCTGTTGGTCGAACCAGGCCGCATCGACCTGCGCGAACTGGCGCACGAACGGGGCTATCGCGATATCGGCCAGTGCGACATGGTCGCCGTGCAGGCATCGCGCGGCCGCCAGCCTGTCTTCGAGCCGCATCAAGAAGAGGGCGCCCTGCGCGCGATGCGCTGCTGTGTCGGCGTCCGGATGACGTTCCGGATACTTGTAGCCATCGAGATGCCGCTTGAACTCGCCGTCGCATTCGGCGACGAGCGCGAGCGTCTCGTCCAGCGTCGCGCCTTCGGCTTGCAGCCAGCCTTCGGGATCGTTGCGCCGCAAGGCCCACAGCATGATGTCCAGGCTCTGGTCGATCACCGTGCCGTCTACGTCGACCAGCACCGGCACCGTGCCCTTGGGCGACGCGGCCAGCAGCTCGGCCGGCTTGTCGCGCAGTACGACCTCGCGCAGTTCGCAGCGCTGGCCGCTCGCGGCGATCGCCATGCGCGCGCGCATTGCATAGGGGCAGCGGCGGAACGAATAGAGCACCGGCCGCGTGCCGCCGGCGCTCAGATCAGCCTGCGGATCGTCTTCTTGCGCCATGCGAAGCGGTAGTAGCTGGCCTGCAGCGTCAGCATCGCGATGAAGGCCACGGGATAGGCGATCCAGATCCCGTTGAGCCCCATGCGATGGCTCAGCCACCAGGCCACCGGCACCTCGATCAGCGCGATGCAGAAGATCGAGATCGCGGTCGGCACCAGCACCGAGCCGCTGGCGCGCATGATCCCCGAGAGCGCCGCGCCCATGCCGAAGATCACCGTGCTCCACAGCATGATGTGCAAGAGCGTCTGCGCCACCTCGATCACGGGCTCGCTGGTAATGAAGAAGCCCATCAGCGGCCGAGAGAACAGGTAGCCCAGCAGCACCAGGCCGCCGGTCAGCACCAGGTTCATCTGCAGCGCGGTGCGCGTGATGGCGCCGAGGCGCTGCGCCTGGCCGGCGCCGATGGCCTGCGCTCCGAGGATCGACGCGGTGATCGCGATCGAGATCGCCGGGAACTGCACATAGGCCACCACCTGGTTCACCGCGCCGTAGGTCGCGGTGGCGCTCGAGCCGTAGGCGTTGACGAAGGACAGCAGCGCGAGCTCGGCCAGCGAGACCACGATCATCTGCACGCCGGTGGGCACGCCGACCTTGAGCACCGCCTTCAGCAGCGCCGGCCGCACGCGCAGGTGGCGCACGAAGTCGGCGTCGGGCGCGAGCGGGCTCTTCTTGCGCCGCAGGTGAATGGCCAGCCAGGCGGTCGCGACCACGAAGGAGACCACCGTGGCCCAGGCGCCGCTCGCCACGCCGAGCATCGGCAGGCCGAACCAGCCGCGGATGAGCGCCGGCGTGATCATCAGGCCGAGCACGGTCGAGATCATCAGTGTGTAGAGCGGCGCCACCGTGTCGCCCACGCCGCGCAGCATGGCGGTGGAGAGCAGAAACACGAACAGGCCCGGCATCGCGATCAGGATGATCCGTGCGTAGGCCGTGGCATCGGCCAGGATGTCGGGCGGCGTGCCCAGCGCCGCCAGCATCGGCTGCGTGAAGGTGCCGCCGAACACCGCGACCGCGAGCGCGAACAGCACGCCCACCGTGAGCGTGGTGCCGGCCACGGCGCGCGCCTTCTCGGGCTCGTGCGCGCCCCAGGCCTGGCCGATCAGCACCGAGGCGCCGGCGCCGAGGCCGATGGTGAAGGCGATGAAGAAGAACATCACCGGAAAGAAGCTCGACACCGCCGCCAGCGCGCCGACGCCGATCATCTGCCCCAGGTAGACGTTGTTGAGCGTGCCCGAGAGCGACTGCAGGATGTTGCTGAGCAGCATCGGCGCGAGGAAGAACAGGAAGGTCTTCCAAAGCGGCCGCGAGGCCATGGCCGCCGCACGTGGATTGAGGTGCGGAGCCGGCGGTACCGATTCGGCGGCCGTTGCGGGCGTATCGGTCCTCATGAGACGCTCCAGGCCGTTGCGGCCAGCTTGTGCAGATGCAGCCGCACGTCTTCGGGCCAGGGCGCAACGAGTTCTTCGAAACGCGCACGATCGCCGGCAAACAAGGCACGTGTCGCTTCCTCGAAGCCGGGCAGGTCGCCCGCGATCGCGGTCATGAAACGGTAGGTGGCTTCGCGCGCTGCGCGTTCGGCGTCGCGGTCGGCGTGCACGCGCCGCGCCTCGTCGATCAGCCGGCGCAGCGCGACCGAGGCGCCGCCGGGCTGGCGGCTGAGCCAGTCCCAATGGCGCGGCAGCAGGGTGACTTCGCGCGCGACCACGCCCAGCTTGGGACGGCCGACGCCGCGCGCCGCCTGTTCATCGTGCCTCGGGTTATCGGACACGGCATTGGCGGATTCGCGCAAATCGAGATCGAGCTGCTCGCCCGTGCTGTCGTCGAACACGAAAGCCGGCGGCTCGTCGGCGCGGGCGCGCAATAGGGCGATCACCTCGGCCCGCGGGCCGGCAGCGATGCGTCTGAAACCGGCGAAGGCGGTGAGGGTTGAGGAAGAAGAAGACATGGCGGCGAATAATACCCGGGCAAAACGATCTGCGCAATCTACCCGGGTGAAATATTTTTCAAGAAGCGCGGCGCAGGCTGCGCCACCAGCGGCGGGTGCCGTTCTTCAGGCGCCGGGCCGCTCGCCAGGGCGCGCTCTGGCGCACGAAGCCGAGCACGCGATCCTTCCACTGCTTCCAGCGCGGATACCAGCGCGCGAACAACGGAATGCGCATCAGCGCCGGCTCGACCAGTTGGAACAGCCGGGCCACGACCGCGGTGCCCGCCAGCTTGGCGCCCACCAGCAGCAGCACGGCGCTCGTCGCATGGCCGCGGCCCACCAGGAACAGCGCGAGCAGCTTGAGCGGCAGCAGCATCAGCACCGGCACCAGGAACACCAGCAGCGCGCCCCAGGGCGGGAGAGCCTGCACCACGCGCTCGAGCCGCGCCCAGAGCGGCAGTCGCGCCAGCCGGGCGGCCAGCGCGGCGAGCGGCTCCCAGCCCCATTCCTCGAACAGCAGCAAGGGAACGAGCAGGGCAGCGGCGAGGGCGCGCAGCAGTTTCTTCAGGATACGCATGGGTCGGCCATTGTGCGAGACACCCTATGGCAAACTTCCTCGCTTCGTTTTCTCTTCTCCTGATCCGACAGGCGCGAAGCGCGCCGCCAGCCAGGGACCTTCCCCAGACATGCAGAAAATCATTCGCCAGCTCGCGGCCGAGATCAAGGTCGGCGAGCACCAGGTGAAGGCCGCCGTCGATCTGCTCGACGGAGGCGCCACCGTGCCCTTCATCGCGCGCTACCGCAAGGAAGCCACCGACGGCCTGGACGACATCCAGCTGCGCGAGCTCGAGGCGCGCCTTTCGTACCTGCGCGAGCTCGAAGACCGCCGTGCGGCGGTGCTGAAGAGCATCGAGGAGCAAGGCAAGCTCACGCCCGAACTGCGCGCCGCGATCGACGCCGCACCCACCAAGCAGGAACTGGAAGACCTCTACCTGCCCTACAAGCCCAAGCGCCGCACCAAGGGCCAGATGGCGCGCGAGGCGGGCCTCGAGCCGCTGGCCGACAAGCTCTTCGCCGACCCGACGCTGAACCCCGCCGAGGAGGCTGCGGCCTTCGTGAAGCCGGCTGCGGACGGGCTGGACTTCTCCACCGTGCAACTGGTGCTCGACGGCGTGCGCGACATCCTCTCCGAGCGCTGGGCCGAAGACGCGGCGCTGGTGCAGCGCCTGCGGGAATGGCTCTGGGCCGAGGGCCTCTTCAAGTCCAGCCTGATGGCCGGCAAGGACGAGAACAACCCCGACATCGCCAAGTTCCGCGACTACTTCGACTACGACGAGCCGATCGGTCGCGTGCCCTCGCACCGCGCGCTGGCGGTGTTCCGCGGCCGCGCGCAGGACATCCTCGATGCCAAGCTGGTGCTGCCTCCCGAGCCCGAACCGGGCAACCTGAAAGACTCGAAAGCACCCCCTTCGGTGTCGCTGGCGGAGGGCAAGATCGCATTGCACCTGGGCTGGAGCCATGCTGCTCGCCCGGCCGACGACCTGATCCGCAAGTGTGTGGCCTGGACCTGGCGCGTGAAGCTCTCGCTGTCCACCGAGCGCGACCTGTTCACCCGGCTGCGCGAAGAGGCCGAGAAGGTCGCGATCAAGGTCTTCGCCGACAACCTGCGCGACCTGCTGCTGGCCGCGCCGGCCGGCCCGCGCGTGGTGATGGGCCTGGACCCGGGCATCCGCACCGGCGTCAAGGTCGCGGTGGTCGACGCCACCGGCAAGCTGGTCGACACCGCCACCGTGTTCCCGCACGAGCCGCGCCGCGACTGGGAAGGCTCACTGCACACGCTCGGCAAGCTGTGCGCCAAGCACGGCGTGAACCTGATCGCGATCGGCAACGGCACCGCCAGCCGCGAGACCGACAAGCTGGCGGGCGACCTGATCAAGCTGCTGGCGAAGATGGCCGCCCAGGCCGGCGCGCCGGAGATGAAGGTCGACAAGGTGGTGGTCAGCGAGGCCGGCGCCTCTGTCTACTCGGCGAGCGAATTCGCCTCGCAGGAAATGCCGGACGTCGACGTGAGCCTGCGCGGGGCGGCGAGCATCGCGCGCCGGCTGCAGGACCCGCTGGCCGAGCTGGTGAAGATCGATCCCAAGTCGATCGGCGTCGGCCAGTACCAGCACGACGTGAACCAGAGCGAGCTCGCGCGCACCTTGAGCGCGGTGGTGGAGGATTGCGTGAACTCGGTCGGCGTCGATCTCAACACCGCGAGCGTGCCGCTCCTGTCGCGCGTCTCGGGCCTGTCGGCCGGCGTGGCCAAGGCGGTGGTGCGCTGGCGCGAGGCCAACGGCGCGTTTTCCACGCGCAAGCAACTGCTCGAAGTCAGCGGCTTCGGCGGCAAGACCTTCGAGCAGAGCGCGGGTTTTCTGCGCATCCGCGGCGGTGCCAACCCGCTCGACCTGACCGGCGTGCATCCCGAGACCTATCCGGTGGTCGAGCAGATGATCGAGAAGACCGGCAAGCCCATCGCCGAACTGATGGGCCGAGCCGAGATGCTGAAGACGCTGAAGCCCGAGCTGTTCGCGAACGAGAAGTTCGGCGTCATCACGGTGAAGGACATCCTCGGCGAACTCGAGAAGCCGGGCCGCGACCCGCGTCCCGACTTCAAGGTGGCGCGCTTCAACGACGGCGTCGAGGACATCAAGGACCTGGTCGAGGGCATGGTGCTCGAAGGCACCGTGAGCAACGTGGCGCAGTTCGGCGCCTTCGTCGATCTCGGCGTGCACCAGGACGGCCTGGTGCACGTGAGCCAGCTCTCGCACAAGTTCGTCAACGATGCGCGCGAGGTCGTGAAGACCGGCGACATCGTCAAGGTCAAGGTGATGGAGGTCGACGTGGCGCGCAAGCGCATCGGCCTGTCGATGAAGCTCGACGCGGCGCCGGCTCGGCGCGACGGCCCGCGCGAGAACCGCTTCGAAGGGGCGGGGCGCGGCCAGCAGGGCCCGCGCCGCGACAACGCGCCGCAGCCGGCGGGGCAGATGGCCAGCGCCTTCGCCAAGCTGCAGGGGCTGCGCAAGTAGCAGGCCGCACCCGAGAAGCCTCATGCCGGACACCCCCCACACGCTCGATCGCGCCGGCACGCGCCTGGACGGGGCCGTTACCGCTGTTGCTGCGGCCGCTGCCGCCGGTGGCGTGCGCGACCTGCATGCGGATTGGCTGAAGGCCGCCGCGATCGTGGGGGTCGTCTGCATTCACGCAGGCTTGCCCTTTCACGACATGTTCCGCTTCGGCGTGCCGGTGTTCGTCGGCCTCTGGGCCTTCTATCTGGAAAAGGCGCTGTCTCGCCGGCGCCCCGAAACGCATGCGCGCTTCCTGGTGCAGCGGATGGTCGAGCTGGCCGTTCCGTACCTCGCCTGGACCTTGCTCTACATCGAGAAGTTCTACGCCTCGCGCTGGTCGGCCACGCCGCTGCACACCATCGTCGGCGGCTGGTTCGGCGGCTATGGCTGGTCGGGGCAGTACTACTTCGTCATCCTGTTCCAGCTCACGCTGCTGTTTCCGCTGCTGCGGCGCTGCGTGGCGCAGGTGCCGACCCTGCCGGTGATCGTCGCAGGCGTCGCGCTCAACGTGCTCGCCGGCTTTTGGTTGCTCGACCACCGGTGGATCGGGGCCGTCGGCGACCGGCTGTTCATCTACTGGATTCCCTATGTGGTCCTGGGCATCGCTCTGGCGCGCGGCCAGTTCCGCCGAACGCCGGGGCTTGTCATGGTGGCCGTGCTGCTGCTGCTCGCAGCGCCCTTCGAGACCGAATCCTCCAGCGAGCACTCCGCCTACCTGGCGTCGACGGTGACGATCGCGTCCTTGCTGCTTCTGGTCGCCGCCGTTGCGGCCGACCGCGCAGCGCCTGCGCGCCAGAGCCCGCGTCTGCTGGCCCGGGGCATCGCCTTCATCGGGAGGAACACTTTCGCGATCTTCGTCGGCAACGTCGCAATGCTGGAGGTGCTGAAGAGCACCGGCTTCACCGCCTCCGCGGTAGCGCGCGCGGGCCAGTCCGGATTGCTCGCCGTGGTGGCCGCCACGCTCGCCGGATGCCTTTGCATCGGATGGCTGCTCAAGAGGCTGGGGCAGGGCATCCTGGTCGGCAAGCCGTGAAGGCGCTTCGCGTCCATGCCGGCCCGCTCGCGCGCGAACACATTGGCCGACATGGCCTGCGCCCGCAGGACGTGCGCATCATTCCCGGCGCGGCCGGCGGTCCCAAGGGGCTGATCCTCGGGCCCATCGACCGCTTCCTGTTCGGCGAATGGCTGCAGCAGTCGACGCAGCCCATCGATCTGGTCGGCGCCTCGATCGGCGCCTGGCGACTCGCCAACGCCTGCCTCGACGATCCGAAGACTGCTTTCGAGCAGTTCGAGCACGGCTACATCCATCAGCATTTCGACGTGCCGCCGGGCCAGAAGCGCATGACGGCGAAGCAGGTCAGCGCGCAGTTCGGCGAAGGGCTGCGCAACTTCTACGGCGGCCGCGCGCCCGAGGTGCTGCGGCATCCGCGCTACAGGCTGCATGTGATCACCTCGCGCGGGCGCCACATCCTCGGGCGCGAGGGCAGGGCACGCACGCCGGTCGGCTATCTGGGGGCTTTCATCACCAACAGCGTGCACCGCAAGAGCCTGGGCGCCTGGCTCGAGCGCGTGGTGTTCTCCAGCGCCGCTGCGGCGCTGCCTTTCGGGACGCTGGACTTCCGCACGCGGCAGGTCGAGCTCACCGATGCCAACTTCGAACTCGCGCTGCAGGCTTCGTGCTCGATCCCCTTCATGCTGGAGGCGGTGCACGACATTCCCGGCGCGCCGCCCGGCGCCTACTGGGACGGCGGCATCACCGACTACCACCTGCACCTGAACTACGCCAATACCGACGGCGTCGTGCTGTACCCGCACTTCCAGAAGGCAGTGGTGCCGGGCTGGCTCGACAAGGGACTCAGGTGGCGCCACAAGTCCACGCATTTTCTAGACCGCACGGTGGTGCTGGCGCCTGATCCAGAATGGGTGCGCAGCCTGCCGAACGGCAAGCTGCCGGATCGCAACGACTTCGTGCGTTACGGCAACGATGCGCCGGCGCGCATGAAGGCGTGGCGCATCGCGGCACAGGAGGCGCGCCGCCTGGCGGACGAGCTGGCCGAGTGGCTGGAGCGCGGGGATGCCGGCGAGCTGCTGCCGCTTTGAGGGCGGCTACAGTCGGGCTAGCATCATTCCAGGAGGATTCACATGAACGCAACTCGCATCGTCGGCCTCATCCTGATCGTCGCCGGCATCGCCGCCCTCGGTCTGGGCGGTTTCAGTTTCACCAAAGAGACCCATCAGGCCAAGATCGGGCCGATCGAGCTGTCGGTGAAGGAAAAGCAGGACGTCAACTTCCCGGCCTGGGCCGGCGTGGCCGCGATCGTGGTGGGCGGGGCGCTGCTGGTGTTCGGCGGCAAGAAGGGCTGAGCCCTCAGCCGAAATCTTGTTCGCGCAGCTCGATCGCCCGCCCATGCGGCGTGCGGTCGGCCGCGCGGTCCCAGGCCTGTTGGTAGCGCGTCAGCTCATCGACGGAACTTGCGCCTTTGCGAGCCACCAGCGTCTCTAAGGCGGCGAGCCAATGACGGTAGTAGGTGTCGCCGAGGTCGGCATCGCCGGCGGCCTGCGCGGCGCCGATCTGCGCTGCCAGTGTCTCGGCCCATTCGGGCCACGTGAAGAGTCCGCGCTGGTGCAGCGAGACGGCCAGCGCAAAGGCATGCGCCTCCCACGGTTCGCGAAACACCGGCTCTGCGCCATCGGCGGGCATGCCGGACAACAGCGGTGTGGTCGACGTCGTCATTGGGGCAACCTCCGCGCTACGCGCTTCGGTATTCGCCTTCGGAACGGCCGGGCGGCTCATGCGGCCTCCGTCAGGTAGCTTTCCCAGGCGTCCACCGACACGCGCAGTCCGGGTTCGGCCCCGGCACCCCACAAGTCCACACCGTCGAAGACCACCGTGTAGAGCCACTGCGGCTGCTCGCCGAGCCCCTGCGCGTGCGCATCGGCGAACACGTGCATGCCGTGCAGGTGTTCGACGGTGCCGAGCTTGCCTTGCACATAGCCGGGCAGGCGCGTGTGGTGCTTGACCTGTTCTGCGCGCGTGCGCACGCGCTGGCCGACGGTGAAGCGCGCGGGCGTAGTCGTCGGGCGCTCGGTGGCGGAACCCTTGGCCAGGACGGCGGGCACGTCGGCAGCGTGGAGCACGCGACGGACCGGCATGGGCACATGCAGCATCCGGCCGGCGGCGATCTCGTCGGGCAGGACCTGAGAACGCTCGGCCATGAGCTTCTCGAGCCCAGCCAGCCAAATCTGGTAGTAGCTCAGCCGCGCGTAGGTTGGCAGGGTTTCGCGTGCACTGCGGCTGGCGTCGATGTTCCAGGAGCCGTTCGCGCCCATGGCGAGGGTCAGAGCATGCGCGCGCCCTTCCCAGTCGGCGTGAAAAGGTTCGGCTTCTGGCTCTGGCACGATGGCGCCGGGCATCTCGCGGCCGCCGAGATCGGCATGCGTGGTGTAGCTCATGGCGCGGTCTCCGGGCCGCGGGCCAAACCGGTGCCTATCATCGAATCGCGCGTCACCAGATCGGCCAGTGCTTCTTCGCTCCAGCCTTCGGTACCGGCGGGCCGTTGCGGGATCACGAGGTAGCGCACTTCGGCCGTCGAGTCCCACACGCGGATCGAGGTCGTGTCGGGCAGCTTCACGCCGAACTCGGCCAGCACGCCGCGCGGATCTTTCACCGCGCGCGAGCGGTAGGGTGCGCTCTTGTACCAGGTGGGCGGCAGGCCCAGCACCGGCCAAGGGTAGCAGCTGCACAGCGTGCAGACCACCATGTGGTGCTGCGCATCGGTGTTGGCCACGGCCATCATGTGTTCGCCCTGGCGGCCGGCGTAGCCCAGCGAGGCGATCGCCGCGGTGGCGTCCTTCAGCAGCCAGTCGCGAAAGGCCGGGTCGGTCCAGGCCCGGGCGACGACGCGCGCACCATTGCGGGGACCGACCTTCGTCTGGTAGGTGTCGATGAGCGCGTCGAGCGCGGCCGGGTCGATGTAGCCCTTCTGCGTCAACACGGTTTCGAGCGCGCGCACGCGCAGATCCATTTCGCCGAGTTCGCTGTGGTCGTGGTCGTGGTCGTGTGCCATGCGTGCATGCTAGCGCGAAGGGCAAACCCTGAGGGGCGTTGTCGCGGCGGCCTTCCAGAATCGTCGCTCCACCGGAGACCCTTCCATGCCGCAAGCCTCTTTGTCCCGCCGCGCCTTCAACCTGTGGTCCGCTGCGGCCGCGGCCTCGGTCGCCGCACCTTCCTTCGCGCAGGCCACCTGGCCGAACAAGCCGATTCGCATCATCGTGCCGTACACGCCCGGCGGTTTCACCGACCAGATGGCACGGCTGGTGCAGCCGGGTCTTTCGGCACGGCTGGGCCAGCCCGTGCTGATCGAGAACAAGCCCGGCGCCAACAGCCTGATCGGCGTCGATGCGATCGCGAAAGCGCCGCCCGACGGCAGCACCTTCGGCGTCGTCATCGCGGCCTACGCGGCCAACACCACGCTCTATCCGAAGCTGCCCTACGACCCGAAGAAGGACCTCACCGGCGTCTCGCTGATGGGCATCTCGCCGCTGCTCGCGGCGGTCAACAACGACGCGCCCTTCAAGACCGCGAAGGAGCTGATCGACTATGCGCGCGCGAACCCCGGCAAGGTGAGCTTCGGCTCCTCGGGCAATGGCTCGGCCGCGCACCTGACCAGCGAGCTGTGGAAATCGCTGACCAAGACCTACATGATCCACATCCCATATCGCGGCGCGGTGCCGGCGCTGACCGACCTGATGGGCGGGCAGATCCAGCTCTTCTTCGATGCGCCGACCGGGCTCATCAACCAGGGCAAGGCCGGCAAGGTGCGGCTGATCGGCGTGGCCAGCGAGCGCCGCCTGCCCGCGGTGCCGGACGTGCCCACCTTCATCGAACAAGGCTTCGCGGGCTTCACCGGCAGCACCTGGGCCGGCATGCTGGCGCCGGCGGGCACGCCGCGCGAGATCGTCAAGCGCATGTCGGACGAGGTGGCGCGGATCGTCAAGAGCGACGAGACCCGCGCCAAGCTCGATGCGATGGGCACTTTTCCGGCCGGCAGCACGCCCGAGGAGTTCGATGCCTTCATCAACGCGGAGACGGCCAAGTGGGCCCGCGTGATCAAGACGGCGGGCGTGAAGGCGGACTAGGGCCAGGCCCTAGGCCCAGCCGGCGACGGCCGTTGCTACCGAGGCCAGCGTCGCATTGCGCGCGGCGGGCGCGGCGGCGGTCTCCGTGAGATAGACCGACAGCAGGATTGGCGCACGCCCCGGCGGCCGCAGGATGGCGATGTCGTTGGTCGTGCCGTTCTGGCCCGAGCCCGTCCTGTCGCCCACCTTCCAGTCCGCCGGAAGCCCCGCGCGGATGCGCTCGTCTCCGGTCTTGTTGCCGTCCAGCCATTGCAGCAACTGCGCACGCGAAGGCTGCGTGAGGATGTCGCCCAAGAGAATCTTTTGCATGCTGCGGCTCATCGCGGCCGGCGTGGTGGTGTCGCGCAAATCGCCGGGCCGGGCCTCGTTGAGCGCCGTTTCGAAGCGGTCGAGCCGCGTTCTCGGATCGCCGATCGAGCGCATGAAGGCGGTCAGGCCCTTCGGTCCGCCGAAGCTGTGGAGCAGCAGGTTGGCGGCCGTGTTGTCGCTCAGGGTGAGCGTCGCTTCGCACAGCTGCGCGACTGTCATGCCGGTGCCGTCGGCGTGTTTTTCCGTCACCGGCGAATGGGTGACCAGGTCGCGCGGGCCGTAGACGACGCGACGTTCCAGCCTTTCCTTGCGCTGGTCCACGCGCGCCAGCACGAAGGCGGCGGCCAGGAACTTGAAGGTGCTGCACAGCGGGAAGCGTTCGTCCTCGCGGTGCCCGGCGCGCCGGCCGGTGCCGGTGTCGAGCACGCCGACGCCGAGCCGGCCGCCGCTGGCATTCTCGATGTCTGCCAGCTGCTTCGAAAGGTCGCTGGCCCCTTCGGCCTGGATGCCGAAGGATGTGGCAGCCAGCGAGACGAAAAGGGTGCTTGTGAATTGCCGTCGATGAATCATGAGTTGCTCCTGAAAGCGAGCGACTTTCGGCCATCCGCGGCGGCGGCACAAACGATAGTATTTGCTGTCTCGCACAAGAAAATCTTATGGCGCGTACCCATCTTCCACTCAACGCACTGCGCGCCTTCGAATCCTCCGCGCGCCACCTGAGCTTCACGCTCGCCGCCGCCGAGCTGAACGTGACGCAGGCGGCGGTCAGCCAGCAGGTCCGCGGCCTCGAGGCGCGGCTCGGCGCGCCGCTGTTCCGGCGCCTGCCGCGCGGGCTCGCGCTCAGCGACGAAGGCCATGCGCTGCTGCCGGTGCTGGCCGATGCCTTCGGGCGCATGGAGGCCGTCGTCCAGCAGTTCGACAACGGCCATTTCTTCGAAGTGCTGACGGTGGGCGTGGTGGGCACCTTCGCTGTGGGGTGGCTGCTGCCGCGGCTGCGCCTGTTCCAGCAGAGCTGTCCCTTCATCGACCTGCGCCTGATGACGCACAACAACGTGGTCGACCTGGCCGGCGAGGGACTCGATTTCGCGATCCGCTTCGGCGATGGCACCTGGCAGGGTCTGCAGTCCGAGCATCTGCTGGCGGCGCCGCTCGCGGTGCTGTGCACGCCGGCGATCGCGACGCGCATCGCGCGGCCGCAGGACCTGGCGCACGAAACGCTGCTGCGCTCCTACCGGCCCGACGACTGGCCCGGCTGGTTCGCCGCGGCCGGCGTGGCCTGCCCGGCGATCCGCGGGCCGGTGTTCGACTCGTCGCGGCTCATGGTCGAGGCGGCGATGCAGGGCGCCGGCATCGCGCTCGCCCCCGCCTCAATGTTCGAGCGCGAGCTGGGCGAGGGCCGGCTGGTGCGGCCGCTCGCGACCGAGGTGATGACGGGGAGCTACTGGCTCACGCGGCTCAGGTCGCGCGCACCGAGCCCGGCCATGGAAGTCTTTAGCACCTGGCTTCTCGCGCAGACGGGCTACATCGACCCTTCGAGCATCTCGCGGTAGTCCTCGCGCGTCGCGAGCCGCGGATTGGTCTTGTGGCAGTGGTCGGCCAAGGCGCCGTCGATCACCTGCTCGAAGATTGC
Source organism: Variovorax paradoxus (assembly GCF_018614955.1). Lineage (GTDB taxonomy): Bacteria > Pseudomonadota > Gammaproteobacteria > Burkholderiales > Burkholderiaceae_C > Variovorax > Variovorax paradoxus_J. The sequence continues at coordinate 213,882 of NZ_JAGGNV010000008.1, forward strand.
AGGCGTGACGCCGACCTCGGCCAGCCCCTTGGGCAGTCCGAGGCGCGCGTTCATGTCGCGGATCGCGACGCCGAGATCGCCGGCCGAATCGAGGTTCATGGCCTGCGCCATGCGCTGCAGGCGCTGCTCCTTCTGCACCGATTCGGCGCCCGCGTTGAAGCGGATCACGGCCGGCAGGAAGAGGGCGTTGAGCGTGCCGTGGTGCAGGCGCGGATCGATGCCGCCCAGGCTGTGGCTCAGCGAATGCACGCAGCCCAGCCCCTTCTGAAAGGCCAGCGCGCCCTGCATCGATGCGCTCATCATGTTGAGGCGCGCCTCGCGGTCGCTGCCGTCCTTGGTGGCGCGCTCGATGTAGCCCCAGGCGCGCTGCAGTCCGTCGAGGCCGATGCCGTCGGCCGGCGGATTGAAGGCGGCCGACATGAAGGTCTCCATGCAGTGCGCGATGGCGTCCATGCCGGTGGCGGCGGTGAGCTTCGGCGGCAGCCCCAGCGTGAGCTCGGGATCGCAGATCGCGGCCTTGGGCATCAGCGACCAGCTATGGAAGCCGAGCTTGCGGTGGTCGTCCACAATCACGATCGCGCCGCGCGCCACCTCGCTGCCGGTGCCGCTGGTGGTGGGCACCGCGATGATCGGCGCCACGCGCTCGGTGATCTTCGGCGAGCCGCCTTCGATGGTGGCGTAGGTCTTGAGCGGCCCCTCGTGCGTGGCCGCGATCGCGACGCCCTTGGCACAGTCGATGGCCGAGCCGCCGCCGACGGCGATCAGGCCGTCGCAGCGTCCCTCGCGGTACATCGCGGCGGCGGCGCGCACGGCGGCTTCGGTGGGGTTGGACGGGGTTTGGTCGAACACCGCCACCGGCAGCTCGCCGAGCGCATCGAGCGCTTTCTGCAGCACGCCGGCCGCGCGCACGCCGGCGTCGGTGACGACCAGGGGACGCGTGATGCCGATGCGCGCGCACTCGCCGCCCAGCAGCTTGACGGCGCCGAATTCGAACTGGATCTGGGTGAGGTACTGGATGAGGGCCATGGGTGTGAACGGTACGATGCGGGCCTTCCAATTTAACAAGTGCCGCCTCTCTTGCCCATGAGCCAAACCCTTGCGCCAGCGCTGACTCCCAAGATGGCCGGCGTGGTTGACCGGATGGCGCGTGCCCATCAGGCGCCGTTCTACACCTTGACGCCCGTGGAGGCCCGGGCTGCCTACGAGAAGGGCGCCGGCGTGCTCGAGGTGCCCAAGCCGCAACTCGAACGCATCGAGGACTTCACGCTGCCCGCGCGCGACGGCCATGCGCTGCCGGCGCGGCTCTATGCGCCCTCGCGCGAGCGGTTGCCGCTGCTGCTGTTCTTCCACGGCGGCGGCTTCACGGTCGGCAGCGTCGCGACCCACGATACGCTGTGCCGCGTGCTGAGCCAGAAGAGCGGCTGCGCGGTGATCTCGCTCGACTACCGGCTGGCGCCCGCGCACAAGTTCCCGACGGCGTCGAACGACGCCTGGGACGCGCTGCAGTTCATCGCGAAGCAGGCCGGCGAACTGGGCCTCGACGGCACGCGCATCGCGGTCGGCGGCGACAGCGCCGGCGGCACGCTGGCCGCGGTATGCGCCATCCTCGCGCGCGACGCCGGATTGCCGCTCGCCTTGCAGATGCTTTTCTATCCGGGCACGACTTCGCACCAGGACACGGCTTCGCACCAGCGCTTCGCGGCCGGCCCGCTGCTCGACGAGCCGCTCATCACCTGGTTCTTCTCCCAGTACCTCAACACGCAGGCCGAGCGCGAGGACTGGCGCTTCGCACCGCTCAACGCTGAAGACGTCGACGGCGTCGCACCGGCCTGGATCGGCCTGGCCGAAAGCGACCCCGTGGTCGACGAGGGCATCGCGTATGCCGACAAGCTGCGTGCAGCGGGCGTTGCGGTCGAGCTGGAGATCTATCGCGGCGTGATCCACGAATTCGTCAAAATGGGCCGCGCCATCCCCGAGGCGCTGCAGGCGCACGCCGACGCGGCCGGCGCATTGAAGGAAGCATTGCAACCATGACAACAGAGACACAGCACAAGAAGGCCGACTTCCGCTTTTTCCACCGCCTGCGCGTGCGCTGGGCCGAAGTCGACATGCAGAAGATCGTCTTCAACGCGCACTACCTGATGTACTTCGACACCGCCATCGCCGACTACTGGCGGGCGCTGGCCTTGCCTTACGAGGAGGCGATGCACGCGCTCGGCGGCGACCTGTACGTGCGCAAGGCCACCATCGAATTCAACGCCTCGGCGCGCGTGGACGACATGCTCGACGTCGCGATGAAGTGCGTGCGCGTGGGCAATTCGTCGATCGTGTTCCACGGCGGGCTGTTCCGCGGCGAGGAGCTGCTGGTGAGCTGCGAGCTGGTGTACGTGTTCGCCGATCCGGCCACGCAGACCTCCAAGCCGGTACCGCCGCTGCTGCGCGAAATTTTTACCGCCTACGAGGCCGGCGAAACCATGCGCGAAGTCGCGACCGGCAGCTGGGCGCAGCTGGGCGAGGGCGCCGGCGCAGTGCGCCGCAGCGTCTTCATCGAGGAGCAGCGCATCCCCAAGGAACTCGAGTGGGACGAACACGACGAGACCGCCGTGCATGCCGTGGCGCGCAACCGGCTCGGCCAGGTGATTGCGACCGGGCGGCTGATCGCGGACGCCGATGGCCTGAGCCGCATCGGCCGCATGGCCGTGCACCGCACGCTGCGCAGCGGCGGCCACGGCGCGGCGGTGTTGCGCGCGCTCGAAGCCGCAGCCAAGGGGCGCGGCGACCGCGAGGTGGCGCTGCATGCGCAGCGCAGCGCCGAAGCCTTCTACACGCGCCTCGGCTACCTGCCGCACGGCGAGCCCTTCGAGGAAGCGGGCATCGCGCACATCGAGATGCGGCGAGCGCTGTAGCCGCGTCCGGCGTTCGCCGGGAATACCCCATGGCATGCCGGTGACCGCCGGCCCATATTGGCTGGCTCCGAAGCTTCAAGGACTCAGCATGGCCAACTTCGTTCTGGTTCACGGTGCCTGGCACGGCGGCTGGTGTTATCGCGAGACGGCGCAGGCCTTGCGCGCAGCCGGGCACACGGTGTTCACACCCACCCACACCGGCGTCGGCGAGCGCTTTCACCAGTCGGCGGAAAACGTCACGCTCGAAACGCACATCCGCGACGTCTGCGGCTGCATCGAATGGGAAGAGCTGCAGGACGTGATCCTGGTCGGCCACTCTTACGGCGGCTTGGTCATCACCGGCGTGGCCGACCGCATGAGCGACAAGGTGCGTTCGCTGGTCTACCTCGATGCCTTCGTGCCGGAGAACGGCGACTCGCTCAACGGCCTGCTGTCGAAGGCGCTGGCGCCCGAAGTCGCTGCGCAATTCCTGAGCGCTTTTCGCGGTACGGCCCTGTCCGGCAACAGCGGGCTGATGCAGCCGATTCCGGCCGAAGTGTTCAACGTCCTGCAGGCCAACCGCGCCCGCGTCGACCGCCTGTGCCGGCCGCAGGCGCTGGCGACCTTCGAGATGCCGCTGCTGCTCACCGGCGCCGCGGACACGATCGCTAGCCGCCTCTACATCCTGGCCGACAGCTGGGATCCGAGTCCGTTCCGCTACTTCGCGGCCAAGGTCGAGGGCGCGGCCGGCTGGCGTGTCCTGAAGATGCAGTGCAGCCACGACGTGATGGTCGACATGCCGACTGAACTCGCCGCGGAGCTGCTGAAACTGGCTTGAAAGCGCGCGCGACAGGGGTGGTAGTCTTGCCGCCCCATGAATCTCCGCACCAAGATCGTTGCGCTCGCCGTCGCGCCGCTTTTGATCGCGCTGGTGCTGGTGGCGCTCGCAGTGCGTCACCAGGAGCGCGACCTGGCACAGCGCGAACGCGCCCTGATCGAGCAGACCTACATGGCACAGCGGCGCAGCGAACTGCGCAGCTATGTCGAACTGGCCGTCAGCACCGTGCGGCCGCTGTACGACGCCGGACTGGACGACGAGGCGACGCGCACCGAGGCCCTGCGCCGGCTCGCCGCGCTCGATTACGGCGACGACGGCTACTTCTTCGTCTACGACCTGCAGGGGCGCTCGCTCATGCACTCGCGCCAGCCCGACCTGGTCGGCCGGAACCTCTGGGAGCTGCGCGATTCGCAGGGGCGCTTCACGATCCAGGACCTGCTCGCGCGGGCGCGTGAAGGCGGCGGCTACGTCGAGTACCAGTGGCGCAAGCCCTCGAGCGCGCTGACCGCGCCCAAGCTCGGCTACGTGACCGCGCTGCCGCGCTGGAACTGGATGGTGGGCACCGGCCTGTACCTCGACGACATCGAGGCGACGATGCAGACGCTGGACCGGCAGGTGAGCCTCAATGTGACCACCACCATGCTGTGGATCGCCGGCATCGCCGCGTTGTGCCTGGGCGTGGTGAGCGCCACCGGCCTGCTGCTGAACCTGAGCGAGCACCGCGTCGCCGAAGCCAAGCTGCGGCTCCTGGCGCGCCAGGTCGTGCAGTCGCAGGAAGAAGAGCGCGGCCATCTCGCGCGCGAGCTGCACGACGGCACCAGCCAGACGCTGGTGTCGGCCAAGCTCCTGATCGAATCGGCCGTCGATGCGCTGGAGCGTGCGCAGCAGAACGCGCCGCCGGCGCTCGGCAAGGCCTTGCAGCGGCTCAACGAGTCGCTCGCCGAAGTGCGGCGCATCTCGCATCGGCTGCGGCCGGCCTTGCTCGACACGCTGGGCCTGCCGGCCGCGCTCGAGCGGCTTGCGGCCGAGTTCGGCGAGGAGGGCGCAGTCGATGCTGCGGTCGCCGTCGAGGGCTTGCCGCGCGAGCTGCCGGAGGAAGTCAAGACCGCGTTGTTCCGTGTGACGCAGGAAGCCTTGACCAATGTGCGCAAGCATGCGCAGGCGCGGCAGGTACGCATCGCGCTGGATTTTGCGGACGATCGCGTGCGGCTGGAAGTCGGGGACGACGGCACCGGCTTCGACGTGGCGGCCATGCAGCTGGACCCGAAGCGCGGCATCGGGCTGCGCAACATGCGCGAGCGCGTGGCCTCGGTCGGCGGTACCTTGCACGTGCGCTCCGGCAGCGGCGGAACCTCCATCGCGGCCGATGTGCCGGCGCACAGCCTGGAGGCCGCATGACGACGCAATCCGCGGTCCGCCTGTTCCTCGTCGACGACCATCCGTTGGTGCGCGACGGCCTGCGCGCGCGCCTCGATCCGCTGCCGGGCATCGAGATCGTCGGCGAAGCCGGCAGCGCCGCCGAAGCCTTGACGCTGATCGAGCGCCTGCAGCCGGATCTGGTGCTGGCCGATGTCGGCATGAAGGACATGAACGGCATCGAACTCGCCGCCTTGCTGCTGCAGAGGCAGCCCGCGGTGCGCGTCGTGATGCTCAGCATGTACGACAACCCCGAGTACGTGCAGCAGGCCCTGCAGGCCGGCGCACGCGGCTACGTGCTGAAGGATGCGCCGGCGGCCGAGATCGTCGCCGCCATCGATGCGGTGTCGGCCGGCGGCACTTTCCTGAGCCCGGCGGTTTCGCAGCGGCTGTTCCGCAACCAGGTGCCCAAGCCGCTGCTCACGCCGCGCGAGAGCGAGATCCTCTCGGCGCTGGGCCGCGGCGAGTCGAGCAAGCAGATCGCGCGCGACCTGGGCTTGAGCGTGCGCACGGTGGAGGCACATCGGCAGAGCATCAAGCGCCGGCTCGGCATCGAAGGGCAGGCGGAGCTGATCAAGTACGCCGTCGAACACGCACGCCAGTTCGGCAGCGGCAGCTGAGCGGGCAGGGCGTCTAGGGTTTTCCATTAAGCAACACCACGCGGCCCGCCCGCGCGGTGTGACGGATGCCGGCGCGGCCAAGGCTCGCCAAACTCCCGGGGTTCAAATCAAGGAGACATCCGCATGCACAGCATCCGCCGCCACCTGGTGTGGCTCGTCGTGGCCGTGATCGGCGCATTCGCGCTGGGCACGGTGGCACTGGCCCGCGGCGAGGCGATCAGCGCCTTGTGGGTCGTGATCGCCGCCATCTGCACCTACCTGATCGCGTACCGCTACTACAGCCTCTTCATCGCCGACCGCGTGCTCGGCCTGGACGGCAATCGCAAGACGCCCGCGCATCGCCACAACGACGGGCTCGACTACGTGCCGACCGACAAGAACGTGCTGTTCGGCCACCACTTCGCGGCCATCGCCGGAGCCGGTCCGCTGGTCGGGCCGGTGCTCGCGGCGCAGATGGGCTACCTGCCGGGGCTGCTGTGGATCCTGGCCGGCGTGGTGTTCGCCGGCGCGGTGCAGGACTTCATCGTGCTCTTCATCTCGACGCGGCGCGACGGCCGCTCGCTCGGCGATTTGATCAAGCAGGAGATGGGTACGGTGCCGGGCCTGATCGCGCTCTTCGGCACCTTCATGATCATGATCATCATCCTCGCGGTGCTGGCGCTGATCGTGGTCAAGGCGCTGGCCGAATCGCCCTGGGGCACCTTCACCGTGGCCGCGACGATTCCGGTCGCGGTCTTCATGGGCGTCTATCTGCGCTACATCCGGCCGGGCCGCATCGGCGAGATCTCGGTGATCGGCTTCGTGCTCTTGATGCTCGCGATCTTCGGCGGCCAGGCGGTGGCGCAGAGCCCGACCTGGGCGCCGATGTTCACCTTCGACGGCAAGGCGCTGACCTGGATGCTGATCGGCTACGGCTTCATCGCCGCCAGCCTGCCGGTGTGGCTGCTGCTGGCGCCGCGCGACTACCTCTCGACCTTCCTGAAGATCGGCACCATCGTCGCGCTGGCGATCGGCATCGTGTTCGTGGCACCGACGTTGCAGATGCCTGCCATCACGCAGTTCGCGCAGGGCAACGGCCCGGTCTGGTCGGGCAGCCTGTTCCCCTTCCTCTTCATCACCATCGCCTGCGGCGCGGTGTCGGGCTTCCATGCGCTGATCTCCTCGGGCACGACGCCGAAGATGCTCGACAACGAGCGCCATGCGCGCTTCATCGGCTACGGCGGCATGCTGGCCGAGTCCTTCGTCGCGGTGATGGCGCTGGTGGCCGCCGCCTGCATCGAGCCGGGCATCTACTTCGCGATGAACAGCCCGGCCGCGCTGGTCGGCAGCACGCCCGCGGCGGTGGCGCAAACCATTTCGAGCTGGGGCTTCGCCATCACGCCCGAGATGCTGGTCCAGACCGCCAAAGACGTGGGCGAGAGCACCATCCTCGGCCGCGCCGGCGGCGCGCCGACGCTCGCGGTGGGCATGGCGCACATCCTGCACCAGGCCATCGGCGGGCCGGCCATGATGGCCTTCTGGTACCACTTCGCGATCCTGTTCGAGGCGCTGTTCATCCTGACCGCGGTGGACGCAGGCACGCGCGCCGGCCGCTTCATGCTGCAGGACCTGCTGGGCAGCTTCGTGCCGGCGTTGAAGCGCACCGACTCGATGGTCGCCAACCTGATCGCGACCTTCCTCTGCGTCGGCGCCTGGGGCTACTTTCTCTACCAGGGCGTGGTGGATCCGCTGGGCGGCATCAACACGCTCTGGCCGCTGTTCGGCATCTCCAACCAGATGCTGGCCGCGGTGGCGCTGATGCTGGGCGTGGTGGTGCTGTTCCGCATGAAGCGCGAGCGCTACGCCTGGGTCGCGATCCTGCCGGCTGCCTGGCTTCTGGTGTGCACCTTGACCGCGGGCTGGCAGAAGATCTTCTCGCCCGACCCCAAGGTCGGTTTCCTGTCCCATGCCGCGAAGTACGCAGACGGGCTGGCGCAGGGTGTGCTGATCGCGCCGGCGAAAACGCCCGAGGCCATGGCGCGCATCGTCTTCAACGACCGCCTCGACGCCGGACTGTGCGCACTCTTCATCTTCGTGGTGCTGAGCGTGCTGCTCTACAGCGTGCGCGCCTGTCTTGCGGCGCGCGCTGCCAACAAGCCGACTGCGCGCGAGACGCCCTTCGAACCGCTGGCGCCGGCGGCGGCTTCATGAGAACGGCGGGCGCCACCTTGCCGGAAGCGGGACGCTATCTCGCCCGCTCGCTCGGCGCCACGCTGCGCTTGATGGTGGGCCTGCCGGACTACGACGCCTACCTGAGCCACATGGAACGCACGCATCCGGAGCAGGCCCCGATGAGCTACGAGGCCTTCTTCCGCGAACGGCAGCAGGCCCGCTACGGCAGCGGCAAGGGGCGCTGCTGCTGACGAGGCCTCGGCCTCAGATGTCTTCGAGCAGCGGGTAGGGCAGGGGCTCGACCGTGAGCGCCGGTCCGTCGGGTGCACCGGCGCGCAGACCGCCCGCATCGAGCGCCGCGATCTGGATCGAGATCAGCGCGGCCGACCCGCCGCCCGGCGCCGGCGCGGCCTGCGCCACGGTGCCGACCGGTTGCTCCGGATCGTTGGCGGCAAAGACTTCCTGGCCCGCGGCGATCGGCGCATCGGCCTGCACGAGGTAGGTGCGCCGCTTCAGCGTGCCGCGGAACTGGCTGCGCGCCACCACCTCCTGGCCCGGGTAGCAACCCTTCTTGAAGTTCACGCCGCCGACCGATTCGTAGTTGAGCATCTGCGGCACGAAGGCTTCGACGATCGGCGTGCTCAGGGTCACGATGCCGCTGCGCACCTCGCTCCATTGCCAGAGCGCGGGGTCGAGGGCAGGGCCCACGGGCGCGGCGCTGCCGGCCGGCGCGATCCAGAACGCACGCGGAATGCCGTCGGACGGATAGAGCGAAACCACATTGGCGTCGCCGATCTGACTGCAACGGCCCGGCACCGCGCCCGCATCGACGCCATTGGCGGTCAGTGCAGTCCCGGCCAGGCCGTAGAGCGCGAACTCCTCGCTGGCATCGCTGAGCTTGACCTTGGCGCGCAGCACGAACATCGAGAGCCGCTTCAGCGTGACGGCAAGGATGTCGCGGCTCACGACCAGCAGCACGCGTTCGGGCTCGGGCCGGATGCCGATGAAGCTCGCGATCATGCGGCCCTTGGCCGTGCAGAGCGCAGCCAGGCGCGCTTCGGAAGCGCCGAGCAGCGCGAAGTCCTGGGTCAGCTGGCCATTGAGGAAGTTGGCGGCTTCGGGGCCCGCGGCGCGAATCACGCCGAGGTGGGAGAGGGCTGTTACGCCATTCAGAACGACTGAGGTCATCGCTGAATTATCATGGTCGGCCCCGTCCCGTTCAGTCCGCAGGGCTACCGCGTCTCTTCCCCTCCGTCTCCTCCATCGGACCCGTGCGCCGCTTCTTCCTCACCATTTTTCTTCTCGCCGCCTTCGTCGTGCTCGGCGCCGGCGCGGCGGGGCTCTGGTGGGTGCAGCAGCCGCTGAAGCTGCCTGCGCCCACGGTCGATCTCTCGGTCGAGCCCGGCACTACGCCGCGCGGCGTCGCACAGGCGGTGGCCGACACCGGCACGGACGTGTCGCCGCAGCTTCTCTATTGGTGGTTCCGCTTCTCCGGCCAGGATCGGCAGATCCGCGCCGGCAGCTACGAGCTGGAACGCGGCATCACGCCGCGCACGCTGCTCAACGTGCTGGTGCGCGGCGAGGAGGCCACGCGCAGCCTGGTGCTGGTCGAGGGATGGAACTTCCGTCAGGTGCGTAGCGCGCTGGCCAAGGCCGAGCAGCTGAAGCCCGAGACCTTCGGCCTGTCGGACGAGGAGCTGATGGCCAGGCTCGGCAAGCCGGGCCTGCACCCCGAGGGCCGCTTCTTCCCCGACACCTACACCTATTCCAAGGGCTCCACAGACATCGCGCTGCTGCAGCGGGCGATGCGGGCCATGGACAAGAAGCTCGACGCCGCATGGGCCGCGCGGGCCGCCGATGTTCCGCTCAAATCGGCCGATGAGGCTCTTATTCTGGCCAGCATTGTCGAGAAGGAGACAGGAAAGGCCCAGGACCGGACCCAGATCTCGGCGGTGTTCGCCAACCGCCTGCGCACCGGCATGCCGCTGCAGACCGACCCGACCGTGATCTACGGCCTGGGTACACGCTTCGACGGCAACCTGCGCAAGAAGGATCTGCAGGCCGATACGCCCTGGAATACCTACACCCGACCCGGCCTGCCGCCCACCCCGATCGCGATGCCGGGCAAGGCGGCGCTGCTGGCGGCAGTGCAGCCGGCGCAAAGCAAGTCGCTGTACTTCGTTTCCAAGGGCGACGGCTCGAGCCATTTCAGCAGCTCGCTCGAAGAGCACAACCGCGCGGTGAACCGCTATCAACGGAGCGGGCAATGAAGGGTTTGTTCCTGACGCTCGAAGGCATCGACGGCGCCGGCAAATCGAGCCACATCGATGCGCTCGAAGCGTTGTTCAAGGCTCAGGGCCGGCAGGTCACGCGCACGCGCGAGCCCGGCGGTACGCCGATCGCCGAAACGCTGCGCACGATGATCCTCACGCAACCGATGGATCCGCTGACCGAGTCGCTGCTGGTCTTCGCGGCCCGGCGCGATCACATCGTGCGCGTGATCGAACCTGCGCTGGCGCGCGGCGAGGTCGTCCTGTGCGACCGCTTCACCGACGCCACCTTCGCCTACCAGGGCGCGGGGCGCGGCTTCGACGCCGCGGTGCTGTCCACGCTCGAACAGTGGGTGCAGGGCCGGCCTGACGATGGCGCGCTGCTGCAGCCCGACATCACGCTGTGGTTCGACCTCTCGCCCGAACTGGCGGCCGAGCGGCTGGCCGGCGCGCGCCTGCCGGACAAGTTCGAGTCGCAGCCGGTCGAGTTCTTCCGCCGCGTCGCCGCGGGCTATGCGCAGCGCGCGGCGGCCGCGGCGACGCGTTTCGTGCGCATCGATGCCGGCCAGTCGCGCGACCAGGTCTGGCAGCAGATCGAGGCGGCCCTGGCGGCGCGCGGTCTGATGGGGTCTCGATGAGCGCGCCTGCGCTGTCGCCCTGGCTGCAGCGGCCATTGGCCGAACTGCTGCGCCAGCGCGGCCATGCCTGGCTGCTGCAGGGTCCCTCGGGCCTGGGCCAGTACGAGCTCGGCCTGGCGCTGGCAGCCGCCTGGCTCTGCGAGCAGCGGGACGCAGCCAAGGAAGAGGGCGCCTGCGGCCATTGCCCGAGCTGCCATGCGATTTCCGTGCGCACCCATGCCGATCTCTGCGTGCTGATGCCCGAGGTGGCGATGCAGGAACTCGGCTGGCCGCTCGACGAAAAAAGCCAGGCCGACATCGACGACAAGAAACGCAAGCCCAGCCGCGAGATCCGCGTCGAGGCGATGCGCGATGCGGTCGGCTTCGCCCAGCGCACCAGCGCGCGCGGGCGCGGCAAGGCGGTGCTGGTCTATCCGGCCGAGCGCATGAACACGATCACGGCCAATGCCTTGCTGAAGACCCTGGAAGAGCCGGTCGGCGACGTGCGCTTCGTGCTGGCGAGCGAAGCCGCCTGGCAACTGCTGCCCACCATCCGCAGCCGCTGCCTCGGCTTCACCTTGCCCTGGCCCGCAGACGACGAGGCGCGCAATTGGCTGCTGGAGCAGGGCGTGCCCGCCGGCGACGCGCCCGCCCTGCTGCGCGCTGCCGGCGGCCGGCCCAGCGATGCGCTGCGGCTCGCCGCAGCGGGCCAGTCGCCCAAGGCCTGGGGATTGCTGCCAAAGGCCATGGTGCGCGGCGACGTCGCTGCGCTGGCCGACCATGCGCCGGCCCAGGCCATAAGCGCGCTGCAGAAGCTTTGTCACGACCTCATGGCCACGGGCAGCGGCGCCGCGCCTCGTTTCTTCGAAGCCGCCGACCTGCCGGCCGTGCCGCCGAAAGTCGTGCTGGCCCGGTGGTCGAAATCGCTCGCAAATGCTGCAAAAACCGCAGAACACCCGTTCAATGCGGGCCTGATGCTCGAGGCGCTTGTGAGCGAAGCGCGAAGCACCCTAAACTCGGCAGGCCGCCGCCCATGAATACACCTGCAACTCCCACCCCCTCCGCACCTTCCAGGCCCAGCGTCATCCAGCTGGCCATCAAGGAAAAAGGCGCGCTCTACGCGGCGTACATCCCGCTGTTCGCCGAAGGCGGCATCTTCATTCCGACCTCGCGCGAGTACCGCCTGGGTGACGACGTCTACGTGCTGCTCACGCTGCCCGAAGATCCGCAGCGCTATCCGGTGGCCGGCAAGGTGGCCTGGATCACCCCGGCCCGCGCCGCCGGCAACCGGGCGCCGGGCGTCGGCATCCGCTTTCCGTCCGACGACAAGTCGCGCCAGCTCAAGGCGCGCATCGAAGAGGCGCTCGGCGGCACCATGGCCTCCGACCGGCCGACCCAGACCATTTGAGTCCCGTCTCCGTGACGCGGACCGCAGGCGCTGCGGTTGCACCGCCGTTTCTTGAAGTTGCGCGATGTTCACAGACTCCCACTGCCACCTGACATTCCCCGAGTTCGCCGGCCAGATGCCGCAGATCCGCGACGCCATGGCGGCCGCGGGTGTGGATCGCGCGCTCTGCATCTGCACCACACTGGAAGAATTCGCCGAGGTGCAGGCGCTGGCGGCGCGTTATGACAACTTTTGGGCCAGCGTAGGCGTGCATCCGGACAACGAGAACATCGCCGAGCCTTCGGTGGAAGACCTGGTTCAGCGTTCCGCACTGCCCAAGGTGGTGGCCATCGGCGAGACCGGCCTCGACTACTACCAGATGGAAGAACGCAAGGGCGGGCGCAGCATCGCCGACATGGAATGGCAGCGCAACCGATTCCGCGTGCACATCCGCGCAGCGCAGCAGGTGCGCAAACCGCTGGTCATCCACACCCGAGAAGCCTCGGCCGACACGCTGGCGATCTTGAAGGAGGAGAGCGAGGACGGCAGGCCCCAGGCCGCGGGCGGCGTTTTCCACTGCTTCACCGAAACCGCCGAGGTTGCACGCGCCGCGCTCGACCTGGGCTTCTACATCTCTTTCTCGGGCATTCTGACCTTCAAGAAGGCGCAGGATCTGCGCGACGTCGCGGCTTTCGTGCCGCTCGACCGCATGCTGATCGAGACCGACAGCCCCTATCTCGCGCCCGTGCCTTACCGCGGCAAAACCAACAACCCCTCGTACGTGCCCTTCGTGGCGCAACAGATCGCCGAGCTGCGCCAGTTGCCGGTGGAGACCATCGCGCAAGCCACCAGTGACAACTTCGAAACGCTTTTTGCCGCCGTAAAGACATGAGAAATTACATTAGAAAATTCATTTATCTATCTGTTTTTGCTGCGTCTTTTTCAGTTTATGCGGGTTCGTTCGAGGACTTCTTTCGGGCCGTGCGCAGCGACAACGCCGGCAGTGTCAAGGAACTGCTCAACCGCGGATTCGACCCCAACACCCGCGATGAGCATGGCCAGACGGGCCTGCTGATCGCGCTGCGGGAGCCGTCGCCCAAGGTGATCCAGGTGCTGCTGGATTCGCCCCAGACCAATGTGGAACTGCGCAACGCCAAGGACGAAAGCCCCTTGATGATGGCCGCGCTCAAGGGCCAGCAGGACCTGGTGACCCAGCTGATCGCGCGCGACGCCGACGTCAACAAGCCGGGCTGGGCGCCGCTGCATTACGCGGCGACCAACGGCCACGTGGCCGTCATGAAGCAGTTGCTCGACAACCATGCCTTCATCGACGCGCAGTCGCCCAACGGCACCACGCCGCTGATGATGGCGGCGATGTACGGCTCGGCCTCGGCCGTGCAGTTGCTGCTCGACGAAGGCGCCGACACGCAGATGAAGAACGAGCAAGGCCTGACGGCGATCGATTTCGCCCAACGAGCCAATCGGTCGGATGCGGTCCGGGTGCTGAGCACGGCCGTGCGCGCCAAGAGGTCCAGCGACGGCAAGTGGTGACGGCGCTCGCACAACTAAATTTGATGCTATAGCAGAGCGACTTCTACGGGGCGAGCGCTCCAAGTTAGTTACGAATTTTGACGCTGTTTTCGCCAAGGCAATTTGATGCTTGGGGAACTCTGCAGCTAAATTTGATATTTTGTCGCCGCCGGAGGTTTCCATGGCCGGGCCAAGTCGCGTCGGGTCCCGCTCCGCCGCGGGATTACTGCAGGGTGGACTGCCCCGCGACATAGACGTGGACACCTGGGCGCCGGTCGACCAGGCTGCACTTCGCCCTGAACACCGAGAGCGGTTTCTGCGGCGCAAGCGGGCCATCCAGATGTACCTCGAAGGTGCGTCGGCGGCTGAGATTCGGCTTCACACGGGCGAAAGTCGCTCCAACATTTACCGACTGATCGTCAATCGGTGCCTGCTTCCTCATCCTGACGGCAATCTGCACGGATGGCGGGGCGCGCTGCCGTTCCTGCGCGTGCAGGGTTACAACCGGCACACGCGGCCGCGAATTGGCGAAGGCGGGACAGGCGCATCGGGGGCCCTTCAGTGGCTTTTCGCATCTTCTGAAGGCCGATTGTTGGAAAGCCGTTTTCGCGAACAGATTCTGAAGAAGCCAACAGGACTAGAAGGACAACGCAAATCCCGTCAGTCGTTGTTCCGCTGGTTCATCACTGAGCTTCGTACTCTCGGCTACGAACGCCGAGGTGAGTGGCCCTTCAACGTCGAAAAGTTGGGCTCCGTCACGATCAATAAGTTCATCGATCGTGTGCTTGCGCAGAATCCACGGCGCCAGCTGCTTCTCCTTGGAGGAGAGGACGCGCGTCGCAAGGCAATTGCTGGCGATGGTACCAACCGCCCCGAGTTGTTGCTGTTTGACCGCGTGGAGTGCGACGCGCATAAGCTCGATGGCCGCATGGTGGTGGCAGTGCCGTCGCCCCACGGTGGCTATGAAATGCGCAAGATTCACCGGCTATACGTGATCGTCCTCCTAGAGGTCGCCAGCCGGGTCGCGTTAAGCGCCCATCTGAGCTTGCGCCGCGAGGTCGGGGCCGATGACGTATTGCGAGCCGTCAAGAAGGCGCTGTCACCGTGGTCGCCTCGGCAGCTTCAATTCAGTGACACCGCATATAACGAGGATTCGGGCATGCCTTCCTCACTCGGGCCGGAGTTTGTCGGTGCATGCTGGGGGGAATTCAGTGTCGACGGCGCCCTAGCCAACGTGTGTAAACTGATCTTGCCCCTGTTGGC
>NZ_JAGGNV010000089.1 GCF_018614955.1 Variovorax paradoxus
GGTAGCAAGTTACGTGAGGCAACAGGTCAGCTCGGGTAGCAAATCGGACGAGTCAATGCGCCGCTCAGAATAGTTGACGCCGGGCGCGAGCCCGAAGTGCGGCGGTTGAAGCGGAACACGAACTCGTCCAGGTAGGCGTCCAGGTGCTCCGGCTGGACCGAGCCGTGGTGGGTGCCCAGAATCCAGCGCTTGACCAGCGAGGCCACCCGATGCACGCCGGCCATGGACGCATGGGCGGGCACTTCGGAACCGAGCATGACCGTGCGCTGATGGTCGTAGCCGAGTTCGCCCAGCGACCGATAGGCGGCCGAGCCATCGGTGCGGACCTGGGCGCCGGGCTCGATGGCCTCCTGCACGAACGGAATCACGCAGGCGGCCGAGTCGTTGGCAATGCGGCGCAGCCGGATGCGCCCGAAGCCCGTGGGCTGCAGCGTCTCCACGGCAATCACCACCAGCACCTTGGCCGTGCTGCTCTTGCGCCCGACTGCGGATAGCGGCTCCTGGCGGTCGGTCAGCGCCAGGTAGGTCTCGTCCACCTCGACCTGGCCCTTGAGGCGCTCCCGGTCAGGGCGCACCATGGCGCGGCGAAACCGGTGCAGCATGGTCCAGGCGGTCTGGTAGCTGCCCAGGCCCAGCACGCGCTGAAGTCCCAGGGCGCTGACGCCTTGTTTTTGATTGGTCAGATACCACGCGGCGGCCAGCCAGACCCTCAACGGGGTGCGGGTCTTCTCGAAGAGGGTGCCCGCGGTGACCGTGCACTGGTGCTGGCAGGCCCGGCACATCAGCCGGGTGCGGCTGGCGCGGTAGGCCTCAGCGGCGTTGCCGCAGCGTGGGCAGACGAATCCGGCGGCCCAGCGCAGCCGCTCCAGATAGGCCACACAGGCTTCTTCGGTGGCGAACCAGTCGAGAAACTCGTTCCAGTTGCAGGGGTACTCCTTGCCGGCCTGCGGCGCTAACATCTGGATATCCATCCAGCTATTCTGAACCTACTGGAGCTAAGCGGATACCCCTTCTGTTTGTCCACTGGGCGGATGGCGAGACTGCGCGGGCCGAGACTTGGGTCGAAGCTCAACTCCCAGGATCAGGCCTACTGCTGAATCAGGGCCAAGCCGCTGTGGCAAGTGGCCTGGTTCAAGCGTCGGCTGCTCCCGCACACGCCTGACCTAGGGTTGCTCAGACCCCTTCGATGATCCGTAGATCCCGTTCGGCACCGTCGCCTAGCGCGGCAAGCGCCGCTTGGTAGTCGGGGCTGTCATGCACGGCTGTAGCCTGCTCGACGCTGTCGAACTCGATCAACACGGTGCGTTCGGGCAAACCGCACTCGTAGACCTTGGCGGGCAGGCCGCGCGCCAGAAAGCGCCCGCCGCCGGCAGTGATCGGCGGGCCGGCCAATTTCGCGTAGGCCGCAAGTTTGTCGGCGTCCTTGACGGCACGGTACGCGCTGACCCAATAGGCTTTTGCCATGGTGATTTCTCTCTGTTGCTGAGTGAGCAATATATTGCGCTTGCTCGGGGCCTTGCCGAGGCATGGGTTAGAAGGCGGACGGTGAACGCATTGTGGCCATGGGCTGGGGTTAGCCGACGGCGGCTGCTGGGTATCGAATCTCAGGACTGGGCTGCGGATTCAACCGGTCGATGCCTGAAATTGCGCCCTCGATCGACGGCCTGACCATCGCCTACCGCAGCGCGGGCGATCCGCGATTGCCGTGGCTGGTCCTGCTGCATGGCTGGCCGCCATCGAAGTCGATGTACAACCCAATGCTCGACGAGTTTGGGAGCGGATGCCCGCGCCATCGCTTCGATCCGCCGGCATCGGCAGGTCGCAAGCGACAGAAGAAGATGCCGGCAAGGCGCGGACAACGAAATCCTGTGCCGCAGCGCAGACCCAGTTCGGTTCGGCCATGCAGAAAGCGGCCCCTATGCTCAGGACAACCGGCATTGCCGTCATCCCTGGAGCTTTCCCCATGTCCCTGCAAGACTTCAAGGTGCTCACCTTCGACGTCGTCGGCACGCTGATCGATTTCGAGGGCGGCATGCTCGCCTACCTGCGCTCCGCGGTGCCCGAGGCCCGCGTGACGGACGAGGACTTCCTCGCCGCCTACCGCTATGCGCGCGCCGACGGCAAGGCCGGCTGGTACCCCGACGATCTGGAGCGCTGTTGGCACGCCATCGCCCCGAAGCTGGGCCTGCCCGACAGCGACGCGCTCGCGCAGGGGCTGCGCGATTCGGTGGCGCAGTGGCCGGCGTTCCCCGATTCGGTGGAAGCGCTGAAGCGGCTCGGCAAGCGCTTCAAGCTGGTGACGATGACCAATGCGCAGCAGTGGGCGCTGGCCCATTTCGACAAGACGCTGGGTTCCCCCTTCGACATGCTGCTCTCCTGCGACGACGCGCTGTGCGAGAAGCCCGATGCGCGCTACTTCGCCTACGCCCGCGGCCGCTACGAAGGCGCCTGGGGCTACAAGCAGGTCCACAACCTGCACGTCGCGCAAAGCCAGTACCACGACATCGGCATTTCCAAGCAGCTGGGCATCACCACCTGCTGGATCGAACGGCGCCATGGGCAGAAGGGAACCGGCGGCACGCTCGAGTCCAAGCACACCGAGCCCGACTACCACTTCCACACGCTGGCCGAACTGGCCGATGCGGTCGAGGCCGGGCGTTGAGCCTGCAGGCGATCGCCGCGCCGGTCGCGGATCTGCTGCCCGAACTGGTCGCGCTGCGCCGCGACCTGCATGCGCATCCGGAACTCGCGTTCGCGGAACGGCGCACGGCCGGCGTGGTGGCTGCGGCCTTGCGGCTCCTCGGCCTCGAAGTGCATGAAGGGGTCGGCGGCACCGGCGTGGTCGGCACGCTGCGCTGCGGCAGCGGCAGCGGCGCGCGCAGCGTCGGGCTGCGCGCCGACATGGACGCGCTGCCGATGGTCGAGCTCGGGCGCTCCGCCCATGCCAGCCGAACGCCGGGCGTGCACCACGGCTGCGGGCACGACGGCCACACCAGCATGCTGATCGGCGCCGCGCGCCAGCTTGCGCGCTCGCGCCGCTTCGACGGCACGGCGCACTTCATCTTCCAGCCGGCCGAGGAAGGCAAAGGCGGTGCGCGCGCCATGATCGAGGACGGCCTGTTCGAGCGCTTCCCCTGCGACAGCGTCTATGCGCTGCACAACTGGCCCGACCTGCCGCTCGGCCACGCGCAGACGCGGGCCGGCCCGATCATGGCCGCGGCCGATCGCTTCGACATCGTGCTGCGCGGCCGCGGCGGCCATGCCGCGCAGCCGCATCACACGCCCGACGCGATCCTCGCCGCGAGCCAGCTCGTCGCCCAGTTGCACACCATCGTCTCGCGCCGCATCGACCCGGGCGAATCGGCGGTGCTGTCGGTCACGCGCATCGAAGGCGGCCACAGCCACAACGTGCTGCCGGCGGAGGTGTCGATCACCGGCACCGTGCGCAGCTTCGACGCCGCTTCGCAGGACCGCATCGAGGCCGCGCTGCGCGCCACCGTCGACGGTGTGGCGCTGGCCAGCGGCACCCAGGCGGAGGTCAGCTACCTGCGCTACTACCCGGCCACGGTCAATACCGATGACGAGGCCGCGCTCGCACTCGCCGCGGCCAGTGCCATCGGCCTGCAGGCCGACACGGCGCCGCGCGCGGCCTTCACCTCCGAGGACTTCGCCTTCATGTTGAAGCGCCGGCCCGGCGCCTACCTGTGGCTGGGCCAGGGCCGCGCCGATCCGGGGCCGGAGGGCGATCGCGCGCTGCACCACCCCTGCTACGACTTCAACGACGACGCGCTGCCGCTCGGCGTGCGCTGGTTCTGCGAGGTGGCCGAGCGTGCGCTGGCATCTTCTCCTCTTCGTTCCTCTTCATCCCCATGAGCATCACCGTTCTGCACCAATCGGCCACCCTCGGCGGCCTGCAAGACCAGGGCACGCCCGCGCGCCCGCTGAGCCAGCCGCCTTGCCGCCTGCGCGGCATCGACGTCGAGCTGGCCGGCGCCGGCGGCAACAACAGCGGCATCTGGGAATGCGAGCCCGGCCGCTTCGAGCGCCAGCTGCCCAACGCCGAGGTCATGCACATCCTCGCGGGCGCCTGCACCTTCACGTCGACTGGTGGCAAAGCGCTTCGGATCCGCGCGGGCGATACGCTTTTCTTTCCCGCGCACACCACCGGCGAGTGGCATGTGCATGAGACCTTGCGCAAGGTGTTCGTCGTGATGGCGATGTAGGGTCCGCACAAGCCCGGAGTGCATAGGGTCTTGGCTCTGGACGCTTTGTGGATGTTCGATGGGGACGCGTGCGCCTCGAAGGCCCATGCCCTCACCCCAGCCCTCTCCCGGAGGGAGAGGGAGCAAGGCAGCAGCGTGTCCACGGTGGTGGGCGGTGTGCCCTGGGCCGGCCGTTGAGGCACCGCCGAGCAGCGCAGCGACAGGCGGATCAGGGCTCGCGACTGTTTGAGCCGAAGGCGAGTTTGAGCGAGACCCCGCCTGGCGCGAGCAGCGCAGGGAAGCCCGAAGGGCCGGTGACGTCGGCCGGCACAGGGCACACCGCCCACCACCGCACCCGGACGCTCCAGCCAAGCCGCTTCAGGCCACCTGCTTCGCCAACTCGGACGCGAACCTGCCGATCGAGAAGCTCTCGATCGGCGTCGACGTGCGCCCGGTCGCGATCAGCTCGGCCATCGTCTCCCCCACACCCGGGCTGATCGCGAAGCCTTCACCATTGAAGCCGAAGGCGTAGTGCAGGCCGGGCACGCGCGCGCTGGGGCCCATCACCGGTTGCCAGTCCTCGGTGTAGCCCTCGATGCCGCTCCACACGCGGATCAGCTGCACGTGCTCGAAGACCGGCACCAGGCGGCGCAGCTCGCGCAGCTGGCGCAGCACGTTGTCGGGCTTGACGTAGGCGCGGATCAGGTCGGCGTAGGCCGGCCCCTTGAGCCCACCTCCGAAGACGATGTTGCCGCGCGCGATCTGGCGGAAGTACAGGCCTTCGTGCTCGATCGGCGAGGAGACGCCGATCGACGGACCGATCGCATAGGGCAGCGGCTCGGTCACGCCCATCTGCGGGCCGCGCGCGTCCATCGGCACGGCTTCGCCGAACTGCTCGGCCATGCGATTCGACCAGGCGCCGCAGGCCACCAGCAGCTGCGGCGCGCGGAAGCGCCGGCCATCCGCGGTGTGCGCGACGAAGCCCGCGCCATCGCGCTCGACCTGCATCACCTCGGCATGCTCGACGATGTTGGCACCGGCGCGCCGGGCCGCACGCGCGAAGGCCGGGCCGGCCAGGCGCGGGTTGGCATGGCCGTCGTTCGGCGACAGCGAGCCGCTCAGCACCTCGGGCGCGAAGATGCCCCAGCGCCGGCGCAGCTGCTCGGCGCTGAAGAGCTCCAGGTCGAGGCCCAGCGGCTTCACGTCCTTCGCGTGCTGCTCCAGCACCGCGGCCTGCTTCTCGGTGTAGCAGACGCGCAGGTGGCCGTAGGGCACGAACTCTAGGTCCTCGCCCAGCAGTTCGTTGACGCGGCCCCAGACGGCACGAGCGCGGTTGGCTAGCGGCATCTGCACCAGCGCGCGGCCCTGGCGGCGCACGTTGCCGAAGTTGGTGCCGCTGGCCTGGCGGCCCACCAGCTCGCGCTCGAGCAACGTGACCGACAGGCCGTGCTGGCGGCGCAGGAAGAAGGCGGCAGTGGTGCCCATCAGGCCGCCGCCCAGCACCAGCACGTCGGTGTCGTGGGTCGTGCCGCTCATAAGGCAACCTCGCGTGTGTTCATCATCAGCGGCTTGACTGGGGCCTGCGTGCGCAGCCGCCCCACCTCCTCGACAGGAATCCCGCAGGCCTGCGCCACGATCTCGGCCGAGGCATGGCCGCAGAAGCGGCCCTGGCAACGGCCCATGCCGACGCGGCTGAAGGCCTTGGCGCGGTTGACTTCGCGGCTGTCCATCTCGCTGACGCAGCGCCGCAGCTCGCCGGCGGTCACCGCTTCGCAGCGGCACACGACAGCGTCGTCGGGCAGCGCCGCGGCCTGCGCGTGCGGCCAGGGAAAAGCGCGCGCCAGGCCTTCGCGGAAGCGGTCCATCTGCGCCAGCGTGCGGCGCAGCACGGCGGACTCGGCGTCGTACAGCGCGCGGCCCGACGCGTGGCCCAGGTCGGCAAGCGCGGCCAGCGCGGCCAGCCGGCCGGCCGCTTCGGCGCCATCGGCGCCGAGGATGCGCACGCCGTCGCCGGCGAGGTAGACGCCGCGCGTGCTGCTGCGTCCGTCGACATCGATGCGCGGCAGCCATTGCCGGCTTACCGGCTCGAAGGCGAACTCGCAGCGCGCAAGATCGGCCAGCTGCGTCTCGGCGCGCAGGTGCCAGCCCAGGCCGACCGCGTCGCATTCGAAGCGCTGCTCGGCCCCTTGGGCATCCCGCACGGCGACGGCCTGCACGCCGAGGCTGTCGTCGCCGTCGATGCGAAGCGGCGTCACGCCCTGCAGCACCGGCACGCCGGCACGGCGCAGGCCGCGGATCAGCGCCAGGCCGCGCAACGCGAGCCGCGGTCGCGCGAAAAGCCTGGCCACCGCGCGCCAGGGCTTGGCGGCGGGCGCGGTGTCGAGCACCGCCGCCACTTGCGCGCCGGCCTGCACATACTGCGATGCGACCAGGTACAGCAGCGGCCCGCTGCCGAGGAAGACGACGCGCGCGCCGATCGCGCAGGCCTGCGCCTTCAGTGCGATCTGCGAGGCGCCCAGGCTGTAGCAGCCGGCGCGTTGCCAGCCGGGCACGGGCATCAGGCGGTCGGTGGCGCCGGAACACACCAGGAGCGCATCGAAGGGCAGCGTCTGCGGCTCGCCCTCGCGCACCACGTGCAGCTCGCCCTCGCTCAGGTTCCAGGCCAGCGTGTCGGGTCGGTAGTCCAGCTGCGCGCGCAGCGCATCGAAGTCGTGATGCAGCGCCTGCGCCTTCGCGGCCTCGCTGCCATAGAGCTTGGCATAGGGACGCTTGAAGCCTTCGGGCTGGCGGCGATAGATCTGGCCGCCGTCGCGGCGCCCTTCGTCGATGACGACGGGCCGCAGGCCGGCCTGGACCAGGGCCTGCGCGGCACGCACGCCGGCGGGGCCGGTGCCGACCACGACCACGCGCGCGGGATGATCGAGCGATGCGGCTGTCATGCTGCGGCTTCCTTGGCATGGCGCTGCAGCGACTGCAGCAGGTCCGGCGTAGGCGGCCAGTGCTGCGCGGGCGGGCGGGTGCATACCGACATCCCGGCTTCCACCGGTGTGGAGCAGGCGCGCAGGCGCTCGCCGGCCGGCGTCCATACCCAGCAGTCCTGGCAGGCGCCCATCAGGCAGAAGCCGGCCCGCGGCCCGTCGCCGAACTCGCTGTCGCGCACGCGCCGGCCGTGGCTGAGCAGCGCCACCAGCAGCGTGTCGCCGGCCAGTGCCGTGGCGGGCTGGCCGTCGATCTGCAGCATCAACGCGGGTCTGTCGGTTTCGGCCAGCCGCACGAAGCGGGCGGGCGGATGGGCGCGAAGCAGGGTCTCGGACATGGAAGGACGAAGGCGTTTTCAGCGCTGGTTGGGAAACAGCCGCTCGATCGGACAGTGCGTCTTGATGAACGGCGACTTGATCACGATGTAGCTGAAGTACTTGGCGATGCCGATGTTGCGTTCGAGCAGTTCCTCGATCACTTCCTGGTAGTGGTTCACGCCCCGCGTCAGGAAGCGCAGCAGGTAGTCGTAGCCGCCGCTCACCAGGTGGCATTCGAGCACCTCGTCGACCTCGCGGATGGCGGCCTCGAAGCGCACGAAATCCTCGCGATGGTGGTCCTGCAGCGTGACCTCGGTGAACACGGTCAGCGTGTCGCCGAGCTTCTCCAGCCGCAGGTGGGCCCCGTAGCCGGCGATGTAGCCGGCCTGCTCCAGCCGCTTCACGCGGATCAGGCAGGGGCTGGGCGAGAGGCCCACCGCATCGGCCAAGTCCACGTTGGTCATGCGGCCGTTCTTTTGCAGCTGGGCCAGGATGCGCAGGTCGAGTCGGTCGATCTTGAAAGCTTCTGACATGGCGGTGCCGGGTAGGAGAGATGCCCCCGATTCTGCGTGCGTCGGTCCTCGTGTGCGCCGGCGCGCTCAGCCGGCCAGGGCCGCGCGCACGTCGGGCGCGGCCAGCACCTCGTCCAGCGTCTTCTTCAAGCGCGTGAACATCTGGGCGAACTCGTCTTCGGTGAAGGTGAGTGCCGGCGCAAAGCCGAGGATGTGGTCGCCGAAGGAGCGGAACACCAGGCCGTTCCTGTAGCCGATGGCGAAGATGCGGTCGGCGAGGCCGAGCGCTGCATCGAAGCCGCGCTTGCTCGCCTTGTCGCTCACCAGCTCCAACGCACCCAGCAGGCCGCGATAACGCGCATCGCCCACCAGCGGATGCGCGGCGAGCGCATCGAGACCGGCCGCGAAGTGGGCCGCGCCGCGCTGGCCATTGGCCAGCACGCCGCCTTCTTCGTACAGGCGCAGCACCTCGAGCGCGACCGCGGCGCCGACCGGGTGCGCCGAGTACGTTGCGCCATGGCCGACCGATGCGCCGGCCGGCGCACCATCGGCAATACCGGCATAGACCTGCTCCGACATCATCGTCGCGCCCAGCGGCACGTAGCCGGCGGTCAGGCCCTTGGCCATGGTCATCAGGTCGGGCTCCACGCCCTCGGCCTCGCACGCGAACATCGGGCCGGTGCGGCCGAAGCCGGTGATGACCTCGTCGACGACGAAGAGGATGCCGAGCTCGCGCGTGGCTTCGCGCATGGCCTTCAGCCAGCCCTTGGGCGGCACGATGACGCCGCCCGAGCCCTGGATCGGCTCGCAGAAGAAGGCGGCCACGTTGTCCGCGCCGAGCTCGGCCACCTTGGCGCGCAGCGCGGCGACCGAGGCGGCGATCAGCGCCTGCGGATCGGCGCCGTCCGCGCGGCGGTAGGCGTAGGGCGACGGGATGTAGTGCTGCGTCGGCAGCGGCAGGTCGAAGCCGCGGTGGAAGGCGGGCAGCGCGGTCAGGCCCGCACCGGTGGACGAGGAGCCGTGGTAGCCGCGCTCCAGCGCGATGAACTGCTTCTTCGCCGGTTTGCCGATCGCGTTGTAGTACTGCACGATGAAGCGCACCGCGGCATCGATCGCCTCGGAGCCGCCGAGCGTCAGGTACACGCGGGTCAGCGATGCCGGCGTGATCTGCACCAGTTTCTCGGCCAGGCGAATGGCCGGCTCGCTGCTGAAGTGGAAGTAGCCGGTCGCGTACGGAAGGCGGCGCATCTGCTCGGCCGCAGCCTGCACCACGCTTTCCTGGCCATAGCCCACGTTCACGCACCAGAGGCCTGCGAAGGCGTCGAGCAGTTCGTGGCCGCTGGCATCGGTGAGCCACGCGCCGCGGCCCGAGGCGAGCACAGTGGGACCGCGCTCTTCGTGCACGCGCCAGGGCGAGACGGGATGGATGAGATGCGCGCGGTCGATGGCGTCGAGCGCGGCCAGGTTGGGTAGTGCGGTGGGGTGCGTCATGGAGGGGCGGAGGTCGGGCCTTTGGATGTCCAAAAGCTTAGGCCGCGTGCCCCTCGCGCTGGTGCTGCATTGAGGGCCTTGCACAAAGCAGGCTGCGGTTGTGCGAGTCGCTACAGCAGATCCTGCCGTCGTGCATACGCCAGGGGCCTTCACATCGGGCGCACTCGACCGGTTGCGGCGGCGCCCAGCACCAAGGCCAATACGCCCATCAGCACCAGTCCCAGCAACTGACCCACAGGTGTCTCCGCTGACCGGGCCGACGGGCTGAAGCGCGGCTGGGCGGCGAAGTCGCGGGGACCGAAGCGCACTTCGTTGAACAAGTACGGGTAGTAGTAGGCCCGCAACCGCGCGTGGAAATCTGCGATGCGATCCTGATAGGCGAGCTGCGCCTGCAAATCGGTATCGGCCTGGCGATGCAGCGCGGCCTGCACGCCGACGCCCGGCAGCAGCCAACCCAGGCGTGCGGTCCAGCGCTGGCGCGCGAGCAAGCCTTCGCGGTAAGCCGCCACCTGCGGCGCCACGCTCTCGTCGCCGAGCTGCTGAAAGGCGTAGTACCACTTCCAGTGAAAGCCCGAAGGCAGTCGCGCGGTGTGCTTCCACTCGGGATGCGTGCGGAAGAATTTCTCCATCGTGGCCTCTGGCGGCAGGTCCCACGCGCCGTGCACGGCCTGGCGCTGCGCCAGCATCAACTCCACGCCCTGGTGCACCGGCACGGCGCGCGCAAGCGCGGCGTTGGCGATGGTGGGCAGGACGAGGATCAGCACCGCCCAGCAGCCCATGAGTGCCGTCGCGTTGGCGGCGGAGCTTCCGCTTCGTGTCGCCACGATCAGCGCCAGGCCGCTCCAGACCGCCAGGTAGGCCGCTGTGGCCAGCAGTGCGGTGGTCAGGGCTGTGATCGTGGTGCCGCCGCTCAATCCACCGGCCAGTACCGGCAGGCCGAGGCAGCCGAAGACCAGCGCCGCGCGCAGGCCTGCACGGCGCAGCCACAGGCGGCGGCCGGCGCCGGGCATGGCCAGCAGCGTACCCAGCCGGCCCGACCGGCGCTCGCCCGAAACCAGGTCGTACAACAAGGCGATCATGAACAGCGGCGCCAGGTACACCAGCACGAAAGCGAAGTCGAAGCGTCCGGCCAGTGCCAGTTCGGGATTGAAACTCTCGCCTTCGTGCAGTTGAGCCTGCAGCGCCAGTGCGCGCACGCGCAGCACATAGGGTGCGGCATCGCGCAGCCCGAGCGCGAGGAAGGCTGTGGGAGACGGTGCATCCCAGGTGCCGTGGAAGGTGTAGTAGGCGGCGGAGCCAGCATCACCTCCGTGGATGTACTTGCGCGCTTGCGCAGCCAGATCATGCTGCTGCAGCTCGGCCAGGCGCGCGATCGTCTGCTGCTGGCGCGCGACCTCGCGCGTGCCCGAAACCACGGCCAGGGTCGACAGCGCCAACAGCAATGCCAGCGCAGTCAGAACCACTCGTGATCGCAGCAGCAGACGCCATTCGTGGGCGAGCCAGCTCATCGCGTGATCCTCCCCAGACGGCGCGTGGCTGGCGCCAACAGGCCGGAGAGCGCGACCAGCCAAAGCAGCAGGACACCCGCAGCGGGCGCCGCGTGGCGCAGCGCCTCGCTGGGCCGCGCGGCTTCGTAGCGAAAGTCGGCGAAATCGTGCCAGTGTGCGTGGCTGATGCGACTGTCGCGGCTGGAACGGTCGCCGACGAAGCTGAGCTTCTCGGCCTGCAGCCGGTTGAGTTCCTGCACCAGTCGATAGCGATGGTGCTCGGCCTGCTCGACGAAGCGACGGTAGTTCTGCAGGTCGGTGCCTGCGGCCGCCATCGAAAGGCGGCGCAGCGCGATCACCGGGCTCAGCAGCGCAAAGCCGTCGACGCGGCGCAACTGTGCCTCCTGGCGCTCGAAGCTCGCGTTGGCGTAGCGTTCGAAGAGCGCGCTGGTCAGCCGCTCGCCCTCCATGCCCAGCAGGCCCTTGTAGTTGACGGGAAGGTCTTCCACTTTCGAGACGCCGTACTGTGCGAGCACCTGCTTCCTGAAGCCGGCGAAGTAGGGGTCGTCGGGATTGTGGCTGTCGCCCAGCGCTGCCAGGTCGCGTGCCACCGCGATGTCGGTCTCCAAGCGCGTGGGCAGCGCCAGCGCCGAGACCGCGAGTTCGGGCGCCAGGCGCGGCACGAGCACGACGCTGACCGCCCAGACCGCCAGCAATGCCACCAGAGCGTCGCGCCCGCGCGCGAACCATGCCGAGAGAGCGACGATGCCGACGGCCCAGATCAGAAGCCACAGCCCGTAACCCGCCGCCAGCACCACCGCCAGGCTGGCTGCAGCCGGTGTTGCGGCGCCGACCCAGCCGAGCGCCAGCAGCGCCGGCAGCAGCACCAGCGCGGCCACGCCGCCGAGTGCCAGCAGCTTGCCCGCCACGATCTGCCGTGGCCGAACGCCCTGGGCCAGCAGGATGCGCAGCGTGCCCGCCTCGCGCTCGCGCGCCAGCACCCCATGGCCCACGAAGATGAGCAGCAGCGGCGCCAGCACCTGCAGCACGAAGGCCGGCGTGAGCTGGCCGAAGCGCAGCAGCAGCGAAGACTGCCGCACGTCGCCGAAATTGGCGCTGTTCTGGCGATGTCCCTCGAGGAAGAGTGTATGCCCCGTGTAGGCATCCACTCCGGAATCGAAAGCCGCCAGCGGGTTCAGCGGCCGGAACACGAAGTGCCCGTAGTGAACCATGCGGTGCGGGTGCCGGTCGGGCTGGGCCTCGAACTCTTGGTCCACCTGCGCCTGGTGGCGCGCTCGCTCGGCGTCCGTCGTGCGGCGCTGTTCCCAGGCCGTGAATGCAGCCACGGCCGTCAGCAGCAGCAGCAAGCCCAATCCGAGCACGGCCACGCGGTCGCGCCGCAGCAGGCGCCATTCCTCGCGCGCGATGCGCAGTGCGGCGCTCATCGCTGCGCCTCCTGGCCTGCGTAGCGCCGGTGCAATGCCCGTACGTCGAAACGCTCCGAGCCCGACGCTGCGACTTCCTCGACCAGCCGTCCACCGTCGATGAAGCCGATGCGATCGGCCACGTCGGCGGCGCTGAGCAAGTCGTGCGTGACCATGAGGATGGCCACTCCTTGTGCGCGCAGCAGTCCCAGCAGGCGGTTGAATTCGGCAGTGGCCTGCGGATCGAGGCCGGAGGTGGGCTCGTCGAGCAGCAACGCCGGCACCTTGCGCGCCAGCGCCAGCGCGATCGACACTTTCTGGCGCATTCCTTTGGAAAACCCGGACACGCGCCGCCCGTGCGCCGCGGCGTCCAGGCCGGCGGCGGCCAGGGCCTCGTCGACGGCCTGCGTGCCGGCGGCCTGGCCAGCGAGGTCGAGCAGGTAAGCCACGTTCTCTCGCGCGCTCAGGTGCTCGTAGAGCGCCACGTTCTCGGGGATGTATGCGAGCTGGCGCCGCGCGGACGTCGGGTCGGCCACAGGGTCGGCGCCGTTCACGCGCACGCGACCACGCCCGGGCTGAACGAAGCCCAGGAACAGGCTCAGCGTGGTGGTCTTGCCGGCGCCGTTGGCACCCAGCAGCGCGTAGATTTCACCGGCTTCGACCCTGAGGTCCAACCCGTGCAGGATGGTGCGCCCACCGTAGCCGGCGACCACGCCGGCGGCTTCGAGGGCAGGATGGGATGCGGCCACGGCGCGCGGCGGGGGAAGGTCGGTCAAGGGCATGGTTTGCATTCGCTCGCGTTCAGAACTTGGCTTGCAAGCCGACGGTGATGGTGCGCGCCGTGCCCGGTGTCACCCAGAGGCGGCTGTAGGAGCTGGTGTAGTAGGTGGTGTCGAACAGGTTGTCGACGTCCAGCGTCGCGCGCAGGCTCGGGTTGATGCGCCAGTAGGCGACCAGCTTGGCGGTGGTGTAGCTCGGCAAATCGAAGGCCGGCATCCCGGCGTTGGCCTCCGATTGCGTGCGGGCCTGGCCCAGCCGCTTGCCCACATGCGTGACGCCGCCGCCGACGCCGAAGCGCTGCCCGTTGGCGAACGCGTTCTCGTAGACCGCGAGCACGCTGCCGTTGACCTTGGGGACGTTGAGCAGTCGGCCGCCGACTTCCAGCGTGCTGTCCTTCGAGATCTCCACGTCGTTGAACACCAGGCTGGCGTTGAGGCGCCAGTTCGTGGTGAACTGGCCGGCGAGGTCGAATTCGAAGCCGCGACTGCGAATCTCGCCGGCGGCGACCGAGTAGCCGGTGTTGGCCGGGTCGGAGGTCAGCACATTGCGCTTGCGGATGTCGAACAGCGCGGCGGTGGCACCCATGCGCCGGTCCGCGCTCTCCCACTTGGTGCCGAGCTCGAGCGCGCGGCCGGTTTCCGGTTCGAAGCCCTGGGCCGCGAAGTCCGCGCCGGCGTTGGGGCGGAAAGAGCGGCCGGCGTTCGCATAGAAAGTCCATTGCGGCGTCGGCAGCCAGGCGAGGCCGATACGCGGCGAGCTCGAGGACGGATCCTGGCGGGCAGTGGTGCCGGTGATCCGGTTCTCGAGCGACTGGCGGTAGTTGTCCACGCGCGCGCCGGCGACCAGGCGCCACTCGGGCGCGAGCTTGATCGCGTCCTGCACGTAGAGCGCGGTGTTGCGCTGGTGTTCCAGCGTGTCGGTGTTGCGCGTTGGCACCGGCTGGGCCTGGCCGTAGACCGGCTCGTAGATGTTGATCGCATAGGGCCGTGCGCTCGTCGGATTGGCCCGCAGCATGAGCGAGTCCATGCTGAAGCGGAAGCTCTCCAGGCCCAACAGCAGTTCGTGCTCGATGGCGCCGGTCGTTACGTTGCCCTGCAGCTCGGCCTGCAAGGCGATGTCGTTCGAGTCGAAGTCGCGGAAGCGCCGCTGGCGCGTCAGCGTCGCGTTGTCGGCGCGCAGGGCCGCAGCCTCGGTCGAGAACCCGTTCACCGACGTCTCACGGTAAGACAGGCCCAGCCGGCTGCGCCACGTGGGATTCCATTCGTGCGACAGGATGAACTGATGGGTCTGGTTCTCCACCGTCACCTTGCCGTCGGCGGGCTCGCCCAGGGAGCGGCTGCGCGGGATCGCGCCGAGGCGGTTGTTGACTGCGACCACGCCACGGTCGAGCGGGGTGGCATGCCGCAGGAGTTCTCCCGAATACTCCAGCACGGTGTCGCGGCCGAGCTTCCACGTGAAAGCCGGTGCGATCACGCCGCGCTCGGCGCTCACGTGGTCGCGGAAGCTGTCGCGGTCTTCCACCGCGACGTTGAGGCGATAGGCGAAGTTCTCGCCTACGGGTCCGGTGCTGTCGAACGCGCCGCGCTTCTGGCCATGGCTGCCGAGATAGCCTTCGACGGAATGGGCCGCCTTCCAGAGCGGCCGCTTGGACACGATGTTGAGCGTGCCGCCGGGCTCGCTGCTGCCGTAGAGCGCGGCTGCCGTCCCCTTGAGGAACTCGATGCGTTCGACGCCTGCCAGATCGCGCGGGGCGTTGAAGCCGCGGTTCGAGGAGAAGCCGTTCAGCAGCGTGGCCATGCCGGTGTTCTCGTTGCCGGGCAGGCCCCGGATGGCGATGTTGTCCCAGAGGCCGCCGAAACTGTTCTGGCGCGAGACGCCCCCGACGTAGTCGAGCACGTCGTCGAGCTTGGTCGCGCCGAGGTCGTCGATGGCCTGGCGCGTGACGATGCGTACCGACTGGGGCAGCTCGCGCAGCGGCAAGTCGGTCTTGGCGCCGGCGGCTTCGTCGGCGTGGTAGGCGCCCGACTCGGTGCGGCCGACCACTTCGACCGTGGACAACTGGGCGGCCTCGGGGCTGGCTCCGGAAGACTGGGCGATTGCGGGGCCGGCGAACAGGGCGGCGACCGCGAGGGCCAGAGGAAGGGGCGCGCGGGGCGCCGGGCATTGGATGGAAATCATGAGGAGACTCGGCAAGGCAAGAGGGGGAGCGCAGCGGCGAGCCCGGCAAGGGCCGGACACACGCCGCCCCGTGGCGCGTGATTTCACGCCGGGCGACGGGACTGCGGGGCGAGCGAAGGCACCGCCACAACGGCGGACTTCAGGAGACGGCGTGAGGCGGGTCGCGCGAGGCGAAGGGGCAACGGCCGGGGCTGGGGACGAATGTCCCCGGTGCTTGCGGTCGCGGAAGGCCGGCTTGCACGGCCAATGCATGCACGGCCGGCAACGATGTGGGCGCGATGCCCAGATGCGCAAAGGCGAGGCACCACGCGCACGCGCCATTGGCCTCGTTGCCATGCTCCGAGGCATCGGCGTCTTCGTCTGCCGGCTGCGCCGACAGTGCCGTCACCGCAGCCGCGGTCTGCTGCAGATGCTCTGCTTCGTGCGCAGGCATGCCGATGACCGTGTTGAAGAACACGGCCAGCAACAGCAGTCGGATCAGTAGGCGGCGCAGAAGCATGGCATGGGCTTGGGGCCGGAATCATACTGTCGAGATCGCTGCCCGTTGCGGGCAGCGCGGGCGCTTCAATACCCTCGCGCGCGATCGACCAGGCCGACCATGGGTTCGCCGGCCTCGAAGCGGCGCAGGTTGTCGAGCGCCACCTCGGCCGCGCTCAAGGGCTGGGTCATGCTCGCGATGTGCGGCGTGAGCTGGATGTTCGGATGGCGCCAGAAGGCATGCTCCGGCGGCAGCGGCTCGGGGTCGGTCACGTCGAGCACGGCATCGCCGATCTGGCCGCTGGCGAGCGCGGCCAGCAGATCGACATCGATCAGCTGCGGCCCGCGGCCGACCTGCACCAAGCCCGCGCCTTTGGGCAGCATCGAGAACAGCCGCGCGTCGAGAAAACCGCGCGTCGAATCGGTGAGCGGCAGCAGGCACACGAGGATCTCGGTGCGCGCGAGGAAGGCGGGCAGCTCGTCGGCACCGGCATGGCATTGCACGCAGTCGACTGCGTGCCGCGAGCGGCTCCATCCCGCGCAATCGAAGCCCAGGCCGACGAGTTGCGCCAGCACGGCCTGGCCGAGCGAGCCGAGCCCGAGCACACCGATGCGCCGCTCGTCCGCGGGCCGCACCGGCAGCGGGCGCCACTGCCCCTGCTGCTGCTGGCGCCGGTAGCGCGGCATGTCGCGATGCAGGCCGAGCACCGCATGCGTGACGTACTCCACCATGCCGCGCACGATGCCGGGCTCCACCATGCGCACCACCGGCAGTGCGGCCGGCAATGCCGCGAAGTCGAACTGGTCGACGCCTGCGCCGGAGGAGAACAGCACCTCGAGGTTCGGAAAGCGCTCGGCCAGGTCCTCCGGCGGCTCCCAGGCCGCAAGAAAGCGCACCTGCGCCGCGTCGCCGATGTCGGGCCAGATGCGAAAGTCGATCTCGGGCGCGCGGCGCCGGAACACCTCGGCCCACTGGCGGCCGCGCACCGGGTCGGACTTGTAGAGGAAGGTGGTCGTGCCCATGCCATCAACCGATGGCTTGGGTCACGATCGCGAACAGCGCCGGCCCGCCCGGCGGCGTGGCAAGGGGCGCGCCGCGCACCATCGTCGTCGGCGCATCCACGCGCAAGAGGCCGAAGCTCTCGAGCCATTCGGCCAGCCCGCTCGCGAAGTCGATGTCGATGCGCGTGAAGTGGCCGGCGTTCAGGCCGGCGAGATGCGCGATCAGCGCCTTCGCGCCTTCGACGTCGGGCGCGACCACGGGGCCGATCGCATGCCCGCGCCCGAAGCGGCGCAGCATCGCGAAGCCGCGCGGCTCGTTATCATGGTCGAGCACCACGCAGGCGTCGGCGCTGGCCAGCAGATCATCGATCAGCGCCCCGCGCGGCATGCCGCGCGCCGCCGCATCGAGGGCCTGCAGCGCCGGCGCCTCGTGCAGGCCGGCCGGCCGCAGCCGCCAGCCGGACGGCAGCGCGACCAGCGGCGCCGGCTGCGCCGTGCCCTGGTGCTGGCGCAGCTCGCCGGTGCGCACGAAGCCCAGCCGTTCGTACAGGCCGCGCCCGTCGGCGGTCGCATGCAGCAGCACCGTGTGCGCGTCCAGGCCTTCGAGCAGCGCGCTCATGAGCCGGTGGCCGAGGCGGCGACCCTGGCAGGCCGGCGCCACGATCACGAGGCCGATGGTGGCGTGACGCTCGCCCCAGCGCCAGCGCAGCGCGGTGGCGACGAGCTCGCCGTCGCGCTCGCCGACGATGCCCTCGGCATGCGCGAACACCTGCTCCCAGTCCGCGGGGCGGTGCGGCCAGCGCAGCTCGGCCGTCAGCGCATGTGCGAGCGGCAGGTCTGCGGCGGTCATCGGTCGCAGCACCACGCCGTCGAGAGCAGGTGCATTCGGTGTCTGAGCAGGCATCGGGAAGGTCTTTGTGCAGCGAAAAGGCAGGTCATCTTGGACGACATCCGCGCCTTTCGCCAGACCCAATTCGCGCTTCGCCGCAACTTGCAAGCTTCGCCTGTCGCGGCCCCTGGTTTCGCAATTCGATGCGGCAGCGCGCGCGCTTACGCACACAAATGCCGCGCCAACCTGCCTAGCATCGAGCGCCGTTTCGCGACCTCGCGTCTCGGCAACAGATTTCCATCGAAAGTCCACCATGCAAGTCTTCGACCCGCGACAGATCCACGTGCCCTCGGGCCACTTCATCGGCGGACGCCTCGTCCCCGATGCCGGCCGCATGGTCGTGCAGCGGCCCTCCGACGGCCAACCGCATGCCGAGCTTCCGCTGGCCGATGAGGCCACCGTGGACGCTGCCGTGCGCGACGCCTGGAGCGCGTGGCGCGCGAGCGACTGGGCACGCCGCGCGCCGCGCGAACGCGCGCGGGTGCTGCGCCGCTGGGCCGACCTGATCGAAGCCGACGCGGCGCGGCTGGGGCCGCTGGAGGCCGTGTGCTCCACGCGGCCGGTGCGCGACGCCATCGCCTGGGACGTCCCGTTCACGGCCGAGGGCCTGCGCTTCTTCGCCGAGTACGCGGACAAGCTCGGCGGCGAGGTCGCGGCCACGCGCCACGACCATCTGGGCATGGTGGTGGCCGAGCCCTATGGCGTGGTCGGCGCCATCACGCCGTGGAATTTTCCGCTGGTCATGGTGTCGTGGAAGGTCGGCGCCGCGCTGGCCGCCGGCAACGCGGTGGTGCTCAAGCCCTCCGAACTGACGCCCTTCTCCGCGCTCAGGCTGGCCGAGCTGGCCGTCGAGGCCGGCGTGCCGCCCGGCCTCTTCAACGTCGTGCAGGGCGACGGCCGCACCACCGGTGATGCGCTCTCGCGCCATCCGCTGATCTCGAAGATGACCTTCACCGGCTCCACCCGCACCGGCGCCGCCATCATGGCCGCCTGCGCCATGACCGGCCCCAAGCCGGTGACGCTGGAGCTCGGCGGCAAGAGCCCGCAGCTGGTGTTCGACGATGCACCCGATGTGGACCGCCTGGCCGGCATGATCGCCGGCGCGATCGCCGGCAACGCGGGGCAGGTGTGCGTGGCCGGTTCGCGGCTGATCGTGCAGCGGGGCATCGCCGATGCGCTGGTCGAACGCATCGCGGCGCGCTTCGAAGCGCTGCGTCCGGGTGCGACCTGGGACGACGCGGCCACGCTGCCGCCCATCATTTCCGCGCTGCAGGCCGGGCGCATCCAGGAGATCGTCGATCGCGCGCGCGAGGCCGGCGCCAACTTGCGCTGCGGCGGCGGCCTGTTCGACGGCGGCCCCGGCGGCGCCTACTTCCGGCCCACGCTGATCGAGGGCGTGGACGCGGCCAACCCGGCGGTGCGGGAAGAGATCTTCGGGCCGGTGCTCACGGTGCAGACCTTCGGCGACGAGGAGGAAGGCCTGGCGCTGGCCGCGCACGAGCACTACGGCCTCGCGTCCGGCGTGCACACCGCCGACATCGGCCGGGCGCTGCGCGCGATGCGCGGCATCTCCGCCGGCACCATCTGGATCAACCGCTACGGGCGCAGCGCCGACTTCGTCATCCCCACCGGCGGCTACCACCAGTCGGGCATCGGCAAGGACCTGGGCCGGCAGGCGGTCGAGGCCAACCTGCGCTTCAAAAGCGTGCTCATCGACTTCGCAGCAACGCACTGAGGTGCGTGGCTGCACGCGCAAGGGGCAGACCGCATGGCATGCCGCCGCACCCCCTCGAAACCGCAGCTTTCGTGCGCCAAGCACCCCATTTCCCTACATCACCAGCGCTTGTGCGTGCTGCAATCGCTTCGTAATGAACTTGTCGCATTTGCCACCTAAGGAACCGAGACCATCATGACCTTCCGTCCCAAGTACATCACCTTCGACTGCTACGGCACCCTCACGCGATTCCGCATGGGCGACATGGCGCGCGACATGTTCGCCGACCGCATCCCGGCCGAGCGCATGGAGCAGTTCGTCGCCGACTTCAGCGCCTACCGCTTCGACGAGGTGCTGGGCGACTGGCAACCCTACGAGGTGGTGCTGAAGAACGCAGTGCGCCGGCTTTGCAAGAAGTGGAAGATCCAGTACCTTGACAGCGAAGCCCAGAAGTACTACGACGCGGTGCCCACCTGGGCGCCGCATGCGGACGTGCCCGCAGGCCTCGCCAAGGTCGCCAAGGAGATCCCGCTGGTGATCCTCTCGAACGCCTCGGACAACCAGATCCAGAAGAACGTCGCGATGCTGGGCGCGCCCTTCCACCGCGTCTACACCGCGCAGCAGGCACAGGCCTACAAGCCGCGCCTCAAGGCCTTCGAGTACATGCTCGACTCGCTGGGCTGCAACCCCGAGGACGTGCTGCACGTGTCCTCCAGCCTGCGCTATGACCTGATGTCGGCGGACGACCTGGGCATCGTCAACAAGGTGTTCGTCAACCGCGGCCATGGCCCGGGCAATCCGGCCTACCGCTATGTCGAGATCAAGGACATCGGCG
>NZ_JAGGNV010000090.1 GCF_018614955.1 Variovorax paradoxus
TCAGAATAGTTGACGCCGGGCAATACGAGCATCTCTGAGCGGAGACAGACATGACGACCCGAGCCGAGTACCTCGCCTCATACCAGGCGTGGAAAAATGCAACTCGCGAGCACGAGGCCAGGATGGATGCTGCTATCGAAGGCGCGAGCGTCGATTGGCATTTTGTTCGTCACGAGATTGCCGAGCTTCAGCGCCTTCATGAAGAATGGATGGAGAAATCCAAGCCATTCGTGCGTTGGCTCAGGGTGTGATCTGGCGCAGTCAGCGCTGAGGCCCATCCCTATGCGTGCCGAAACTCGATCTGAAGCGAAATCCGCGGTGCTTCCAAAGCGTTAGGTGACTGGCAACTACTCACGACCGCGCGGTGAACCCGCAACGACCCCTCGTCAAGTCTTGCGGCCCACCGGTCCGTTGGGGTCGCTTCTACATAGCCGATCTTTTTCCAGCACCGCAACAGCCCGAACAGGGATGAGCAATGCAACCACGCAGCGAGGGCGTCCGCGTCGTGCGGGTGGTCCCTTTCTCTTCGAAGGTCAACTGTCGAGCCGACCCGGCAATGCCTCCGTATGTCCTTGGGGCGCTCCTCATCGGCCGTAGCCGCCAGCAGGATCCAAACGGTGTGCTGCATCCCCACCAATTGGGAAGTGGGCGAAATCACCGGTCGCGCACCTCTCGTCGCGCCCGCCATATGGAAGGCATCTGTTTCGCGGTCCATCTAGCGCTCCCTATCGAACATGTTGCCGGCAGCGGATTGTAGGTATTAGGTAGTATTGTTTAGCTGACAAATGTGTGCGGGTTTGCGTGAATGGTCGGCCGCGTTAGCCGGACGCCAAACTTGCGCTGGCCGAAGCTGACGCTGGTTCGCGCCGCAATCGTGCTGATGCTGATGCTGAGCCTGTGACTCCTGGCCACAGCATTGGCAGCTCGGTGCAATGTTGGATCTCCCTCGCTGCATCTGCTCAGCGGCGATCCCTTCGGCGAGTTCGCCGTAGACCTTCCCACGGTCGGAAGGCCAAACTCCCGAAGCAGCAAGGCCTACATGAAGCCACATTCACATGCGCCAATAGTTGCTGCCGCGCCTTTGGAGCGCCGTTCGCCTCAGCACCATGATCATCGGCATCATGGTGCCGGCGCCAAGAAGACATCGGAAGCGTTTCTTTGCAAGTGCGCTGGCAGCATAACGCAACGATCGCGACAGGTGGCATAGATCGAATGCGTTGCCAAACTCCACCGAATGAGGGACGCGCGCGAACCGCAAATGCCTAGACTGAAGCAAGCAGGCCGGTCGCTCTTCGGCGTTCCTCCGCAGGCGCTAGTGTCCGGCCTCTCACTCTCAATGAGGGAGGCAACCCATGCGCTACATGATCAGAGGACGCGTGATCGATCAGTTCACCGGCGATGGGATCGGTGGCGTTCGGGTCGAAGCTTGGGACAAGGATTTCTTGCTCGACGACTATCTTGGTTCGGCCACGACGATCAGTGACGGAGCCTTCTCGATCCCCTTCGACGACAGCGCCTTCCGCGACGTGTTCTTCGACAACTGGCCAGATCTCTACTTCAAGGTTTTTTGCTACAACGAGTTGCTCGCGTCCACCGAAGGCTCGGTACTTTGGAACGTACGCAACCCGCAGACGGGGGTGGAGATCAATGCATCCCTGCCCAGTCCGGCAGTGTGCGACGAACGGCACATCTATCTCAAGATCGAGCGGATCGAGAACTACTGCCCCGTCAAGCCACAAGACAAGGTCGTGCCGCCCGTGCAGTACGGGCGCGACTGCATGCGCAATCACGGCCATGAGAATGCCCTGATCCCGCAGGCAGAGATCGATGCCCGAACGTTGACGGCCGTGGTGTATCGCGAGTATCTCGATTCAGGCTACCTGGTTCCGAAGCCCGACAAGCTCATTGCGGCGGACGTGAACGAACCGGCCTATTCGCACCGCGTCCCGGGCACCGTAATCTACACGCGCCCATGCCAACTGCTGAAGATTCATGTATGGAACATGGATGACGTCTCGCATTCGTTGCACGTCCACGGCCTGCGTTACGGCATCGACTCGGACGGTTCATGGCCCTTCGGCACAGAGGCAGCTCACCACGGGGGGCGCTCCGACGCTATATGTCCAGGGCAGACGTGGACTTACACCTTCGAGGTCCCCGACGATGCGCTTGGTGCC
The DNA here is from genome assembly GCF_018614955.1 of Variovorax paradoxus. Taxonomy (GTDB): domain Bacteria; phylum Pseudomonadota; class Gammaproteobacteria; order Burkholderiales; family Burkholderiaceae_C; genus Variovorax; species Variovorax paradoxus_J. The sequence continues at coordinate 2,178 of NZ_JAGGNV010000090.1, forward strand.
TGGCCCTTCCACGATCACACGCACTTCATGGACACGAAGATCGACCAAGGGCTGTTCGGGGGCATCGTAGTGCTCGGGCCTTGCGACCGCCCGCCACGGCGCTTCCGTTTTCCTTGGGCTCTGTTGCGGCCGATCTATCTCGATATCGAACGGCTCGAGCGGCTCCCAGTGCTGCTCGACCAGCGCCTGCCGGAGAAGCTCGATTTCGACGAAGAGACCATCATCAACGTCGCACCGCACATCCACCTACGGCGACTCAAGGTTGAGACGCGTCAACTGTTGGACCAGCATCTCGAGTTCTTGGAGGAGTTCACATTGAAGGAGCTCGCGCTGCCGCGGCCCGTGATCAACACGGATCACGTGCCGGTGTTCTTCCACGTCATGGCCAACCCCGAGGGCAAGCCGGTGTTCGACACCGATGACATCGAAGAACTCGGCGGCGAAGCCGAAATCGCCTTCGACACGGCAGGCGACTACGAGTACTTCTGCCGCCACCACCCGGAGATGACCGGCGTGGTCCACGTGGTTCCCGGTGGGCCCGATCCGGTAACCGTCACCATCACAGGCGGCCCGCCCATGGCCTTCAGCCCTGCGGCGATCACCGTAGGGGTGGGTGGAACCGTTAAGTGGATCAACGACAGCGATTTTCACCATACCGCCACGTCCAAGGAGGGCGCCGCGATAGCCACGCATTGCATCAACGGGCGCGGCTTCGTCGGCAACTCGCCGACCATCGTGGGCCGCAGCGGCCAGCGCATCCGCTGGTATGTGTTCAACCTCGACACAAGCCTGAACTGGCATAACTTCCATCCGCACGCGATGCGCTGGAGGTTTGGGGGCCAGAACATGGACATCCGCAGCATTGGGCCCGCCGAGTCCTTTGTCGTCGAATCCGAGATCCCTCCGGTGCTCTTACTCAACGCCGATGAGGAGAAGGCGCAGGATCCGGCACACCGCCCGCCCGGGGCGACGCTGCGCAGATTGAAAGGCGACTTCGTCTTTCACTGCCATGTGCACCACCACATGATGAACGGCATGGTGGGCCTGGTGCGCGCGCGACAGAGCATATGGCTGACCGATGACATGGCGCACGAGATCAGCCATCGCACCGGGCTGCCTCTGGACGATGGCACGAACTCGTGTCCCGACGTCGATCCGCATCCGTGCCATGGGCATGGCACGGGGCGCTGGGAAGAGGTGACCGGTACGCCCGAAGTCGCGTTTATGCATTCGGTGCTGCTGCCGAACACCCAGCGGGTGCTCTACTGGGGCTACACCCGGGCCGATCAATCGCGAGTTTGGGACTACTCGACACCGGCTGGAAGCTACATGTTGCCTGCCAATCAGCCCGCAGATGACCCGGGGCTGGACGTAAACACCTCGAATATGTGGTCGGCGGAGCACACCGTGCTCGACACGCCAGCCGGCACTGTGCTGATCCATGGGGGCTTCTCGCCAAACAAGTCGTTCACCTTCGAACCGGCCACACTCGCCTGGACTCGCGTGGAGGACACCGCCCACGACCGCTTTTACTCGACCACGCTCACGCTGACAGACGGCAAAGCGGCAACGCTCTATGGGTCAGCGTCAAAATCAATCGAGTTGTACACGCAGGGCGCGGGATGGGCGGCGCCGATTGCCATGCCGGCAGGCATGAACCACCATCAGTACTACCCCTGGACCTACGTCTTGCCGGACGGTCGCCTGTTCATTGCCGGGCCGCACGTTCCGACGCATCGCTTCGACCTGGGTGCGCCAGCTGCTGCCGAGTCCTACGCAACCATCCACGGCAACCGCAGCACCGGTGGTGAAAAAGGAACCTCGGTCTTGCTTACGATGCGGCCGCCTGACTACAAGCCAGTTGTCTACATCATGGGCGGGAACCCTCCAGCAGCCCAAGAGACGGCGGAAATGATCGATATGTCCGCTGCGGTACCCGCATGGACTGCGCTGCCGGATCTGAATATCCCGCGAGCAGAGCAGTTCACAGCCACGCTGCTGCCCGACGGGCGGGTGTTCATCGCAGGCGGAATAAGCGGTGGGCCTGACGGCGGTGTCTGCGAAATCTTCGATCCCCGCAATCCAGGCGCCGGTTGGGTGATCGGGCCGCCGATGAAGTACATCCGGACGTATCACTCCTCATTCATCCTTCTCACCGACGGCAGCATCCTCGGAGGTGGCGATCCGCAAGCCGGCGGGGCACCGACACCGCACGAGCGCTTCTTCCCGGATTACTTTGACATGCTCCGACCGGTAATCTCAGCCGCGCCTGCGACCGTCAACTATGGCACCACGTTCAACATCAATACGCCCAACGCTGCCGACGTAACCGAGGTTGTTCTGCTGCGCTCAGGTACGGTGACGCACGGCTTCAACATGTCACAGCGCGGCCTCGAGTGCGTCGTAAGTGGCATGGGCGCCGGGGTGATCAACGTGGACATGCCACCGAACGCCAATCTTGCGCCGCCGGGTTGGTATCTGCTGTTCATTCTCAACGCCAGTCGCGTTCCATCTACGGGTCGGTGGGTGCGGGTAACTGCGTGACTCCATTCAGCCGTCGACCCTGCGCCAGTACTTTGTCTTCGACCTAAGGCCAAGCGGTCCCAGAGTTGACCTTGCCATAGGTGAACTGGCGGTGGCGCGACCCTAGTGGCTCCGCTACGCTGGCTCGGGAGGCCGCGTCGTCGACCTGAACTCGCTGCTTTGCCAAGCCGACCTGACTGATAAGCAGTGCTCACGGGCCGAGGAAGCGGGCCACCTCCTCATCGCTTATCGGCGTCAAAGTGAGCCCGAAATCCTCGCGCAGCTGCGCTACGAGCGATTGCGCACGCATCGCGTTCGCCGCCACGCCGGCGTGGCCGTCGTTGAGCACGGCATTGTTGGGCTCGTCGCCCGCCGTGTTGGTGACGCGCAGGTTGGGGGCGATGGTGACAGTCTTGTAGGTGGGTTCTCCATTTGGGCCTCGCTCGCCCCATCGCTGCACGAACCAGGCTTCGACGTCGAGGAAAGCGATCCGCCGCGGATCGGCGAGAGCAATCTTGCGCAGTTCGGCATTGGCGCCGGCCAGGGCCTTCTTGATATTGGCCATGGCGATGCTGCTGCGGTACTTGTCGAAATTGTCCGGATCGTCGGCACCAGTGCGCAATCCCACAAGCAGGATCCGCGTCGATGGGTGCGAGGCGTGGATCAGCGAGATCGCGGCGCTGATCTGATGTGAGCAGTAGTCGATAGTGCGGCGCAGCTCATGGGCGGATGGGTCGCGCGATTGCAGGTCAAGCCAGGCGTTCCAGTCGTTGGCTCCGATGCTGATCACCACCACCCCGCGGCGCCAGCGCTCAGCCTCCTGGTTCATCAGCCCCACCAGGCGCGGCGCCTGTCGGAAGCGCTGGCCGAACCGCTCGCCCATCAGATTCTTGCAAGCGGCCCCCGAGTTCGCGAAGTTGTAGAGGTAGTCCTCCTTTTGAGGCGCGCGCGAGCCCGGCAGGCCGATCAACTCGCGCGCCAAGGCAACTACGCCGGGACGTCCCCACAGCACCCAGGGACCGATGTCGATCTCGTCGCCGCGCAATCGCGCCAGCACCTCGGTCCACTGGAAGGTGCGCGAGTGCAATGCGCCGCCGCGCTCGCGAGTGCCGGGCGGAAAAGCCGTGCGATCCTGGTAGGAATGGCTGTTGGAGTCGCCGAGCACCGCCAGTGGAATGGTATTTGCCGACGCCGACGGCACGGCCGCGCCGGCCGGCAAGGCGTCGCCCCAAGCTGCCACCACGCTGACAGTCAGCACGGCCAGCACTACTATCGCACGCACCAACGTCACTTCGATGCTCGGACTGGCCGTCATGTAGACGATAGTTGAGCGAAAGCCGAGAGCGACGATGGTTAGAAACCGGGCCCGCATTCGATCAGGCCCATCAAGAAAGCAATGGCTTGGATCTCTTGAACATTCGTGCGCTGTCCACGAAGTACAAGCCGGTAAAACTTGGAAATGAGCGTTCGGGATAGCCACGCAGGTCCATGGAGCGCTCCTGAACGGCCCATTTGTCCCAGAGCGTGTATCCAAGCGCCTTGATGTCCTGAATGAACCGAGCGCGGTTGTAGACATGCAATGGAGCGAAGGCACCCTCACCGATGTTCTGGACGGTGACAAAGTCCTCCCCGTTGTAGAGCGGGAGCTTGTTCAACAGGATGTGCTGAGGCCGACGTACACACTTCTTGAGAAGTTGATCGGGCCGGCCGTCTTCAAAGTAGTGAATTGCGCCCGCGGAGATCCAGACGTCGTCAGAGGCGGTCGCGACGGACTCATGAAGGTTTTCGCTGAAGCTCAAGGCCGCAGCGCCGGCTTGCGCCGCCAGGTTCTTGCCTATCAAGACCATTGTCGGCACCTCGACGACGCGCCATGTCAGCGCGTCTGGCATATGGAAATACCGGCCGTAGGCGTAGTAGTGAACGCCGACAGAGCCGCCGATATCCAAAACGGTGCTCGCTCCGTCGCGCAGTGCGCGGTCAAGCCACCACATGACCGGATAGTCGTACGAGAACACCTTTTTCGTCCGCACGTCCACGTACTCGGCGGCCAAAGCCGCGTGATCAACCTCCGGGCTGGAGGGCAACCAAGCGCGTGCGGACTTGAAGCTGTCGAACACGCCGAAGTAGGAACCGTGTCCATCCCGGGACAGGAACTGCCGGCGCCGCCATTGAAGTTGCGCGGGTCGTACCACGGGCTCGTCCAAAATTCGACGGACCATTTCAACTGGGCTGAAGGAAGACATTCTTGACTCCTCGATTGCTTTCGTTGCTAACGCTGAGCGCAGCTGAACTGCTCCCTCAGCTAGAAGCTGGCGCGGCGCGCCGAAGGCGCTGGCTGCGCCTTGAGACATGCCGGTTTCGAATTTCCAGGTGTTCCGCGGGCACTGGACCGAATGACTCACCGACTAGCTGTGGGGACGTGCCTGGCCGCGCTGCGCGCCAGACCACGGAAGTGACCCCACGGAAGCCGATGCGTCGGCCACCAGGAAAACGCCTTACCTCCGCGCACGCAGGTAAGCAGGAGCGTTTTCAGGCAGTGCGTTTTGGAGGTCTTCTAGGGCCGGCGAGGTCCGGCCACGGTGCGTCGAGTTCATCGATGGCGATGGGACGCACTGCCTTTCCAGGAGGAAAGAAGATGGGAGCTACAAACCAAACGGCGGCAGTGTTGAGGAAGCCATCGATGACGACGTGCTGTACCGACTCTTCGGAGCCATCCTGCGTGACGGACCCATCATGGTGATGGTGATGCGCCAAGCCCTGCCAATGGAGCATCGCGTGTTCCACCTCTTTCGGTTCACCAAAAGTGCCGGTTCGGCCACCGATGACGAAGACCTGCCAGAGGGCAGACGCCATGAGGAGCAGAAGGACAAGCCGGAGGCGCATCTTTCATCCGTCGTGTGTTGTATGACCGGGCGCGTTTTGAAGTGACCGATTGTAGTCGCATGTAATACCAAAGAGCTACTCAATACGTGAGGCTTTTCACGTCTCTCGCTGCAACCAGCCCCTCACGCCGGCCACGAGGATCGTCTGCACTCAACGAGCAGCGCTGAACCGCGGACGCGTCTCAGCGCCCCTCCTCATGGTCGTGTGACGCTACCTGTTCAATGCTTGCGCGTGGCCCCTAGAAATCGAGGTCCGCGGGAAGCCGCAGCTTTGTTGCCCGCTGTGGCTATGCCTGCAGCGCGGCGATCAATGGGCAGGACACCCTGGCGCGGCTCGCGCAGCAGTCGTCAACCAAGGTGACCAGGACCGACTCGATGCGATGCAGGTCCGCCAGCTTGGCACGTACATCGGCGAGTTTTTGCTCCGCGAGTTGGCGCGCTTGGCTGCAATGCGCGCCATCGTCCAGGGCGAGCAAACCGGCGACCTCGTCGAGGCTGAAGCCCAGGCGCTGGGCAGACTTGACGAATCGGACCCGCGCCACATCGGCCTTGCCGTAGCGCCGGATGCTGCCGTATGGCTTCTCTGGTTCCGGCAGCAGTCCCTTGCGCTGGTAGAACCGGATGGTCTCCACATTGACGCCGGCCGTCTCGGCGAAGGCGCCGATGCTCAGGGTGTCGATTGCCTGTTCCATACCGCTTGACTCCGTACTTGAGTACGGGAGTATTGTGGGCTCATCGAAGAGACCGGGAATTGATCGATGGAATGGATTGCGCGTGCGGCCGACAAGGCCGGTGCTCTGGGCAGCGTTGCTTCGGCGGCCTCGTGCCCGGCCTGCTTTCCAGCCCTGGCGAGCCTCGGCGCCGCCGCAGGCCTTGGCATATTCAGCGAGTACGAGGGCCTGTTCATCAGCACCCTGCTGCCATTGTTCGCGGCCGTCGCGCTGGTCGCCAACGCCATCGGCTGGTTCAGCCATCGTCAGTGGCATCGCAGCCTGCTGGGCATGATCGGCCCGGCGATGGTGCTCGCGGCCATGCTGCTGTTCTTCGGCCAGCGGTGGAGCACCGAGTTGCTGTACACGGGTCTGGCATTCATGGTCGGCGTCTCGCTGTGGGATCTCTTGTCGCCCGCAAACAAGCACTGCAGCACAGATGGCTGCCGAACCGGTCAGGTCCGCTCATGACGCGAGGACAGAACTCGCACAGCGCCTTGGTTCTTGACTCGGTGCTGACATGCCCGCACTGCGGCCACGCGAAACGCGAGGACATGCCCGTCGACGCCTGCCAATTTTTCTATGAATGCGAGAGCTGCAAGACCTTGCTGCGACCGCAGCCTGGCGATTGCTGCGTGTTCTGCTCGTTCGGCTCGGTGAAGTGCCCGCCGATCCAGGCGCGGAGGCAATGCTGCGGGGAAGGCCTGCGCGCCATCCCGCAGCCGCATCGACGAACTGCTTCCCCACAACTGGCAATCCACGCGCTGAGGGTCAACTCGCTGTGGCCATCTGCCGTAGAAAAAAGCGAAAGTGTCACCGCTACCTTCTTGGCCATTTTGAACGATCAGCACAACGTGCTTATTTGTTCAGGAGGCCGACGTGCGGGCCTGCGAGGCTCCTGTCGTTGATTCCGGCTTATTACATCTGAAACCGTCGCTTTGAAAAAACCTCAATCAAATCAACAAGTTGCTTATACATGGCGAACGAGACGAGCCACGCTTGTGTTGCGCTGCCAAGGCGGGATCGCTCGGCACCGGTTTCCGCGGTAGGGGACCAACAAACGGGGCCCGTCGACAATCGCCGCCCAGGCGGAGTCATTTCTCCGAGGCTGCTCGGTGACACATTTACCCGCGAAGCTCGCGAAGCAAATGTGTCACATCGCCTTTGTGCGAAGCAAATCCGTCACTCTGTGGATGCGGACGCGTCGGGCAGTGCGTAACGTGTTGATCCATGAAGGAATCTCCTGCCAGATTCAGCACGCCGCTCGAGACGTTGCGCCCGCGCGGCGCGCGGCTGGTCGAGGGCTTCAGCGTAAAGCTGCAAAGGCGGGTGCGCCTGTTTTCACGCTCGAGCTTTGCGCAATGGATTCGCCTTGAGGCGGATCCATCGGTCATTGCGTTTTGCGAACGGCCTGCACGTCTGGGGCCGGACCCAGACTCTCGGCTGATCGACTTCTGGGTTCATGGTGCGAATGAGGAGGCAATGCTCCTGATCGACGCGCGGCAAGACGTTCCCTCCCAGCTGCACGGCATGCAGGTGCGCGTTGTAGGAGACGCCGAACTGGCAGCCGCAAGCATCTGGATCGGCAACTGGTCGCGCATGCTGCCCGTCATCAATGCCACCCAGGCCTTGCTGCCCCCGAGAATGCTGCGATCAGTAGTGGCCAATGTTCGGGGGCCTATGTCGCTCGGGCGCTTGGAGCAAGAACCGTCCTTTGGAGATCCGTCGCTGGCACGCGGCGCCATCTTCGAGCAGCTTCGCCGCGGGGGCGATTCGCGCTCCGTCGTTGAATACGCAGCCGATCGGCTTGCATACCCTGGTGGAGCCGGTGTCGTGAGCCGACGCGAACGCCTCCAGAGTGTCGACCCGTCGACCTGGCCGGCATTCGACGTGAGAGCGCTGCCCGAGACCGCGCGCCCGGTCTTTGCCGCTCGCCGGCACGCGATCGAGCTCTATGCAGCAGGTGGCTCGCTAAGGGAGATCGAGACCTGCACCGGGGTAGATCGGCGCCAGCTCTACCGCTTGCTCGATGCCTGCATGTATCCGCACGAGGATGGGCGTCCCTACGGCTGGCGCGCCGCGGCAAAGTATGCTCGTGTCACCACATACCAGCGCACGAGCCGCCTGACGATGTCACGTGACGGCATCGGCCGAGGCGCTGCCGGCGCGTTCGGCCTACTGCTCGATTCGCAACCCACGCTCGTCACCTGGATCGCCAACCGCGTACACGACAAACGCATTTCAATCGTCCAGCGCTCCACCGATACCGGACTGCGCACACGGCTGCGCGGCCTGAAGCACTTGCACGACGCGTTCCTGCGCGAATGTCGTGCGCTGGGCCTGACCGCCAACGACTACCCCTTCAACGCAGAGCAGTTGGGCATCCGGTCCCTGTCGGCGACGCTTCGCGTCGAGTGCCTGCGCAGCTTTGAGCGCAGCGCGCATTTGGCCGGAGCGGTTCGACTCAAGGGCCTGCCGCATGAGGCCTCGGCACCAGTGGCCACCCAGGCGCTGGATGTCGTCGAATTCGACGGGCATCGCCTGGACATCAGGCTCAAGGTGGTCGTGCGCGATCCGCTGGGCTTCGAACAGCAGTTCGAGATCGAACGCATCTGGCTGCTGGTCATCCTGGACGTCTTCAGCCGGGCGGTGCTGGGATATCACATCTGTCTGAACCGAGAGTACTCGCGCTACGACGTGATCCGCACCATCGAGGCGGCGCTGGAGCCGCACCGCCCGAGATCGTTCACGCTGCCCGGCGTCGGTTACGGTGCGCTTGGCGGCTTCCCCTCGGGCAAGCTGCCTGAGCTGGGATACGCGACCTGGTGCTGGTTCAAGCTCGACAACGCGAAGGCCAACCTCGCCGCGGACGTACGCCACGCGCTGGCCGAATTCATCGGCTGCTTCATCGACGCCGGGCCGGCGCACACACCCGATGATCGCCCCTACATTGAACGCTTCTTCGGGTCGATCGCGGCCAACCTGTCGAGCCGATTGCCGGGCTATACCGGCACCGGTGCGCGCGATGTGCGCCGCGCGCTGTCGGATCCCAAGCGCAATCTGCGCCTGTACGTTTCGCTCGACGAGATCGAGGAACTGCTGGAAGCGGCCATCGCCGCCTACAACGCGTCGCCGCACGATGGCTTGAATGGCCGCACCCCGCTGGAAGCGGTGGTGCATTCCGTGCGCGGCCGAGGCGCCATGCTCAACTGGTTGCCGGAATCCAAGCGGCAGACCTTGTGCTTGATGCAGACGCCCAGACGCGCCACGGTGCGCGGCTACCTGCACCAAGGTCAGCGGCCGCACATCAACTTCCACGGCATCCGCTACACGAACGCAGTGCTGGCCAGTACCGCCACCTCGCTCGGCCAAACGCTGCGCATCTACTACAACAGCCACGACCTGCGCACCGTGCGCGCGTTTGCAGCCAACGGCGCGGAGATCGGCGTGCTGAAAGCGCAGGGTGCGTGGGGCGAGATATTGCACGATCTGAAGTTGCGCCAGGAAGTGTTGCGACTGCGTGGCCGCAAGGGCCTGGGCGGCGCCAACTTGCACGATTTTCTGGAGAGCTACGTCAGCCACAAGCTTCAGAAGGCCAAAGGATCGCGTCGGGCGGCCAGTGACGCGGCCCGCACCCTGCGAACCCTGGCCGCGCAGCCTACGCCTTCGGCGCAGGCGTTGCACCCGAGCGTTTCGACTCCGATCAGCGAAGGCGCGCCCGCCTATGAGCTGCGCGTTGCACCGGAACGGCTCGACATTGGAAGCGGCTTTGTGGGAGCGATCTGAATTGCCGAAGGAGCCATCATGCCCAATGCACGCCACCCCGCGCCACCAGCATCGGCGGTCCCCCCAGCGTCTGCGGGCCGGCCGATCGATCCGGCCCTGCACCCGATCGAGACCGGAGGCTATCGTATTGCCACGCCCGCGATCCAGGCCTTCTCGGACTTGGTCAACCCCCGATGGCCACCCAAACTGC
>NZ_JAGGNV010000091.1 GCF_018614955.1 Variovorax paradoxus
AGGCCCTTTCATTCGCTATCCAGCCTGTGTTGCGCGGCGAGATCGAGCGCGAGAGCGCTCGGCTTGCGTTGGTCAAGCAGCAGGTGAAGGCGATGGAGGCCGAGCGGCGCGAGGAACTGGCCGATGGCAAGCACCCGCAGGTGGCGCGACTGGCGCGGCTGCGCGCCATCGGGCCCAAGGGCGCCTGGGTGTTGGTCAAGGAGGTGTTCGGCTGGCGGCGCTTCGCCAACCGGCGCGAGCTGGCCGGCTGCCTGGGTCTGGCCCCCACGCCCTACGACAGCGGCGGCAGTCAGATCGAGCAAGGCATCAGCAAGGCGGGCAACAAGCGAGCGCGTGCGTTGCTGGTGGAACTCGCCTGGGCTTGGCTGCGCTTGCAGCCCAACAGCGCCTTGACCCAGTGGTTCAACCGACGCTTCGCTGGCAGCGGCAAGCGCACGCGTCGCGTAGGCATCGTCGCCTTGGCGAGAAGACTGGCGATCGCCTTGTGGCGCTATCTGCAGTACGGCGAGATACCGGCCGGAGCCCAGCTCAAGCCGGCCATCGCCTGAAGTCCTGAGCAGCCTTGTTCCAACGCACGGTGGCCAAGGAACGCATCATCATGATCAAGGGTCGACGCGCCCGCAACGTCCGCGGGTCACTGCATAGAAGTGACCGTCCCCAAAGAAGGGGCGCGCCGATAACTGGGGTTTGCCAGTGTGCTTCGCGCGCATGCAGCATGAGGTGCAAGGTGTGCGCACCCTGCACGGATAGAAGTTCGTCCGAGCACTGGCTCGAACGCTCGCCACACCCCGACCTCGGATCAGGATGCATCACCAATGCCACGGCCGCTGTCTCATCCGCTCAGCAAACACACAGGTGACACCATGAAATACCGCTCATCGATACGTTGATCAAGGAAGCTTGACAGACGAGTCCTCATAGAAGCGGACGTTCCCGAAGGTACGACGGCTTGTGTGCCCTTTGCGGGTTAGTGACAGTCAAGGCTGACCAGGCCAGCTACCAACGAAAAGCACAGCGCAGCGAATAACCTTGACCGCTTGCTTCCTGTTCTGCAAGACAGCGAGTTCACGAAGCAGCGAATGCAACAGCAGCAAGATCTTTTCGAGCCCCTCCTGGCCGCGTACCGAAGCGTGCACGTCCAAGAAGGGGGCATCGTCAACGCCGAGCTCTACCAGACCCTCGAACTGGGGAACGAGCGCAAGCCGGCAGGGCTGGCCTGCAGCACGATCCTGGGCGCGGCCATCTGGACGCGAACCGAGGCGTTGGCCGGGCAGCTCACCGAGCAGATCTCGGCCATCGTGACTTCGCCGCCTTACCCGCTTCGCACTCCGCGGCTGAGCGAACGCTGCCCGTTTGGGCTAAGCCGATGATCGCAGACTCGGTAGAGAAACGGTCGGATCGCCGAGAATCACCAGCGTCTGCCGATCGGACGCGACCAGTTGCCGATAGAGTGCCCAGTCGCGCATGTTGGCTACATTCTCGTTGATGCCCGCAACCGCGTCCTGGAAGGCGCCGAAAAACGCACCTGCCTCCGCGTAGACGCCACGCAAGGCAAAGCCTATGGGTGTCGGACGATCGGCCTGGTACAGGTTGTTGTACAGCGCGGAGGTGAGCACATGGGTCAACACTTGCCGGCCAGCAGGTTCACGCAATGTCCAGTCGAACGTGGGTTCAACATGGCCGGCGAAGGCGCGCAGCGGTGACTGCGCACCGAGCAGTGCCGCTGGCAGCGGCGCCACCATTGCCCCAGCCCCTCGGGCAACACCGTCAAGAATCTTCCCGATCGACGTATCGGTCTTCAGCAAGCCGGAGTACCGCGAGACCTGGTCGGAGCCGGCCGAACAACAAGCATGCGCGTACCAGATCGCGCCGGCGGGGTTCCACGCAGAAAGTTCCTTGGCACCGACCAAACCATGCGCCGCGTCAACCAGCGAGCCGAGTTGCTGCTGCATCTTGGTCGGGTCATCCAACGGGCCGGTGCAGCCGTGGCTCGTGGTAACGACCAACGCAGGCGAGCGCTCCTGCAGCGCAGCGACGAGCTGTTGCGCAGTGGCAAGTTCGTCCTTCAATTGAAACCGGCCGACCAAGTCGGTGTCGGTCTGCAGCTCGGCCCAAAGACGATCGCCGATGGCTCGAGCCATGAGCCAGGTGATGTCTTCAGTTCCGTGGTTGACGTTCCATAGGAGGGGGGAGTCCGCTCGGCTGGCCGTGCCAGCCCAGTTTGAAATCAAGGCGTCGACATATCTTTCGAGCCCTTGCCCGGTGAGATCAAGGCGCCCCACAAATGTCGACATGTTGAGCGCGTACTGAACCGCCCAGGGGATCTCGGTGGGCGAGCCATAAATGAGCAGGTACTTGGGAATCTGTCCTTTGCCTATTCCTGTCCGGGGGGCGGCGATTGACAGGTCTTGCGCCTTCGCGTCGACGTAGTAGCGTCGCAGGAAGTTCTGCTGCAAAACAGGCAACCACCGCAACACCGGCGCGCCGGGGCGCGACGCGAGCAAGCGTTGGATTGCGGGGGGCGCGTCGTCGGCACGCGAAAGCTCGGCGTCCGACAGTCCGGCTTGAGCAGGCAGGACCAGGCCCCAGCCGACCTCTGGATGACGCCAATCGCGCAGATCTGCGGGCCGGGGTGCCGCCAGAGTCCTTGACGCTCCGGCCGCGACCTTTTGTTTCTGCGCCCATGGCGTCGCCGCCGGCAATGTGTCGACATTGGCGGTGGATTCCGCCCAGGCATTGATCTGCAATGTGGCCGGGCGTTCGATCTCAGTTGTCATACAGGCCCTTCACCTGGCTGCCATTTCAGTTCAAGTTGCCGTACAAATCAGGCCGCAGGGCCAATGGCGCGGGAGGCTCTCGATTGAGAAGGTCGAGGATCTGGCGGCGCAGATCTTCCGGCGTGGCGGTAGGAAAGCCGCGCAGCGAACCCGCGACGAGTTCGATGCGTTTGGCCATCTCCCAATCCCCTACCCGCGCCACCGTCAGGCCACCATCGCGCTGGCACAAGATCGGAAGACACCACCGCCCGTGACGTTCGGACGGAAGGTCCGGGTGCGTGGCCGAGAGTACGGCGCGCGCATGGCTGACGGCCGGACCGAGATCGATCGCGACACGCTCACCGACGGACAAGCCATTCACCAACTGCGCCACGACCTCGAGGGCTCGCAAGTAGAAGCTCTTGGCAAACAATTGCGCATCCTGATCGTAGATCGGCTCGGCCATGCCGATGACGACCGGCGAGGCGTTCTTGGCCAGCGCGTGGGCCATTGAGCTCAGGCGCGGCACCGCTTGCGCACCACTACAGCTGTTGAGCACGGTCAGCCAAACGGAGCTGGCGCTTTGAAGTGCCGCGGTTAACCGATCGATCGACAAGCTGACCGAGCCTGTGTCCGCATCAATATCGTGATCGTTGATGGTCGCGAATTCGAGCAGCTGCACACCAGCGTCAACTCGACCATGGCAGCCGAAGTGAACGACCTGCAAAGACCGTTCGGTCAATGCCTGTTCGATCGCAACGGCGTCCTTTGGCATCGCCTTGACGGACAGCCCTTTGTGCAACCCCGTGGCAATCTCCTTGCTGGCCTTATCGAGAAGCGACTGCTGGCCCAAGTAGATCGTCGTCTCGATTTCGAGGCCCAGCTTCTGCGCGTTTTCGATGGCGACAAGGATGGCATCGAACTCCCCCTCTGAGTTGATGCCACTGGCCGACAAGAACGCAATCATGCGGATCGGGTGGGCGAACAGCCGCACCCGGCTCCCGCGCGAAGCTCCAGCGTAGGCGGTCCGCTTGAGGCTGCACGGTCCTCGCAACGCCAGGAAGCGCTCCAACTCGTCGTGGAGTGCTTCCCACCTGAACAACTCACCGCTCGATTCGGCAATGGCGAACTCGAGGCTCGCGCTGTCTGGGGGCACGGTATGAAAGATCTCGACGAGCTCGTGATTGACGTCTTGATCGACGCTCAGGGCGGACTTCAATTGGCTGCCGTACAGCGTCAGGTTCGCGGTGCTGTCGAGCGGGGGAAGGGCGTCGATGTCGAAATTCAGGGTTGAGTACGGGTTGCCGACATATTGTCCCTGCCGATTCAGAAGACGAAACAGCACTGCGCCGCCCCTGACGCTGGCGATCTCGATAGTGGACTCGCGGTGCGACATGTGGGCCTCAATCCTTCTGCGTCTTAAGGTAGGTACTTACAACGTTCTGAATGTCGAGCAATACGTCGTTGGTCTTGATATTGAGATCGTTCAAGGTTTCGGGGGCCAGCTTGTGGCGGCCCGGCAACTTTGAGAGCAATACGTCGGTCGACTTGCGGCGCACTTCGTCGAACATCTCGGATTCAAGAAACCGCTGCGTCGCTCCTATCCAACCTGGCGGCGCGCTGGGCACGCTGGTCGCAACGAGTGGAATGGCCCGCGTGACAAGGTTGAGCAGACGCTCCGAGACGGGCGCACGTTGCGCCAGTAGCGCGGCTTGTTCCGCCAATATGGCGAAGACTTCGGAGCTACCAATGCTCGACGCCGCGCGTACGACTTCAGGGTGAACGTGCAAAAAGCCATCTCTCAGGCGTGTGAGCGACACGCCTTTACGCCCAAAAAGCATTCGGAAGGCAGACAGGGTTTCTTCGGCCGCTCGCGCACCGTTCATGCCGTGATAGAAGACCGCGCCAGGGCGTTCGTGCGCAAAGCTATCGGCGATGTACGCAACACCTGCTTCGTGACTGGCGGACACGGGCGCGAAGGAGATCGCCCATGCACCGGCGCGCTCGAGAAGCAGCCGCAACTCGGCCGAGTCGACGACCGTTGAGTACGGCTCTTCGCGGTGCGACGGCGAGCACGACAACAGCAGATCGGCGCCCGATTCGTGCTGGGTGCTGCGCACGAGCAGGTGAAGCGCGTCCAGGCCTCGCCCACCGATGATGCTTGCAACCCAGATCACCCAGGCCGCAGCACGTGGGACCTGCGACGATGTCGTCATGGCCTCTCGATATGCTTCGGCTGAGGTCTTGACGTCACGGGGGTCGTGCACGAAGACGTGCGACGGATCCGCAAGCGGCTTCAGAGCCGGGTATGAGCTTGCAGCGCTGAACACATGGACCCGGGTTACGGTGCGGGTCGAACTCCGTACCACGGCGTCCACGATTGCACGCACGCGGCCGACGATTTCGTTGGCCGGCACGTTGGGGCCGGGGTCGACAATCAGTGCGGTCTCCAGCACATCGGCCCGCTGTGCTGGTTGCTGGGGAAAGTCCGGCAGGCGCAGCACTGTGCAGCCGAGCGACTCGCCGATGACTGATTCCCATGGCGCCGTTCCCAGCCACCCGTACGGCCGTGCGAGATTGAGCCACAGCACCTGCGGCGCCGCATCTGCCGGCATACGCACTTGCACGCCTTCGGCGACGCTCGGCGGAATCCGCCATTTCCCGTCCGCGTCAGGGCAAATGCTAGCGTAGGGGAGTCTCCACTCGGTGCCTTCGATATTCGGCGCTTCCTTGGCGGTGGTGGCGACCTCGAAGAGCACCACCGGGCCTTCGGCGGGAAAATGCAGCCTGATGGTGAGAACTACGTCGACAGGTGTCGTTGGCGCCGAGCGCGTCCAAGCGCCCTTGATCAGGTCCAGGCCGGACTGAACACTCGGAAGCTCCATTTCAGTATCCGGTTGCAGCCATCTGCGAATACAGCAGCCAAGCGGTATGGGGCGTCGTCACGTCGCCGTGCCCCCCGATCAACTTGTTCATGCTGCCGTCGTAGGCCAACAGCCGAGCGGGCCCGCCGTCGGCCGCCGCCGGGCCGAGATCGATGGCGGTGCCCGGTGCCGGCAGCGGCTCATGCAGCTTCTCGTCCGACAAGCGGGGGCCATAGCCGCCCAGGGCGGCAAAGCGATTGGGTGGTGCGCCGGCCTGAGTCTTCGCCCCGGAGGCGATGCGGATGTCACCGTCGTCGGCCGCGCGTCGGACCGCGCGATGAAAAAGCGAGTGCAGCGGGAAGTCGAACTTGCTGTACGTGCTGATGATCGAGCGCGACACCCGCGATCGAACGTGTCGATAGCCGCCTTGGCCTTTTCCGTCGGGGCCCTCCTGCGCGAAGCACCAGTGCGAAACCGCAGGCTGCAGGAGAAGAACAGAAGCCACCTTCGGCACCCCGTCCGGCAGGGCGGCAATTGCAGACAGTACGACCTTGCCGCCATACGAATGCCCGACCGCATGGACGGCTGGCGCGCGCTGAAGCAGCCCCGCGAGCAGGTCCGAGACGCCGTTGGCGCCGACCGTGCCGGCGCGGTCCTTCATCTGGTAGACCGAAGCCACCCGCAGCAGCTTGCGGGGGTCAAGGAACTCGAGTACTCCAGCGCTGGCAACGTCGTTGGCAGCGTGGCCGGATGACGATCCGTCGATGGTGCCGGGGGCATCCAGTTCATCAACGCTACGCGTCGATGGCATGGCTTGCTCGAGACCCGCTGCGCCACTGAGCAGATCAACCGCCTGCGGCACGGTTCCTTCATCGCCATCCGAAGTGGCGCCCTGAATTTCTTGGCCCAAAGCCTCTGCGACCAGCGCTGCGAGTTCTACCCCTTCGGGGCCATTGAGTCGTTTGCGTGCTGCGAGTTCGTTCAAGCGTTCTCGCTTCGGGCCCGGCGACAGCTGCGCTGACAGCTCCTGCGTGAGTTCAGCCTCGAGCGGCGCGGCACCCACCTCCGGCGCATCGCCCGCCATGTCGGGTCCCTTGTCGAACGACAGCCACGTACTGGGCCACACCACGCCCACAAAGATGGGCAAGTCGAAGGGCGCAGGTTGTGCTGCGATCTGGGATTGAAGATGCGTGAGAAAGCGCGTATACAGGCCAACCGCATCCCCAAACTCGTTGTTCCAGCCGTGCGAGAAAAGAATCACCGGTCGGGATTCATTCTTGCACCGCTCGAGCAACGCATCGCGCGTAAGCGGCGAAGTGCATTGCCCCAGCTTGTCAAACTTGACCTGCCAAGTCTCGAGCGTGATGCCTTGCAGCGGAAAGGGGCCGACGGGATCTGTTGCCATGGCTGCTCCTGTTCCTCGACGTTGAGAAAGTAGGTTTCTGGCCTGCCCCCGGCCAGTCGGTGCTGGTGAGCACCGAAACGAGCGCGGGGCCGTTGCTGCTTCAAATTCTAAGATCGTCGCTCTCGGTGAGCATGCTCTTTAGCGGTATGCCAAACGGCAGCGACAACGCCGTCTCCTGCTAAGATTAGACGTGTTCCGGGCCCGTTTGCCGTCCCTCATACTGTGGATGCACGGTACAAATCAGCCATCGAGGTAATTCCAGCCATGGGCATTGAAGCGATCATGCCGATCATGGCAGCGGCGCCCACGAACCTTCAACGACTGTTCGTTCGGAACTTCAACTGAGGCAGGCAGCGGGCAGTGCCTCGGCTTGGCGGCCGGCCAAAGCCAACCTCTTCCCTACCCCCAGGGATCAGGGCCGGAATTCGGACTCGGACCAATAGTCCGCGCGCACCAGACTCGCTGCACATCGACGTCTCGACCTACTCACAGGCCAAGCTCAATGCCCTGGCGCGGAGGTTGAACGAGGGACCCAGAAAGACCCTCGACTTCCAGACACCGGCTGAGATGTTCAGCCAGATCATTGCATCGACCGGTTGAATCCGCAGCCCTAAACGGTCCTTCACTCCCTCCAGGAAGCTGACGCTCAGAGCCCTGCGAGCCGCCGCGCAACCGACGCCCCCAGCCAAGTGGACAGACCACTGGGAGCGAGCGTCATGACAGGCTGGCTTGTAATCCATCCTCCGCCGCCTAATATTGACAGCGATTCACTGGGCAAATGCTGCTCGGCTTTCATTTGCATTGCCTAGACGTCTAGAGGATTGAATGACAGCAATCTCGCACTACCTGCGGATCGAGTATGCCGGGCTTGAGCTACATGAGATCCTAATTCGTCCGACGGATGTGTTGCTTGGCGTGACCGCAAACGCCGCCAATGCTCTCAAAGAAGTCGGAATTGAGACCGTCTTCGATCTCGGTTCATCCTGGCTCTTCGCTAATGCGAGAGCTGCCGCCGAGGCGGGGGGGCTGAGCAGCATGTCAGGCCGACTTGGGCTCGCACCCTCGGACTGGCTGAAGCCGCTTAGCTCTTTCAAAACACTCGATGCTATCGGGCAACTCCCCCTCGACAATCTGAATGGTTTGACCGAATCGCAGGCAAACGCCTTAAAAGCAGCGCTCGATATATCCACGATCCGCGACTTTGCCTATTGGCCGCCGCGATCCGTCGCTCACAAACTCGTGGGCGATGCCGTAGGTACAACGGACCCCGAAGAGCAGCACACCGAGACGCTCCGACCCCGCCTTGGCGAGTATCCAACGGAACGCGTCTACTACGATACCCTGACAATGTTACAAATGAGCGATAGCGCAGCCTTGGAACGGCTTCAGGCTCCAATTTCACTCTCGCCGGCAGTAAACCAGCCTATTGGATTCGATAAGCCGGCAGTGGGCGCACTCTTGACGTACTCACAATCTTGGTATGCCAAGGGCGTCACGCTGGGACATATGTTGCACTCACTTGCGCTCGCGCCGGGGGAGGCCACCCGCATTGCCGTAATCGACTGGTCGCGCCGGACAAGCGCGACGGCAACAGAGTCCGTTACTGAGTCGGAGCAACTCGACAATGCGACGCAGCACGCTCGCGCCATTAGTGAAGTGCAGAACGCTGTCGCCACTGAGTTGCAGCACGGTGGCTCCATGGCCAGTGGGTGGGCATCCTCACATTCTGAAGCCGAGGCAGGAGGGGGGGGGTCTGGAATGATTCAAAGCGCACTGTTCGGAGGAGGGAGCAGTTCATATTCCTCTCAAGACGCGTTCACCGAGTCATTCGCAGCAAGTGCTTCTTGGTCCCTTGGCACGCGCTCGGTGACCGCAAACATGACGCAAAACGTCAATGATCGGACTGAGCAACACGCCAACTCGGTGCGCAACCGGAGGGCGTCGGCAGTACGGGAAGTCTCGCAGTCTGAGCACGAGCAGGTGAGCACTCGGATAGTCGCCAATTACAACCATATGCACGCATTGACCGTTCAATACTACGAAGTCGTGCAAGTCTATCAAGTCAGTTCGCAGCTGCACACAGCCGTACGGTGCTTGTTTGTACCATTTGAATTGATCGATTTCGGTGCGCCGAATGCTATGGACGTTGTCCAACGATTTCGCGGGGCCTTGGTCCGCGGCGCTCTCACATTAGGGGTACGTGATCTACTGATTGATGACGTGACGAGGGTGGCCATCAGGCCAAGCGTGAAGGTGCGTATTCCAGGGCGGGATGTTGCAGCCGATATACCTCCAGCGGCTGCATTAACGGTCTCGCGGCAGAACCCAACGCCTGAGCCAATTGCGGAAGGCGGCCAGCCGGCCCCGCCGGCATTACCAAGATCGAACCCGGTCTGGGATCGCGATCAGATTCTACGGGTGTCGCGTATGCTGGGCTGCAGCTTGCTACGGCCCGGCTCAGATGCTTTGTATCTTCCGGATGACACTGAACTTCTTGGCCTTTCCTTTAATCGTCTCAGCATTTCTTCCGTGCGGCTCGATCGGGCCGGAACAACGGCGGCAGATAACACGCTCTCCGTGCCAATCAATAGCGCCTATGTTGATCTCCCGACGGGCGTCCACCTGTTTGAGCTGGATGCAATCTCCGTAGCGAAAACGGGTGAGCCCGCCGCCGTAGGCACCATGGTTCTCCACTGCGCTTTACGCGGGCGTCCGTTCACGACGCCGTCGATCGCTGTAGAACTTGGTCTCGGGAGTGCGATGCAGAAAGTCGTTTCACTGCAGACGGATGAAGTCAGCCGCCAACGAGAGCTGCTCGCCCATCTTCAGGCCAACCGGGCGCACTACAGTCAAGCGGTTTTTCGGTCCCTCGACTCCGCCACAATCGTGATGCTGTTATCTCCGTTCACATGGAACGGGAAGGCGCTGGTGGATCAGGTTGAGCCAACCCCTCTTTCGGTGGCCGGGAACTTTTTGGTGCTCCGGGCCCCGGTGGAGCCTGACGAGTCCTCCGGAATCGTTGAAGATGGAAACGTGTTGGACTGGGGCACGGTTCTTAGGCAACGTGGAATCGACTTCACCAAAGCAGACGCGCGGCTGGTACCCGTGCCAACGGACGGCGTCTTCGCAGAGGCGGTTCTGGGTCGATCGAACGCTGCGGAGAAACTGGACATCACGCGATTCTGGAACTGGCAGGATTCGCCCATTCCGCTGCAACCACCTGAGATTTCGCCCGTTGGGACGGGCTCGCGCGGAACGCCTGAAGATCTGCGGCCCGGCACAGTCAGCGCACCTGTACTGAACATCGTTAATCCCACGTCTCTGCCGGATCCGGCAGGACTCTCGGCGAGTCTCGGGGTTCTCGCCAGCGCCAACCTATTCCGCGATATGAGCGGATTGCAAGGTACGCAATCCCTGTCCGAATCGGGACTGCGCGAGACATTGGCAGCGGCCAGCCAAGCGGGTCAGCTAGCCACCACAAATCTTCAAACCGAAGCGCAAAGAGCAGTTGCGATGGGGCAGATCGCCGGTGATATTGCTAAAGCCGCAATGGGGATTCCAGCCAAAGACTCATCGACCAACGGCATATCAGCTGACGGCGCGCGAATAAATCATGCTAGGGACATGGATAGTCGTATCGGCGCGACGGGCGCGCCTTCGGGAGAATCAATGCCCATTTCACCTAATGGCCCCACACCGGACACGGGTGGGCGCGGGGGTGGGGGTGGGGGTGGGGGTGGTGGCAGGAGTCCGAATGTAGGAGGCGCAGGCGAGGAAATGTCAACAAGTACATTTTCTCGTGAACAGGCATATTCAGATCAAGCGGCTCTGGGCTACTCACCATCCGCGGTCGGCGCAACAGCTTTGCTTTTGCCCGCAGCGCTTTCTACGCCAGGCTTGCCAATAATATGCGAAGAACTACGACAGAAAAGACAACAGTGGGAAACCGTTAGGCAGGCAATCGTCGACGTGGCGCAAGATGAATATGAGAATACCTGGAATAAAGGGAACAGAATAGAATCGGACCCGGCAATGCTTCCGGTTTTGCAGGAATATTGGCAAGAACCGGCCTACCATGGCAAGCCATTGCCGGGTTGGGTAAATATTCCGGGCAGTGCTTGGAGCGCTGTATTCATCGCATGGATCGTCAATAAAGCAGGCGGAGGCGATTTTTTTAGCAAGGTTCACAACGAGCCGACTTATCGTCCTAAATTTGTTCCGATGGCGCATTGGCGATACCTTGCCCCGGCGTTGATCAATACAAAAATCTTCAGCACGGTCAACCCATTCTGGGCTCATCCAATTGGCGCACTCATTCCGGAAATGGGCGACATAATAGTGCGGAGTCGAGGTAATCCCCGCGCGTCATGGTCGAACTTTGAAGGGTTTGAGACGCACGGCGACATTATCGTCGACGTTGATTACACCGCCGGAACGTACAGTGTCTTAGGCGGTAACAAATCTTCGCCAGCTTGTGCCGGTCCGAATGATGGTTGCACAGTTAATAGAAGAGATGGTTACCTCCTCGACTCCAACGGATTTGTCGATCCTTCCTTTGGGGCGAACGATAAATGGTTTGCGCTCATAAGAATTAATACAAGCATCTTTCAGGATTCGCGCTGCGAAACCGTATCACCATCCGCAGGGTCGGAAGCGCCGGTTAGGGTTTAACGGGTCTGCCTGCAAATAGGGCTGTAGGCATTTAGAGGAGACAATTATGGCGACTCAGAAACAGCCTAGTTTTGGCCATATACTTGGGGTGATGTATATGAGATGGGTGTTGGATTGCGTCCCGAGCCTAGCGCACGCAATTTCTTTGGATTTCAGTCGACGCCCGGAGCTCTACAAGCAGATGCAATCCAAAACTGCCGATACACTTACGAATTTGCAAAGTCAATATGGATATGCTGCTCAATACCCTGATAAAGATATACGTTCTAAACTATTTGGTCCGGTGTTTGGCTCGTCTGACGGTCAAGTGTCCCCAAAAAATGTTTCAATCTTTCATACCTCGAGAATGCCGTTGTTTGCAGCGGCCGCTGGCTTTGCCGAGAATGCTCAGCCAACGGCATTCGCAATGCATCGAGAGAGAATTCGTTCGGCTGTTGTCCCTCTTCGACGATTTCTGGAGGACGTTGAGGGCGCGTCGCTTTTTCAGACGGAGGTTCGCACGGCCTACCTTTTCTCTTTGGCTGAGGCGATTCTAAAAGACCCGGGAATTTCTACTGTTTTTGGTGTAAATGAGACCATTCCGCCTAATTGGCCGCTGCAATCATCAGGCTCAGAGGGGGCTAAACTCATAGAAAAAATAACGGCGCAGCTTCCGGACATATCCGAGGGATCTATTCCACGCGACAAATTTGTGCGCATGCAGCGAGTAGCGGAAAAGGGCTATCAATCGATTGGAGGGATTTTAGACACAGTCATAGAAACGAACGATGATGCCCTTGATCAACTGACTGTCCAGCTTTACGCGTGGGGCAGTGAACTGGGACTGATTGGCGGTGCGCGGCCTCAGTGAAGATGGAGAGTACAACTACCTTGGCAACTTCAGTTTTCCGACATTGACGCGGTAGCAACTCCCATTGTTTGCGACCCCTCTGCATAGATCCGTATTTGTTGAATGTTGAGGTGGTCGCAAACGTAGGATCGATTGACACGTGTACGCGATGCGCCCATCAATTTAGAGACTGATCTGTTTCGCACCGTGGTCTATGGTCCAAACTATGTACGCACGCATAGCGGAAGTGGCGGTGTCAAGGCTCTGCTGGAGTTTGATAGGGATGTCCGGTTGTGGCCTGCTTCGCAGGACGGGACGCGTTCGAGGTGTGTCACGCTAGAACCAGCGATCCCCGTCGGCAAGAGCTTTCTCAAGCGACTGCCGCGATGCCAATGTCCTGCCGACGCTTTTTCATGAACACCTACTCGTCGTCTTTCGGTAAGCGCGCGGTGATCCCGTCTTGACGACGGTCCTTTGATCAGCGAACTACTGTTCGCTGCCAGCGATGCGGCAACAACTCTCCGACGCGACTGGCGGCTGTGTGGGCAGACGCTCAAGGATGTCGCTGAGGTACGCGTGCGGCTCGTGTCCATTGAGCTTCGCTGACTGGATCAAGCTCATGATGGCCGCAGCGCGCTGGCCTGCCCGTAGCGATCCTGCGAACAGCCAATTGGATCTGCCGATGGGAATCACTGGGTCATTCTGCCCATGTCGGGCAAGAAGTCGAAGTCTTCTATCGCTGGCATCCGCTGTACGGGCGCCGAGTGCGACGGCAATACAGCGAGCAGCGAGCCAACGGTGAGGTAGTTCACGTCGAGGCCTCGCCCGGCATCGTCATCGTTGTCGCAGCGTGGATGCTCAACGCGGCGTCCTGCGCCGCGATGGAATTGGGGCCACCAAGAGCGTCGCTGGAGGCACTGGGCGAGTTGCACCTGCTGTTGTGTCAGCGCGGACTTCGACGAAGCTGCGGTGTCTACACCACCACCAGCGAGAAGCCACATGACCCAGTCACCGCACACGAAGCTCCTGTCGACGATCTCAAGTGCGCCGCGCCCTGCGACGCCGCGCCAGATGAACATGGCGCTCGAGTCAGCAGTGACCCAGGACCTGACCGCGAGCGAGCGGGCCAGCGTGGTCGCGCAACTGGCCACCCTGCTTCTGCAGGCCGCCGGCCGGCCCACGGAGGATGACGATGACGAACTCTGAACTGCTGCCTGCCACCGTGCTGCGGCGCAAGGCCGTCGTCTACGTACGCCAGTCCACCCAGACGCAGGTCCAGACGAACCTGGAGAGTCAACGCCGGCAGTACGATCTCGTGCAGGAGGCGCGCCGTCGCGGCTTCGCTCAGATCGAAGTCATCGATGACGACCTCGGGCGCTCCGCCAGCGGTATGGTCGCGCGTCCAGGGTTCGATCGTCTCGTCGCATGGCTGTGCGCCGGCGAAGTTGGCGCTGTGCTGTGCTTCGACGCATCGCGGCTGGCCCGCAACGGCCGCGACTGGCATCACCTGCTTGAACTGTGCGGCCTGGTGGAGGCGCGGGTCATCGACCTGGATGGCGTGTACGACCCGTGTCGGCCCAACGATCGCCTGCTGCTGGGGATGAAGGGCAGCATCAGCGAGTTCGAACTTGGCGTCCTACGGGCGCGCATGTTCGAGGCAGCTCGCGCCAAGGCCCATCGCGGTGAACTGCGCATCAGCGTTCCGGTGGGGTACATCTGGCATCGCGAAGTCGGTCTGGGCTTCGATCCCGATGTCCGCCTGCAGGAGGCAGTCCATCTGATCTTCGAGCGCTTTCGCAAGCTGGGCAGTGCCAGGCAGGTGCTGCTTTCGCTGGCCGCCGACGGCGTTCATTTCCCACGACCATCGGATGGCAAGAATGTGGCGCGACTATCTGGCTGA
>NZ_JAGGNV010000092.1 GCF_018614955.1 Variovorax paradoxus
AAGCTGGCCTCGATCTGGATTTTCCAGACCAGGCTGGGAAACATCGGAATGACATCCGAGGCTTCCATCCACCGGTTGCTTTCCTTGACCATGGCCGCGCCTCGTCAGCATCACAGGCTGCCGGCGGCGGCGATGATCTGCGCCGCGCTCGGGAAGATGCTGAGGCTGTTGGGCCCGTCGAGCGCCTCGATCTGTGCCCACGCGACGATTCCGGCTCCATCGACCAGGAAGTGGCCGGCGAGCTGAGTGGCGTGGTTCGCGAGGATCGCAGTATCGACTTCGTCGAGCTCGAAGCCGTCCATGGCGTTGAGGATGGCGTTGCTTGCCATCGGCTGCGTCGGTTCCGGCAGCTCGCCGGTCGGGTTGATGCGCGCGGCTTCGAATTCCGCCATGCTCGCGCGCGAAGGCCATTCGGACCGCTCGCTGCTGCCTTCGGGCAGGAATTCGATGTGCGGCACGCCGAAGGCCTGGTGCGTGCGGCAATCCGGGTCGCTCAGAAGCATGATCGGCGTCGGGTGGTAGCGGAAGTACAGCCGGGCGCGTTCGAGCGGCGTGTTGATCACGGCCAGGGTCTCGACCCCGATGGCGCGCAGCGCAGGCTGCAGGGCACCGAGCTGCATCACCTGCCGGCGGCAGAACGGGCAGTGCAGCCCGCGGAAGAAGCCGATCAGGAACGGGCGACCACGCAGGTCAGAGAGAGAGACTGCGCCTTCGACATTGACCGCGGGTAGCGCGAACTCGGGGGCAGGTTCTCCCGGCTGCAGCGGGCGTATCGGGTCTGCCACGGCATGTTCCCTTCGCTGAGTCGTTCATGTGAACGACGGAAGTTCGACCGTATCACTTGTCGCCGCAAGGCACAACGCGCAAGACCGCTCCCCTTTTCGGTGCGGAATCGCTGGCACGTCGCTTGCGTAACCTGACCACTTGCTCTGATTAAGCGGTCAACAATCCCCATGCGCGTGCTCGTCGTCTACTGCCACCCGGTCGAAACCAGCTTCCACGCCGCCCTGCACCAGGAAGTGCTGCGCAATCTGCGCGCGGCCGGGCACGAGGTGGACGACTGCGATCTCTATGCCGAAGGCTTCAATCCGGTGCTCTCGCGCGAGGAGCGCCTGGGCTACCACGAGGTGCCGAACAACCAGTTGCCGCTCAAGCCCTACATCGAGCGGCTGCACTGGGCCGAGGGCATCGTGTTCTGCTTTCCGACCTGGTGCTTCGGCCTGCCCGCGATGCTCAAGGGCTACTTCGACCGCCTCTTCATGCCGGGCGTGGCCTTCGACTTGAGCGACCCGGCCAACGTGAAGCCGATGCTGACGCACATCAAGCGCATCTCGGCCGTCGTGACCTACGGCCGCCCGCGCTGGGTAGCCTGGTACATGGGCGACCCGCCGCGCAAGATCGTGACGCGCTACATGCTGCGCCTCACGGGCCGGCAGGCGCGTGTGGACTATCACGCCCACTATCACATGAACGCGGCGACCGAGCCCCAACGGAAGCGCTTCATGCAGCGCGTCGGCCGCGCGATGGCGCGCTTCGCCTGAACGCACCGCCCTTCTTCCCACACAGGACGCCCCATGCTCCACGGCTACATCCCGCCCCACCGCTTCCTGCCCTACCTGAGCTGGACCGAGATCGATGCGCTGCCCGACCGCGAGAACACGGTGATCGTGCTGCCCTGCGGCGCGATCGAACAGCACGGGCCGCACCTGCCCTGCTCGGTCGACAGCGTGATCGCCTCCG
This sequence comes from Variovorax paradoxus, assembly GCF_018614955.1. GTDB lineage: Bacteria > Pseudomonadota > Gammaproteobacteria > Burkholderiales > Burkholderiaceae_C > Variovorax > Variovorax paradoxus_J. The sequence goes on from NZ_JAGGNV010000092.1 coordinate 1,741, forward strand.
GGGTGATGGGCAAGGCGCTCGAGCGCCTGCCGGCCGAGGTGCGCGCCTTCGCGCTGCCGACCATCACCTACGGCAAATCGGAAGAGCATCTGCACTTCCCCGGCACCATGACGCTGACCGGCACCACCTTGCTCTCGACCGTGACCGAGATCGGCGAGTCGGTCTACCGCGCCGGCTTTCGCAAGCTGCTGTTCGCCAACGGCCACGGCGGCCAGCCCCAGGTGCTGGAGATGGCCGCGCGCGAACTGCGGCTGCGCCACGGCGACTTCGTGGTCGTGCCGCACGGCGTCTCGCGCCTGCCCAATGCATCGAGCAGGCAGATCAGCGAGCAGGAGAAGAAGCTGTCGATGCATGCCGGCCATTCCGAGACCGCGCTGATGCTCGCGCTCGCGCCCGACACGGTGCACATGGAGCGCGCCGCGGCCAATTTCCCGCCGCCCTTCCCGATCAAGCTGCTGTCGCCTGACGGCCGGCCGGCTTGCGCCTGGACCGCGCGCGACTTCGGCCCGAGCGGGGTGATCGGCGACCCCACCAGCGCCACGCGCGAACAGGGAGAAGAGATCCTCGACACGCTCGCCGCCAGCTGGGTGCAGGCACTGACCGAGCTCTACGCGCTGCACTGGGTGGTGCGCGAAGAAGCCACCTGGGAGCGCGGGCACCAGCAGGGCTTCATCCAGTCCGCTTTCCAGCCCACTGCCTGAGGCCCGCTACTTGCATAGAGCGCCCCGTTTCCATCGTTCTTTTTTCCCACCGAGAGAGGTCCACACCATGCGCCACCATCCTGCCTTCCGCTTCGGTCAACTGGCCGCCGCAGCCGCCCTCGCCTTCGCTGTCGCCGCCCCGGCGCAAGCCCAGGACAAGTTCACCTACATGACGAACTGGTATGCGCAGGCCGAGCACGGCGGCTTCTACCAGGCGGTCGCGCAGGGCATCTACAAGAAGTACGGGCTCGACGTCACCATCAAGATGGGCGGCCCGCAGGTCAACATCACGCAGATGATGGCCGCCGGCCAGGCCGACTGCATCATGGGCTCCAGCGACATCCAGATGATGCAGGTACGCGAAGGCGGCGTGCCGGTGGTCAACGTGGCGGCCTTCTTCCAGAAAGATCCGCAGGTGCTGATCGCGCACGACGACGTCAAGAAGTTCGAGGACCTGAAGGGCAAGACCATCCTGATCGGCGCGCAGGCCAATCGCGGCTACTGGCCCTGGCTGAAGGCCAAGTTCGGCCTCACCGACGAGCAGACGCGGCCCTACACCTTCAACATCCAGCCCTTCGTCGCCGACAAGAACAGCGCCCAGCAGGGCTACCTGACCTCCGAGCCCTACGCGATCCAGAAGGCTGGCGTGAAGAGCACGGTGCTGATGTTCAGCGACCACGGCTTCCCGGCCTATGCCACCACCGTGTCGTGCATGGACAAGACCGTGAAGGAGCGCAGCAAGCAGGTGGCGGCCTTCGTCAAGGCCTCGGCCGAGGGCTGGAAGAGCTACCTTGCCGATCCGGCGCCGGCCAACGTGCTGATCAAGAAGGACAACCCCAACATGACCGACGACCAGCTAGCCTACAGCGTCGCCAAGCTCAAGGAGATGGGCATGATCACCGGCGGCGATGCCGCGACGATGGGCATCGGCGTGATCACCGATGCGCGCGCCAAGGCGAGCTACGACTTCCTGGTCGCGGCCAAGCTGCTCGATCCGGCCAAGGTCGAGATCGCGAAGACCTACACGACCGAGTTCGTGAAGGACGCCAAGGTCCTGCCCTGAGAGCGCCATGAATCGCATCGAGCCCGCCGTCCTCGCGCCGCCCGCGGCGCCCGCAGCACCTGCTGTACCCGCTATGCCCGCGGTCGAGGTGCTCTCGGCAGAGAAGACCTACCCGAACGGCACCCAGGCGCTGCTGCCGGTGGACCTCGCCATCGCAGAAGGCGAATTCGTCACGCTGCTGGGCCCCTCGGGCTGCGGCAAGAGCACGCTGCTCAAGATGGTGGCCGGCATGCTGGAGCCGAGCGACGGCCGGCTCCTGCTGTGGCGCAAGCCGGTGGCCGAACTCCACACCTGCGCGCACAAGATGGCCTTCGTCTTCCAGTCGCCGACGCTGATGCCCTGGGCCAGCGTGCGCAGCAACGTGCGCCTGCCGCTCGACCTGGCCGGCGTGCCGCGCAAGGAGGCCGATGCGCGCGTCGCGGAGGCGCTCGAGCTGGTGGGCCTGGACAAGTTCGCGCAGGCCCTGCCGCGCGCCCTCTCGGGCGGCATGCAGATGCGCGTCTCGATCGCGCGCGGGCTGGTGACGCAGCCAGACCTGCTGCTGATGGACGAACCCTTCGGTGCGCTGGACGAAATCACGCGCCACAAGCTCGATGCCGAACTGCTCGACCTCTGGCGCAAGAAAAAGTTGACCGTGATCTTCGTCACCCACTCGATCCACGAGGCGGTGTTCCTGTCGAACCGTGTGATCATGATGGCGGCGCGGCCGGGCCGCGTGGTTGAGCAGGTCCTGATCGACGAGCCTTATCCGCGCAGCGCCGACTTCATGGTCTCGCCGCAATTCAGCCGTTATGCGAAGCGGCTGCAGGACAGCCTGCTGCGCGCCAGCAACGGCACGCACGAGGAGTCCGCAGTTTGAGCGCGCGGCTGCCTCTTTTGCAGCAGCCGCGCGCGCAGCGCGTGCTGTATCCGGTGCTGGTGGGCGTGGTGCTGCTCGCACTGTGGCAGGGGTTGGTCACGGCCATGGAGCTGCCGCCCTACCTCGTGCCCTCGCCCTACCTGATGATGAAGACGCTCATCGCTGACTGGGTGCCGCTCGGGAACGCGCTGCTCGTCACGCTGAAGATCACCGTCCTGTCCTTCGTGGTCGCGACGATCGCGGGCGTGCTGATTTCCTTCCTCTTCGTGCAGAGCAAGCGGATCGAGACCGCGCTCTTTCCCTATGCCGTGCTGCTGCAGGTGACGCCGATCGTCGCGGTCGCGCCGCTCATCATCATCTGGGTCAAGAACCCGACCGCGGCGATGGTGGTGTGCGCGGCATTGGTCGCGCTGTTTCCGATCATCAGCAACACCACGCTCGGCCTGCGCAGCGTCGAGCCCGACCTGCAAAGCTACTTCAAGCTCAACCGCGCGACGCGCTGGCAGCAGCTGGTGCGCCTGCGCATTCCGAGCGCCCTGCCCTACTTCTTCGGCGGACTGCGCATCTCGAGCGGGCTGGCGTTGATCGGCGCCGTCGTGGCCGAATTCGTGGCAGGTACCGGCGGCTCCGGCGCGGGGCTGGCCTACCAGATCCTGCAGGCCGGCTTCCAGCTCAACATCCCGCGCATGTTCGCGGCCCTGCTCCTGATTTCATTGACCGGCGTCGCGCTGTTCGTGCTGATGGCCTGGCTCACCAAGCTCGCGCTCGGCTCCTGGCACGCGAGCGAACTTTCACAAGACTGATTTCTCCATGAACGCGCCCGCATCCGCCATCGAGCAATTGCATCTGGAACTGCCTGAACTCGACTGGATCACCGACGAAAGCCGCATCGCTCGGCTCTCGCAGGACTTCTCGTGGTTCAGCCCGGTGCTGCAACGCCAGCTGAAGGACAAGCGCGCCGACGCCGTGGTGCGCCCGCGCACCGAAGACGAGATCCGCACGGTGGTGGGCGCCTGCGCGCGCCGCGGCGTGCCGGTCACGATCCGCGGCAGCGGCACCGGCAACTACGGCCAGACCACGCCGCTCGCAGGCGGCGTGGTGCTCGACATGACGGGCTACAACGCCATGCAATGGGTGCGCCCCGGCGTCGCGCGCGCACAAGCCGGCATCCGGCTGGGCGAGCTCGAAAAGCACACGCGGCCCTCGGGGCAGGAACTGCGCTGCGTGCCGTCCACCTACCGCAGCGCGACGCTCGGCGGTCTGTTCGGCGGCGGCTTCGGCGGCATCGGCTCGATCAACTACGGACCACTGGGCGCCACTGGCAACGTCCTGGGCTTGCGCGCGATGACGATCGAGGCCGAGCCGCAGGTGGTCGAGCTGCGCGGTGCCGAGGCGATGCGCATGCATCATTTGTGGGGCACCAACGGGCTGGTACTCGAGCTCGAGGTGGGGCTGGCACCGGCCCATCCGTGGCTCGAGAGCCTGGTTGTCTTCGAGTCCTTCGACCACGCGCTGGCCTTTGCCGATGCACTCGCCCATGCACCGGGGATCGTCAAGCGCGAGCTCGCCTTCTTCGGCAGCCCGGTGCCGGACCACCTGGCGCAGCTGGCCGAGCATCTGCCGAAGGGTTGCCACGCGGTGCTCTCGCTGGTGGCCGAATCCTGCGAGGCGCCGATGCGGGAACTTGTTGAGGCGCACGGCGGCCGAATCAGCTACCGCAAGACCGCCGAGGAAGTGCAGAAGAGCAACCGCACGCTGATGGAGTTCACCTGGAACCACACGACGCTGCATGCACTCAAGGTCGACAAGAACCTGACCTATCTGCAAAGCGGCTTCACGCCCGGACAGCATCTGCAGCAGGTCAAGGAGATGGAGCAGCTGTTCGCGGGCGAAGTCATGATGCACCTGGAGTTCCTGCGCACTGCTGCAGGCCTCATGACCTGCAGCGGACTTCAGCTGGTGCGCTTCACGACCGAGGAGCGGCTCGACGAGATCATCGGCCTGCACCGCGAGCGCGGCGTGCACATCAACAACCCGCACGTCAACATCGTCGAGGACGGCAAGGCCGGCGGTTCGCTGCCGCCCGAAGTGATCGCGCTCAAGAAGCGCTTCGACCCGCAGGGCCTGCTCAACCCCGGGAAGCTGCGCGACTGGCCTGTCGCCGGCTGAGCAGCACCGTCGAAACAGCGATCAACAAGCCTAGGCCCCACAGCGGCCAGAGCCCGAGGCGCGACACCCACATCGCATAGGGCGTCAGTCCGGCGCGGCCTTCGACCGCTGCCACCAGCACGCCGCGCGTGAGGCGCGGCAGCGCATGCGTGACGCGGCCGCGATGGTCGATGACGACGGTGGCGCCGGTGTTGGTCGCGCGCACCATGGGACGCTGGAACTCGAGGGCGCGCATGCGCGAGATGGCCAGGTGCTGGTCGATCGCGATGCTGTCGCCGAACCAGGCGATGTTGCTCACGTTGAGCAGCACGGTGGGTGCGCTGGCCTCGTCGCGGAAGTTCGCGCCGATCTCGTCGCCGAACAGATCCTCGTAGCAGATGTTGGGCGCGATGCGCTGGCCCCGCCACTCGAAGGACGGCTGCGCGAGGCCGCCGCTCTTGAAGTCGCCGAGCGGGATGTTCATCATCTCGGTGAACCAGCGGAACATCCTCGGAATGAACTCGCCGAAGGGCACGAGGTGGTGCTTGTCGTAGCGGTAGGGCATGCCCTGGCCCGGACCGAAGCCCAGCACGGTGTTGGTGTAGAGCCGGCCGTCTCCGAGCGGCAAGCCCACGATGGCCGCCTGCTTGCTGCTTGCGTAACGCGCAGCGATCGCGTCGAGATAACCGGGCGGCAATTGCGAAGGCAGCAAGGGCAGCGCGGTCTCGGGCGTGATCACGAGCGACGCGGTCGCGCTCTGCAGCTGCTCGCCGTACCAGCTCAGCGCGGTCGCGATGCCGCCGCCCGGAATGAATTTCTCGTCCTGCGGGATGTTGCCTTGCAGCAGCGCGACCTCGAGCCGCCCGCGCGATTGCGCAGCCTCATCGGCCTCGCCGCGTGCCGCACCGATGAGAGCTGGCACGCAAAGCAGCACCAGCGCGGCACCGACCGGCACCGCCAATGCGCGGCCGCGCGCGTGGCGCAGCACCAGGGCCGCGAGCGTCGCGATGCCCGTGGCCAGTGCGCCGACGCCGTAGACGCCGAGCCAGGGCACATAGGCGGCAAGCGGCCCGTCGACGTGCGCGTAGCCGCCGGCGCCCCACGGAAAGCCGGTGAACAAGCTGTTTCGCAACAGCTCGGCCAGGGTCCACAGTGCCGCGAACAGCACGGCCGCGTGCGCCCGGCTGGCCGGTGCGAACGCGATGAAGAAGGCACAGGCCGCGGCGTAGTACAGCGCCAGCGCTGCGGAGAGCGCAAGCACCGCCAGCGCAGCGAGCGGCGCAGCGAGCCCGCCGTAGGTGTGCATCGAGATGAAGAGCCACCAGAAAGTGCCGCAGAGCCAAGCGGTCGCGAACAGCCAGCCGTAGAAGGCTGCGCTGCGCCACGAAGGCCGTGGGCTGGTGCGGGCCCGCAGCGCATCGAGCTGCCAGACCAGCGCGGCGAACGAGATCAATTGCAGCCACCAGAGCGGCTGTCCGTTCCAAGGGGCCGCGATGGCGGCGGCCTGCGCGAGCCCCGCGATGCCGAAGCCCAGCGCGCGCGCGAGCGTTTTCAATCGGTCGCGTCGTCGCCGCGCGCGGGCGAGACCTTGAACCAGCGCACCGCCCCACCCTTCGTGTGCAGAACGACGAAGTCGAAGGCGCCCAGCGCATAGTGCTCGCCGCGCTTGGGCACATGGCCCATCTCGTGCGCGATCAGGCCGCCGATGGTGTCGAAGTCTTCGCTCAGCACTTCTTCGTCGAACACGATGCCGAAGGCCTCCGCCACGCGCTCGATCGGCGTGTCACCCGAGACGCGGTAGGTGCGATCGGCCAGGCCGAAGATGTCGCCCTCGTCCTCGGCGATGTCGAACTCGTCCTCGATCTCGCCGACGATCTGCTCCAGCACGTCCTCGATGGTGATGAGGCCTGCCACGCGGCCGAACTCGTCGATCACGATCGCGAGATGGTTGCGATTGCCGCGGAATTCGCGCAGCAGATCGTTCAGGCCCTTGCTCTCGGGCACGAAGGTGGCGGGGCGCAGCAGCGCACGGATGTTCAGGCCCGGCGCGCGCTGCAGCTTGAGCAGATCCTTCGCGAGCAGGATGCCGATGATGTTTTCTTTTTCGCCCTCGTACACCGGAAAGCGCGAGTGCGCAGTGTCGATCACGAGGTGCAGCAGCGCGTCGTAGGGCGCGTCGATGTTGACCAGGTCCATCCGCGGCGCCGCCACCATCACATCGCCGGCGGTCATGTCGGCCATGCGGAGCACGCCTTCGAGCATCACGCGCGATTCGGCGCCGATCACGTCGTTGTCCTCGGCGTCGGCGAGCGTTTCGATCAGCTCGTCGCGCGAGTCGGGGCCCGGATGAATGAATTCGGCGAGCTTCTGCAGAAAACTGCGCTTGTCTTCGCGTTCGACGGGCGCGCGTTCAGGGTGAGGGTCGGCCACTGCGGGAGGGCGGAGTTGGGGGATCCCAAGGATACCGGAAGAAGCACGCGCCTCCCCCCGGCATGGCCCCGTTCAGGGCGAGGACTGGTCGCGGGCGGCGCGCACGCCGCTGCGGATTTCCTGCAGGTCGGCCAGGAAGGCCCAGAACTGCTTGGCACGCGTCTTGAGCTGGAAGTCGACCTGCGCGTAGTGCTCGAGCGCAATCTCGCTCATGCGGCTGTCGAAGGTGGCGACGGGCAGCTGCAGGTGTGCCTCGGACTCGGAGCCGCTGCGCACCACGGTCGCGCCGGCATTGCGCGCGATCTTGAGCATGGCGGCGTTCTCGCTCAGCGCATGGATGAACAGCATGCCGATACCTTCGTTGCGTGCGACCACCACTGCGCGTTCGAAGAGCCGTGCACCGTAACCGCGCCCGCGCGCATGTTCGGCCACCGAGACGCCGAATTCGGCGCAATCCTTGTGCTGGTCGGCCGGGGCGAACGCGAGATGGGCCATCGCGATCAGGTCGAGACGGCGGTTGTAGATGCCGAACAGTTCGTCGCGATCGAAGTCCAGGCCGTCGACATAGCGCTGAACCTGCTCGTCGGAGGCTGCATAGCCGAAACGCAGGTAGCGATCGTGCGGCTTGAGAGAAAGAAGATGCTGCGCGATGCGGTCGCGCTCGCGCGGGCCGATCGAGCGGATCGGCACCATGACGGGTGCGGGCGCGGCGGCGCGCGGTTGGGTCTCAACCATCGGCGCTTTCAGGAAGGAGCCGAGGCCAAGCGAGGCTTTGAGGAGTGCCTTGGCGGTAAGCATGCATTCAATATAAGGGTTTTCCCCTAACCAACAAGACCGTAGGGCGAAAACGTAGGTCATTGGTAAACGAATGCCAATCCCGTGGGGTGCACGCAACCAATATGTTGTTACACGGGCACAGCAGTGGTTGCCTTGACGCGGTCGAGCACGAAGCTGGTCTTGCAGTCCTGCACGCTGGGGTGCTTGAGCAAGGTGTCCATGATGAAGCGGCTGTAGTGCGCCATATCGGCGACGACCACGCGCAGGAGGTAGTCCATCTCGCCCGTCAGCGCCGCGCATTCGACCACCTCGGGCCAGGTCTGGACGCTGGCGCGGAACAGATCCATGGGGTTGCGCTTGTGGCTCTCGGTGTGCTTTTCGAGCCGGACATTGAGATAAGCCGTGAGCCCCAGCCCGACCGCCTCGGGTTTCACGAGTGCCACGTAGCGGTCGATCACGCGGCTTTCTTCCAGGCGCTTGACCCGCCGCAGCACCGCACTGGGCGAGAGGCTCACCTCTTCGGCCAGCTGGTCGTAGGTGGCGCGGCCATCGGTCTGCAGCGTGCGCAGGATAAGCCGATCCTGCTTGTCGAGTGCGTCCATTCCTTAATTTTCGCAGTTTTCTTGCGTGCAGGCATTGAATCGGGCGTGATAACGCTGAAATCATGATGGCTTGCGCTTTTACAGTTCAACACGGACGCTGCGCATGCGCGGCGCGACACTGAATCCCGCCCTCCCATCCTCTCGCCTTCCATTGGAGACAAGCCCATGAGCACCGCCGACGCCCCCGCCTTCACCCCTTGGGAGAACCCCATGGGTACCGACGGCTTCGAATTCATCGAGTACGCCGCACCCGATCCGGCCGCCATGGGCCAGGTGTTCGAGCGCATGGGCTTCAGGGCCGTGGCCAAGCACCGCCACAAGAACGTGCTGCTGTACCGCCAGGGCACGATCAACTTCATCGTCAATGCCGAGCCGGACTCCTTTGCCCAGCGCTTCGCGCGCCAGCACGGGCCCAGCGTCTGCGCCATCGCCTTCCGCGTGCAAGACGCCAAGGCCGCTTATGAGCGCGCCATCGGGCTCGGTGCCTGGGGCTTCGCCGACAAGGCCGGCCCCGGCGAGCTCAACATCCCGGCGATCAAGGGCATCGGCGACAGCCTGATCTACCTGGTCGACCGCTGGCGCGGCAAGAACGGCGCGCAGTTCGGCGACATCGGCAACATCGGCTTCTACGACGTCGACTTCGAAGCCCTGCCCGGCCTCAGCGCGATCGAAGCGCTGGCGCCCGAGGGCAACGGCCTGACCTACATCGACCACCTGACGCACAACGTGCACCGCGGCCGCATGAACGAATGGGCGGACTTCTACGAGCGCCTGTTCAACTTCCGCGAGGTCAAGTACTTCGACATCGAAGGCCAGGTCACGGGTGTGAAGAGCAAGGCGATGACCAGCCCGTGCGGAAAGATCCGCATCCCGATCAACGAGGAAGGCAAGGAGCAGGCCGGCCAGATCCAGGAGTACCTCGACCTCTACCGCGGCGAGGGCATCCAGCACATCGCGATGGGCTCGGACAATCTCTACAAGACCGTCGACGCATTGCGCGCCAACGGCGTCAAGCTGCTCGACACCATCGACACCTACTACGAGCTGGTGGACAAGCGCATTCCGGACCACGGCGAAAACGTCGGGGACCTGCACAAGCGCAAGATCCTGATCGACGGCAAGAAGGACGCGCTGCTGCTGCAGATCTTCAGCGAGAACCAGCTGGGCCCGATCTTCTTCGAGTTCATCCAGCGCAAGGGCGACGACGGCTTCGGCAACGGCAACTTCAAGGCGCTGTTCGAGAGCATCGAGCTCGACCAGATGCGCCGGGGCGTGCTGACCGCCGCACAATAGCCGCCCCATCACTCACAGGAGCGCGGAATGCGTCAGATCTTTTGGATTCGCTCGTCATGGATCGCGGCCGCGGTCCTCGTCCTCGGCGGCTGCGCCATGAATCCGCAGCAGCGTGCGAGCGAGGCCTCGTCGCATCTCGATGCGGTGCAGAAGGCCGGCGTGCTTCGCATCTGCACACCGGGCGACTACAAGCCCTTCAGCTTCCAGAAGCCGGATGCGAGCTACGAAGGAATCGATGTCGACCTGATGACCAGCTTCAGCACCAGCCTCAATGCGAAGCCGGAATGGGTGAAGACGACCTGGGCCAATCTGCTGCCCGACCTCGCGGCCGGCAAGTGCGATCTGGCCGTGGGCGGCGTGTCGGTGACGACCGAGCGCCAGAAGCGTGCCTTCTTCAGCGCGCCCTACATGGTCAACGGCAAGACGCCGATCGCACGCTGCGCGGACGTTGCCAAGTACCAGAGCGTGGCCGACATCGACAAGCCGGAAGTGCGCGTGATCTTCAACCCGGGCGGCAGCAACGAGCGTTTCGCGCGCGCCAACTTCAAGCGCGCCAAGCTCGCGATGCACGGCGAGAACGTGACGATCTTCGACGAGCTGCTCGCGAACCGCGCCGACGTCTTCGTGACCGAATCTGCCGAGGCCATCACCCAGCAGAAGCTCAAGCCGGGTCTGTGCGCCGTCAATCCCGACAAGCCGCTGCAGTACGGCGAGATGGCCTGGATGCTGCCGCGCGACGACATGGCCTTCAAGGCCTATGTCGACCAATGGCTGCACCTGTCGCAGGCGGGCGGCGAGTTCCAGCGCGTGATGGACCGCTGGCTCAAGTAAGAAAACATCGGAGCTTTTCATGGAGACGCCAACAGGTGCGGTCATGCCCGCCGTCTACGGCCAATCGGAGCGCCCGCCGCGCGGCGACTATTCGCGTGGCGGCGCCGTTCTTGCCGACTACACCTGCCCGCAGGACTGGGCGAGCTACACGCCGGCCGACCACGACACCTACCGGCGTCTCTATGAGCGCCAAGCCGCACAGTTGCCCGGCCTGGCCTGCGATGCCTTCATCGCGTCGCTGCCTTCGCTCGGCGTGAAGGACCGGATTCCGCGCTTCGAGGAGATCAACGAGCGGCTCTACAAGGCGACGCGCTGGGAAGTCGTCGCAGTGCCCGGACTCATTCCCGAGCTGCCCTTCTTCACGCTGCTCGCGAACCGCAAGTTCCCGGTCACGGACTGGATCCGCAAGCCCGAGGAGTTCGACTACATCGTCGAGCCGGACGTGTTCCACGACCTGTTCGGCCATGTGCCGATGCTCTTCGATCCGACCTTCGCCGACTATGTGCAGCGCTACGGCCAGGGCGGCATCAAGGCTCACGAGCTGGGTGCCGGCGAGAAGCTTGCGCGGCTCTATTGGTATACGGTCGAGTTCGGGCTTATTCGCCAGCCGGACGGCTTGCGCGCCTATGGCGCGGGCGTCCTGAGTTCGGTCGGCGAGTTGCGGCATGCGGTGCGCAGCCCTGAACCTTACCGGCTGCCGCTCGATCTGCTGCGCACCATGCGCACGCGCTACAAGATCGACAGCTACCAGAGCACCTACTTCGTGATCGACAGCTTTGCGCAGTTGTTCGAGCTGACGGCGCCGGACTTCACGCCGCTCTACCAGGAGCTCGCGACTCAGCCCGACATCGAGGCTGGCGTGCTGCTGCCGGGTGAATCGACGGTCTAGCTTCAGCGATCGAGCAAGGCCAAGGTCTCGCGCCTCAGCCCGAGGTCGAAGGCCATTTCCACATGCGCGCACCCGTCGGCGAGACGGTTGTCGGCGCCGGGCAGCGTCGCGTTGGACGTAGGAAAAACGATGTTGTCGCAGTTCGAGTACCAGCAGGTGAAAGGAACCCGCCGCGTGCTGGCATGTTCGCCTTCGATCTGCTGCATCCATTCGCCGCCCACGCGCATCTGGCGTCCATTGAGCGTGCGACCAAAACGCGCGAGCCAGGTGCCGCGATGCGGGGTTCCGATGGTGACGATGCGATGCACACGCGCGGGATCGGCGTCGCGCAGCCAGGCCCGGGCGGCGAGTCCACCCATGCTATGGCAGATCAGCATCGGTGGCAGCGAGGTCGCTGCGGTCACCCGCAGGATGGCGTCGTCGATGGTCTGCGCGTAGTGGTCGATCGAGCCGAAAACTGGCTCGAGGTTGACCGCGACGAAGGCACGGTCGTCGGCGCGCAGCTCGCGCAACCAAGAGGTCCAGAATCCACGGTTGCATAGGAACCCGTGGACCAGCACCACGCCCCTTCGAATGTTCGCCGGCAGGTGATCAGGCACGGCGCGCGAGCGGAAGGGCTGGTACCAGCAGAACACGCGCGGCGCGAGCCAGCTCTCGGCCAGCCACGCCCGGATGCACTGGGGCACTCGTGCGCGGGAAATAGGGTCGCGGCCGTTGATGCGGTAGCTCGCAACGAACTCGACCGCAAGGATGGTCGTGTGGGTACAGGTCAACGCGATGAGGCTGAGCACAGCCACGAGCGGCGACCGGCTCCACCAGAAGCTCGCCCAGGCGATCGCACCAAGAAGACCGCCGAGCACGAGACACTGCTGGAGACGCGCAACCATCCGCCGACTATCGCATGCGCGACAGATCGGGCGTCACCCTAGGACAAGCCCGCTGGCGGCGGGGCCGGGCTCGCTTCGACAATCCGCGCCAAAGGAGATCGCATGCAGTCATCCGCATTGAAGAACTATCCGGCCGGCGTGCCGCACGAGATCGATCCCGAGCAGTACCGCTCGTTGGGGCATCTGTTCGACGAATCGTTCAAGCGTTACGCCGAGCGACCGTTTTCGGTGTGCATGGAACGATGGATGTCGTATGGCGAGCTCGACGAGCTGTCCAAGGCGATGGGCGCATGGCTGCAGTCGCGTGGCTTGGAGCCTGGCGCGCGCGTGGCCATCATGCTGCCCAACGTGCCGCAGTTCGCCGTCACGATGTGCGGCGTGCTGCGCGCGGGCTACACCTGCGTCAACGTGAACCCGCTGTACACGGCGCGCGAGCTCGAACACCAGTTGAAGGATTCGGGCGCGACGGCGATCATCATCCTCGAGAACTTCGCAGCGACGCTCGAGCAGGTGATCGAGCGAACGCCCTTGAAGCACGTGGTGGTCACCTCGATGGGGGATCTGCTCGGGGGACTCTACGGCACCTGGATCACGGTGGCCGTGCGGCATCTCGCCAAGATGGTTCCACCATACAAGCTACCGCTCGACAACGGTCGCACCGTCACGCCCTTTCCTCAGGTCATCGCCGAGGGCAAGGGACGCACGCTGGCGCCTGATCCCAGCACGCTCGACTCGATCGCCTTCCTCCAATACACCGGCGGAACCACGGGACTGTCGAAGGGCGCGGTACTGACCCATCGCAACATCGTCGCAGCAACGCTGCAGGCCGAAGCGTGGTTCACGCCCGCACTGGAGCGGGCAGGCGATCTGTCCAAGGTCAACAGCATTGCGGCGCTGCCGCTCTATCACATCTTCGCGCTGACGCTGTGCCTGCTCGCGATCCGCCAGGGCTCGCACCTGACGCTGATCCCCAACCCGCGCGACTTCGACAAGTTCATTGCCGTGCTCAAGAAGCGGCCTTTCCACATGCTGCCGGCGGTGAACACGCTGTTCAACGCCCTGCTGATGCATCCGGAGTTCAAGACCATCGACTTCTCGACGCTCTTCGTGTCCCAGGCTGGAGGCATGGCGGCGTCCGAGGGCACCGCCCGCAAGTGGTTCGAAGCCACCGGCTGCCCGATGATCGAGGGTTGGGGCATGAGCGAGACCTGCGCGATCGGGACCAACAACCCGGTTTCCAACACCGCATTCACCGGAACCATCGGGTTGCCGTTGCCCAGCATCGAAATTGCGATCAAGGATGACGAAGGCCGCTCTCTGCCTCCTGGAGAGGCGGGAGAGTTGTGCATCAAGGGGCCCAACGTCATGACCGGCTACTACAACCAGCCCGCCGAAACCGCGGCGGCATTCACCGCAGACGGCTTCATGCGGACCGGCGACATCGCGGTCATGCAGGAAGACGGCTACAGTCGGATCGTCGACCGCAAGAAGGACATGATCCTGGTGAGCGGGTTCAACGTGTTCCCCAACGAATTGGAGAACGTCATTTCCTTGTGCCCTGGCGTTGTCGAATGCGCAGCGATCGGCGTGCCGGATGAAAAGCAGGGCGAGGCGATCAAGGTGTTCGTGGTCCGCAAGGATCCCTCGCTGACCGAGGAGACAGTGATGCGCTACTGCAACGATCAATTGACCGGCTACAAGCGTCCGAAGCACATCGAGTTTCGAGAGAGCCTGCCAAAGACGAATGTCGGGAAAATCCTCCGGCGCCAGCTGCGGCCAGGCGCGACGGCTTGAGCGCCGCTGCTGGTCTGCCGGCGCAGCTCCAGGTTTTTGAGCGCGGATGGCTTTCGTCCAATAACATCCTCTTGGTGGGCCGTGACGAGACGGCCTTGGTCGACACCGGCTACGCCACTCATTCCGGCCAGACGCTGGCCCTCGTCGAGGCCGGACTTGGCGGCCGGCCGCTCGACCGTGTGCTGAATACGCATTTGCACAGCGACCACTGCGGTGGCAACGCGGCACTGCAGCAGCGCTACCCCATGGCACGCACCTTGATTCCGCCGGGCGAGGCAGACCTGGTGCGAAGCTGGGACGAAGATGCACTGAGTTTTCGCGCCACCGGCCAGCAGTGCCCGCGTTTTCGCTTCGATGGGCTTCTGGTGCCTGGCCAGTATGTTGTGCTGGGTGACCTGGCTTGGCAGGTGCATGCGGCACCGGGGCACGACCCGCATTCGATCGTCCTGTTCGAGCCCGGCTCACGCACCCTGGTCTCTGCCGATGCGCTCTGGGAGAACGGCTTCGGTATCGTGTTTCCCGAGTTGGCGGGAGAGCCGTCCTTCGATGAGGTGGCAGCCACCCTCGACTTGATCGAAGCACTCGAGCCAGTGTGCGTGATCCCAGGCCATGGGAGCGTCTTCAACGAGGTGGCGGAAGCGCTTTCATTAGCGCGGCGCAGGCTGGAGGCGCTGTCGCGCGATCCCGTCAAGCACGCCCGACATGCGCTCAAGGTACTCGTGAAATTCAAGTTACTGGAAGTCCAGGCGGCAAGCGCCGATGAATGGAAAGCCTGGGTTCGAAGCACACCCTATCTCGATGCCATTCGTGCGCGCTTCTTTGCCTCGTCATCCCTCGATGGATTGAGCGCTGAGGTCCTTGCGGAGTTGGTCAAGGCTGGAGCCGCCTTTGCCGACGAGCTGCAAGTCCGAAACAAGTAGCCATTTACTTTGAAACACCCCAAAGCAAAAAGCCCAA
>NZ_JAGGNV010000093.1 GCF_018614955.1 Variovorax paradoxus
CAAGATAATTGTCGCCCGCCATCGTATGACCGTTCTGATCTTGTCACGGGTGCCTTGTTGAGTTCAAGAACGCTCCAATGGCATTGCTCCGCAATACATGTGTTGCCACGTCGAGCAGCTAGCCGACCCGACATCCGGAAGACGTTGGATCATGGGATGTATGCTTTAGTGGACGGCGACGCCAGTTGTCGTGCACTCATGCGAACCGGTCCAATGGTTGAAGGAGATCCAATATCTCCCTCGCGCAAACAGCGTGGCAGCACCTGCAACGTGAAGAAGGCGCATGCAGAGCTGACGAAGTCCGTGTGAGCATACGGCGCGGCAAGTCGGTCTGGTCTTATAAGACGTGGTCTTATTGGACGTGGTTGGATCGTACTCCACAAGAGACGATTTCGTCCATGCCCACCCCTTCACCCAAGTACGCGCTCGATCCTGCGCTCGTATCTTTGGGCAGGGCCATTCGCGCAGCGCGTCTCGCGCGAGGAATCTCGCAAGAAGAGTTGGCGCACCGAAGCCAGATCGAACGCTCGTACATGAGCAGCATCGAGCGAGGGATGCAGAACGTCGGCGTTATGTCTCTGGTCCGAATTGCGTCTGTGGTCGGAACCTCGGTCGCACGCCTGGCCGCGGACGCTGGGCTATGACACATCAGTGCCACTGAGCGGCAAACTTGAACCGTCGGTCTGGATCTGAGCCTCGGAGGTTCAGCAATGACGCAAGCTATGCGCAGAACTGCGCCGGACGCACGCTCGCTGGAGATATCGCTCATCTGAGCACTTGAAGTCGTCTAATGGCCGCGCTGTAGCGCACCAGCCTAGTAGAAGCGCCGAGCGCGCTTCCGGCGAAATCGGACGGTCGGGCTTCAGCTCCTGGCGAGCTTCGACGATCGTCCGTTTCGTTCCCGATACTGGCTTGCGACCGGGCTGTCCTTCCAGACGACGGCCCTGCCTTCGTCGACGGCTTCGCGCCCGTAGACGATCCAAGCGTCGCAGATGGCGCCGATGGGCTCGATCACCTCGAAGCGCTCAGCGTGTGCTGCCGCGAAGGGCGAAAAGACGATGCCCGCTTCGTAGCGTCCTTCAGCGAGGCCGGCCTGGACCGCGAGCACCGTGGGCTCGTGGACGACGGTCGGCCAGGCGGAAAGGTCGGCATAGCTCTGCGTGGCAGGCTGCACGCCCACCTTGCCGGTGCCCTTCCAGCCTCCCATGGCCCTTACCAGTGCCATGGGGCGGCTCGGGGAAATGAAGGCGTCGACCACCACCATGGCCGCGCGATAGGTGCCCGTGATCTCGGCGGCTGTGGGATGAACGGCGCATTGGAGCAGATAGTCCGCCTCGCCGGCGATCAGCGCCCGCGCGCCGGCGTGGAAGTCGTCGAACAGCACGATGCGAGAGGCTTGCGCGATGCCATGCGCGGCGAGGTACTGCTGGAGAACGAAGTGGTGGTTGCTGCCCTCGAGGCCCAGCGTCGAGAAAGTGAGCATGTGCTTGCTTTAGCGGTAGAGCATGACTGGTGACAGTTGGTCGACCTCGACGGCTGCCATCCCGGGGTGTTCGCGGCCTTCGCGAGCTGCCGGCGATGCCTCGACCGGCTCTCGTCTGAACGAGATGCGCGGCTTCATGCAGGCGTCGCGGGCACGCCGATGATCTCATCCTCCAGGCGACAGGTCTCCGTGATGATCAGCTCGTAGAGCGCGCGCAGGAACGTCGGGCTCATGCCGTGGTCGGCTGCAAAGGCAGCCGCACGTTCCTGCACCACCCCGATGCGCTGCGGCTGCATCATCGGGATCGCATGGTCGCGCTTGTGCAGGCCGATCCGGCAGCAGCAGTCAAGCCTTTGCCGCAGGGTCTTGAGCAGCGTCCTGTCCAGGCCGTCGAGTTCGTCGCGAAGCGCCTGCAGGATCTGCTGGGCTTCCTCGTTGCTGCTGGCAGGGGCTGCGCCTCCGCCTCCGCTCCGCGGGGCCGAGGTCGACTCATTGGCCGCGATCGTGGTTTCCTGGCGCCCGTCCGGGCGCGGCTGTTCCGGGTTCATCTGCACCTCCCTACTCGAGCTTGATGCCCTGGCTCGCGATGATCTGGGTGAGCGCTGCCGTGTCCGCCTTCACCCGGCGCACCAGCGCCTCGCCCGATAGGCCGGCTGCCTCGTAGCCATGCTGGAAGAGCTTCTGCCGCACCTCGGGCGAGCGGATGACTTCCGAGAGGACCTGGGTCAGGCGCTGGACGATGGGAGCGGGCAGGCTGGCGGGGGCTGCCGCGGCGGTCCAGATCTCGAGCTCGAAATCCTTGAGTCCTGCCTCCTGCAGGCTCGGGTAGTCGGGGACGAGCGCGGAGCGGCGCGCCGAGGTCACGCCGATCGCGCGAAGCTTTCCGGCCTTGACCTGCACTTCGGCGAGGCCCGGCGGAAGGAGCGCCAGTTGCAGCTGGGCGCTGGCCAGGCCGGTGATGACCTGCGGATTGCCCTGGTAGGGCACGTGCACAGCGCCGATCCCGGTGCGGGCTTTGAGCAGCTCCATGCCGAGGTGGCCGATCGTGCCGACTCCAGGCGTCCCATAGCTCCAGGTGCTGCCAGCAGCGCGCGCGGCGTCGAGAAAGCCGCGGGCGTCGGCCTTCGAGACCTCCGGCGTCGTGGCGAGCACCAGGGGTGCCGTGCAGATGATGCTGAGCGGCACCAGGTCCTTTTGCGGGTCGTAGGGGGTCGCCGGATTGAGGACCTTGGCAATCGTCATGTTGCCGTTGATGAGGATGCCCACCGTGTGTTTGTCGGTGGACTTCGCGACGATGTCCGCTGCGATGTTGCCGCTGGCACCCGGATGGTTCTCGACGACCACCGGCTGGCCCAGCGCCCTCGCCATGGGGATGGCCAGGGCGCGTGCAACGAAGTCCGGCGACGAACCGCCGCCAAAGCCGACGATCAGGCGCAGAGGTCGCGTCGGCCAGTTCAGATCGGCCGGCTGGGTGCTAGAGGTGCCCGGTGGGCTGGGATCGGTGCGACTCGCACCGGACGATTGCGCGAAGGCGACGCCCGCGCAGGCGAGCGCGCCGGAAACGCACAGCAGACGCGCGGCAAATGATCGAAAAAAGAGGAAGGACATGGCAAGAGAAGTTGGAAATCGGAAGCCAAGTCTTTCTTCGACAACGCCCCGAATCAACTCCTGCTTGGTGCGCAAAAAGCCTCCACACGGGCTCAGCAACACAAAGGCCCGACTTGACGAGGAGCGGGCGCTGTCAGAACCTCGTCGCACTTGCTTGGCGTGCAAGATCGTTGTCGAGCGTCGACGGCGCGTTGCCGCGCCGCAGGCGTGTCGCGGGCACGCGCGCACGACGATTCTTGCTGCGTCTTCGCGTCAGCTGTGGCCATCGCGGCACGGTCCCTCGAGGCGCTTCATGGTGCGCATGCTGGTCGGCTTTTCGGGTGACTTGCCTGGTCATGCGTGAAGCGATACACGTGCGACGGGCGCAGCTTGCGCTCCGCGCTCGACCATTCCGAAGTGCATTCACGAGCTGCCATTGGGCTACCTGGCCGTCCTCGTGACATCCAGGAGCGCTCGCGATCCTCTCAGCGGTGAGGGCAGCGCATCCGTGGTGTCAGGTGGGACGATCATGTGATCGCCCCTACCAATTCCGGTAGTGCCGCCATGCCGGCTGCCTCGCTGTAATGCGATCACTTCACACAAGAAGGATCGCACATGGAATTCATCACGGGCACGGCCGATGTTCTCCCGCCGGGCATGCTGTTCGAGTTGGCGCACTACCGCCACCGCGTCTTCGTGCAGGGTCTGGGCTGGAAGCTTCCTGCCGGACAGCGCATCGAACTCGACGAGTTCGACCGGCGCGACACGCAGTACGTGGTCGCGCTGGACAACCACGTCAGGATCGTCGGCACTGCCCGACTGCTTTCGACCGAGCGGCCTTACCTGCTGAAGGATGTGTTCCCCGATCTGCTCGGCGGCGCAAGATTTCCGCATTCACCGCAGATCTGGGAGCTCTCGCGTTTCGCGGCGGTGGATCTCGAATCGACACGGCTCGACCCCCACCGCGCGCTCGCCTCGCCGCTCGCGCTACAGGTCCTTGAGGCGGCCATGCGCCTGGCGGCCAGGTGCGGTGCGACCCAGCTGATCAGCGTTTCGCCACCGGCGATCGAACGCATCCTGCGCGCCGCCGGCCTGCGCGCACAACGCGCCGGACCCACGATGGAAGTCGACGGCGAGATGCTCATTGCCTGCCTCGTCCAGGTCGACCCGACTTGGCGCGCGCCGACATCCGCGTCCGTCGCTCCAGGCGAGCACGTCGCCGCCTGATGGCGGCGAAGCGCGTTGTCGCACTGGCATGCATACCCCTTTTGCGGGCGCCGGCGCGACAACGCACCAGGGCCCATGCGCGCCCCAAGCGCGCAGGGCACAGCACCAGCAGGAAGCGTCGGAGTTAACTGAAGGGATGCATGTTCAATCTAATCGACAACTACGCCACTGGCGTATACTCAAATGCTGACGGTCGTTGAAACGCCAACCTTCCAGAAGCTTTGGCCGAACTATTGGACAGAGGAAGAGCGCGGCGAGTTCGCAGCCTACATCGCAGCGAACTCAGACGACGGAGACCCGGTAAAGAGATCGGGAGGCGTGCGGAAGGTGCGCTGGAGCCGGGCCGGATCGGGCAAGAGTGGCGGCGTGCGGATTGTCTACTTCAACCGCAAGAAGGCCGGCGAAGTCGTTCTGTTGTTGATCTACGCCAAAGCGAACCTTGATTCGATCTCTGGCGAAACGTTGAAGGAGTTGCGTGATGCCGCAGAAAAAGCCTCTGAGTGATGCCGAGCTGGCGGCCTTTGAAGCCGGCCAGGACTTCGAGGCCTTGCTGGTTCAATCGGCGCGCGAAATGGGCGCCGGGAAGACGCGCAAGGTGTACACCCCCGTCGTGGCAGCTCGCGAAAATGCCGGCCTGTCTCAAGCCCGGTTTGCCGAACTGCTCGGTGTCTCCGTGCGCACCTTGCAGCAGTGGGAACAGGGCCGTCGCGAGCCCACGGGCGCAGCGAAGACGCTGGTAGCGATCGCCGTGAAGATGCCGGAAGCACTCAAGGCAGTCGATCCGAGTTTCAAGGCGCCCGCCGCGCGCGTTGCCAGTGCCCGTGCGGTTGCCGTCATGCGTAGCGCAGTCGAGGCGGCGAACAACGCATTTGAGGCCGTGCAGCGCGCAGCCGATGAGTCCACCGTCGCTGTCAATTCCGCAAAGAAGACTCCTCAGCGCTCACGCTCACATGGCCGCGCGGTTACCAAGCACATCTAGGCCTGAAGGAAGCCGTAGAAGGCCGGGCAACAGCTCGCGAGATCGACGAAAGGGGCGCGGTGGGGTGTGCAAAGTTTTTGGTCATCTCTCTCACAGGCCGCGATATAGCGCAGCCGAGCGCATCGCCGCCTGATCGCGGCAAAACG
Organism: Variovorax paradoxus; assembly: GCF_018614955.1. GTDB lineage: Bacteria > Pseudomonadota > Gammaproteobacteria > Burkholderiales > Burkholderiaceae_C > Variovorax > Variovorax paradoxus_J. Next base: position 5,423 of record NZ_JAGGNV010000093.1, read on the forward strand.
TTTTCGGCGCATGTGCATGCCTACCCTGTCACGCCGGGGCGCCGGCACCATGACGCAACAGGCCCGTGGGCGGCCGGGTGGGCTGGACCTGAGAGCGCTGCGCTCGCCTCAATCAAGCAAGCCGAGCTTCGAGGAGCGCGCGACCGCGGCGCTCTTGTTGGCCACGCGCAGCCTCACAACGGCATTCTTGATGTGGAAGTTCACGGTGTTCGCCGAGATCGAGAGGATCAAGGCGATCTCCTCGCTCGTCTTGCCGTCGGCCGTCCATCGCAGGACCTCGACCTGCCGGCGCGTGAGCGGCTCGTGGAGGCTGGCCTGGGCGCCGCCAAGATGGCCGGCGAGCGTCAGGTGCGCCATGTTCACGAGCCATCGCATCAGCGGATCGTGCGCCAAAAGCTCGCTGCGGGTCAGCCGGTCGTTCGAACGCGCGAGCGTGAGCATGCCGATGCGGCCGTCCGGATCGAGGCAGGATTGGGCCCAGCCCACACGAAGCCCAAAGGAGCGCGCCTCATCCCACATCTGCGGTGCACGCTGGAACAGCTTGTTGCTCCACACCACCGGCTGCGCACTGCGCGTGCCGTGCGCAACGGTCGGATCCGTGCGCAGGTAGCCCGCCTCGAGGTAGCGCTCGCTCCAGCGGCGCTCATAGCTCGAGAGGATCAGTGTCTTCGGGTTTGTGAACGACAGCGGAAGACGCAGACCATAGGCGCAGTACTCGAAGCCTAGCTCGCGTGCACCGAGCGCGATCTGCGCGAACGCGTCCTCCGCGCTCTGCGCGTCCGTGAGCCGCTGCCATACGTTCTGGGTCCACAGTGCCATCGAAGAGCCCTTCTCGATATCCGGGACGCAAGGGCACTCACGTCCCGGCCGGGGGCAAGGCCCCCTGCTGCCTGAAGTCTCGAGCGCTTTCTCCGGCAGCCAAGAGTCAAGTCTAGAAGTGCGCGCCCCTCCGGAGGAGACAAACTTCCCCCCAATCCCGCCAGGTCCCTCCCCCATTGGTCGAAGTCATCGGCGTGTCACAAGCCGCTAAAGTGCGCACGCGCGTCGCGCGCTCTCATCGCGCGGGTTCGCGCATCGGAACAAGCACTCTCGAGCATGCAACGTGTCTGGTTTCTGCTGCTACCCGGCTTTCCCGTCGTCGACGTGGCAGGCGCCATCTCGGTTTTCGAGATCGCCAACGCCGTGCTCGGCGAGCTCAAGAAGAAACCTTTCTACCGCGTGCGCTTGATCGGCGCGCAGGCTGGTGCCGTACTGGCCTCCAGCGGCGTCGCGCTCGCCGCCGAGGCGCTGCCAGCGCGCATCCAGGGCACCATCGCCAAGCTCATCGTGGCGGCGGGCCCCTGGCTGCGCACGACCCGCGACTCCGATGCGGGGCGGGCGGTGATCGAATCCTGGCTCGACCGCATGGCCCCCCATATCGGCAGCGGCGCGACGATCGGGCAGGAGGCCCGCACGCTCGTTCAGGAGGCATCCCGCGCTGCCGGTGCCTCAGGATCGGCACGCGCCGCAGCTGCTCCCGTGCACTGGAGCGCGGTGAGCGTGACGCATGGCGTCGATCTCGCAATGAGCCTCGTGGCCGCAGACCTCGGGGGCGTGATCGCGACGGCGATCTCGAGCCGCATGGCCGCGCCCTTCCAGCGCGCTTACGGCTTCGGCAGCGAGAGGGGCGAGAGCGCCATCGAGGTGCAGCGCGATCCGCGTATCGCAGATCTGCTTCTGTGGATATCGATGAACCTGCGCAGGTCCTATAGCGTGGCGCAGCTCGCCGAGCACCTGGCGATGTCCGAGCGCACCTTCGCCCGGTTCTACCGCGGCGCGACCGGCCGCACGCCGGCAGCCGTCGTGCAGCAGATCCGCGTGGACGCGGCGCGCCGGCTCCTCGAGGGCAGCCACCGCTCGGTGAAGGCCATCGCGTCCCAATGCGGCTTCGCCTCCTCCGAGGCCATGCGCCGCGCATTTATTCGCAGCCTGCAGCTCTCGCCCCAGCAGTACCGGCAGATCCAGGCCACGCCGCGCGGGCACGCCGAGACGGCGCACAGGTGAGCGCCACGGATCAGCGAGCGGGGCCCCCATGACGGAGAGATGAGTCTCGCGCCCACTGAAGATGGGGGATTGGCCGGGCGTTGCTTGCCACCTTGTACCCCACGAGGCTACACACACCGACGTCGTCGCTCCTGGTGTGGCCAGCGTCATTGGAGCTGACCCAACCAGGTCGACAGGACCGCTGCAGCCGCCGCGCGCGAGGTGGATTCCTGCGCCGCACTTTGGGCGCGCAGCGCCGGTATGTCGATGCCGGCCTGGACAAGTTCGCAGGCGTGGCCGATCAGCCAAGACTCGATGCGCGCAGGGTCTGCCTCGGGGTGGAACTGCAGCGCCAGTGCATTGCGGCCATGGCTGAACGCCTGGTGCGGGGTTGGCGCAGTGCGCGCGAGCAAATCGCCGCCTGGCGGAACGTCGAAGGTATCGCCGTGCCAATGCAGCACCGGCACGCCGTCCAGCGGCGCGAGGCATGACGCCTTGCCCGCCTCGTTCAGCTCGACCGGCACCCAGCCGATCTCCTTGCTCGCGCACGGGTAGACGCGCGCACCGAGTGCGCTGGCCATGAGTTGTGCGCCCAGGCACAACCCCAAGGTCGGACGTTGCAGTGCCAAACGCTCGCGCAGGCCGGCGAGCTCGTCGTGCAGCCAGGGATAGGCTGCGGTGTCGTACGCCGCGATCGGGCCGCCGAGGACGACGACCAGCTCGGCGCCACGGCATTCGTCGCTGGTGACGGGAAAAACGCCGGCTTGCCGATAGTCGATCTCATAGCCGGCGTTCGCCAGCACCTCGGCGAACAGGCCGAGGTCTTCGAAGGCAAGGTGCTGGAGGGCGATGCATTTCATGGCGCGAGGCTACTTTCGATCCGATCGGACATGGCAGCCGCCTTCGTCGCAACGGTCGCCGCCCGCCGATGGCGATGCCGCTGTTTCATCCAATGGGTCGGCGATCAGGGGAATCGCGACCTCTTCGGCGACCAACTGGCCGATGGCTGCGCCGAGCGCCATGTCCTCGAGCACCCCGAAGTGACTCAGCCGGATGCGGCCCTGCTTGTCGAGCAGCACGATGCTCGGCGTTCCCTGCAACTGGTACTCACCCATCGTGACTGGAATGCCGCCCCGCGAGGGCTTGTCGATGCCGATCGGAAACGTGTAGCGGTACTCGTGAACGAACGCCTCGAGTGCCGCTGGCGTCATGACGTCGTGGTGTTCGAACACCGTGTGCAGCCCGATCACGGCGACGTCCCTGGCTGCGAAGACTTGCCGCGCTTTGCTTGCCTGCGGGAGGCCGTGCGATACGCAGGCCGGGCACAGCATCTGGAAGGCGTGCAGCACCACCACGCGCCCGCGCAGCGACGCGAGCGTGAGGGGCGCGTCCGTGTTGAGCCATTGGCCGATCTGCAGCTCTGGCGCTTCTGGGTAGTACTTCGACATGGTGAATGCTCCAAGGTGTTGGCAACGCGGGGAGTGCGGACGCAGCCCGCCCTCCCGGCGCCTCGTTTGACGCGTGATCAGGCGGCTGCGCGCAGCTTCACTCCCGGAAAATCGACCGGCACGTCCAGGGCCACGTTCACATAGTTGGTGAACAGGTTCAGCGCCACATGGGCAAGGATCTCGACGATGTGCGCGTCATCCAAGCCTGCGGCGCGCAGCGCCTGCACGTCCGCTTCGCCGACTTGGCCACGTGTGTCGACGAGCTTGAGCGCGAAGCGCAAAGCAGCAGCGGTCTGCGGGTCGGAGGAATTTCCTGCCTGAGCGGCCGTCATGTCGACGGCGGAGACCCCGGCCTTGCGGCCCAGCGCGGTATGCGCGGCCAGGCAGTAGTTGCAGGCGTTGCGATCGGCGATGGCCACGGCGATCTGCTCGCCGAGCTGCGCGGAGACGACGCCGCCACCCAGCGCGCCGAACGATCCCCACATGCTCCTGAGGGCCGCCGGGGAGTTGGCGACGGCGCGGAACATGTTGGGCGTCGCGCCAAAAGCGCCGTGAATTTCAGAGAGCAGCGCCTTGGTTTCATCGGTGGCTGCGGCGTCGTTGACAAGGTTGATGCGAGACATGCTGGCTCCTTCAAAGTGATGTCGATGGGAGAAGTGTCTTCGCGTTCGTCGTATGATTTGAACACTTTTATCCACCAAAGATACCTTTTCGTCCAATGCCGAGCTTGCCCCCCGTCGACAGGCTGTCATCGCTGCTCGAGCGCTTCGGTGTCCGGGCGCACTTGTTCCATGCCGGCCCGCTGTGCGGCACCACGACCTTCGCGGCAAAGGAAGGACGCGGCTTTCTGCACGTGTTGCGCCGCGGCGAAATGGTCGTCACGCATTCGCCGCGCGCGGGCGCGCCGCGCAAAGTCGTTGTGAAGGAGCCGAGCCTTCTTTTCTATCCCCGGCCGCTGGCTCACAACTTCCACAACGCCCCGGCAGAGGGATCGGATTTCGTGTGCGCGACGCTCGATTTCGATGGCGGCGCAGCGCATCCCCTGGTGCGCGCGTTGCCCCCGATGATCCGCCTTCCCCTGCACGCGGTCGACGGCCTTGAACAGTCGCTGGGACTGCTCTTTGCGGAGACCACACGGGTGCTATGCGGGCACCGTCTGCTCGCGGATCGCCTGTTCGAGGTGGTGCTGATCCAGCTCCTGCGCTGGCTTCTCGATCATCCGCAGGAAAGCGAACTGCCTTCCGGGCTGCTGACGGGCCTCGGAGATCCGCAGTTGGCACGCGTGCTGGTTGCCATGCACGAACGTCCGGGCGAGCCGTGGATGCTCGAGCAAATGGCCGAGGAGGCGGGCATGTCCCGAAGTGCCTTCGCGTCTCGCTTCAAGGCGGTGGTGGGCGCAACGCCGGCGGACTACCTTGCCAACTGGCGCCTGACCATTGCGCAGGCGGAGCTGCGCAACGGTGCATCGGTCAAGACAATCGCGGACGAGCTCGGCTATGCCAATCCCTCGGCGATGTCGAGGCTCTTCACACAGAAAGTTGGTATCTCTCCGCGCAAATGGCTTTCAGGGCAGCGATAGGGACGAAGGTTCGTCGCCACCCACGTGCAAGCACGCGGTGCCACCGCGGACGCCGCCTATTGCCGACAAGCCTGCGCGGACGGTCGAGCACCTGACCCACGTCGAGAACACGCTGCGGCTGGAGATGCCGGCGAGGGCATCGCTCAGACAAATGGCTTAGGCAACCGGTAGGCCAACTGGCGCTCATGCCGCATTGAGAGCAACACTACTTCCCTCTGAGAGTGGGCATAGAGCGCTACATGGCGAGCCAGCACCAGTTCCCGCAGCTCGGGCCTGCCAAGTTCCACGGCCAGTTGTGTTGCCTGCTCCGCTTGAAACTGACCCCATCCCGACTTGGCATCCAGGAATCGAGCGGGCCGGCCGCTCGTGGGTGCGAACGCGAGAAGTGCCCGCGCTTTCACCACTTCAGCCTGCAATTTCTTGATGCGCGCCGATGCGGAAGCCGCGTCCTGCTCGTCCATGAAGCTACGAGCGGCTTGCAGGCACGCCAGGAAGTTCGGAACCGCCCGAACCCTTGCGTTGACAGGCATGCTCACGACGCCGGCGCGACGCCGAGTGCCTGGTCCAGTTCCTCGTCAGGCACAAACTGCCCCGCCAGGGCTTGCCGCAGACCGGCGATGGCGTCTTCGGCCTGCACGAGGTTGGCATGCTCCAATTCGAGAGCATGGTAGTAGTCCAGCCGGCGCGCGTCGACCAACGCCACGTAGCTTGCGCCGTTCTTGGTCAGCACTTTCTCCGAGCCGTTACCCACCACGTCTTCGGCGAGCTCGGTGAGCCTGGCGCGCGCTTCGCTGATGGGGACGATGTCTGATGCGCGCAACGCCATTTTACAGTATCCGTTAAGCGTGACATTAATCCTAGTCTAGCGGCCCAACCTGTTCTCCGCAACCGGTGCTGGACGTGCCCGGTTCCCCATTGGTGCAGACAGCATCGCCATCGGCAGCCGGGAAGAAGTTGCACCATTTCCAACTGCAACGCCGGCACGGTAGCTTTCCTCAAACCATGCGGTGGGACAGAATGCGGGCAAGCGCTTCGGTGACACTGCAGATCTCCTCTTCCCTCGATTCGATCAAAAGGAAAACTGATGATGCAAGCGACATTGCGCTCGACCTTTTTTGCCGCCGTGCTGGCGATGTGCGTATCGCTCGCGCACGGCGCCAGCTTCGTGTTGACGAGTCCGAGCATCAAGCCTGGCAGCATGCTCACCGACGCCCAGGTCTTCAACGGCTTCGGCTGCACGGGCAAGAACGTATCGCCGGCGCTGAAGTGGAGCGGCGCGCCCAAGGACACCAAGAGCTTTGCGGTGACGGTGTACGACCCGGATGCACCCACTGGGTCGGGTTGGTGGCATTGGGTGGTCTACAACATCCCGGCAACGGCTACCGAGTTGCCGGCAGGGGCCGGCCTGCCCGATGGCAAGCAACTGCCTGCCGGAACCATGCAGGGACGTACCGACTTCGGCGCGCCGGGATTCGGCGGCGCGTGTCCCCCGAAGGGCGACAAGCCACATCGCTATATCTTCACGGTCTACGCGCTGAAGACCGACAAGCTCGACATTCCGCCCGACGGCACCGCAGCGCTGGTGGGCTACATGATCAATGCCAACAAGCTTGCCGCGGCCACCTTCTCAGCGAAGTACGGGCGAGCGAAATAGCCGCGCCCGTATTTCACCGGGCAATGCGAATGACCGGTCTCACCGCAAGTAGTTGGGATGGGCCCGCTACTGGAGGAGACGTCCCAGATGAGAGCGATTGAGGCTCTGCCACACTGGCGCCAGGAGATCGTAGTTTCAGTGGCGCAGCTCAGACAGTAGAGCCTCGGGATCCAGGAAGCCTCCTCCAGTCCAGGATCGTGGGGTCGATCTTGAGCTTCTCGAGATTCGTGTAAGCCACCGGGTTGCGGCTTCCTTCCCATGCGTTTGGGATGGCCAAGGTCGCGTACTCGCCGAACGCAATGACGTGCCGGTCGCCCGATTCCAGAATCTCGGAGATCTTGCCGATCATGAACGCTGTGCGGTGGCCGACACCTCTCTGGTCTCCGGCGCCGTTCAGGTTCCGAACTGCAACAAGATAGGGACAGGCCGACGCACGGTCCTGGTTCAATTTCCAGGGGCCACTGCCGCCCTCGCTGAGCATGGTTTCAAGCGACTTGCCCGTCAATACCTTGATGACGCTTTCCACAAAGTCCAATCAGAGTCTGGGGCTTCACGTTAGCGCTTACGAAACGGGCTGCCATCCGACCTTTGGGGGAGACGTCAGCATCGCGACTCAAGCTGGTCGTGGATTTGGCGGGAAGATTGGCGGGAAGAAGTACGCACGCGGGGCTGGGTGAGTTGGGCGGTGATCGCACCGTCGAGCGTCGGACCGTATGCGCTTGGGTGCGCGAGCCGGCGCAGCAACTCCGTCGTCATCTTCGGATCGAGGATCACGCTGGACCACTCGAGCAGTGGAAGGCATCGTGCAAGCCTCGGGCGCAGCGATCGAACCAGTGCCCGTGTCGCTGAATGACGTCTCCACAATAGGCCGCAGCGACGGCTCGGAGACAGCAATGGCACACCGCAAGAATCGAACAGACACCCTTCTGCTGAAGACAACCGCCCTGGCAGCGGTTGTCGCCCTGGCGCAGGGCTGCGCGCAAACCACGGCCCAGCGGCAGGCGCCGTCGGACGCCACCGTCGCCGCACATGTTGCGGCCGCCACGCGCGCCGCCGAATCCGATCTGACGGCCCTGTTGACTCTCTGCAAACCCGCGCCCGCCACGCGGCCGCCACAGGCCGAGCCGGACAAGGGCCTTGCGGCCTTCATCGCCAAGCCCGCACCGCCGCCCGGCCAGGCTTTCGACAACCTGCATTTCGTGGGCGCCGACTGGGTCAGCGCCTGGGCGATCAAGACCTCGGACGGCATCATCCTCATCGATGCGCTCAACACCCAGGCGGAGGCTGCAGCACTGATCGAAGGCGGCATGCGCAAGCTGGGGCTCGATCCGGCGCAGATCAAGTACGTGATCGTGACGCACGGGCACGGAGACCACTACGGCGGCGCGCCGTACCTCGCGCAGAAGTACCGTGCGCGCGTGGTGATGAGCGAGGCCGACTGGACCATGATCGAAACCAGGCTCGAATTCGCAACGCCGATCTGGGGCGCGCCGCCGAAGCGCGACGTTTCCGTGAAGGACGGTGATCGCATCACGCTCGGAGATACCTCCGTCTCGCTGTACATCACGCCGGGCCACACCATGGGCACGATCTCGCCAGTGTTCGACGTGA
>NZ_JAGGNV010000094.1 GCF_018614955.1 Variovorax paradoxus
TCTTTGCCAGATTGATGCCGATGTACAAAATAGTCATGGGCTTCCCCTTTCCGAGTGAGTTGATGGAGGTTCGCAACCCCATCGTGGCACTCAGTTGCCGACAGCCGCAACTCGCAGCGGCTTAATCGGGACGGGGAAGGCCCTTTCATTCGCTATCCACGCGTGGCTTTAAACGCGTAAACCCGCCCGCAAACCACGACATCCTCATGGGCATAGGGGTGGGCAACGGCGCTAGACCCACTTCGCGTGCGCGAACGCTCGCTGCTGCAGCAGGAGCCGCAGAAACTCACTTTCGAACGCACAAGGTTAGCGAGGTGTCAGGCGACACCTGGGCCGCTGCCGCACATGTGGTCACCTGCCAATTCGATCAGCAGTTCTCGCCATGCAGCGGTTGCGGCCCTGCTGCTTGCTATCGCCGAGCGCAGCCTTTCCAGCTCTGCTTTGTCGGACGATTCCATACCGTGCAACCTTGTGAAGAATGCTTAAGTACTACTTCCAAGATTACGACTAGCTCCTCCTGCGTCGTCTGTAGGTGAAAAGCCGAAGCGGACGCGCGCTGTGAAGGCGACCGGCGAAGTTCTTCCGGGCACACTGGCTCCGACGGGGCCGATAGACAAGGAAGGCCTGATCGCCCTCAGCCTGGCCTAAGTTTTACGGCCTATGCTTGGAATTGGCAGTCAGTCGGCGCTGGTAGAGGTTGCTTTGGCACCCGGCCCGTCAAGGGCGGTTCCTCGATGCCGGCGACTGTCGCGAATTTCCAGGTAGAGGCAGCGCTATTCACCGCCGCCTTTTCCAGAAGAGCAGCGTTATGGGCGCGCCTAGAGCGACACGGTCGAGCGCGCCGATCGACGGAACGACAAGCCCAAGCTCGATGCGAGAAAGCATCGATCTGGAGATCCCCGCCTTCGCAGCCCGTTGCCCACCTGAGAGAGCCCAGTGTTGACCCTGAACTCACGGACATTCTGAGCCAGCCGGGAAGGTCCGATCCTGGCCGGCTGCCGAGGTTCAGCATTTCGCAGGCAACGTCCGCTCTCGCTGGCGGATTCAACCGGTCGATGCACTAAAAACTGCGTGAGCTGAAGGAGTGTTGCATCGACCGGTTGAATCCGCAGTACGTAGCAGCCTGGAGCCACGTGAACGCGGACAGTCCTTTTGGGCGAAGGCGTAGCGGTGTTTTTCGTCGGCGGCCGCCCGGTGGCTCTAGAAGATCGATGTGCCTATTGCGGCATGCCCCTCTCCATGGGGCAGATCGAAGAAATCCTGCAGTGCAGCTATCACGGCTTGCGCTATGGTGCGAATAACGAGGTCAGAGGAAACGGCGCGAGCGGGAACACCTTAAGGGCAGCGGCCGTGACGATCCCAAGGTGCCTGCGGAGCCGATGAACAGCTTTGGGATCGCGTAGCGCTCGTCGGGTTGATGAGTTTTCGCCGCTCATCGGATGTGGACCGAGCGCGCGAGGGAGCTGGTGATCGTGCCACGGGCCGAGACCTCACCGTGGGAGCACCTGGCCGTCTGCCACTGCCAGCCTTCAAAGTTTGTCGACCTCGAGGGGCCGGCCAACCAACTCCGGAGTTATCAACATCCGGCTGAAAAGGCGCGCCGCGGACGCGTTGAACGCCATACCGTGCTCGAGATGGACGTTCATCGCGAAGCCGTCGAAGGCCATCAGCACGATGCCCGCGATGACGTCGCTTTCTGCCTCCGTGACCGACAGGCAATCTGCCAGCCAGCCTGCCACGCGGCCCTGGAACAGTTCCCGCAAGTGCGGGCTGTAGTCGTCGCCGCCGCCCGTGGTGGACAGCGCCTGCATGATGTTCTTCGCGAAGCCGTTGTTCTCGCGCGGCAGCTCGCGCCAGAGGATGACGAGCAGCCGCTCGAGCCGACGCTCGGGGGAGGCGATGCGCTTGAGCGAGCGGTCGAGCCGTTCGAGGCGTTCCTTGAGCCAGGGCTCGTACAGCGTGTAGATGATGTCCAGTTTCGAGCGGAAGTAGACGTACACGTTGGCCGTCGAGATGCCGGCCTCGCGCGCAATCGCGGGAATCGAGGTGTCGCTGTAGCCCTGCTCGGAAAACAACCGGAACGACGCCGCGAGGATCGCTTCGCGCACGTCTTGCTTCTTGGTCTGTGACATCTCGTTCCGATCCTGTTTCAGGTTGAGGCGTGCATTCTCTCAAAAATGAATGGTATTCGCTATTGACATCCATTTGATTGATTCCTAAAGTACTTTTCACATCGAGAGGAATCGACCCATGCAAGCAGCGATCCGCACACAGGAGCTCAACCCCGCGAAGCTCATGTCACTCTTCCGAAAGCAGTTCGAGCTGTGCCGGGTCGAGCCCGGGCAGACGGTGGCGATCGTCAGCGACCTCGGCACCCGGCGCGAGTACATCGAAGCCGCCTTCGCCGCGGCGCAGGACATCGGCTTCGACATCTACGAGATGTGCGTCAACGCGATTCCAGGCTGGACCAGCGTCGGCGTCGCGACCATCGGCAAGTGCAAGGGCACGCTCGATGCACTGATGGCGGTGGACATGGTGCTGATCTTCCACGTGCCGCTGTTCTCCAAGTGGCTGCGCGACGTCCAGGCCAAGGGCGTGCGCGTGCAGATGATCATCGACGCGCCCGACGATCTCTATCAGCTGCAATCGCCGCCGGGCCTGAAGGAGGCCGTGCTGCACGCACAGACCCTCTACAAGAAGACGCGCGAGGTGCGCGTGACCAGCCAGGCCGGCACCGACCTGCGCTACCGCTGCGGCGAGTACCCCGTCATGAGCCAGTACGGCATGGCCGACGAGCCCGGGCGATTCGATCACTGGGGCGTGGGCCTGCTGCACACCTTCCCGAACGAGGGCAGCGCGCAGGGCCGCGTGGTCATCGCGCCGGGCGACATCGTGATCCTGCCGTACTGCCGCTACGTGCAGGACGCCATCGCGCTCGAGATCCGCGACGGCCACATCGTCAGCATCGAAGGCGGGCTCGACGCCGCGCTCATGCGCGAATGGCTGGGCGAAGGCAAGGTGAGCGAAGCCGACACCGATCCCTACGCGCTCTCGCACCTGGGCTGGGGCCTCAATCCGCAGTGCCGCTGGGATTCGCTGGCCTTGCACGGCGATGCGCCGGAGCGCAGCCGCGCGGCGGCGCGCAGCTTCCCCGGCAACTTCCTTTTTTCCACCGGCCCCAATACGCAGGGTGGCGGCAAGCGCACCACGCGCGGCCACTACGACGTGCCGATGCGCGGCTGCACCATCGCACTCGACGGCAACGTGGTGGTGAAGGACGGGCGCGTGGTCGACCCGAAGATGATCGTGCCGCGGGTGCCGCGCTGATGGCGCCGTTCGCAACCTTCGCCCAAGGACCCACCCCATGCTGATCGAAGGCCAGTTCCCGATTGCGGCGCCCCCGGAGACGCTGCTGGTCCATCTGTTCGACGCCCGCCTGATGGCCTCGTGCCTGCCTGGCTGCGAGCAGCTGGAGGCGATCGACGACGAGCGTTATCGCGCCGTGGTCGCCATCGCCATGGCCGGCATCAAGGCGCGCTTCGACCTGCAGGTGCAGATCACTCGCCGCGACGAGCGCAACGTGTGGGCCGTGACGCGCGGCGACGAGGGCGGCCACGCGAGCAACCTGCAGGCGGACAGCCAGGTCAGCCTGGAACCGACGCCCACCGGCACGCAGGTGCGCTACCGCTCGGAGGTTTCCGTTACGGGCCGCCTGGGCCGCTTCGCGCTCGGCATGATGAAGAAGAAGGCGCAGAGCATGGGCGACGAATTCGCAGTCAACCTGCAGCGCAAACTCGAAGCGCTGGGCACGGCGGCGTCATGACCACCTTGCAGGGACTCTTTCGTCCGAAGACCGTCGAGGAGGCCGCGTCCCTGCTCGCGCAGGACGGCGAGGCCAAGCTGCTGGCCGGCGGCGCCACACTGGTCGCCATGCTCAACGCCCACGTCATCGAGCCGGCCGCGCTGATCAGTCTGGCCGGCATCGACGAGATCAAGGGCATCTCGGTGCTGGACGACGGGCGTGTGCGCATCGGCGCCTTCACGCGGCATCGCGAAACGGCCGGCTGCACGCTCCAGCTCGGCCACGCGGCGGTGGTGCGCCACGCGGCATCTCAGATCGCCAATGCGACGGTGCGCAACATGGGGACCATCGGCGGCTCGATCTCCTTCGCCGATCCGGGGCTCGACTATCCACCCGCGCTGGTGGCGGCCGGCGCCGAGATCGAGATCGCTTCCGTGCAAGGGCGCCGCACGCTGGGCGCGGCCGAGTTCTTCGTCGACTGGTATCTCACGGCGCTGGAGCCGGGCGAACTGGTCACCGCGGTGCTGCTGCCGCGTCCTGATCGCGGCGCGGGCGTCTACATCAAGCATGCGCGCGTCGCGGGCGACTATGCCACTGCATCGGTCGCCGCCTGCCTGCTGGAAGACGGACGCATGCGCGTCGCCGTCGGTGCCTGCGGCCCGACGCCGCTCGCGGACGCGGAGGCCGACGCCATCCTGTCCGGCGATCGAAGCGACGAGGCGATCGCCCGCGCAGGCCGGCTGCTGGTGCAGCATGCTGACCCGCTCGACGACGTGCGCGGAAGCGCCGACTACCGGTGCTTGCTGATCCCCCGCCTGCTGCTGCGCGCGGTGCGCGGCGCCGAAGCCGCCCCCCGGAGTGCTGAATGAACGCCAATGCCATCGCGCCTTCGCAGGCCGTCCTCAGCCTGAACGTGAACGGCGAGCGCACGCAGGTCGGCGCCGATCTGCACGACACCCTGCTCACCGTGCTGCGCGACCGCATGCAGCTCACGGCCGCCAAGCGCGGCTGCAACCAGGGCGTGTGCGGCGCCTGCACCATCAGCGTCGACGGCGTGCCGATGCGCGCCTGCCTGAGCCTGGCGCACAACTGCGAAGACGCGGAAGTCCTCACGCTCGAAGGCCTACAGGAAAACCCACGCATGCGGGCGCTGCAGTTGGCCTTCGCGCGCACCGGTGCGTTCCAGTGCGGCTTCTGCACGCCCGGCATGCTGGTGAGTGCCCAGGCCCTGCTGGAGCGCAACCCGCAACCCGACGAGCAGGCCGTGCGCTTGGCCCTGTCGGGCAATCTGTGCCGCTGCACCGGCTACGTCAAGATCGTCCAGGCGGTGCAGGGCGCGGCCCGCGCGCTCGCCCACGAAGGGGACGGGCAATGAGCAGCGTCGCCAACCCCATCGACGAACACGAGGGCGCGGTCGGCCAGGCCGTGCCGCAGCTGGAGGGCTGGGAGAAACTCACCGGCAGCGCGCAATACATCGCCGACCTGTACCGTCCCGGCATGCTTTTCGGTGCCATCCTGCAGAGCCATCTGCCGCATGCGCGCATCCTCGACTACGACCTGAGCGCGGCGCGCGCGCTGCCGGGCGTGCGCGCCATCGTGACCGGCGACGACCTCGACGATGCGCACCGCATGGGCGCCTTCATCAAGGACGAGCCGGCCTTCGCCAAGGGCAAGGTGCGCTACGTCGGCGAGATCGTCGCCGCCGTGGCCGCCGACACCGAGGCGATCGCGCGGCAGGCGGTGCGGCTGATTCACGTCGACTACGAGGAACTGCCTGCCGTGCTCGATCCGGAGCAGGCGCTGGAACCCGGCGCCGCCATCGTGCACGACGATGCCGCGTCCTATGTCCAGGTCTTCGATGCCGGCACCGAAGGCAACCTGTGCTCGCGCACCTCGTTCCATGCCGGCGACATCGACGCCGCCTGGGCGCAGTGCGACCTGGTAGTCGAAGGCACGTACCGCACGCAGGCCCAGGCCCACCTGTCGCTCGAACCCTGCGGCGCGCTGGCCGAAGTCGATGCCGCGGGCCGCGTGACGCTGTGGTCCGCCAACCAGTCGGTCTTTCGCGTGCAGGCCAGTGTCTGCGAATCGCTGGGCTTGCCGATGACGCGCCTGCGCTGCCTGACGCCGCGCATCGGCGCTGGTTTCGGCAACAAGATGGAAGCGCACGTGCAGCCGGCGGTGGTGCTGTTGGCGATGAAGGCACGCAAGCCGGTCAAGTTGATCCTGAGCCGCGAAGAAGACTTCGAATCGGTGCGTGCGCGCCATCCCGCGATCATCCGCATGAGGACCGGCGTGAAGCGCGACGGCACCCTGGTGGCGCGCGAGACCGAGCTGCTGCTCGACGGCGGTGCCTACGGCGACGACAGCCCCGGCGTGCTCGGCTATGCGCTGCTGATGAACTGCGGGCCCTACCGCATCCCGCACGTGCATGCGCATGGCCGCGTGGCCTACACCAACAAGCTGCGTTTCGGCGCCTTCCGCGGCTTCGGCGTGCCGCAGATGACCTTCGCTTCCGAGTCGCAGCTCGACGAGATCGCGCGCAAGCTCCGCATCGATGCGATGGCGCTGCGGCGCCGGAACATGCTGGCCGGCGACGACCCCTGGTTCGGCGGCCAGCCGATCCTGTCCAACGGCCTCGCGCAGTGCGTCGACATCGTTGAGGAAGAGTCCGGCTGGTCCGCTGCCGCAGGGGCGGAGAAGGCGACACCTGGCTTCAAGCGCGGCCTCGGCGTGGCGCTGTCCGCGCACATCAGCGGCCTGCTGGCATCAGGTGCCATCGTGCGCGTGCTGGAGGACGGCACCGTGCTGCTCAACACCGGCGCCGTCGACATCGGCCAGGGATCGAACACGGTGCTGACGCAGATGTGCGCAGAGGCGCTGAAGCTGCCGATCGAGCGGGTCGCCATTGCGAGCCCCGACACAGACGGCTCGCCCTACAACTGGGGCACCACCGCGAGCCGCGTCACCTATGTCGCGGGGCGCTCGGTCGTCGGCGCGGCGGCCGAGGTGGAATCCAAGCTCAAGCAGCAGGCCAGCCAGATGCTCGAATGCGCGCCCGAGGACCTCGAGCTGCTGCGGGGCGGCCGCGTCGCGATCAAGGGCGTGGCGCAGCGTGCCGTGAGCTTCGCCGAGATCTCGGGTCGCGCGCACTGGGCCGCCGGCGGGCCGATCATCGGCACGCACAGCTGGGTGTTCGACCAGAAGACCGTGGACCCGAAGCGCGCGGTCGCCAACGGGCTGCCGTTTTCCCAGATCGGCATTTACAGCTTCAACGCGCTCGTGGTGGAGGTCGAAGTGGACGAGCTCACCGGCAAGGTGCGCGTGCTGAACGCATGGTCGGCGTGCGACATCGGCCGCGCGATCAACCCGACCATGGCCACCGGCCAGATAGAAGGCGCCTTCGTGCAGGGCATGGGCTTCGCGCTCACCGAGGAGATGGTGTGGGACGGCGCGCGCCTCGCCAATCCCAGCCTCATGGACTACAAGATCCCGACCTTCGCCGAGCTGCCCGACAGCGTGCGGGCCTACCTGGTGGAGTCCAACGAGCCCAGCGGCCCCTTCGGCGCCAAGAGCGTCGGCGAGCTCGGTATCAACGGCGTGGCCGCCGCCATCGCCAACGCGATCGCCAACGCCACCGGCGTGCGGATCCACCAACTGCCGCTCAGCGCAGAACGCGTGCTCAATGCGCTGCTGGCGCAGGACGCAGCGCAGAGCGAAAGGCCATGAAGCTCGATCACTATCCGCCGCAGGAGCCGCTGTCGCCGCTTGGCGCGGCCTACCAGGCGCGCATCCTGGCGCTGGGCGAAGGCGTGGCCGGCGAGGCGCAGGCCTACGGTGCGGATCCTTACCAGACGCTCACGGTGTTCGGGCCCGAGGCGCCGAGCGGCGAGGTAGTGGTCTTCTTCCACGGCGGCGGCTGGACCAGCGGCTACAAGGAGTGGATGTACTTCATGGCGCCCGCGCTGCTCGCGCAGGGCGTGACTTTCGTGAGCGCCGGCTATCGGCTGGCCCCGGGCCATGTATTCCCGAGCGCATTGGAAGATGCCGCCGACGCCGTTGCGTGGGTCTGGCGGCATATCGAGGAGCAGGGCGGTGACCGGCGCCGCATATTCGTCGGCGGGCATTCCGCTGGCGGGCACTACGCGGCGCTGCTCGCCGTGTCGGCGGGCTGGCGCGCGGCGCGGTCGCTGCCGCGCGGAGTGCTCAGCGGCTGCCTTCCTGTTTCGGGCGTCTACCGCCTCGGCGCGGACAGCGGCATCGCCACGCGGCCGCGCTTTCTCGGCACGCTCGACCCGGCCCGCGTCGACGCGGCCGCATCGCCGATCGCGCAGATCGATCCGGGCGCGTGCCCGCCTTTTCTCATCACGCACGGCAGCCGCGACTTCCCGCACCTGGTGGTGCAGGCGCGGCAGATGGAGGCGGCGCTGCGCGCGGCCGGCGTCCCCGTGCAAACCCACGTCCTCGAGGGTGCCGATCACTTCGAGGCCAGCGTGGCCTGTGGCGAACGTCCCGCGGGATGGCCGGCACTCGCAGCAGCATGGATGCGGCAGACGCCGCATCACCCCATCCCGTCGACAGGAGTACCTCAATGCAAAGCCCCACACTGAATCGCAGGTCGCTCGTCGCAGGCATCGCCGCCCTGACGATGGCGATGTCCCCACCCGCCGCGCTCGCGCAGGCTGACAAGCCGCTGCGCATCGGCTTCTCGATGGCCCGCACCGGCATGCTGGCCAACGCGACGCCATCCCAGTCCAACACCTACGAGCTCTGGAAGGAGCAGGTGAATGCGCGCGGCGGCATGGACGTCGGCGGCCAGAAGCGTAAGGTCGAGTTCGTCACCTACGACGACCAGTCCAAGCCCGAGCAGGCGGTGCGCATCTACGAGAAGCTGATCACCGACGACAAGGTCGACCTGCTGCTCGCGCCCTGGGGCACGCCGTTTCAGATCGCCATCGCGCCGGTGCTGGAGAAGTTCAAGTTCCCGATGATCGGCAACACCGCGGCATCGGTGGCCCTGCGCCAAGTCAAGCCGGGCTACATCTGGTTCCCGACCTCGGCCATCCCGGACCGCATCGGAATCGAACTCACGGCCATGCTCAAGGCCAACAACGTCAAGTCCGCGGTAGTGCTGTCCAACGTGCTGCCCTTCACCAAGGAGATCAAGAACTTCCTCGAGCCCGAGCTCAAGAAGGCTGGCATCGAGATCAAGCTCTCCACCGAGTACCCGCCGGACATCAAGGACATGACCTCCATCCTAACGCAGGTGAAGCAGGCCAATCCTGACGCCGTGCTCGCGCTCGCCTATCCCGGCGATTCGGTGCTCTATGCCAAGCAGGCGAAGGAGTTGGGCATCGCCAGTCCGCTGCAGTTCGTCGCCATCGGGCCGAGCGACGCCTTCTTCGCCAAGGCGGTGGGCGCGTCCGCGGCCGAGGGCGTGGTCACCATCGCGCACTGGACGCCGCGGCCGGAGTGGAAGGGCTCGCAGGCGTTCTACGACGCCTACGTCAAGAAGTTCGGCGAAGACCCGGACTACCTCAATTCAGCGCTCGCCTGGATGTCGCTCGAGATCCTCGAGACGGCGGTGGCCAGGAGCGGCCTCGACAAGAACAAGATCCGCGAAGTGGTGAGCAAGGAGACTTTCGAGACCATCAACGGCAAGGTGCGCTTCGAGGGCGTGCAGAACGCGATCACGCCGACAGCCTTCGTGCAGACGCAGAAGGGCAAGCTGCAGATCGTCTGGCCGAAGTCGATCGCGACCGGCCAGTACGAGCCCAAGAAGTCCTGGTGAGATGCCGGTCCTCGACGTGCTGCTGTCGGGGCAGCTGCTGTTCGCTGCCCTGGTCACGGGTTCGCTCTATGCGCTGGTGGCGCTCGGGCTGAACCTGGTCTACGGCACCATGCGCATGCTCAATGTCGCGCATGGCGACCTGGTGATGCTGGGCGCCTACGCCGGCTACTGGGCCTTCACCATCGCGGGCGTGTCGCCGCTGGTGGCCGCGCCGGTGGTGGCTGCGCTCGGTGCGCTCTCGGGCTATCTGCTCTACCGCGGATTGTTCCGCCGGCTGCTGGCGCGCGCCGCCACCGACGCGGGTCGCATGGAGGGCAATTCGCTCTTGCTCTTCTTCGGCCTGTCGATCATCCTGCAGAACGCCGCCGCGATGTTCTTCACGCCGAACAACCGGGCCTACCAGTACCTCGACGGCGTCTGGCGCATCGGCAACGTCGCGATGACGGGCAACCGGATCGCAGCGCTAGCGGTCGCGGGCACCACCTGCATCGCGGTCGCGCTGTTCCTCGGGCGCAGCATGGCGGGCTTGGCCATGCGCTCGGTGATCGAGCGGCGCGAGGCGGCCTTCATCGTCGGAGTCGACGTCGATCGGGTGCAGTGGACCAGCTTCGCGCTCGGCTTCGCGAGCGCCGCGCTGGCCGGCGTGCTGCTGTCGATGCTCGAGCAGTTCTCCCCGTTCTCGGGCTTCCCGTTCACCATCGCCGGCTTCATCGTGATCATCCTCGGCGGCCTGGGCAACGTGATGGCCGGGCTCGTGGCCGCGCTGCTGCTCGGCGTGATCGAGACCTACGGCGTCGCCCTGACGTCGGCCAACCTGCGCTCGGTGCTGCTTTACGGCTGCTTCGTCGGCGCCTTGCTGCTGTTCCCGAATGGCCTCCTGGCCAGGCGCACGACCCGAAGCTGACATGAATCCTCTCTGGCGCGAACGCTCCTGGCTCGCCATCCTCGCCGTGGGCATCGTCGCGCTGTCGGCGCTGCCCTTCGTCGCCAACGACTACCTGGTCGGCACCGGCCTCAGCCTGCTGATGTGGCTGGCACTGACGCAGAGCTGGTGCGTGCTGTCCAAGATGACCGGCTACGTCTCGCTCGGCCACGTCGTCTTCTACGGGCTGGGCGCCTACCTGGTGGTGGTGACCTGGCAGCAGGTGCCGCTGTGGCTCGCGATACCCGCCGCCGGCCTGCTCGCAGCCGCCTTCGCGACGCTGGTCGGCCTGCCGGTGCTGCGCGTGCGCGGTCCGTACTTCGTGATCCTGACCTTCGGGCTGGCCGAACTCGTGAAGTTCAGCATCATGGCCATCGAGTCCGCCGGCGGCACCGCGAGCCGGATCCTGTTCGGCGCGCCCGACCTGGTGGTCATCTACTTCGCCATGTTCGCGCTGGCGCTGCTCGCGACCGGCCTCCTTGTCTGGGTGAGCCGCTCGCGCTTCGGCCACGGGCTGCGGTCGCTGCGCGAGAACGAGGAGGCCGCCGAGACGCTCGGCGTGTCGGTGGTGCGATTCAAGCTGATCGCCTTCGTGCTGTCGGCGGCGATCCCGGGCATGGTGGGTGCCGTGATGGCCTTGCGCTCGACCTACTTCGTCGTCGGCGGGGTGTTCGATCCGATGATCTCGATCACGGTCATCGCGATGGCCATCCTCGGCGGCGGCGACAGCGCCAAGGGGCCGGTGCTCGGCGTGGTGTTTCTGTTCTTCATCCAGGAGCTGCTGTGGGCGAACGCGCCGCTGCTCTACATGATCATCCTGGGCGCGATCCTGATCACCTTCGTGCTGCTGCTGCCGAACGGCCTGGTGGGCCTGCCGGATGCGTGGGCGCGCAGGCGCGGCGCCGCCTCCGACGGAGGCCGGCCATGAGCGCGCTCCTGTCCGTGCGCGGCCTTGGCAAGCGCTTCGGCGGGCTGACCGCGCTCGACAACGTGTCCTTCGACGTCGACGCCGGGCAGATCGTCGGCGTGATGGGCGCCAACGGCGCGGGCAAGACCACGCTCTTCAGCCTCATCGCCGGCAACACGCGCCCGAGTGCGGGCCGGATCGAATTCGACGGCATGCCGATCGTCGGCCTGCGGCCGGACCAGATCTGCCGGCTCGGCGTGGCGCGCACCTTCCAGATCGTCAAGCCTTTCCCGTCGCTGACCGTGCTGGAGAACCTGCGCACGGGTGCGATGTTCGGCCGCGCGCAGCTGCGGCGCGTGGCCGACGCGGACGCGGCGTCGCGCCGGGTGCTGGAGGACGTGGGACTGGAAGACGTGGCCGACCGGCCCGCGTCCGCGCTGACGCTGTCGGGCCAGAAGC
The DNA here is from genome assembly GCF_018614955.1 of Variovorax paradoxus. GTDB lineage: Bacteria > Pseudomonadota > Gammaproteobacteria > Burkholderiales > Burkholderiaceae_C > Variovorax > Variovorax paradoxus_J. The sequence goes on from NZ_JAGGNV010000094.1 coordinate 11,882, forward strand.
GCCTCGAGATCGCGCGCTGCGTGGCCACCGGCGCGCAGCTTCTGCTGCTCGACGAGGTGATGGCAGGGCTCACGCCGACGGAGGTCGCGCAGATGCTCGCAACGCTGCGGCGGCTGCAGCAGTCGCGCGGGCTCACGCTGCTCGTGATCGAGCACGTGATGCGGGCCTTGATGGAGCTCTGCGGCCGCATCGTCGTGCTGCACCACGGCGAGCTGATCGCCGAAGGCTCGCCAGCCGAGATCGGGGACAACGCGAAAGTGCTGTCGGTGTACTTCGGAGCGCACGCATGACGCAGCCGATGCTCGACATCGACGGGCTCGTGGCCGGATACGGCGCGACGCGGGTCATCCACGGGCTTTCGCTGGCGGTGCGCGAGGGCGGCGTGACGGCGCTTCTGGGCGCCAACGGCGCGGGCAAGACCACGCTCATGAAGACGCTGTGTGGCTTATTGCCGGTGCAGGGCGGCACGTTGCGCTTCATGGGCGAGGACATCGGCCGCAGCGCCGCGGATCGCCGCGTCCTCGCCGGCCTGGTGCTCGTGCCGGAAGGCCGCATGGTCTTTCCCTCGCTCAGCGTCTACGAGAACCTGCGCCTGGGCGGCATCAACCTGCGCGCGCGCCCGCAGTGGCGGCGCAACGTCGAGCGCGTGTACGAGATCTTTCCGCGCCTGCACGAGCGTTCGTCGCAGGCCGCCGTCACGCTCTCCGGCGGCGAGCAGCAGATGCTGGCCATCGGCCGCGGCCTGATGGCCGAGCCCAGGCTGATGCTGCTGGACGAACCCACGCTCGGGCTCGCGCCGGTGATGGCGCTGGAGATCTTCGCGCTGGTGCGTCGCCTGAGCGCCGAGGGCTTGACGCTGCTGCTGGCCGAGCAGGACGTGCAACGCACCCTGGAAGTCGCCAGCCATGCCTACGTTGTCGAAAACGGGCGCATTGCCGCCGAGGGGCCGGCCGCGGAGATCGCCGGCGATTCGCGCATCCGCCAAGCCTACCTGGGACTCTGAACATGACCATAACCATGACAACCACCCATTGCATTCCGGGCGCACCGGCGCTCGCGGTGGACCTTGCCGGCACCGGGCCGCTGCTGCTCTTCATGCACGGCATCGGCGGGAATCGGACGAACTGGCGCGCGCAGCTGCCGGCCTTCGCACCGCATTTCGCCTGCGTTGCATGGGATGCGCGCGGCTACGGCGACAGCGAGGACTACGAAGGCGCGCTCGCCTTCGACGACTTCGTCGGCGACGTGCTGCGCGTGCTCGATCACTTCGGCGCCGAACGTGCGCACCTCGTGGGGCTGTCCATGGGCGGCCGGATCGCGATGCGCACCGCGCTGCTGCATCCCGAGCGCATCGCCACCTTGACGCTGCTCGACACGCACGAGGGCTTCGAGGCTTTCACGCCCGCGCAGCGCGAGGCCTTCGTCGACAGCCGGCGCGCACCGCTGCTCGCGGGCAAGGAGCCGGCCGATATCGCCGATGCAGTGGCGCGCTCGCTTGTCGGTCCGAAGGCGACGACAGCGCAGTTGCAGCAACTGGTCGACAGCATCGCGGCGCTGCACAAGACGTCTTACATCAAGTCCCTGCAGGCCACCGTCGAGCAGGTGGTCCTGGGCGACATCTCGCGCATCGAGGCGCCCACGCATTTCGTCGTCGGCGCGGACGATCGCCTCACGCCGCCGGCGATGCACCATGAGATGGCCGCCAAGCTCGGCGGCGCGCCCGTCAGCGTGCTTCCGGATGCAGGGCACCTGAGCAACATCGAGAACGCTGCTGCCTTCAACGAGGTCGCGCTGGCGTGGCTAGTTCCTCGAGCGTTCTTGGCGCATGCGCCGAGCATGTGGCCGCTTCAGCTGGACTGAAGGCGAGGGAAAGCAATTGGCCCCTCATCGAGGCCCGAATGGGGCGCTGCGGCGATGGACGACGTAGAGGGTTCGCTGCGGCCAAGGCGGTCATCGCCGCCAGGGTCTCGGCCAACGACCGCACGATCAATCCGGATCTAGAGTGCTGCTTGCTCAGCACATGAACGCCAAGACCATCGAATTGCCGTCGTTGCCGCTGACGAGGCGCCGCGGACAGATGCACCGCCTCGCTTGACGTAGGCCCGACGGGTCTGGCGAGCAGTTCGCGAACATGACGATCGGCGCAGGGATTGGGCTACTCGACTTCGGGTGATGGCTCGATAGCAAGCTCCGAGCTGTGATCTGGTCAAGCTGCGAGTTCGCGATGTTCTCAGCGGCGATCGCGCCGTCGCCCGCGCCAGCGTGGTTCAGCAGAAGCGGCGCGACCTGAATGACGTTTGCGCTATCGCTGAGCCTTGTCAATCCACACGACTGCTTGTCTGATCGATGCCCGCGCGGCCGATGGTATTGACAACTATTGATAGTCGTACCAAGATTTACCCCATGAGCACCAACACTATGAGCTTCGCGCTTCCTGAGGCCTTGCGCAGCTACGTTGATCAGCGGGTGCGCTCTGGCGCATATGGGAACACGAGCGAATACCTTCGGGAGTTGATTCGCAAGGACCAGGAGGATCAGGCAAAGAAGCAGCTGCGTGAACTGATCAAAGAGGGGCTCGAGTCGGGCAAGGGGCGCTTGGTCACTCGAAAAGTCGCCGCTGAGTTGAAACAACGAGCGCTGGGAAGCTCGCGTTGAAGCGCGCGAAGCTAAGGCCCCGATGGCCACCCAAACTGC
>NZ_JAGGNV010000095.1 GCF_018614955.1 Variovorax paradoxus
CTTCTGCCGCGCGGACTCCTAGACCTCGGCGTTCACAGGACGTTACCAGTGCGGTGGCTGCCGCGGGGCGCGAAATGGCGTCCAATGACGGGGCTCATGAAAGGAGATGCTTCCATGCCCGAACGCGAGAGCGCAGATTTCAGGCCCGCACGCGAAACCTCGCTGTGGATCGTCGTCGTCCTCATCGTGCTGGCACTGGGGGCCGGCGCGGTCTGGTGGCGCTGGTCGAAGCAACAGGCCGCGCCGGCCGAAACGCCGCCGGTTGCCGCGGCGCCGCAGCCGGATGCGCCGGCACCGGCCGCGGCACCAGCCGCCGAACCGACCGAGCCGCAGCATCCGGTCGACGCCGCCGCCGCCGCGGACCTGCCCAAGCTCGACGATGCCGATGCGAAGGTGCGTTCGGCGCTGACCGAGCTGCTCGGCGACAAGGCCGTCGCGTCCTTCCTGCAGGTCGACGGTTTCGTGCGCCGCTTCGTCGCCACGGTGGACAACCTGCCGCGCGACCAGGCGGCCGCGCGCATGTGGCCGGTGCAGCGCACGCCGAAGCGCTTCGAGGTCAGCGGCAGCGGGGAGGCGCGGACCATCAGCCTCGACAACGGCGCGCGCTACACGCCCTTCGTGCTGTTCGCCGAATCGGTGAACGCGCGGCGCGCGGCGGCGCTCTATGTCAAGCTCTACCCGCTGTTCCAGCAGGCGTACGAAGAACAGGGCTACCCGGGCCGCCACTTCAACGACCGGCTGGTGGCGGTGATCGACCATCTGCTGCAGGCGCCGGAGCCCGCCGGGCCGCTGGCGGTGAAGCTGGTCGAATACAAGGGCGACGAACCTTCCGACCGGCCTTCGACGCACTACGAGTTCGTCGACCCGAAGCTCGAGAGCCTCTCGGCGGGACAAAAGGCGCTGATCCGCACCGGCCTGGTCAATGAACGGCGGCTCAAGGCGAAGCTGCGCGAGCTGCGCGCGCAGATCGCCGGCGGCGCGCTGGCCAAGAAGAACTAGAAAACTAGGAAGGGCTGCCCGAACAGGCCAGCGCCCTCATCAGCAGCAGCTTGCGTTCGCGCGCGTTGCGCGTGAGCGATGCCGCATGCTTGAACTCGGCGCAGGCCTCGGCCTTGCGGCCCAGCTTGGCGAGCAGGTCGCCGCGCACGCTCGGCAGCAGGTGGTAGCCCAAGAGCCGCGGCTCGTCGCGCAGCGCATCGACCAGGTCCAGCCCCACGGCCGGACCGAAGGCCATCGAGAGTGCGACCGCGCGATTGAGCTCAACGATCGGCGAGGGCGCGAGCTGCGACAGCGCTTCGTAGAGCGCGGCGATGCGCGTCCAGTCGGTGTCCTGCGCGGTGCGTGCGCGCGCGTGGCAGGCGGCGATCGCGGCCTGCAGCGCATAGGGTCCCAGCGCGCCGCCCAGAGCCTCGGCCCGCGCCAGCGCCGCGAAGCCGCGGCGGATCAGCAGCTGGTCCCAGCGCGCGCGGTTCTGCTCGAGCAGCAGCACGGGTTCGCCCTGGGCATCGACGCGCGCGGCCGAGCGCGAGGCCTGGATCTCCATTAACGCGACCAGGCCGTGCACCTCCGGTTCGTCCGGCACGAGCTCGGCCAGGATGCGGCCCACGCGCAGCGCTTCCTCGCACAGCGCGGGGCGCATCCAGTCGTCGCCGGCCGTGGCCGAATAGCCTTCGTTGAACACCAGGTAGATCACTTCCAGCACCGAGGCGAGGCGCGCTGCGAGTTCGTCCGCACGCGGTGCCTCGAAGGGCACGCGCGCGGCGGCCAGCGTGCGCTTGGCGCGCACGATGCGCTGCGCGATGGTCGGCTCCGGCACGAGGAAGGAGCGCGCGATCTCGTCGGTGGTGAGGCCGCCGATCATGCGCAAGGTCAGCGCCACGCGCGCCTCGGGAGAGAGCACCGGATGGCAGGCGGTGAACACCAGGCGCAGCAGGTCGTCGCCGACGTCGTCGTCGAGCGCGGCATCGACCGCGTCGGCGAAGTCGGCCGCCGCCATCTCGTGCTGTGCATCGAGCTCGCGGCCGATCTCGCCTTCCTTGCTCGCGTGCAGCTTGCGTCGGCGCAGCAGGTCCAGCGCGCGGTGCTTGGCGGCCTGCATGAGCCACGCGGCGGGGTTGTCCGGCACGCCCTCGCGCGGCCATTGCTCCAGCGCCGCGACCAGCGCGTCCTGCGCCAGTTCCTCGGCCACGCCGACATCGCGCACCATCCGCGCCAGCGCACCGATGATCTTGGCGGACTCGATGCGCCAGACGGCGTTGATGGTGCGGTGAATGTCCGGCGTGGTCATCGCTTCAGCGCTTCTGCAACTGGTCGAAGCCCTCGGCCGCCTTCTGCACGTCGGGCGGGAAGTCTTCCATTTCCTGCACCCGGCGGATCTCGATGACCTCGTTCTCCGACGCCGGGCAGCGCGAGGCCCAGGCGATCGCCTCTTCCTGCGACTTCACATCGATCATCCAGTAGCCGCCCAGCACCTCCTTGGCCTCGGCGAAGGGGCCGTCCGTCACCTTGGGCTTGCCGCCGGGGAAGGTGACGCGGGCGCCCTCGGAGGGCGGGCGCAGGCCGTCGAGCGTGATCAGCACGCCGGCGTCCTTCAGCGTCTTGTTGTATTTCATCATCGCCTCGACGGCCTTCGCGTCGGGCATGGTGCCGGGCGGCGCGCTCTCGTAGCCCTTGGGGATCATCAGCATCATGAATCGCATGTCAGTCTCCTTGCGGTTGGGGGTTGAAGAGCCGGATTGCGTGGCTCTCACTTGAACGTCGAAGCAGGGACGCCGGAATCGACAAGACCTTCAGGAATTTTTCTTCAGCGCGGCCGCTTCGGGGCTTGCGAGGTAGGCGGGCGGCACGGGCTGCTCGAAATAGTCCATCGTCAGCTCGTCGCCCGGCGCGATCGGCCGGCAGGCGCGCATCGTTCGGCGGTCCTCATCGATGCGGGTGTTGGGCCGGCCGCTGTGGTTGATGAAGCCGTAGCTGGTGCGCAGCGCGCGCACCAGCAGCAACTGCGGGCTCAGCGCGTTCCATTCGAGCGCGTCGATCACCCCCGGATGCCGCGCCACGTCGACCACCTGGCCGTCGAGAATGCAGAGCAACTCGCCAGTGGTCCAGGCGCGTTTTGCGAACATGCCGCGGCCCTGGATGGGGCTCGCGCGGAGCTCGAGGCCGGCGATGGTCTCGATGTACGGCGCGCCGCCCAGCATCCGGTCGGCGAAGAGGTCGATGTCGCGAAAGTTCATGGCGAGGCGCTGGGCTGCAACTCGGCGCTTTCGTGCAGCACGATGCCGGACGCAGCGGAAAGAGGCGGAAAAAGGCCGGCCTCGCTGTGCGGGCCGGCTTTGCGCAGGATCACGTATCTCATCCGAGCAGTCCTTTACGAGGAGCTGCAAGGATATACGTGAGAGAGCTCAGCTTCCGGCCGAAGCGCGCTTCTCGGCCGCTTCGCGCAGCCACTCCTCGTGCTTGCGCATCTCGGGCGTGAACTCGGCGCCGAAGTCCTCGGCCTCGTAGACCTGCCGGATCTCGATCTCGACGTTGCCGCCGCCGTCGATGGGCGGCCAGCGCTTGACCCACTCGATCGCCTCCTCGCGCGACTTCACCTGGATCAGGCTGAAGCCGGCGATCAGCTCCTTGGCCTCGGCGAAGGGGCCGTCGATCACCGTCGGCTTGCCATTGGCGAACTTGACGCGCGCGCCTTTGACGCTGGGCTGCAGCCCCATGCCGTCGAGCATCACGCCGGCCTTGATCATCTCCTCGTTGTACTTGAGCATGTCGGTGACCAGCTGCTCGGTCGGCATCACGCCGGCTTCGGTGTCCGGGTCGGCCTTGCGAATGACCATGAATTTCATTTTCGGATCTCCGTTGTCTTGATGGGTGGGTTCACTTCTTGCGCTTGATTTCTTCCATCAGGCGCTTTTCCTGTTCTCTGAGCTCCGGCGTGAACTCGGCGCCGAAGTCCTCCATCTCGAACACCTGGCGCAGCTCGACCTCTTCGTTGTCGGTGAAGGGGGCCCGCTTGAGCCATTCGATCGCTTCGTCCTTCGAGCGCACCTGCCAGAGCCAGAAGCCGGCGACCAGCTCCTTGGTTTCGCTGAAAGGCCCGTCGATCACGGTGCGCTGCTTGCCGGAGAAGCGCACGCGCGCGCCCTTCGAGCTCGGCTGGAGGCCTTCGCCGGCGAGCATCACGCCGGCCTTCACGAGCTCTTCGTTGTACTTGCCCATCTCGGTGAGCATCTGCTCGGTGGGCATCACGCCGGCTTCCGAATCCTTGCTGGCTTTCACAATGACCATGAATCGCATGTCGTTTCTCCTGAGGTTGGGAGCCCGCTGGAATCGGGGCTCTACCTGGACGTCGAAGCAGGGACGGCGGGATCGACAGGCGCGACCCCGCCTTTTGTAAAAATTTGTTGCAAAAGCGGGGCCTGGCCCCTCAGGCGTACTCGCCCACCGGCACGCAGCTGCAGAACAGGTTACGGTCGCCGTAGACGTTGTCGATGCGGCCGACCGGCGGCCAGTACTTGGCCTCCTTGAGCGTGGCGAGCGGAAAGGCGCCGAGCTCGCGCGAGTAGGGATGCGTCCATTCGCTCGCCAGCAGGCTGGCCGCGGTGTGCGGCGCATGCTTGAGCGGGTTGTCGTCCTTCGGCCAGACGCCTTCTTCCACCCGACGGATCTCGCCGCGGATCGCGATCATCGCGTCGATGAAGCGGTCGAGCTCGGCGAGCGGCTCGCTCTCGGTCGGCTCCACCATCAGCGTGCCGGGCACCGGGAAGCTCAGCGTCGGCGCGTGGAAGCCGTAGTCGATCAGCCGCTTGGCCACGTCTTCCGCCGTCACGCCGCTCGAGTCCTTGAGCGGGCGCAGGTCCAGGATGCATTCGTGCGCCACGTGGCCGTTGGGGCTCGCGTAGAGCGTGGGGTAATGCTCCTTGAGGCGGGAGCTGATGTAGTTGGCGCTCAGGATCGCGATCTCGGTGGCGGCCTGCAGGCCCACGGCGCCCATCATGCGGCAGTACATCCAGCTGATCGGCAGCACCGCGGCATTGCCCAGCGGCGCCGCCGACACGGCGCCGACGCCGTTCGATGCGACACCCGCGGTCGCATGCCCCGGCAGATAGGGCACCAGGTCCTCGACCACGCACACCGGCCCGACGCCGGGGCCGCCGCCGCCGTGCGGGATGCAGAAGGTCTTGTGCAGGTTCAGGTGGCTCACGTCGCCGCCGAACTCGCCCGGCGCGGCCACGCCGACCAGCGCGTTCATGTTGGCGCCGTCCACGTAGACGCGGCCGCCGTGCGCATGCACGATCTCGCAGAGTTCCTTGACCCGCGTTTCGAACACGCCGTGCGTGCTGGGGTAGGTGATCATCACCGCGGCCAGCTTGTCGCCGTGCTTCTCGCAGGCGCGCTGCAGGTCGTCCATGTCGACGTTGCCCTGCGCGTCGCAGGCCGTCACCACCACCTGCATGCCGACCATCTGCGCGCTCGCCGGATTGGTGCCGTGCGCGGAGGAGGGGATCAGGCAGATGTTGCGGTGCCCTTCGCCCTTGGCTTCATGGAAGGCCTTGATCGCCAGCAGGCCTGCGTACTCGCCTTGCGAGCCGGCATTGGGCTGCAGGCTGATGCCGGCATAACCGGTCGCCTCGCAGAGCCAGGCGCGCAGCTGGGCGTCGAGCTGCGCGTAGCCCTGCAGCTGATCGGCCGGCGCGAAGGGATGGATGTTCGCGAACTCGGGCCAGGTGATCGGGATCATCTCGCTGGTCGCGTTGAGCTTCATGGTGCAGCTGCCGAGCGGGATCATGCTGCGGTCGAGCGCCAGGTCCTTGTCGGAGAGGCTGCGGATGTAGCGCAGCATCGCGGTCTCGCTCTTGTGGGTGTTGAACACCGGATGCGTGAGGAAGGCGCTGGTGCGGCGCAGGTCTTCGGGGATGCGCGGCGTGATGCTGCCGGCGAGCTCGTCGAAGCGCGGCATCGGCGTGCCGGCCGGCACGAACAGCGCCCACAGCGTCTCGATGTCGGCGCGCGTCGTGGTCTCGTCGAGCGAAATGCCCAGGTGGTGCTGCAGGCGCTGGCGCAGGTTGATGCTGGCCGCCTGCGCGCGCTCCTGGATCTTCGGCGTGTCATCGCCGGTCTTGACGGTGAGCGAGTCGAAGGCGGTCTCGTTGACCAGCTCGCGGCCCATCTGTTCGAGGCCTTGCGCCAGCACCGCGGTGAGCGCGGCCACGCGCTGCGCGATGCGCGTGAGCCCTTCCGGCCCGTGGTAGACCGCGTACATGCTCGCGACCACCGCGGGCAGCACCTGCGCGGTGCAGATGTTCGAGGTGGCCTTCTCGCGCCGGATGTGCTGCTCGCGCGTCTGCAGCGCGAGCCGGTAGGCCGGCTGGCCCTGCGTGTCCACGCTCACGCCGACCAGGCGGCCGGGCAGCGAGCGCTTGAACTCGTCGCGGCAGGCCAGGTAGGCCGCGTGCGGGCCGCCGTTGCACATCGGCATGCCGAAGCGCTGCGTGGTGCCGCAGACGATGTCGGCATCCCATTCGCCGGGCGGCGCCAGCAGCGTGAGCGCCAGCAGGTCGGCCGCGACGCAGAAGGCGGCGTCGCAGGCGTGGGCATGGCCGGCGAGCGGGCGCAGGTCGTGCACGTGGCCAGTGGTCGAGGGGTACTGCGCGAGCACGCCGAAGAAATCGCCGCTGGTCATCAGGTGCGGCAGGGTCTCGGACACGGTGCTGACCTTGACCTCGATGCCGAGCGGCGCGGCACGCGTCCTGATGACTTCGATGGTCTGCGGGTGGCAGTCGCCCGAGACCAGGAACACGTTGCTCTTGCTCTTGACGCTGCGTTTGGCGAGCGTCATCGCCTCGGCCGCCGCGGTGGCCTCGTCGAGCATCGAGGCGTTGGCGATGGCCATGCCCGTGAGGTCGCACACCATGGTCTGGAAGTTGACCAGCGCCTCCATGCGGCCCTGCGAAATCTCGGCCTGGTAGGGCGTGTAGGCGGTGTACCAGGCCGGGTTCTCGAGCACATTGCGCAGGATCACGCCGGGCGTGTGGGTGCCGTAGTAGCCCTGGCCGATGTAGCTCTTCGCCACCTTGTTCTTCGCCGCGATGGCCTTGAGCTCGGCCAGCGCGTCGGCCTCTGTCACCGATGCGGGCAGGCGCATCGGCTTCGTGCGGCGGATGGCCGGCGGCACGATGCCGTCGATCAGCTCGGCGCGCGTGGTCGAACCGACGGCGGCGAGCATGCGCGCTTCGTCGGCGGCCTCGATGCCGATGTGGCGGGCGATGAATTCCTCGGCGTTCTCGAGTTCGCCGAGGGAGGGCAGGGAAGACTTCGGCATTGGCGTGTTCAGTTCAGTTTTCGTCGGCGAATTTTTGGTACGTGGTGGCGTCGAGCAAGGCATCGAGCTGCGAGGCGTCGCTGATCTTCATCTTGAAGAACCAGCCCTCGGTTTCGGGTGCGCTGTTGGCCAGCGAGGGATCGGCGCGCAGCGCCTCGTTGACTTCGGTGATCTCGCCCGTGATGGGCATGAACACGTCGGCCGCGGCCTTGACCGACTCGACCACGCCGGCGACATCGCCCTGGCTGTAGCTCTTGCCGACTTCCGGCAGGTCGACGAAGACCACGTCGCCCAGCGCATCCTGCGCATGGACGGTGATGCCGACGGTGGCGACGCCGTCGCCGCCCGCCTGGACCCACTCGTGGTCCCTGGTGTACTTGATGCTCATGAAGGCTCCTTGAAGAAAGAATTCAACCGCGGTAGTAGTGCTGCGGCACGAAAGGCATGGTGCTCACCTCCATCGGCACCGGCTTGCCGCGCACGATGGCCTGGATGCGGGTGCCGGGCTCGGCATAGGCAAGCGCGACGTAGGCCATCGCGACCGGCCGGTCGACCGTGGGGCCGAGCAGGCCGCTGGTCACCTGCCCGATGGGCACGCCCTCGAAGGATTCGAGCAAGGTGCCATCGCGCACCGGCACGCGCTCCAGCGCCACCAGGCCGACACGCTTGCGCTTGAGCGTATGGTGATCCAGGTGGCCTGCGGCGCCATTGGCCGCGGTGAGTTGCGCCAGCACCTTGGCCCCGCCCGGAAAGGCGCCTTCGCGCGCGCCGCCCGTGCGCCGCACCTTCTGGATCGCCCAATTGAGCGAGGCCTCGACCGGCGTGGTGGTCTCGTCGATGTCGTTGCCGTAGAGGCACAGGCCCGCTTCGAGCCGCAGCGAATTGCGCGCACCCAGGCCGATGGGCTTGACCTCGGGCTGGGCGAGCAGCAGGCGTGCGAGCGCTTCGGCATCCTTGGCGGCTGCCGAGATCTCGAAGCCGTCTTCGCCTGTGTAGCCGCTGCGCGTGGCGAAGGCCGCGATGCCGCCGATCTGCACCGCGCCGCCGGTCATGAAGACGAAGCGCTCTATGCCGGGCGACAGGCGTGCCAGCGCGGTCACGGCCTGCGGGCCCTGCAGCGCCAGCAGGGCGTGGTCGGGCATCGGCAGCACCTGGCAGCGCGCGCCGATCTTCGCCTGCATGTGCGCGATGTCGGCCGCCTTGCAGGCGCCGTTGACGATCACGAACAGCGAGTCGTGGCCTTCGTTGAAGAACATCAGGTCGTCGAGGATGCCGCCTTCGTCGTTCAGGAGCAGGCCGTAGCGCTGCTTGCCGGGGGCCAGGCCGATCACGTCGACCGGCATCAGGCTCTCGAAGGCGGCGGCGGCATCGGGGCCGACGAGGCGCAACTGGCCCATGTGGGAAATGTCGAACAGGCCGGCGGCCTCGCGCGTGTGCTTGTGCTCGGCCATCAGGCCCGCGGGGTACTGCACCGGCATCGAATAGCCCGCGAAGGGCACCATGCGGGCGCCGAGCGCCATGTGCAAGTCGTAGAGCGGGGTCTTTTGCAGATCGTCGGGTGCGGAGGCCAAGGCACTCTCCAAAGGGGGGGCAGTCCAGATCCATGACGCTTTTGCCATGGGCCACCCCTGCTGTCCGCTTTACCTGAGAGATTCGCCCCACGATCGGGGTTTGCTCCTTCGGTGGACGGCGCTGCGAACAAAACGCGATGCGCCGCCTCTCTCCAGCAAGGAAACGCCCGGAAAACGGGGCGCTTCGTCAGTCCTTTTGCCTGAGCGTTCGGGCCCGTTTTTCGAGGGGACCTGCGCCTTCGGCGGCCCCGCGTTGCGAGGCTCTCTCCTGACTCGTCCGAGTGTAAGGGATGCGCCCGGCCCTGGCCGCTCAGGAGCGCTCCAGGCGCAGCCGCCTGAGCAGAAACTTCTCCCACAGCTTGTCCGCCACGAGCTGCAGCGAGCTGCGAATGTGCGCTCGGGCGTTGCGCGCGTCGTAGGGCGATCGGATGTCGGCGCCCAGTTGCCGGGCACGCACGCTGAGCATGCTCTCCGTGAGCACGCAGCGCGCCTTCATGCGCAGGTCGTCGAAGTTCTCGGCGCAGAGCGGACTGGCCTTGTGCCACTCGTGGTCCCACTTGAACCTGCGCTGCCTGGACGGATCACTCTCGTCCTTGATCAGCCAGGCCGACACGAAATCGACATAGGCCTCGTCGACGCTGTCGCGAAACAGACGGTGCTCGGGTTCGAAGCTGTCGTAGACCAGCGAGTCCAGCAGTTCGTTGCCCGGCGAGAGCGTGCCGAGCTGCCGGCGCAGGTTGGCGTTCATTGCAAAGCAGTAGGTCGAAACCCATTCGAGCAGCGGACCGAGCGGCGTCATCGTCGAACGCGGAAAGTCGTTGATCTCGCCGAACAGCCACGGCCCGGGATGCACCCCCAGCCGCCTGATCTCGCTGCTGAAGCCGGCGACCCGGCCTTCGCTCCATGCATGGGTGCGGGCGATGGTGTCGTTCGAGAAGATCCAGGCGTCGGGCTCGCCGCCGCGCGCGAGGAGGGCTGCAATCCCTTTGTCCCAGCCTGTGAACTCGCGGTTGGAGTTGTCGCCCGCGATCAGGAAGCCGTCTTCGAATTCCGTATCGCGCAAGGCTTCGCCGCCCGCGGACCTGGCGTTGTCCACGATCGCGAGAACGAAGCGATTGCTCCCGTCGGCCAGCTGCCGTCGCAGCTTGGTCAGCACCTGGAGCGAATGATCACGATGCTGACCTCCGTACTCCAGATGAACAAAACCGTAGTTCGTCATACCTGTTGACAGAAAAAAGAAGGGAGGGTCGGGGTGCCTGAGGGGCGCGAGCCGACGAGTATCCCTCCTCGTCTTGTCAGCCGAGACGCCGAGTTGCAGCGTTGCGACCAGGACGGCCGTCGCGCCCGCTTTCAGTGCATGAACTCGGGCGGCAGCAGCTTGTCGATGCGTTCACGGATCGATTCGGCGCGTTCGGCGCCCGCGATCTTCTCGATCTCGCCGAGCATCTCGGCGGCGACGGTCAGCATCGAGTCGCGGTCGCGTGCCTCGCGCAGGAGCTCGCGGAACTGCCCGGCCAGGACCGGATCGCGCCGGACGAACATGCGCTCGCACAGGTCGAACAGGAACATCCGCGTGGTGGCCAGCGAGCGCTTGCCGTCGAAGACATCGGCCGCGACCGGCGGCTCAGCTGAGCTCGCTTCGTGCGCCGGCGCCGCCTGCACAGCCGGCGCAGCGGGCTGCGAACGATGCAGATACCCCTCCTGCACCAGGTGCAGCGCCACGCGGCCGGCTTCGTCGCGGCTGCCGAAGAGCTGGCCGAAGTCGGTGACCGAGCGCTGGCCGTCGGCCATCAGCAGCAGGGCGCGCTCGCGCTGGCCCAGCATGCGGCGGGCACCGGGCTGGAGTTCTTGGCGCGCCTTGTCGGTCTTGATGAGGAACATGTGGATGCTGCAGCGTTCGGAGTCGAGCGCCGCAGCATCGGCCAGCCGCGTGACATCCCGGTGAAAGCCGGGACGCCGCGTGTGAACTACTTCGCGTAAACGAGGTCGCGCAGCGCCAGCGAGATGCTGGGCACGTAGGTGATGACCATCAGGCAGGCCAGGATCACGAGCACGAAGGGCACCAGGTCCTTGACGATGCGGTCCAGCGAGATGCGCGCCACCGTGCAGGCCGCGAACAGGTTGACGCCGAAGGGCGGCGTGATCATGCCGAGCGCGAGGTTGACCACCATCACCAGTCCGAAGTGCACCGGGTCGATGCCGAAGTGCATCGCCACCGGCGCGAGGATCGGCGCCAGCACGATGATGGCCGCGCTGGTCTCGATGAACATGCCGATCACGAACAGCGCCGCATTCACGCCCAGGAGGAACATGGCCGGCGACCGCAGCACGCCTTCGAGCCAGTGGCCGATCGCCTCGGGCACGCCGGCGCGCGTGATCAAGAAGGCGAACAGGCCGGCGTTGGCGATGATGAACATGATCACCGACGAGGAGATCACCGACTTGCGCAGCACCGCGTAGAGCTGCGCCGGCTTGATCTCGCGGTAGATCAGCATGCCGACCACGAGGGCGTACAGCACCGCCACGGCCGAGGCCTCGGTGGGCGTGAAGATGCCGCCGTAGATGCCGCCCAGGATGATGACTGGCATCAAGAGCGCCCAGCCGGCGCGCCAGGTCGCAATGCCGACGCCGAGCCGGCCGTCGCCGTCGTTCTTGCCCAGGCCCTTGAACTTGCAGTAGACGTAGACGAAGGCCATGAGCGCGAGGCTGATCAGGATGCCGGGGCCGAAGCCGGCGATGAACAGCTCGCCGATCGACACCTCGGCGCTGACGCCGTAGAGGATCATCGGAATCGAGGGCGGGATGATGACGCCGAGCTCGGCGCTGGTGGCCTGCAGCGCCGCCGCATAGCTGGTGGGGTAGCCGTGCTTGATCAGGGCCGGGATCAGGATCGCGCCGATGGCGAAGGTGGTGGCCACCGAGGAGCCCGAGACCGCCGCGAAGATCATGCAGGTCAGCACGCAGGTCATCGGCAGGCCGCCCTGCACGCCGCCGACCAGGCTCTTGGCGAAGTCCACCAGGCGGCGCGAGATGCCGCCGGTTTCCATCAGGTTGCCGGCCAGGATGAAGAAGGGAATGGCCGCGAGCGGAAACTTGTTGATCGCGTTGAACATCTCCTTCACGGAGATCAGCATGTTGGCGTTCGAGGCCTGGATGCCGATGACGGAGGCCAGGCCGATCGAGACCGCTACGGAGATGGTGAGTGCGAAGCACACCACCATGGTGGCAACCATCGTCGCGCTCATTGCGCCGTCTCCAACTCATGCCGCTGCGGATCGAGGAGATTCGCAACGATGCCGATCACGCAGAACAGGCCGCCCACCGGCATCGCCATGTAGGCCCAGAACATCGAGACCGATTCCAGACCGGCCATCGATTGCACGCTGCCGCGTTGCGCATAGTCCCAGCCCCACCAGATGACGACAGCAATCAGCGTCAGCGCCGCGAGGCAGACCAGCCAGTCGAGCACGCGTCGCATCTTCGGCGGACTCCAGCGGTACAGCACGTCCACGCTGACCATCGCGCCCTGGCGGAAGGCGGTGGGGATGCCCATGAACACCATCCAGATCAGGCTGATGCGGATCAGGATCTCGGACCATTCGGCCGGCTGCTCGAGCACGAAGCGGGTGACGATCTGAAACACGCCGAGCGCGGAGGCGATCACCAGCATCAGGCAGGCGATCGCCATGGCCAGCGAGGTGGTCCAGCGATCGAGTTGGAGGAGGGCTGTTTTCATGAATGCAGGGAAGGGGTCAACAAAAACGCCCGCCAGCCCAGGCTGTGCGGGCGTGTGCCGCCGCGACGGCATCGCGGCAGGTCGCGTTACTTGAAGTTGCGGATCTTGTCGAGATTGGCCTTGCCGAACTGCTTCTCGAAGTCGGCGTTGACGGGAGCCAGCATGCTGACGAACCTGGTCTTGTCGACGTTCTCGATCACGGTCATGCCCTGGGCGCGCAGCTCCTTCACGCCGTTGGCGTCGTCCTGGTCGACGCGGTCGCGGTTGGCCTTCGCAGCCACCTTGGCGGCCTCGAGGAAGGCGGTCTTGTCGGCCGCGCTGAGTTTGTCGAAGGCCGCCTTGTTCATCAGGAAGATGCAGGGCGAATAGACGTGTCCGGTCAGCGTGAGGTGCTTTTGCACCTGCGAGAACTTCGCCGACATGATCACCGGCAGCGGGTTCTCCTGGCCATCGACCGTGCCCTGCTGCAGCGCGGTGAACACTTCGGGGAAGGCCATCGGCGTGGTGATGATGCCCAGGCCCTTGTAGGCCGCGATGTGCACCGGATTCTCCATCGTGCGCATCTTCAGGCCCTTGAGGTCCTCGGGGCCCTTCACGTCGCGCTTGCTGTTGGTCATGTGGCGGAAGCCGTTCTCGGCCCAGGCCAGCGCCTTGAAGCCCTTGGCGTCGAACTTGGTCAAGAGCTCCTGGCCGATCGGACCGTCGAGCACGGCGCGCGCGTGCGCCTTGTCGCGGAACAGGAAGGGGACGTCGAGGATCTTGGCCTCGGGCACGAAGTTGGGCACCGGGCCGGTGGAGGAGAAGGCGAGCTCCTGCGTGCCGAGCTGCACGGCCTCGATCGATTCGCGCTCGCCGCCCAGCGAGCCGTTGTAGAAGGTCTCGATCTTGTAGCGGCCATTGGTGCGCGCTGCGACTTCCTTCGAGAAGGTGTCGATGGCCACGCCCTGGTGCGAGTTCTGTGCGGTCGAGATGCTGATCTTCATGGCCGTCTGCGCGAACGCGGCGCAGGCCATACCGAGGCCGAGGACCAGGCCTGCGGCCAGTCGGTTCAACTTCATGAGGGGGTCTCCTGTTTGGTAAACGTATGACTATGCATCAATCGGCAGACTCATAGCGTCGGGATTTTCACGGACGCAGTCGCGCAGTGAGGGCACCGGGCCTTCGAATCGTTGCTGTTCTCCACTAAGGCGCCAACTCGAGCGCAACGTACAGATCAGACGCCGCAGGGCCGCCTCCCCAGGGAGCAAGAAGAGAGGCCTTGCGCGCGCCTACATCCCCACGTAGTTCGGCCCGCCGCCGCCCTCCGGCGTGACCCAGACGATGTTCTGCGTCGGGTCCTTGATGTCGCAGGTCTTGCAGTGCACGCAGTTCTGCGCGTTGATCTGCAGGCGCTGCTTGCCGCCTTCGCCCGGCACGAACTCGTAGACCCCCGCCGGGCAATAGCGGCTTTCGGGGCCGTCGTACTCGGCCAGATTGATCTCGGTGGGCACCGCCGCGTTCTTCAGCGTCAGATGCGCGGGCTGGTTCTCTTCGTGGTTGGTGTTGCTGACAAACACCGACGAAAGCCGGTCGAAGGTCAGCTTGCCGTCCGGCTTGGGATAGGCGATCTTCTTGCAGGCCGCAGCCTTCTTGAGCCGCTCGTGGTCGGCCTGGTGGCGGTGGATGGTCCACGGGATGTGGCCGCGCAGCACGTACTGCTCGATGCCGGTCATCAGCGTGCCCACCGTCAGGCCTCTCTTGAACCACTGCTTGAAGTTGCGCGCCTTGTGGAGTTCCTTGTGCAGCCAGCTCTTCTTGAAGGCGGCCGGATAGGCCGTGAGCTCGTCGTGCTGGCGGCCGGCCACCAGCGCGTCGTAGGCGGCTTCGGCCGCGAGCATGCCGGTCTTGATCGCGGCATGGCTGCCCTTGATGCGGCTCGCGTTCAGGTAGCCGGCGTCGCAGCCGACCAGCACGCCGCCCGGGAACACCGTCTTGGGCAGCGAGAGCAGGCCGCCTGCCGTGATGGCGCGCGCGCCGTAGCTCAGGCGCTTGGGCGCCTTCAGGCCCTTGTCCTGGCCTTCGAAGTACCAGCGGATGTTGGGATGGGTCTTGAAGCGCTGGAACTCCTCGAAGGGGCTCATGTGCGGGTTCTGGTAGTCGAGGCCGACCACGTAGCCGATGATCAGCTGGTTGTTCTCTGCGTGGTAGACGAAGGAGCCGCCGTAGGTGTCCGGCGACAGCGGCCAGCCCGCGGTGTGCACGGCCAGGCCGGGTTCGTGGCGCGCGGGGTCGATCTCCCACAGCTCCTTGATGCCGATGCCGTAGCTCTGCGGATCCTTGCCGGCATCGAGCTTGTACTTGGCGATCAGCTGGCGGCCCAGGTGGCCGCGCGAGCCTTCGGCGAACACCGTGTACTTGGCGTGGAGCTCCATGCCGAGCTGGAAGTTCTCGGTCGGCTCGCCGTCCTTGCCTACACCCATGTTGCCGGTGGCGACGCCGCGCACCTTGCCGTCCTCGGTGTAGAGCACTTCGGCCGCCGGAAAGCCCGCGAAGATCTCGACGCCCAGGCCCTCGGCCTGCTGCGCGAGCCAGCGCACCACGTTGCCGAGGCTCACGATGTAGTTGCCTTCGTTGTGGAAGATCTTCGGCAGCAGGAAGTCGGGCGTGCGCGTGGCGCCGGTTTCGGAGAGCATCAGGAAGGTGTCCTGCGTGACCGGCTGGTTGAGCGGCGCGCCGAGCTCCTCCCAGTCGGGCAAGAGTTCATACAGCGCGCGAGGATCCATGATCGCGCCCGACAGGATGTGGGCGCCCGGCTCCGAGCCCTTCTCGAGCACCACGACCGAGATCTCCTTGTGGTGCGAGGCGGCCAGCTGCTTCAGGTGGATGGCAGTCGCGAGCCCGGCAGGGCCGGCGCCGACCACGACCACGTCGTATTCCATGGCTTCGCGGGGTCCGAACTGGGCGAGTATTTCGTCGTGCGTCATGTGGGGTCTCGTCGTCGATAATGATTTTTGAAGGTGCGAGGCACCGCGAAGGGGCCGGGTCATTTTATGCGGCGCCCAGAGCGGCTTTAGGCCCGTCGCATCGGCGACTCCAACAGGACTTTTCCCCATGGCTTACAGCATCGATCTTTCGGGCCGCGTGGCCTTCGTCACGGGTGCGTCGAGCGGCCTCGGCGCGCAGTTCTCCAAGACGCTGGCGCGCGCCGGCGCCGCCGTGGTGCTCGCCAGCCGCCACACCGACAAACTCAAGGAACTGCGCGCGCGCATCGAAGGCGAGGGCGGCGACGCCCACGTGGTCGAGCTCGACGTGACCAGCATCGACAGCATCAAGGCCGCGGTGGCGCGCGCCGAGACCGAGGTCGGGCCGATCGACATCCTGGTCAACAACTCGGGCGTGAGCACCACGCAGCGCCTCGAAGAGGTGCAGGCCGAGGACTACGACTTCATCTTCGACGCCAACGTCAAGGGGGCGTTCTTCGTGGCGCAAGAAACGGCCAAGCGCATGCTGGCGCGCGCCAGGGGGGCGGCGCCCGGCACCTACATCGGCGGGCGCATCATCAACATCGCTTCGGTGGCGGCCTTAAAGGTGCTGCCGAAGATCGGCGTCTACTGCATGAGCAAGGCGGCGGTGGTGCAGATGACCAAGGCGATGGCGCTCGAGTGGGGCCGCTTCGGCATCAACGTCAACGCGCTGTGCCCGGGCTACATCACGACCGATCTCAACGAGGAGCACTTCGCCTCCGACGACGGCCAGAAGCTGGTGGGCATGCTGCCGCGCAAGCGCCTGGGCAAGCCCGAAGACCTGGACGGGCTGATCGTGCTGCTCGCCAGCGGACAGAGCCATTTCGTCAATGGCGCGGTGATCGCGGCCGACGACGGATTCGCGCTCTGAGTCCGCGCGCGCTCATCGGCATCGCGGCCGGCCTGGCCGCGGGTGCACTCTGGGGGCTGGTGTTCGTGGCGCCGCGCATGGTGGGGCACTTCGGCATGGTGGACATCACGGCCGCGCGCTTCGTGGTCTTCGGCGCGGTCGCGGGGCTGGCGGTCTGGTGGCGACCGCCCGAGCGGCGCTGGCCCGGCGCGCGTCAGGCGCTCACGGTGCTCGGCCTCAGCGGACTCGGCTTCACCGGCTACTACCTGCTGCTGGCTTTTTCGATCGTGGCCGCAGGCACCGAGGTGCCGAGCCTGATCATCGGCACCATTCCGGTTTGGATGATGCTGCTGGGCCGTCCGGCCGGTTTGCGCGTGCAGGCCTTGTTGCCGGGGCTGGCGCTCACCGCGGCCGGCATCGGGCTGATGGTCGCGGGCGCCTGGCCGCAAGGCGGGGCAAGCGGCACGCATTTCGGCTGGGGCCTGGTGCTGGCGCTGCTCGCGATGGCGAGCTGGACGGCATTCGGCCTCTTGAACGCGGCCTGGCTCAAGCGGCATCCCGAGGTGCACGCGGCCGACTGGACCAACTGGCTCGGCGTCGCGACCGGCCTGGGCGCCCTCGTGCTGTGGCTTGCGGCTGGCTCCGATGTCGCGACGCTTCGCGCGCAGCCCGAGGGCACGCTGTTCGTGCTGCTCGCCCTGGCCGGCGGCATCGGCTCTTCGTGGCTGGCCACGGTGCTCTGGAACGTCGCGAGCCAGCGGCTTTCCGCGAGCTTGTGCGGCCAGCTGATCGTGAGCGAAACGCTGTTCGCCTTGCTTTATTCTTTCCTGTGGGACGGGCGCTGGCCGCATGCAAGCGAGCTGCTCGCCGCACTGCTGTTCGTCCTCGGCATCCTCGCATCCATCAAGGCACACCGATGAGAATCGAAATTCCCGAAATCAAGAAGCTCGTCTACGAAATGACGATCCCGATCCGCTGGGGCGACATGGACGCGATGGGCCACTTGAACAATGCCAGCTACTTCCGCTACCTCGAGACGGCGCGCATCGACTGGTTCCACTCGCTCGGCGCCGAGCCCGCGCCCGATGGCCAGGGCGTGGTGATCGTCAACGCCTTCTGCAATTTCTACAAGCAGCTCGAATACCCGGGCGATGTGCGGGTCAGGATGTACGTGAGCGACCCGGGCCGCACCACCTTCGAGAGCTGGGCCACCATGGCCCGGACCGATGCGCCCGAGATGATCTGCGCGGCCGGCGGCGCGACCACGATGTGGGTCGACTTTCCGAAGCAGAAGGCGCTGCCGCTGCCCGACTGGCTGCGCGCGATCGTCAGCTAGGAGCCTGCGCGGCAGAAGCGTGACGAGCGCGCAGAGGCTTGATAGATTTGGGCGCATGCCCATCAGCTACCT
>NZ_JAGGNV010000096.1 GCF_018614955.1 Variovorax paradoxus
GCCTCCCGAAGTCCTACTGAGCGCTGGATGCGACTCATCCGTTCCTTCCTCTTCGTGCCGGGCAACAAGGCTGCCTGGATCGACAAGGCGGCCGGCAGCGGTGCCGACGCCCTGATCCTCGACCTCGAGGACAGCGTTCCGCCGGCGGAGAAGTCCCAGGCGCGCGAGATCGTGCGCTCCAAGCTGGACGGCCTGGCGGCACGCAAGCAGCGCACCTGGGTGCGGATCAACCGCAGCCCGCACCTCTACGATTTCGAGGACCTGCTCGCGGTGGTGGGTCGGCACGTGGAAGGCATCGTCCTCTCCAAGCCCGGCGGGCCGGAAGACATCGAAACGGCCTCTTCGCTGGTTGCGGAAGTGGAACACCGCAAGGGGCTTCCTCTCGGCTGCACGCTGCTGTTGCCGATCCTTGAGACCGCGCGATCGATGCAAATGGCCTACGAGATCGCGCAAAAGCCCCGCGTGGCTGCGATCACCGGCCTTGCCGCAAAGAATGGCGACGTTGCGCGTGCGCTGGGCGTCGGATGGACGCTGGAAGGCCGAGAGTCCCTGTTCCTGAAATCGCGCGTGGTCATGGCCGCACGCGCCGCCGGCAAGCAGCCGATCGGTGGATTGTGGCAGCAGGTCCGCGACCTCGACGGCTTGAGAAAGGCGTGCGAAGAGGACCGTTGCTTGGGCATGAGTGGGCAGTTCCTGCTGCATCCTTCCAACGTCGAGATCTGCAACCGCGTCTTCAGTCCTTCACCGGAAGAAGTCGCGTTCTATCGCGGCATGGTCGATGCGCTGGAAAAGGCGCAGGCCGCCGGACGCGCTTCGACCCTCTACGACGGCGAGCACATCGACATCGCCCACGTGACCACGGCGCGCGAGATCCTCGCGGTTGCCGCTTCGTTCCAGGATTGAACTCCATGCCCGGCCTCTACTACGATGACCTTCGCGAAGGGCTCGCCATCGAGCACGCGATCCGCAGGACCGTCACCGAAACTGACAACGTGCTCGTTTCCGGCATGAGCGCCGCCATCCAGCACCTCGCCGGGTATGAAGGACTCGAAGTTGATCGTCGCAATCAACAAGGATCCGGAAGCGCAGATCTTCAGCGTGGCCGACTACGGCCTGGAAGCAGACCTGTTCACGGCAGTGCCGGAACTGGCCGCCGACTTGTGAGGAAGTCATGGGATTGTTGAGACATTGCTTAGCGGAGATCCGCCGGTGCGACCCCGAGTGGACCTCGTCCGACGACATGCTTCTCGACGTCCGGGTGGTCGCAGTGCGCAAGGCCCCCCGCCCAGACGTGAACGCGCGTGAAGGCATGAGTGAAGCCGTTTTGCGCCGCTCCCCCGGGGGCAGCAGCGCATTCCGAAAGGAACAGCCGGCATGAGCACGCACTACGAATTCCGCGGGCGCGTCGCCTATTACATTGGATTACCCACCCGTCAATGGGATGGGCGCGGAAGTGCGCGCCCACCTGATGGCTGCCCTGCAGCGCGCGACGCCACGGCGCTGCGCTGCTGTGCCGTCCGCGCAGATCCTTGCCAATAATCGCAGAGGATTGTTGCGGGTAGCGATTGTTTCAACCAACATCATGGGGCGCTCGCACGTCGCACTGCCAGCCAGGGCGTTTGGGCTTGGCGACAGCACCAGAGGAGCGTTGGATGGGGACGGACCTGTGCGGCCTCTGCGCTGGGGGAACGCTGTTTACCATCGCGCGCGCGGTTGCCATTGAACGCGGCTCCTTCAGGTGACACCTTTTGGAACGACTCAGCAATGATCAATACCAGCGCATCGACTGCGACGCACTTTTCTCATGTGAGGCCCAGCGAAACCGAGTGGCGTAGTGACGGCTGCGGAATTTCTTAGAGTACAAAGACCTTGCAATAGTCGCAGCAACGGGCGGGCGGGTGATTGCGCAGCTTGTACGCGCAGCCCGACCCCCCAGAAGAGGGGACAGGCTGGCACGTTCATGAAGCCGAGTTTCATATGGTCATGATGCTGCGCGGTTGGGCTAAATTCATGTACGAAGACCGGGTAATTCTCGTAGCGGCCGGCGACTGCGTGCACCAGCGTCCGGGCATCAGGCATTTCCTGCTCGACTACTCGGCCGACATGGAGTACCTGGAGGTCATCGGGCCAGCAGATTTTGGCTCGATCCCCGGTCGCTGGCGTCTGTGAGGTGCCGGCCCCAGGCAAGTGCAGGGCTGATCAGGAATGCCTTTGCACTTCGAAGCAAGGTCTTTCACGGGTCACGCAGGGGATTGACCTTTGCGCTGACGGCCATGGTCCTTTCCGTCCGAGCGCGTGCATGACGAGGCGCGATTCCTAGAATTCCGGTCATCACTGCATGAACACGACCGCGACAGGAGCACCCAACATGGACCAAATTGCCTCTCGGCTCGAGGGCGCCGAACTGACGAGTGAGGCCGACATCAAGGGGCTTTGGTTCCTTGGCAGCGGTCTTTCGCAGGCCCGCATGTACACGCTGTACGTGGCCCTGCAGATCAAGGCGCGCGAAATCGGCCTCGTGGCCCAATAAGGAAGGTTGCACAGATGCTGGATCTCACAGGAAAGGTGGCCTTCGTCGCCGGCGCCGGATCGGTTGCGGAAGGCTGGGGGAACGGCCGCGCCACCGCAGTGCTGCTTGCGCGCCGGGGCGCCAAGGTGTTTGGCACCGACTTTAGCGGCGAGGCTTTGGCAGGAACGGGCACGATCATGGAGCAGGAAGGGCACAAGCACTGGGCCGGGCGCGTGGCGGACATGACGGCTTCGGATAAGGTGAAGCAGGCGGTGGACGAATGCCTGGAGCGCTTCGGACGCATCGACATTCTTGTGAACAACATCGGCGGTAGTGCACCAGGAGACCCGGTCTCCATGTCAGTCGAGGACTGGGACGGACAGATGGACCGGAACCTCAAGACCTCGTTCCTCGGTTGCAAGCACGTGCTGCCGGTCATGGAGAGGCAATTCGAGGAGGAGGGGAAGGGTGGCGCGATCGTCAATGTGTCCAGCATCGGCAGCATGACGTTCCACGTTGGCGGCCGAGTCCATGTGGCCTACGCCGCATCGAAGGCCGGGCTGGAGGCATTCAGCCGTGCGACGGCCATCGCGTACGTCAGGAAAGGCATTCGTGTGAACACCGTGGTGGTGGGCATGATGCACACGCCCCTTGTCGGTCACCGCCTGACCAAGCAACTTGACGCAGGCGCCGATGACCTTGTAGCCAAGCGCAACGCCATGATTCCCATGGGCCGCATGGGCGATGCCTGGGACGTTGCGAACGCCGTAGTCTTTCTTTCAAGCGACGAGGCGGGCTACATCACCGCCACTCAGCTGGTGGTCGATGGTGGCGTGACTGCGGCGCGTCCCGGCGTGATCGAAGCACCGTCTGCCTGACAGGGGCCCGCAAGTCATGGCGCGCATCGAAAGGACGATCGCTCCGGTGCGGTCTATGCCTTGAGTCCGAATTGTCGAAAACGGGTCAGTGTCTGGTCCCTTGTAACGGAGCGCAATCTCCCAACTTGGGGAACGCGGAGTGACAGAGGTGATCGGGATCATCGGCTACTACAGTCTGGTGTCGTTCACCCTCAGCCCCTTCGCGTTGGGTCTGCCAGAAACGGCTGCGCCGGAGCTCAGGGATGCGGAGTTCCCGGCTTCCAGGCATGAGCCGCGCCAGCACTTCTCCTACCCATACACTCGTGCGTCCCGACTGGCTCGCAGCCACGCGGGAAGAGCCCATCGCACCCGCAATCCCAGTTGTGGACGCGCATCAACACTTTACGACAGACCGACATCCAGGTACCTGCTCGACGAATTCCTTGCGGATGTTCGTGGTGGTCACGACGTGCGTGCGACGGTGATCGTTCAAGCACGCTCCATGTTGCGGGCGGGCGTCCCAGCCGCCGAGCAGCCCCTCGGCGAAACCGTGTTCGCCAACGGGGTGGCAGCGATGAGTGCCAGCGCCAGTTACGATAAGCCCCGCATCTGAGCGGCGATCGTGGGTCAGGCAGACCTGCTACTCGGCCACGCGTACGTCCCATCCTGAAGCGCCATATTTCGCTCTCCGGCGGCTCCGCTGAAGACGGGGGACGATTCAAGGGGCTCGCCATATCCTCGCCTGGGATCCCGACGAAGCGTTGGTGAACCCGGTGTATCCTTCGGCCGAGGACACCATGGACTGGTTGTTCTTCCACGAGATTCCGCGGCTGGCCGCGCTCTGGCTCCATGGATGGAGACCTGTATTGCAGCGTTCAGCCCGGCACGATGCATGTGGGGCAGCAACTTTCCCGTCGACAAAGGCAGCTACGGCTACGGAGTCCGTCTCAACGCGTTTGAGCGCATCCTCTCGCCTGCAAGCATGCGGGAGCAAGAAGACGTTCTCTGGCCCAATGCGCAGCGCTCTTATCGTATGACGATGCCTGTCGCTCCTGCAAAGGTGCCTCAGTTGTCGAACTGGAGCTTTGCGTCCTGAATCAACTTGCGATTACGTTCCGTTTCGCTCTTCAGGAAAGCTGCAAATTCGTCGGAGCCCGTGGGCGCGGGAATCATTCCCCACTTGACGATCTGCTCGCGCACGTCCGCCATGGCCATGACACGCGCGGTCTCATCCTGGAGCCGCTTCAGGACAGGCGCCGGGGTCTGCGCTGGTGCAGCGACACCCACGAAGGCCTGTGAGACGAAGCCGCGCACGCCGGACTCCTGCATGGTCGGAACGTTCGGTGCAAGAGGCACACGTGTCGAGGTGGTCACGGCCAAGGCGCGCAACTTTCCGGCCTGCACGTGCTGCCAGGAGGACGCGAACGTATCGAACATGAAGTCAAGTCGGCCCGCCAGCAATTCGGTGACGGCTGGGGAACTGCCTTTGAACGGGATGTGCACGATCGAAGTTCCCGTCATGCTCTTGAAGAGTTCGGCCGACATGTGCGCGCTGGAGCCGTTACCGAAGGAGCCGTAGCTCAATCCGCCTCGTTTCGCCCGCGCTGCTGATACTAGGTCGGCGACGCTCGTGTACGGGCTGTTGACAGGCACTACCAGCACGCTGGGAAGGATGATGAGCCGTGCCACAGGGGTCAGGTCCCTTTCGAAGGAATAGGGCAGGCGCATCGTCAAGGGACCGATGGTGGTATCCGGGCCGGTATTGAGCAGGAAGGTGTAGCCGTCCGCGGGGGCCCGCGCCGTTGCTGCCGCCGCGAGGGTTGCATTGGCGCCAGGCCGGTTCTCCACGACGACCGGCTGGCCAAGTGCTTCGCCGTATTTCTTCGCCATCAGGTGTGCGAGTGCATCGGCGGCACCGCCGGGCGTGTATCCGATCAGCAGTTTGACGGGCCGCGTCGGATAGTCTTCCGCGTGAACGGCGAGGGGAACGGCGAGGGGAACGGCGAGCAGGCTAGCGCAGCCAAGCAGCGCGCCACGGCGGGAGATCGCGTTTTTTATGGTCATCGGGATTGAGTGGCTTGACTTGCGACTGCAGGTCCAGTTTGAGGGTGGCAATCATTTGCCGGTCTGCGGCAGGCGGCATTCGTCAGGAGGCAGACACGTCCGCGGCAAACGCCGGGTCTTGCAGATCGTGCGCCACCGACTCGGGTAAGCCGACTTCAAAGGCGTTGAGCGTGAGCGACACCAGGCAGTAGTACCCGAGCACGCCGACCAGTTCGACGAGGCCGCGCTCCCCAAGGACTGCCAGCGCCTGGTCGTACAACGGGGACGGCACCCGACCCGTGGCCAGGAGGGTGGAAGCCACGTCGTACACCGCACGCGCGCGGTCGTCCTTCAGCCGAGGGCGGCGCGCCGCTGCAATGTCGGAGATCACCTGGGCGTCAAGGCCGGCTTTCAGGGCCAGCGCCTTGTGGGCATTCCATTCCACATGCGCGGTCCAGTGACGGGCACACATAAGGATCGCCATCTCGCAGAGATGTGGCTCGAGGCTCGTGTCGAAGCGAATCATTTCGCCAAGCATCTGCGCCCGGCGCGCGAGCTCCGGGCTGCGCAACCAGCATGTCATCGGGGCAGGCACCTTGCCGCGCTTGCCCGCGACGGCCTCGGCACAGACCTGCGCTTGGGCAGGCGTGAGTTTTTCGATTTCGAGCATTCCTAGACGAGTCATTGATTATCCTTTCCAAATTGCTGGAGGGAGTTGGGCAGGAACGCAGCATCGTCCAGATCAGCGCGCCAAGATAAGGGTCGCCCGCGTCAAGCTAATGCGGCCTTCTCTCGTTTCGACTGTGGTGTAGGCACTTCAGACCCGTGCGCGAGCGCGCGGATGCCGCCGGCGAGGAAGGGAACCAACAAGGCATAAGGCGATTCGCGTCGTGTGCTGCCTAAGCGGGCGGCACGACCATTCTGTGCGTGAGACTGCCGTCGCGCCCCAACCGCGTAGAGATAAGCCCAAACCGCATGCTCTTGACTGATGCCGGGGAGCAGCCTTCTCAGAGCGGCGATGAACTCCACGGCGGATGGATCATGGAACTGGCTGACGATCCGCTTTGAACGTTCGTCGGTGGCGAGCGTGACCTCGGCAACCATCTGCAGATAAAACGCGCTGTTGCCCTTCTTCTGGAAAAACTGGAGCAGCGGCGTCACAAGGATTTCCAGGACTTTCTCGAGCGTGGGGGGCTTGTCCCCGTTGAATAGCTGCGCGAGCTTGGCCTTTCGATACTCGCTGCTCAATGCCGAACGCCGAGCGAACACGGCTGTGTACAACCCTTCCTTGTTCGCGAAGTGGTAATGCAACAAAGACTGCGTGACACCCGCCTGCTCGCTGATCATGCGCATGCTGGTTCCACCAAATCCATGGGTGCCGAAAACTTGCTCGGCTGCGTCGAGTATGGACTCAACGGTATTGGCTGCGGCCACAGTGCCGTTCCTTTCTACTGGACATGTTGTAATCGTTCTAACGCCATCAGCTGCCAGCCAGTTGGGTCATAGCTCTTGAGCCTTCAAGCCGGAGTAGCCGGCGGGCATTCGAATTCAGGATCTTTTCGCGGTCATGCTCGGAGAGCGAGACTCTTTCTATCCATTTGCTTCCGGCGCGATTCGACACATAAGGCCAGTCCACGGCGAACATGATCCGGTCGGCGCCGAGTTCTTGTAGGCAGCACAGCAGCGCGGCGTCAGAGAAGAAGCCGCTCGTTGTCACATAAAAATGCTCTGTGAAGTACCGCCGGAAGTCGTTGAACTGGTTGCCACGCGAGAAAGCTTCGTCGATCCGGCTTATCAGAAACGGGATGGCTTCCCCCATGTGCCCAAGAATCAGCTTCAGCTTGGGATACGCGTCGAGCGCTCCGCTCAGGATGAGGCGCATCGCGTGGGTGCCAGT
This sequence comes from Variovorax paradoxus, assembly GCF_018614955.1. Taxonomy (GTDB): domain Bacteria; phylum Pseudomonadota; class Gammaproteobacteria; order Burkholderiales; family Burkholderiaceae_C; genus Variovorax; species Variovorax paradoxus_J. The sequence goes on from NZ_JAGGNV010000096.1 coordinate 7,307, forward strand.
TTCCATCGTGTATCCCCACGCAGCCCTTGCAAACATCGGGTGCGAGACGGCGTATGACCCGAAGTACGCGTCGAACACGGCGGGGTGTGGATCGGACGGGTGCAGATAGATGGGAACATCCAGCGCCTCGGCGGCTTCCAGAATGGGCCAGAACTTCCGCTCATCAAGGAAGCAGCCCTCTGTAAGGCCATGAATCATCGCGCCCCGGAAGCCGAGCACCGTCACGGCCCGCTCGAGCTCGCGTACAGCGGCACCAGGTGCCGCTGTAGGCAGCGAGGCGAACGCTGCAAAACGCGCCGGATGCGCCTCGACGACCGCGGCGAGACGATCGTTGACGCGACGGGCGAGGTCCGGGGCGACCACTGCTGAAACAGCCTGCAGCCCCGGCGGGGCGTGCGAGAGGACTTGAATATCGATACCCGCCGCGTCCATTTCCTGCAGCCGGAGCGAGACGAAGTCCTCCAACTTATCGGAGAGCGCCGTCCTCGGCGCGCGGAGGAGTCCGGTTAGCTCGCCATCGGCATAGTGCTCCTCAACGGCGATTACTATTTTTCCACGAACAGACATTCTCCGGTTCCTCGATTTCGTTGTCGGTGCAGCTGGCGAACCTACCAGTCCTCTTTCATGCATCCCAGTTCCTCCGGAGCGTAGCGGGCGCCGTTGAGCGAGGCAAAAATAGATTGGCTAGTCAATTAGACCACGGCATCGACTGCCCCGCCAAATCTCTGCGAAGAAAAAGAGCGAGCACGCCAGTGGAAATGACGTTCTGCAGGCGGCGACCCAGCACCAGGAATGGGGGAAAACCCCGAAAGCCGTCGGCGCACACGCCCTTGACCTAGAGTGATCGATCAGTCAATATCCGAGCCCAGAAGCACGTGAGAGCTGGAAACCGGCGGTGCGATGCGGTCGCGTGGAGGCGCCGGGCCGACAGGCTGTGCCCTCCGCGTTCAGAGCACGGCGGCGCGTGCAGTTGAAACAAAACCCTGTAGTGGAGACTGAATGAGCCCCCTTTTGAACACTGTCTTGGCCGTCAGCGGCCTCCTCGCTTTTGTTGGTACTGGTGGCGCGCAAACGACCGACAGCTTCCCGAACAAGCCGATCGAAGTGATCTATCCGTACGCGCCGGGAAGCGGTGCCGCAAATCTTGCGCGGGCGTTTGCTGCCGAGGCGAGCAAGGAAATGGGCCAGCCGTGGATCATCATGAACAGAGAGGGCGGGGGCGGGGTGGTCGGCTTCACGGCGCTATCGCGTGCGAAGCCGGACGGCTACACCATCGTCTTCTCCCCGGCTTCACCAGTGACCAGTTCGCGCTTCGTCAACTCGAACGTCCCGTTCAAGAACGATCAAGTCGAGCCCGTGTGCCAGGTGTTCGAGAACGTGTTTTCAATTGCCGTCAAGCGAGACTCGCCGCTCCAGAGCATGGAGGATCTGATCGCGCGTGCGAAAGCGGCGCCCGGGACGCTCGCTTACGGGCACCCCGGTCCGGCGAGTGCCGCCCACCTAGCGGTGGCGAGCCTGGAGCAGGGATCCGGTATCAAGCTGAATGCCATTGCCTACCGAGGTGACACTCCGGCGTTTACTGACCTCATGGGCGGCACGCTGAGCTTCGCGGCCATCGGGGTCAACACAGTCGTCGGTAAAGACGTGCGCGTTCTTGCCGTGCTTTCGAACAAGCGGCACCCCGCGTTGCCTGAGGTCCCCTCCGTGGCCGAATTGGGCTATCCATCCAGTACACAAGGCCTCATTGGTCTATTTCTTCCCGCAGGAACCCCGCGGCCGATCTTCAACCGGTACGCGGATGTCTGCCGGAAAGTCGCGGCCTCCCCGGCAGTCGCAGCGCACGCCCGCAACATGTGGCAGGTGATGAGTTACGCGGATGCAAAGGAATTTAAGTCGGTGCTCGAAGAGACGATCAAGAGGTACGAGGCCATCGTCCCAGCACTGCACCTCGAGAAGAACTGAACCGACCTGACTCATCCAAGGAGAAGAAATGCCGCTGAATCTCACAGTGAATGGACAGAAGCTCGTAGTCGACGCCGCGCCTGAGACCCCCCTGCTATGGGTCATTCGCGAGCACCTCGGACTCACCGGAACCAAATTCAGTTGTGGCATGGCGCAGTGTGGCGCATGCACTCTGCATGTTGATGGTGACGCGGTCCGGTCCTGCGTGTTTCCGGCCTCAGCAGCCGAGGGCAAATCGATCACGACCATCGAAGGCCTGTCGCGTGACGGAACGCATCCAGTCCAGGTGGCGTGGAAGGAACTGGACGTGCCGCAGTGCGGCTACTGCCAATCCGGGATGATCATGACGGTGGTCGCATTCCTCAAGAAGAATCCGAACCCAAGTGACAAAGACATCGACGAAGGCGTGACGAACGCATGTCGGTGCGCAACATACCACCGCGTCCGCAAAGCAATCCATCTGACCGCTTCTTCGAGCGCCCGTAAGGGAGCTTCGTCATGAGCAACACAGAGCAATCCCGTCCCACGCGGCGCGGTTTCCTGACGGCTGCCAGCGCCTCGGCAGGCGCGTTGGTGGTCGGCTACTGGTATCCGTCGAGAGCTGTAGCGCAGCAAGGTGCGAAACTGCAGGGTGCGAGTGGCGGGGCGGAGCAACCTGCAGACCGTGAAGTCAATGCTTGGGTGGTTGTCCATCCCGATGAAACGGTCACGATTCGGATCGCGCAGACCGAACTCGGTCAAGGCACGTGGACTTCATGCGCGATGATGATTTGCGAAGAACTCCAATGCGATTGGACGAAGGTGCGGCCGGAATACGCATCCGTGAATCGCGATGCGCGCGAGCGAGCGCCGGAATGGACGCTAAACGCATTCGGCGGCGGAGCGCGGGACCCCAACGGAGCTGGCGGGCCACTTTTTTACGCCCGCGACCCGCGGGGTGTTCTCGGGATTCCCGACAGCCTTTACAGGCGCATGAGGACCAACGCAGGCGCTTCGGTTCGCGACACGCGGTACTACCACCAGCTGGCGGGGGCCGAAGCACGGGAACGTTTGCTGCTCGCAGCCGCAAGCCTGTTTAACGTCCCCGTGCAGGAACTTCGGTGCAACCAGGGCGTCATCACGCACCTTCCTACCGGACGCACGACGACCTATGGCAAAGTCGCGTCTCTGGCCGCTGGCACCCCACATCCGAATCCCAGAGGGATCCGGATAAAGCCGCCTGCGGAATGGACCTTGATGGGTACCGAGCAGAAGAACCTCGATGTACCGGACAAGGTAAGCGGCAAGACTGTTTTCGGCATTGATGTGAAGCTGCCCGGGATGAAGTGGGTAGCCGTTAAAAGCTGTCCCGTTTACGGCGGCAAGGTGAAGTCCTACGACTTCGAGAAGATCCGCAAAGAGCCCGGCGTTATTTCGGCGGTCGAGTTCCCGATTCCTGATCCGTCGCTGATTCGCGGGCGCGTCTTTGGCGGTGGAGTGGCGGTGATCGCCGACCACTGGTACCAAGCGAGGAACGCCATCGAGAAGATGCCCATCGAGTGGGACGTTCCAGCCGCCAACGCGGCAAGGAATACGCAGAACATCCACGCTTCTCTACTTGGCGCCCTCGACAAAGGGGGCAAGGTCCAGACGAACATCGGCGATTGCGCAAAGGTATTTGCCAGCGGGGCAAAGGTGATCGAGGCGGTCTATACGACTCCCTATCTCCCACGCGCGCGCATGGAGCCTGGAAACGCCACCGTCCTAGTGACGGACGACCGGGCCGACATCTGGATTGGTGACCAGAGCCCGCAGGAGACACGGTACTCCGTATCTCAGATCACGGGAATTCCAGAGAAGAACGTGCATGTTCACCTGTGCCACCTGGGCGGCGGGTTTGGCCGCAACGGCAATGGCCCACAAGCCGAACAGGCCGTGTACGTGGCCAACAAGAACCGCGGTACCCCGATTCACCTCCTGTGGACGCGCGAGGAGGACTTTATTAACACCACGTACCGTCCGATGGGAGTTGCGCGCCTGAAGGCAGCGGTTGACGCTGATGGCTGGCCCGTTGCGTTCGAGGTCCGAACCGCGATGGACAAGGAAGCCATCGGGGGACTGGTGGGATTTCACATCGCACCGCGCTATTTCGCTCCCAACTACCGATTTACAACCCACGACGAAGTCCTCCATATTCCGGTTGGCACCCGACGCGGCGTTGGTGCACCGTCGAACGACTTCTACCGGGAAAGCTTTATCGACGAACTCGCGCATGCGGCTGGCAAGGATCCCTACCTGTATCGCCGAGAGCTCCTGGCGCGCTCGAACATGCCTTACAAGGACGTGATGATCAAGGCACTGGACCTGGCCGCAAAGATGTCGAATTGGGGTTCACCTCTACCGAAGGGCACCGCACGCGCGATCGCTCTCGAGGAATACCATCCAACCGAAGGCCGGGTTGACTCGATCGTTGGCGGGCTGGACAGGCACGCCACGATCAGCGCCGTGGTGCACACTGTTTCGATCAGCCAGAAGGGCGAGCTTCGTCTCCTGCGTTCAGACATCGCACTTGACGAAGGATTTGGCCTTGTGAATCCGCTGACAGTGCGCAAGCAGCTGGAAGGACAAGTGGCATGGTTCTACAACGACGTGATGCACCAGAAGACGAGCATTGCAGATGGCCACGTTGTTGAAAACAACTTCCACACCTTCCCCCTGTCCCGACTGAACGAAGATCCGTTGGAAATCAACATACAGTTCTTCAAGTCGGACCACTGGATCAGTGGAGTCGGTCACGACCGCTGCACCTCGGTGCAATCGTGCATTGCCGACGCCGTGTTCCAGATAACGGGAAAGCGGTACAGAGAACTGCCGCTGCGCGACGCAGACCTAAGTTGGTCCTGAAAACACTATTTCGCGCCCGTGCCCGGCGCAGCATCTCTACAGCAAAGTGAACAACAAATGGCTTTGAGCAAGAATATCCGCCGCGTGGTCACCACCGTCGACGCCAATGACCGAGCCGTCGTACTTTTCGACAGCGACAATCCCCACAACTACACTCGCGAGACTGGCAACGTCTCGCGGCTTTTTTGGAAGACTGATCAGACGCCCGCCGATATTGCCGGTGCGATGGATCGTGCGGCGGGTTATAAGAGCGTTTGCCCACCTGACGGCGGCACCCTTTTGCGCATCGTCGACTTCCCGCCGATGACGAAGGAAAACGAGGCGCTCAGCGCGGGCTACCAGCAGACGATCATCGCTGAGCCTGCACCGAAACGGGGACTGCCACCTCGGCACGCATTCATGCATCGGACGCGTACGATCGACTATGCGATCATCCTCGAGGGGGAGATCGACATGCTCCTCGATGACGATGAAGTCCACTTTACGGCGGGTGATGTCCTGATCCAGCAAGGCACCAATCACGCCTGGGTAAACCGTGGAACCGAGACTTGTCGTGTTGCGTTCGTCCTGATCGACTCAAAAGAGCCGTGACCGACCGCGGTTCATGCCATCTGTGCATCGGCGGATGAATCGCCGCATTGTTGCGCTGCATCACTGATGTAGTCTCGGGGCGCCTGCCAGGCGGGCGGCGACCCGGCGTCGAGTGCTCGCGGAAGAACGATGCCACGCTTCAACCACATGACACGGCGCATTTGAATTCAGGCCACCTGGGGTAGGGCCAGCCAGTTGGCTGCGGTATTCCCTCCCGTCGCACCCACACCAAGTTCCTAGGGAGACGAAAACTTGAGCCGTCCCGTCATCATCTCTTGCGCACTGACTGGCGGAGGTGACACCGCTTCAGCCAGCCCGCACGTCCCGGTCACGCCGGAACAGATTGCCAAGGAGGCGCTTGCCGCACGCGCGGCCGGCGCGGCGATCGTTCATATTCACGTTCGCGATCCTGAAACGGGAAAGCCCAGCCGCGATACAGCCCTTTACCGTGAGGTGGTGCGCCGCATCCGTGCCAGCGGCAGCGATGTACTGATCAATCTGACGACGGGGGCCGGCGGGCGCTATGTCCCGGACGTGGAGGATCCGAACCGAAACTCGGTCGTCCACGGCATGGCAAGCCCCGAGTCGCGGATCGAGCACGTTCTCGAACTACGGCCAGACATCTGCAGCCTGGATCTCGGCACGATGAACATGAGCAACTTCGCGTTCATCAACTATCCCCAGCATGTGGAGCGCATGGCGCAGGCGATCCGCGCCGCAGGAGTGAAACCCGAGCTGGAGGTGTTCGATCTCGGGCATGCGGCTTACGCGCGCCACCTCTGCGAAAAGGGCCTGTTTTCTGATCCGCCGTGGCTGCAGCTGTGCCTCGGTATCCCGTGGGGCGCGCCGGCGTCTGTCGAATCGCTCCAGGCCATGCGGCAGATGGTGCCGGTCGGCGGTTGCTGGAGCGCGTTCGGCATCTCGCGGCATCAGTTCCCGATGGTGGCGCAGGCGGTGCTCCTTGGCGGCCACGTCCGGGTCGGCCTCGAGGACAACCTGTACCTGAAGCGAGGCCAGCTGGCCTCTGGCAATGGCCCAATGGTCGAACGCGCAGCCCGCATTGTGCGCGAGCTCGATACCGAGGTCGCTACGCCCGCGCAAGCACGCGAAATCCTGCGCATCGGTTAATGCTGCCCCTGCGGCGCCGCGGCTCGTCACCGAGACTTGCCTACGGCACCAGCAACGCGGCTGTAATGAACTCCAGGCCGAGCCTGGCGATCGTAGGCGGACATTCGGGTGTCCCCGTCACTTCGGTGTCACCTCGTCATCCGACCGTTGCCCGTACGCGATCTCGCGGGCGATCCGGGCCCAATCCGGGCCCATACGCCAGGAACATTGATTCGCAGAAGGGCGCTCGGTCGCCGAGTACAACCAACGACTTCGCGGATTGCATCGAGTTCTTGCGCTTGACCGTGAATTCGCCATCACGGGATCACGTGCTAATCGCTGCGGGCTGACTGGTAGCCAGCACCTGGGTTTCTGTGGGGGACCGGCAGTACGACGTGCCTGTCGCATTCGAGGGCGATGCCCACCTCCGGCTGCGAAACCGGACGCACAATTGACTGATCGATCAAGCAGCTATAGACTGCGGAAAGGTGCCAGCCGCTAGGCCGCACAAATTTTTAATGACCCCAGGAGAACCCATGAACGAGTTGCCTCTCGGCACGCAGGCGCAGCAGCGCATCGCATTCCTATCCAACGGCCCGAAGAACCACTTCATTGACGGAAAATGGCAGCCGTCGATGTCGGGTGAGAGCATCGACACCTTCAACCCTGCCACCGGCCAGCGCCTCGCTCTGCTTGCCCGCGGCCGGACGGAAGACGTCAACGCGGCGGTTTCGGTGGCTCGCAAGACCTTCGAAGGGCCGTGGAGCCGTTTCACGCCGCACCAGCGGGCCACGCTCTTGATGCGGGTGGTCGAGATCCTCGAGAAGAATTACGAGGAACTCGCCACGCTCGAATCGCTGGATATGGGAGCACCGCTGAAGCGCACCCTGGCCATGAAGAACGTTCTGGTTCAGACAGTGACCTACTTTGCGGCGCAAGCGCTGAACTGGGCGGGAACAACAGTGCCCAATTCCTTGCCGGGGAACTTCACCACGTTGACTATTAAGGCGCCCGTGGGCGTTGTTGGAGGCATCATTCCGTGGAACGCGCCCCTCATCAGCATGTGGTGGATCATCGGCGGTGCTCTGGCGACCGGGTGCACGGCGGTGATCAAGCCGGCGGAAGACGCTTCGCTGACCACACTGCGCACCGCGGAGCTCCTGGTGGAGGCCGGTGTACCCGCCGGCGTTATCAATGTCGTGACTGGCCTGGGTGGTGAAGCGGGGGAGGCACTGTCGGCGCATGCCGACGTCGACCGCATTGTCTTCACGGGGTCGACCGTCACGGGACGGAAGATCATCCAGGCTTCAGCGGTGAACATGAAGCGCGTGCAACTCGAGTTGGGCGGCAAGTCGCCGGACATCGTTTTTTCAGATGCGAATCTTGAAAAAGCGGTGCCTGGCGCGGCAATGGGCGTCTACACCAATTCCGGCCAGATTTGCACCGCGGGCACTCGGGTCTTTGTGCAACGCTCCATCCGTGAGGAGTTCGTCGAGCGGCTTGTTGACTTCAGCAAGAAGATCAAGGTCGGCGACCCCTTTGATCCGGACACACAGCTCGGGCCGTTGGTGTCCGAACAACAACTCAAGCGAGTGATGTCCTATGTCGAAGTTGGGGGCCAGGAGGGGGCGAGGCTGTCGGCTGGAGGAACCAGACTGGGGGGTGAGTTGGCCAATGGCTACTACTTGGCGCCCACCGTGTTCGACGACGTCCACAACAACATGAGGATTGCGCGGGAGGAGATCTTCGGACCTGTCTTATCTCTCATAACCTTTGATACCGAAGAAGAAGCGCTGAAGCTTGCGAACGACACTCCCTACGGCCTGGGGGGCGGTCTCTGGACGTCGAACATCCGCACCCTGTCCAGGATGATGCATGGCATCAAGGCCGGCAAGATCTGGGTGAACTGCTGGGGCCTGAACGATCCCGCCGCAGGTTTCGCAGGCTACAAGCAAAGCGGATACGGCGTGAAGGGTGGTAAGGATCACGTTGAAGGATTTCTGTACGAGAAGACCATTTACATCAACGGCGATTGAGGCTGCTCAGGCGGAGTGCGAGCACTCGCGGTAGGGCGGGCGCGCTCCAAACCGGGAGTGGCTTGCGACCATCCTGTGTGAGTTCGACTCCCGTCTCTCCGCTGCCACCCTCGATCGATCCAGTTGTAAGCGAGAACAAAATTAAAGGAGACGATATGAAGTATTTAAGCTGCCTGTTAGTTGGAGCGGCCGTCATCGCACCACATGCCATGGCCCAGCCCTATCCGGACAAGTCCAAGACGATCAAGATGGTTGTGCCGTTCGCCCCCGGCACGGCAACGGATGTGAATTCGCGTGATTTCGCTCAACTGTTGTCAGATGTACTGAAGCAGCCGGTGGTGGTCGACAACAAGCTCGGGGGGGAAGGGTCCGTCGCGGCTCAGGCCTTGGTGAGTGCGCCGGCAGACGGCTACACAATCTTATATACAAGCAGTTCCCTTCCTGTCGTAGAGCCGCTCTTGAAGAAGAACCTGCCATACAGTCCCACTAGGGATTTCGCACCCATCTGCACAGTCTCGCTCACCAGATTTGTCCTGAACATCACGGGCGACAGCCCGTACAAGTCTCCCGCAGACGTTATTGCTGCCGCCAAAGCAAACCCTGGCAAACTGACTTACGCCTATTCCACGGGGACCACGCGAGTGGCAGCAGAGTTGTTCGCTCGAGGCAGCGGCATCCAGCTCACGGGTGTTCCATACAAGTCCGGGATAACCGCGCTTACTGAAGTCGCCGGCGGTCAGGTAGATATGATGATTATCGATCACGTGACTGCACTGCCTTTCATTCAGTCCGGAAAAATCCGCGCTCTGACGACATTCGCACCGAAGCGCATCAAGGCGCTTCCCGAGGTGCCTTCGTCGGTTGAAGCGGGTGTGCCGGGCGAGGTGAAGGTCTGGTTCGGTGTCTTCGGCTCCGCCAAGACTCCGCCTGCCGTGCTCGCGCAGATGCGCCAAGCGGTGGAGCTGGCGATGAAAAAGCCGGAGATGGCCAGCATGCTTGAGAAGCGGGGACTTGAGCCGATGGCGATCTGCGGTGAGTCGATGACGAAGTTCCTCGCCGAAGAGGTCGACATCTATCGCGCGGTCTTGAAGAAGGCCGGGATCGAGCCCCAGTAAAGCCAGGACCGAACGCCATTACTTCGAGCGTATCTCGGCTCACTGCTCAAGCGGAAAGCCATAGCGCTGCCCGCGGCGGGCGGCCGCTCGCTCACAATAGCCTTGGGCGTTGATGGGCTGGTAGGATTCGGACATGTGCAGTGGAAAGGAATGGCGCCATGGCCGCAGCCGATACCGTTGAGTCGATACTCGACGCAGCCGAACAAGTTTTCGGCACCCATGGATTTGGTGGAACCAGCATGCGCATGATCAGCGAGCAGGCTGGTGTCACGCAGTCTTTGTTGCATTACCACTTCGCGAACAAGGAAGGGTTGTACACAGCCGTGTTCGCTCGGCGTTCGGCATTGAGCAGCGAGTATCGAAAGGCCAAGCTCGCGCAGCTATTCAACGGGGACAAGCCCCCCACGCTCGAGAAAGTCCTGGAAATCCTTGTGACGCCGCTGCTCCAGTTTTTCCAGAAGAAGGGCAACAGCGCATTTTATCTGCAGATGGTTGCCGAGGTCACGCTCGCCACCGACGAACGTTCAAAGCGGATCGTCAGCCAATTCCATGATCCATCCGCCGTGGAGTTCATCGCCGCTCTGAGAAGGCTGCTCCCCGGCCTTAGTCAAGAGCATGCGGTTTGGGCTTATCTCTACGCGGTTGGGGCGCGACAGCAGGCTCACGCACAGAATGGTCGTGCCGCCCGCTTAGGCAGCACCCGACGCGAATCGCCGTATGCCTTGTTGGTTCCTTTCCTCGCCGCCGGCATCCGTGCGCTCGCGCACGGGTCCGAATTGCCAACACCGCGGCCGAAACGAGAGAAGATCGCTTTAGGGCAAAGCTGATCAAGTTCGACCTTGGCACGTTGTCTGCGTCGCACTTCGGATGAAGCAGCAAGCCCTTGCCGTGGCTGCTGACCAGAACGCGCTCTACGAACAGTACCGCAGGCCAACGCGCCGTGATGTGTTCTTGGACACGATGGAGCGAATCGTCCCGTGGGAGGCCATGTGCAGCGTGATCGAGCCGCACTACCCGACGCGGGCAACGGGCGCCCGCCGGTGGGCTTGGAACGCATGCTCAGGATGTATCTCATTCAGCATCGGTTCAATCTGGCCGACGCCGCCTGCGAGGACGCCCTGGTCGACAGCACTGCGCTGCGCCGGTTCGTGGGCATCGACCTCGGCGGCGAGCGCGTGCCGGATGCGACGACGCTGTTCAAGTTCAGGCGGCTGCTTGAGAACCACGATCAGGGTGCCGCGCTGTTCGCCAAGATTGGCGAGGTGCTGCAGGCCAATGGCCTGAAGGTGGGAACCGGCACCATCGTGGACGCAACCATCATCGGCGCGCCCAACATCTATTTGGCGCGCAAGCATCTCGCGGGATGAGTGCGCCCGCATGGCGCGCGGCAAGCGAGACTGTGGGCGCTGAGAACGCCGATCTGGCTCAAATCGGATCGAAAACCCGGCAATCAACCGCGGGAAACAGCGAATGTCGTTCGTGTCGCTGAAATCGGCGCTTGTTCAGCATTGCCCTAGTCTAGAGGTGGCTAGGGTTAATGCGAACATAGCCAATCCCACTCACCCGATCACAACATTTCAATGGGCAGCGAGCGGAGGGCTACATACACTCGCCTGCGCATCAACCTTAATTCCAACACAATGCAGACTCAATCGACTGACGTATCGCGGCGCAGCTTGCTGGCGCTTGTTGGCGGTGCGGCCGCCGCCGTGACCACCGGTTGCGGAGGCTCGTTCGCGGCCACGACCCCGACGGGGACCCCGACGTCGACCCCGACGGCGAGACTGTTCTACACCGACGTCGGTACGGGCAAGAACGTAATGCTTCTGCACGGTTGGTCGTGCGACTCTCACGACTGGATCTGGCAGCTCCCCATGCTTGAGAGCAGGTACCGAGTCGTCGCGGTGGACTTGCGGGGGCATGGCAGGTCGGAGGTCATGCCGTCAGGGGCGTACATGCCTGCCGACTACGTGGCGGATATTGAGTCATTGATCCAGATGAAATTTCCGGGGCAGAAATTCATCTTGATGGGGCATTCAATGGGCGCGCAGATTGCCGCCCGGCTCGCCGCACAAAGGCCTGATCTGGTCAGTGCGGTCGTCTCCATCGACGGAGGGCTCGGTTTCTCCGCCGACCTAGTTCCTGTTTTCCAGAAAACTACCGACGATCTGAACAGCGGTGATCCGGGCGTCGTTGGGCCGGCCTTATTCGCTGCGTTCTACGATGCTGCGACCCCTGCGGCGTTCAAGCGCTGGCATGCGAGGCGTCTGCAGGGAACTCCAGTGCACGCGCTGCGCGAATCGTTCGGCCCGCTGTTTCTGGGAGGCAATCAAGTAGGCGCTGGAGCACAGAGCGAAAACTTTTGCAGAAGCCTGACCCTGCCGTTCTACCACCTTTGCCGATTCCAAGACCAGGCTTCGGCGATGAGTGCCTGGTTCTCGAACACCAAGTCAAAGGTCGAGTTCTGGACCAATGCAGGACATTGGATCATGCAGGACAGGCCGGCCGACGTTAACGCTGCGGTGGCTGCCTGGGTGGACTCCCTCTGATTGTTGACGCCGACCGGATACCACATCAGCACCCCTGTTGCGATCAAACGCGCCGCGCTTAAGTCAGTGTTCAGGAAGACAAAAAGGATTGCTCAGGGGTTTTCTTGGTGAAGCCCTGCACCTTCCGGCGATGCAGCATCCAACGCCCGCCATTTACCAATTGAACACTGGAGAGTCTAATGCGAAATCTCACGAGCTTCTATATCGACGGTCATTGGGTGAAAAGCACCGGAGACCGCATCCATCAGGTTATCAACCCGTCCACGGAAGCTGTTGCAGGCCACATGTCCCTTGGCGAGCAGGCTGATGTAGATCGTGCGGTGGCAGCCGCTCGAAAAGCTTTGAACACCTTCTCCCAGACTTCCCGGAGTGAACGAGTTGACCTTCTGGAGCGCATTGCCAAAGTGTTCCAGTCTCGGGCTGAGGATCTCAAGGAGGCGATGTCGGAGGAGATGGGTTGTCCGCGATGGCTCGCGGATCAAGTGCAAGTCCCTTTGCCGCAAGGGCACATTGAGACCGCAATCCAATTGCTGAAGACCTACGAATTCGAGGAGGTGCGGGGAAGTTCGATGATCCGCAAGGTCCCGATTGGCGTATGTGCGCTCATCTCTCCATGGAACTACCCGGTTTCCACGGCAATCACCAAGATCATTCCCGCTTTGGCAACTGGCTGTACGGTGGTCCTGAAGCCGTCGGAGTTCTCGCCGTTCTCCGCTCAAATCCTGGCCGAAGTGTTTCATGAGGCAGAGGTCCCACCTGGTGTGTTCAATCTCGTGTTCGGGGATGGGCGGACAGCGGGTGTTGCATTGAGCAGCCATCCCGGCGTTGACATGGTTTCCTTCACCGGATCAACTCGTGCAGGCATCGACGTGGCGCGCAACGCTGCCGCAACCGTCAAGCGGGTCCATCAAGAACTTGGCGGTAAAAGCCCGAACGTAATACTGCCAGACGCAGACTTTGCGAAGGCAGTGGCGTCCGGCGTCCGCTTTATCATGCTCAACTCGGGCCAGACATGCTCTGTTCCGTCGCGAATGCTTATCCCGAACTCGAGGATGGCTGAAGCACTGGCCATCGCGAAGGGGACCGCGGAAGAAATCACCGTCGGCTCACCGAAAAGTGGCGCCTTTGTCGGACCTGTTGTCAATGAGACTCAGTGGAAGCACATTCAGGCGCTGATCCAAGCCGGCATTGAAGAGGGGGCAACTCTCCTTGTTGGTGGCCCTGGAAAGCCAGACGGCCTTACCAAAGGCTTTTACGTGAAACCAACGATCTTTGCAGGTGTTACCCCTGAAATGCGGATTGCGCGGGAAGAGATATTTGGACCGGTGCTTGTCATACAACCGTACCATGACCTGGAGGACGCGGTTCGAATTGCAAACGACACGCCATATGGTCTTGCAGCCTACGTTCACGCGGGCACTATCGAACAGGCTCGAAGTGTAGGCGGCAGAATCCGTGCTGGCCAAGTATACCTGAACGGCGATATGGACCTGTTGGACCTCAATGCGCCATTTGGCGGATGCAAGATGTCAGGAAACGGACGGGAGTGGGGCGAGAGCGGCTTCGAGGCCTGTCTTGAAGAAGTGGCCTTCATTGGCTATACGCCCGCGAAGACTCCAACGCCGGCCTGACTAGCGAGTGCGCCATTCAGATATTTTACCGCGAAGGCGCACTTAGCTGCCCGCTCGCCGCGCGACTTCAGTGGCGCGGGTCGGAAAATGCGAACGTGCGACGGCGCAGCACGCGGAAGTATGGAGAGGAAGTATGCAATTCATTCCAGGTTACCGAGTTGTACGTAAAGGAGAACGGCACCTGGAAGCTGGGATTGCTTTCATTCACCCGTTTGATCATCCCCTAGCAGAGAATATTATGAAGAAGTTGAGTTTGATTCTTGTGCTTGCGGCCTCTGCTGTGACCGCAGCCGAGGCCAGCGAGGGACTCGCGGCCAAGTACGCGTGCGTCGCCTGCCATCAGGCCAGCACGAAGGTAGTGGGACCGCCGTGGAAGGATATCGCTGCCAAGTACGTGGATGGGAGCACAACAGCGCTCCAGTTGGCCGAGTCGATCAAGCGAGGGGGCTCGGGTAAATGGGGTGCCATTCCCATGCCTCCTCAGCCCGCAGTCTCCGACGCTGACGCAAGAGAGTTGGCCAGCTGGATTCTCGGCCAGAAGGAGCAGAAGCGCTGATCTGGCGCAAGAGGACAGTTAACTTTTCTTTTCAGGTCAGGCGGGCGAGTTACGTCCGCTTCTCCCCCGCTGGACTGGGCGGCTTTTCGCCAGAGCGGCCGCGAGTTCCTCGCGGTCGAGCACGTAGTCCGCGGTGTTGGCCAGCCGTTTCACCGCCAAGTCGATGAATGCGCGCACTCGGATCGGTTGCGCCGTCCGGCTTCCGTAGTACACGAACGCGCTGGATTGATCGTCCACATTTTCGGCTCTGTTGAAAATTAAGTGGGTTGCCCAGCGTGAGGGTTGATGGCTTGGAAGTCGAGCTTGCCGGCGATCAGGAAGATGACCGTCTTGATAGTGGACAGGCGCACGAAGCCGCGGGCGCGACGCTTTGCAGCCTGGAACAGGCCGTTGATGGCCTCGAGAAAGCCGTTGGTCTGACGCGTCTGCGCCCAGGCCACGATGCCGTCCATGTGGCGGCGCACGAGCTCGGCAACCTCCTTCATCGGCTGGACCTTCGATCGCATGACGCAGGTGCTCCAGTACGAAAGCATGGCGCGCATCACGTTGACCTGTCTGCGCTCGAGGATCTCTCGCAACTGCTCTTTGTAGAGCCACGCTCGGGCGGTGCGTTTGAGGCTCGGCTGTGTGATCAATGCGTAGAGATCGGCGGCGGCCTCGGGCTTGAGGCTGTAGCTGTCCTTGAGCAGCGTCCAGCGCATGCCCTTGAGGGTCTTGTCGGTACGCTGTTCGATACGCCGAGTCCTGTCTACCGCGGCGTTGGCGTGCCAGATGACGTGGAACTTGTCGAACGTGATTCGAGCGTTGGGCAACTCCTCGCTCACGCCCTTGATGAAGGCCGGGGACATGTCGATGCTCACCGAACTGATCTGCTCCGGTGGACAACCATGAGCGGCGAGATCGCAGGCCAGTGCCGCAATGGTCTGGGCATCGCGGCCCTCGGTGACGAAGAGCACGCGACGAGCGACTGCGTCGGCGGCCAAGGTCACGTAGTCGTGCCGGCTCTGGTGCAAATCTACGGCGCGGCCGAACGACTTCGTGAGTGCGTGCGCACCAGTCAGGCCGAAAGCACCGCGCTCCAGATCGCGGGCACGGCTTGGCCCTCAGCTCGCGGCCTGCCCAGATTGAACTGGCCTTTGCGGATACGATGCAGCAGCTCGACGCCGGCGATCGTCACGGCTGCGCGATCGAAGACCTTGAAGCCGAGCATGGGCCTGATGCGCGACTTCACACCCCGATGGTCCTGCTCCACCATGTTGTTCAGATAGCGCGACGATCGCAGCCGAGTGTCTTTCCAGCGAGGGCTCTGCTCGGGCAACTCCCGCACCGCGCGATGCGACGCGGCGTAGCCATCGAGCGTGATGCTCACCGGAGGTCGACCTTGAGTCTCCAGCGCTTTGCGGAAGAACGCCTTGGCCGCCTTCACATCGCGGTTGGCGCTCAGGCGAAAGTCGACCGTCTGGCCTTCGCGGTCGACGGCACGATAGAGATAGGTCCACATGCCGCGGATCTTGGGGCCAAGGCCAAGCCACGCTCCGCCATCATCTCCACGAGGTCGCGAAGGCTCAGCTTGAAACGCAGGTACCACCGAACGCACAGGACGATGACCTCACGCTCGAAGTGCCGGCCCTTGAAAAGTTCGTCCATGCTTTGCAGCCTCTGCGCCATCGGTCCGCCTTCAGTTCAAAGGCCTCAGCCTACCCCGGGGCGGGATTTGCACCAGAGCCCTTCAAAGTAGGTCCGCAATTCTATGAAAACGGATCAATAAGAATAAGATGTGCCCAATCGGCGACATCGAAGATCCAAATTCGATGTCTTGTTCCTTGCAACAAAGAAACGAGTCAGGCATATCAGGGTGCCGGCGCGGACACAGACAAGCGTTCTTATGATCCTCAAGCGGGGCACGAAGCAGGCACGCTTCTGATCTGCACGCCCGATAGAGAGCAAGTCAATCGTTGTCGAGCATCCGGCTGACCCTGCTGCCGAGCGCGCTTTCGCCGCGGAAGTAGCCCGTCAGGGTCGCCACCCTGTGATGCCCGGTCATGGCCATCGTCTCGGGCAGCGACATGTTCTGTCGGCCGGGTTCCGTCACAAACCCGGCCCTGAGCGAGTGTGTAGAAAATTTCCCCTCCACCCCTGTCAACGCACATCGCTCCTTCACGATCGCGCACGGCCGCTGGCGCGAGTGGCTCCCCGAGATGTCCCCTTGCGAATGCGGCGGAAGAGGGCGCCCTCCTTGATGCCGCCGGCGGCGAGCCACTCCTGCATGGCCTGCGCTGCGCTGCCCACCACGGCTTCACGTCCTCGGGGCGCTCGGCACCGGCCCTGGTCTTGGAGTGCGCGAGGGGTAGAGATAGGAGCGGGCGCCATCCCCGCCAACGCGCTGAAGGTTCTCGAGCGTGGCCGCGGCGACCTCGGAGCGCCGTCGTCGCCGGTCGCCCACGCGAACAGGAGGAGGGCGCGATCGCATTTTCCGCGCAGGGTGTCGTCGCAGGTTGCCGGATCCTTGGTGAGCGCGCGCTGTGTGCGCGGCCGTGCGCCGCGCTTGGCCTAAGCGGGGCGCATCTGGGCACGTCCGGCTGCAGCTCGCTCACCAGCCACGCCTGGGAAGCCGCATCCGCCTTGCGCGCGGCGTGGTTGTCTGGCGCACTGCTTCCACCGTCACATTCAGAATCTTGGCGATGTTGGGAATGCCGAGCGCACCCCGAGTCTTGAGATGTGAACATGACACCGGGCTACGAGGCTATGCGCCTCATCGCCCGCGCCCGCGGACTGCCACTCCATAACGTTTGACGTTTAACGTTATGCGTTATAAAATCTAGGAACGTGGCGATCAAATCCTTCTCTGACGCAGACACCGACGAACTCTTCCGCCAAGGGAAGAGCAAGAGGTTTGCAGCCATCGTGAGAGTGGCAACCCGCAAGCTGACGCAGCTTGACGCGGCTGTCACGAACGACGACATGGGCTCGCCGCCGGGCAATGATCTGAAGTTCTACGATGGCTTCTGGCACATCAGGATCAATGACCAGTGGCGGCTAGCTTGGCAGTGGACCGGCGATGGGCCCGAGAAGGTGAAGATTTACGACCCACACTAGCGCAGCCCAGGCAGCGCCAAACGCCTGGCGACTTATCTTCGCAAGATGCGAATCGCCCTTTGGGCAGAAAGGCAAGAGCCATGTTTAAAAACGGAATGCGCCCGGTTCACCCCGGCGAGACGCTCCGGGAGGACTTTCTGGAGCCCCTCAAGATGAGCGCCAGCGCGCTCGCAAAGGAATTGCACGTCGCCGCGCCGACCGTGAACGACATCGTGCGCGAAAGGCGCGGCGTGTCCCCTCTGATGGCCCTGCGCCTGTCCCGCTACTTCGGCGGCTCGGCGCAATGGTGGCTCAACATGCAGAGCGTCTACGACCTCAAGATGGCTGAGAAGGAGGCCGCGAAGCAGATCGAGAAAGAGGTGCGTCCGCGCGAGCATGCAATTTCCGGCTGAGCTCTCAGTGCACAGAGCGCTTTTCTCCCTTACGTCCACAAGGTCGACCAATCCGCTTCCGCCGTGCCCTCGATCCGTGTTAGGTCGCAAGCCAGCAGATCTGACTACGCCCGGCTTTACCTCCAATCGACGGGACGTGAGCGATCCTGTCCAGCGATCTGCTCGAAGCGGCAGGCGCGGGATGGGGAAGGATTCATGAGCGCGAGTTGTGACAATGGAAGTGCGATCCCGACCAGCAACTCGCGGCAACCGGCCCTCGTCAACCCTCGTCGAGCATCCGGCTGACTTTGCTCCCGAGCGCACTTTCCGCCCTGAAATACCCCACGACAGTCGCCACGCTCTGATGCCCCGTCATCGACATCGTCTCGGGCAGCGGCATGTTCTGCCGGCCGGCTTCGGTGACGAATCCCGCGCGCAGCGAGTGCGCGCTGAAACTCCCCTCGACCCCCGCCAGCGCACACCGCTCCTTTACGATGTCGCGCACGGCCGCCGGCGCCAGGGGCTCGCCCAGATGCCCGCCCTTGCGGATGCGCCGGAAGATCTTTCCTTCCTGGATGCCGTGCGCCTTGAGCACCGCGAGCCATTCGGTCATGGCTGCTGCCGCGCTGCCCACCAGGGGCTTCACATCCTCGGGGCGCAGGTCGCCACTCTGGTTGGTCTTCGAGTGGGCCAGCGTGTAGACGAAGGACTCGGCGTTCACCCGCTGCAGGTTTTCCAGCGTGGCGGCGGCGACTTCGGATCGGCGGCGCCCGCCGGTGGCCCAGGCAAAGAGGAGGAGGGCGCGGTCGCGTT
>NZ_JAGGNV010000097.1 GCF_018614955.1 Variovorax paradoxus
CGCAGTGCTTCGATCAACTCCTTGCGAGTTTCCATGCTGATTCGCCTTGTCACGTAGTGCTGCTCCCATCGGACCATCCGACGGGTAGCAAGTTACGTGAGGCAACAGGTCAGCTCGGGTAGCAAATCGGACGAGTCAATGCGCCGCTCAGAATAGTTGACGCCGGGCAGCTATCACCAGCATCCGACCTGTCGCTAACTCCCTTGGGCCGCAAATCCATCAAGCTATAACTCTCGAACGGGATGCCGCGTTCCGCTGCGACCGCCGTGCAGGCCCCCATCAACCGGGATAGACCTGGCTTCCAGCTGTGCCTGGTGTACTTCTCGCCTTCGAGGTTGCCGAAGATGTATGGTCCCAAGGCCGTGAGCGGCCGAATGCTCTTTGCTTCCGCGATCAGTCCTTTAAGTTCTGAGGACCATTCGATGAGAAGCCGCTTGGGTGTCACTCCAAATATTGTTTTGCCCGCGGTCCACCTGCGCCGGGCGGAGCGTGTGCTGTCCGACTTTCCGGACTCCAAGGCTTCGTTGTCGGGAAGAGCAGCTGGTGAGGCGCCGTGCCGCCAGTCGCACGCGGGACCGCGTAGGCAAAGGCGGGTGTGAGCGGCTGCAGTCCCAGCCCGTCCGCGCCGGTGGAAAGCTGGTGTCAGCGCCCCGGTCAGCCCCGATAACGCAGCGCTTCGATGATCACCTGGAGCGCGCGGGATGACTGCCTGCGGCTCGGGTAGAACGCATGTTGCGCAGGCAACGTGCCAAACCAGTCTTCCATGACCCAACGCAGCTGACCCGCGTCCACGTGGGGCTGCGCGAGATCGTCAGGCATCGAGGCAATGCCCAGTCCGGCAAGTGCTGCCTCGAGCTTCTGGTACACATTCGTGGTCGTCACCTGGCCTTCCACGCGAACCTGCAGTGCCTCGCCTTTGTGCTGTAGTTCCCAGGGAAGCAGGCCGCCGTAAGTTGGCAGACGGATGTTGATGCAGCTGTGCTCCATCAGTTCCTGGGGGGTCTTCGGCGCGGCAAGACGTCCCAGGTACTGCGGCGAAGCCACCATGGCCATCCGCCGCGGGGGCCCGATGCGCACCGCGATCATGTCTTTGGCGACCTGGTCGCCGGAGCGCACGCCGATGTCGAAGCGGTCCGCGACGATGTCTCGCAAGCCATAATCGATCGAGATCTCGACGCGAAGCTCCGGATAATCCGGAAGCACCTTGGAAAGACGCGGCCAGAGGATGGCATTGGCGGCGTAGTCCGTGGTGGTGATGCGGATGGTGCCTGCCGGCTTGTCGCGCATCTCACCAACAGCAGCAAGCTCGGACTCGATTTCCTCGAACCGAGGAGCCAGCGTTTTGATCAGACGCTCGCCGGCGTCGGTGGGGGCAACGCTGCGCGTCGTGCGCGTCAGCAGGCGGACGCCGAGGCTTTCCTCCAACGTCTTGATGGTGTGGCTAAGGGATGACTGCGAGACACCCAGCTGCGCTGCCGCACGCGTGAAACTACGCTCGCGGGCAACGGCGAGGAAGGCGACGAGGTCTTGCAGGTTTTCGCGCGGCATAGGCAGACTCGGGAGTTCGGTAGTCTAAAGGAAGTGCTCGTGCGACTCCCCACGCACAAGCAGCTCGACATCGATCAGTTGCTCCCCTACATCTAACAGCCTTACGCCGACACCACCGCATAGTGTCATCAAGCCGTCGCTGCAACTGCTGGCCGGCGTGTGTTCGCCGGGCCCTCACCTTGGTCGAGCTCGGCGCGGCAATGATCGTGGCGCCCACAATCGTGCCCGCGCGCATGAGCAGCCCTTGTTCGCCCAAGTGGGCGTTGATCTCTTCGAACAGGCCGCGGGTCCGGTCGTTATCGTGCAGCAGGCGCCGGAACTTCAGCAGCGTGGTGGCGTCAGGCGACTCGCGCGACAGATCAATGCCCACGAAGTCACGCAAGGCCTGACTGTCATACAGCGCATCCTACAGCGCCTCGTCGGCCAGGCCGTACCACTGCTGCAAGCAATACATGCGCAGCATCCTTGCAACGCCGATCGGCTGGCGCTCGACGCCGCCCGCTCATGGGGTACAGCGGCTCGATCACGGCAATCAGGCGTGACCATGGCACGATGCAATCCATGTCGACGGGGAACTCGCGTCGGGTGCGCTTCTTCTTCAAGGCATATCCGCTGCTGGCAAAGCTCAGTTGGGCATGGTCGTACCGGGCTGGATTCGGTGCAGTCAAGCATGCATCAGGCGTGCCCGCTGCAGTGAATAAATCAGCGTTTCCTGGGAGACTTGCTATGTGCCTGTCAACGGAGTGCCGTCGCTATCGAAGTGGCCGAACCGTCAAGTTGCAATCTGCCATGCGGTGCATCTCGCCGTAGGCGGCGGAACGACGTCCCCGGTAAAACGTGTGCAGTTTGTGCCGACCGGCGTGGTGAAGATCTGTCAGGCACTTACGCGAAAGACCCGCACGGCCGCAAGCGCGACAACACGGGGAAGCACGCAAAATTGCCGCCAAGGAAGATCGCATCGCGGCCGAGCTCTGTGCTTATGGCCACCCTGGCCAGCTTGCCATCGACAAAGCTGCGCCGGAAAGCTCGGCCGGCTCGAACCCGGTCGACGGCATCCGGCTTAGCAGCTTCGGCAAGGGCACGTCGACAGCGGAACTTGACGAGAAGACGGGCGAGGTCGTCATCCGCGGTCAAGGACGCTTGGCGGCCGACGTCGACAAGAAGACCGGGGAGCCGATCTTTTGAATGCGGCCTGGACGGTCGTCCGCAGGCTTGAGGACGACCAGGCCGTAAAGACCTCGCTCAAAGCAAGGCGCTGGCGGCCGCGGATCGCGAAATCATGATGAGGCTCGCCGAGATACGGCAAAGAACAAGCTCCGTTATACCCGGCGCGCTCGTCGTCGCTGAGCTGCTGCTCCAGGAGCAACGGGGTCGTCCCACTGGAATGATGCTTTATTTGGTTTGTCCATGTACGTTCTTTCACCAGTCCGGATCGGACGTGGGCACTCGCAAATGCATCGCCGCGAGCTAGGGTTTGCCCGGGATGTCACGCTGACCAAGCGACCTTAGTATCCTCTTGGTCAGGCGACCAAAATGGCAACCCTTACCGCAAACAAATCATCAAGTCCGCAAGTCGATCCCGCCGGAGCGACTAGCAATTCGGACGCGCGTGTGCGCCTTCTTGATGTCGCTGAAGATCTGTTCGCTCAGCACGGCTTCGTCGCCACGAGTACCCGGATGATTGCCAGCGGGGCCAACCTCAATCTTGGCAACCTCCACTACTACTTCCGCAGCAAGGAGGCCCTATATGTCGAGGTGTTTGTTCGTAGGGGGCGGCCGCTGGTTGAGCAACGAATGCTTCTGCTTGAGCAAGCGAGGGCGCGACATCAAGACAAAGTCATTCCCGTCGGCGAATTAATACGGTCATTTGTTCAACCGTTTCTCTTCGCAGCTTCCGAGCCCGGCGGCGAAGCATTCAGCCAGCTTCATTGCCGCCTCATGGCCGAGCCGGCAGACCTTGCCATGCTGGTTCGGAGCAAGGTCTACGACGATTCGACCCGTGCCTATGTGAAGGCGTTTCGGCAGGCGTTACCGCAACTTCCACCAAAGGTACTGTTCTGGCGCCTGCACTTCATGATCGGTGCGTACACGTACACCCTGATGCGTACCGGTCGTCTCGAATTCATTTCGGGCGGCCTCTGCACTTCCAACGACGTTAAGACCGCACTTCGGCAGATCCTGCCATTCTTGGAAGCCGGCTTCACTTCGCCGCAGGCTTGATCGATTTTACCACCTTGGTCAGTCGACTGAACCAGGTGATTAATAAAGAGGAAAAGTTATGTTCACTCTCTACAACAACGAATATTCAACGTGCAGCCAGAAAGTTCGTCTCGTGCTTGCCGAAAAGAATCTGGCATGGACTGATGTGCAGCTCTCCTTTGCGAAAGGCGAACATCTTTCGCCGGAATATCTCGAGATCAATCCGTCCGGAGTGGTTCCGACGCTTGTGCATGACGAATGGATCATTCCTGATTCATCCGTGATCATGGAATACCTCGACGAGGTGGCGCCACAACCGGCCATGTCCTCCTCGACGCCCCAGGGCCGAGCCGAACTTCGCGCGTGGCTGCGCTACTTCGAGGAAGTAGCCACCCCCGCCGTGCGCTATCCCTCCTTCAACCAGGCCTTCGTGCGGCGATTCGCCGCCATGTCGAGTGACGAGTTCACCTGCCAAGTCAATGCGAGGCCGTTGCGCAAGCGATTCTACGAAAGGATGGGTCAAAGCGGCTTCGACGAGCGCGAGCTAGGGATCGCCCTCGAGAACATCGCGCAGACCTGCAAACGAATGGAAGGCGCGCTGAGGGAAAACGACTGGTTGTTGGGCGGCGATCGGCCATCCATTGCGGACTGCTGCGTGGCCCCGTTAATCGACCGCATGGCCGATCTCGGTCACGCCTACCTCTGGAGTGACGCGCCAGGAGTCGCGGCGTGGCTAGCTCGCTTCCGCGAACGGAATTCGTGGAACGCAACGTTCTACGAAGGCGCGCGTATGTCGGACAGATTCGATGACCTCCTATCAACGCGGCGCACGCTTCCAGAGCTCGTCAGTTGCTAAGGCCAGCGCTTACTCGAAACCGTTTTTCCATCCATCACATCCAACAAGCACCGGTGACCAAATGAACTCATTGCAGCGAAGAGCGCTCTTATTTGCCGTTGTCTGCGCGTTCCTTCAAAGCGCCCCCGTGGCTGCGCAGAGCTATCCGGCCAAGACGATTCGCCTCGTCGTTCCCGGCGCAACGGGCGGCAGCCCCGACATCATCGCGCGCATACTGGCACCGGCTCTTGGCGAAGCGCTCGGGCAGGGCATCATCATCGATAACGTAGCGGGCGCAGCCGGCATCATCGGCACAGACAAGGTCGCCAAGGCCTTGCCCGATGGCTACACCTTGCTTTACGGGTTCAATCAGATCGCGACCATGAACCCGTCGCTTTACGCAAATTTGCCGTACCAGCCGGAGCGGGACCTGGCACCGATAGGGCAAGTGTTGAACCTCTCATACGCGCTGATTGCGTCGTCAACCTTCCGGGCGAAGAACTTGACGGAGCTCATCGCCCTTTCCAAGGCGAAGCCAGGTTCGGTGAGCTACGCAAGCACCGGCGGCGGCTCCGCTGCGCACCTTGGCGTCATCATGATCGAGCAAGCAGCTGGAATCGAGATGCTGCACGTGCCGTACAAGGCCAGCTCGGTCGCGAATACGGACGTGATCGGGGGTGTGGTCGATATCCGTCTCGACGCCATCGCCGCATCGCTCACTCTCGTCAAGGGCGGAAAGCTGAAAGCACTGGCGGTCACCACGTCTCAGCGCAGCCCAGCACTGCCTAACGTGCCGACCGTCGCAGAAACTCTGCCGGGCTTCGAGTTGACTGGTTGGCACGGCATCTGGGCGCCCGCTCAGACATCGCCCGCAATCATTCAGAAAGTCAATGTGGCCTTGCTGGCCGTCTTGAGCAGGCCGGAGATCCGCGCGCAAATTACCGCGCTCGCCTTTGAACCTGCCGGCTCAACGCCCGAGCAAATGACCGAGCGAATCCGGCGTGAGACGCGGCAGTGGGCGTCGATAGTCAAGGCCGCCAAGATTACCCCTCAGTGATCACCCCTCAGTGATCGCCCTTTCACACCTTTCAACTTTAACTGACAAAGGATTTCGCCTTGGACAAGCCAACCATCACCCCGCCGCGTCGCATCGTCACCGGCCATAACGAGCAGGGTCGCTCGTTCATCCTGCACGACGGCCCGGCGCCGACCTGCCTGCAGCCCGACCACGCACCCAACGTGATGATGTGCGACCTATGGGAGATTCCGACTTTTCCGCCCGACAACACCGGCTCGAAGGACAACTCGCTGCGGCCGGTGAAGCTGTCACCCCCAACGAACGGAGCGATTTTCCGGGTAGTCGAGTTCCCGCCCGACGGTGAACGCAATTGGGCCGGCAGCAAACAGGTCTTCGCGCAGTACGGCGAGCCGCACGCTCTTAGCACAAAGGAGGAGCGGCATCCAGGCTTCCACAAGACGCCCTCCGTCGACTTCGCGGTCTGCTTGCAAGGCGAAATCTGGGCTCTGATGGAAGAAGGCGAGACGCGGATGTTACCCGGCGACACGCTGGTGCAGCGGGGCACCAACCACGCCTGGGCCAACCGAGGCGACAAGCCGGCGCGGGTGGCTTTCATCATGATCGGCGCGCCAGAGGTCTGACCATGAATCAATCTACTACCCAATCCGGCGGCAGCTACCTCGCCAAAACGCTCAAGGCCTACGGCGTCGACCACATCTTTTTTGTCGACGCGATCCTGCGCCACATGCTTGCGCATGCCGAGACGCTCGGCATCCGCCGCATCCTCGCGCACTCGGAGAAGGCTGCTGCTTACATGGCCGACGGCTATGCCCGAGCAGCGCGCAAGCCCGCCGTGTGCATGTCGCAATCGGTGGGGGCTTTTAACCTGGCGTCCGGTCTGCAGGACGCCTGGTTCGCGAACAGCCCGGTCATCGCTTTGACCGGCCGGCATATTGCCGAGAACCAGTACCGCAACGCCTACCAAGAGCTAGATCACCCTCCTCTATTCTCGCAAGTCACCAAGTTTTCCGGGCGCATCGAGACTCCGTTCCAGCTCGGGCACCTGACCCGCCATGCGTTTCGCGTCGCGACGAGCGGCCGGACGGGGCCGGTGCACCTCGACATCGCCGGCCACGCGGGTGGCGTGGCGGAGTACTGGGAGACGAAAGAACCTGTCATTGCGGAAGTCCGGCACGCCGGCGTGCCGGCGCACCGTATCCGTCCTGACGCCCGCGGCCTGCGCAACATCGCAGAGGCACTGCAGCAGGCGCAGCGGCCGGTTGCGGTGGTCGGCGCCGGCATCAACTGGTCGCATGCCGAGGCGGCCTTGCTCGCGCTAGCGCAGAAGGTTGATCTGCCTGTCCTCTCCAATCTGGATGCCAAAGCCGCGCTTTCCGGTCAGGTTCGCTTAGACCGGGGCATCGCCGGTACCTACGGCACAGACGCGAACAACCGCCTCATGTCCGAAGCCGACTTCGTGCTCTTCGTCGGCTCCGACGCCGGCGACATGATCACCAGCAACTGGAAGCTGCCGTTGGCTGGGGTGATGACTGCGCACATCGGCGTCGACGCCGAAGACCTGGGGCGAAACTTGCCCGGCGCCATGACATTGCAGGCCGATCCAGCGCTCGCTCTTGAAGAGCTGGCCGCCTTACTCTTGACACAGACGCACGATTCCTGGCTGGTCCGCGCCGACCAGCTCGACGCGGAGTGGCTCGCCCAGCACGGGGCGCAGCTCGAATCGAGCGCGTCGCCGATTCGGCCGGAGCGGCTCGTCACCGAGATCGGCAAGTGGCTGCCGAGCGACGCCGTATTGGTCGCCGACACCGGCTATGCGTCGCAGTGGTCCGGGCAGTTCATGAAGCTGACGAGCCCCGGGCAGACGTACCTGCGGGCCGCCGGTTCACTCGGCTGGGCGTTTCCGGCATCGCTAGGCGCCAAGGCGGCGTGTCCCGACCGCCCCGTCGTCTGCCTGACGGGCGACGGCGGCTTCATGTACCACTTGCCGGAACTCGAGACTGCGAAGCGCTGGGACTTGCGCACGATCACCATCGTAAACAACAACGGGTGCCTGGCGCAAGGGCTGAAGAACCTCCGCCTGGCCCAGGTCGACGGCGGCAAGATGGCCGATTGCTTCCAGTTCATTCAGCAGGATTTCGCCGCCATCGCCAAGTCGTTCGGCTGTACTGGAATCCGTGTTGATCGGCCCGAAGACCTGAGGGCCGCCTTCGATCAGGCGCTGCAGAGCGACGCACCGGTCGTCATCGACGTGCGCAGCGACCCGAACGCGCTCGCACCGATTCCCTGGATGCCGGCTTGAGCGGATGGATATGGTCGATCTGCTGGATTACTACACGCTCAAGTGCCGGCCGGAAAAACTGGCACGCCTGCGCCATTACTACGTCGACGTGCTGGCACTGACCGACGGCCCGAGGCCCGACTTCTCCTTCCCCGGCCACTGGTTCTACAGCGCCGATCTAGGGAGATGCTGATCAATGAACGACGCCGTCGGATCTGAGGACATCAAGACGCGATGCGGTCGCAATATCGGTGGACTTCGCGCCGTGAGGTTTGCCCGCCGGGGGTTTTGCGCCTCTTGCGAGGCCACTTCCGGTGTTCAAGACGCACCTCGGGCATGAGCGATCTGGCCCGGCGTATCAAACTGAAGCTCGACTGAGTGATCCTCTGACGGATCAGTCCAGTCACCGCCCCAAATGCCGAACCCCGAGAACTTTCATGAAGATCCATTGCAACTACATCGACGGCGAATGGATATCGGCGACCTCAGGTGTCGCCAACATCAATCCCTCGAATACGGACGAAACAGTTGGGTGGTTCGCCCACGGCGACGCGCGACTAGCACAAGATGCTGTATCCGCTGCAGGCCATGCACGCGCCGCATGGGCAGCGACGGGGCCGCTGCAGCGGGCGCGCTTGCTGGAGGCGGTTGCGGCCGGCATCGCCGCTCGCGCAGCGGAGTTTGCTAACACCCTTTCGCGAGAGGAAGGGAAGACCCTGCCTGAGGCTCAAGGAGAAACTCAGCGCGCAGAGGACATTTTTCGCTACTACGCCGGAGAAGTGCTTCGCCAAGCGGGCGAACTGCACGACTCCATTCGGCCCGGGGTCACCGTCGAAGTCACCCGCGAGCCCATCGGCGTGGCGCTGCTGATCACGCCTTGGAACTTGCCACTCGCAATCCCTGCCTGGAAGACCGCTGCAGCGCTAGCGTTCGGCAACTGCGTGATTTTGAAGCCTTCGGAGGTGGCGCCTGCATGCGCCTGGCTGCTGGCCGACGTCATTCATGCAGCCGGCTTTCCGCCGGGCGTGTTCAATCTGGTCATGGGAACGGGCGCGGAGCTCGGTCCCGCATTGCTGGACAACACCATCGTTTCAGGCGTGAGCTTCACCGGCTCCGTTCCCACGGGACGCCGCATCGCAGATGCGTCCATTGCGACCTACAAGAAGCTGCAATTGGAAATGGGCGGCAAGAACGCGTTGGTCGTGCTGGACGACGCCGAGCTCAACATCGCGGTGGAATGCGCACTGGACGGCGCGTTCTTCGCTACGGGCCAGCGATGCACTGCGTCGAGTCGCCTCGTAGTGACGCGAGGAATCTACGATCGCTTCGTGGAGGAAATGCTTCGAAGAATGTCCCAGGTGCGGATCGGCCACGCTTTGAATCCGGAAACGCAGATCGGTCCCGTCGTCAGCCAGGACCAACTCGAACGGGATCTCGGCTACATCGCGCTTGCGAAGCAGGAAGGGGGAGACCTGACCGGAGGCGAATTGCTGGAGCGCCCGCACCCTGGCCACTACCTTTCGCCATGCCTGGTGACAGGGCTGCGCAACGACGCCAGGGTCTGCAGAGAAGAGATCTTCGGCCCGGTGGCGTGCGTGATCAAGGTGTCCGACTATGAAGAGGCGCTCGCGATTGCGAACGATACGCAGTTCGGGCTTTCGTCCGGCATTTGCACGACGTCGCTCAAGCATGCCTCGCACTTTCGCCGTCATTCCCAGGCAGGGCTGGCGATGGTGAACATGTCGACCTCCGGCGTGGACTTTCACGTGCCATTTGGCGGGCGCAAGGCCTCGAGCCATGGATCGCGTGAGCAGGGACGTCATGCGGTGGAGTTTTTCACTGCGATGAAGACGTCCTACATCCGGGCTTAGATCTGGCTGGGCACCACGCATCTCTGCCACGGACCTGTACACACATGCCATCTTCGAATGCCGAAGGCGCGCTCCAAGGCGTGCGAATTCTTGATCTGACCCGCGTACTGAGCGGGCCTTACTGCACCCAAATCCTCGCGGACCACGGCGCCGACGTGCTCAAGGTCGAACCGCCTTCCGGTGACGAGACGCGTACATGGGGACCCCCATTCGTCGACGATGTGGCTTCCTACTTTCGCGGTGTCAATCGAAACAAGCGAAGCATGTGCCTCGACATCGCCTCGCCAGCTGGCAAGGAACGCGTCCTGCAGTTGCTTGAGGAAGCTGACGTGCTCATCGAGAACTTCAAGGCGGGAACGATGGCACGTTGGGGGCTGGACCATGTCGACCTGTCTGACCGATTTCCAAAACTCGTCTATTGCAGTATCTCCGGCTTTGGAGCGGATGGACCTCTTGGCGGACTTCCTGGCTACGACGCCGCCATCCAGGCGATGTCCGGGATCATGAGTGTGAATGGTGTGGTCGGGGGAAATGCCACTCGCGTCGGCATTCCCATCGTGGACATCGTCACGGGGTTGAATGCGACGATCGGCATCTTGATGGCGCTGCAGGAGCGCGAACGCAGCGGTCGTGAGCAGCAGGGGGAAATCCCGCCGCAGAACTTCGCCGTCGGCGGCGTCATGAAACAACCTCCCGTGGACATTTGGGAACATGACGTCCATGCCGCAGACCGTTCAGTTCTAACACCTGTCCGCATGCCGCGCGGGACCGTACGCCGCGTCGTTGCTGATCGCGTCGGGTTCCGCGGCGAATACTTCACTTCGGTGATGAACTGGCTCACTCCCGGCATGGGACCTGGCACCGTACAGCCACGCCTTCGAGCAGGTGGCAATCATCCTGCAGGGGGCGTTCGTTTTCACGTCGGCGATAAGGTTTGCGACGCGGGCCCCGGCGCGGCGATCCGCATCCCAGCCGGCGTTCTGCATTACGCCGAACTGATGGGTGACGAGGTGGCTCTGAACCTCGATATCTTTGCACCGCCACGTGGAGACTACGCTCATCTGTGAGCTATCAGGCTTTCTGCAACCTTTCGAATTCACCTAGCTGATGGAGACGTTCTCGATGAAGTTCTTGCATTACGCACTCTTTGCAGTAGCCGGGGCGCTTTGTGCCGCCCAGTACGCGTCGGCACAAAGCTACCCGAGCCAGCCGATCCGCATCGTCGTCCCGGCTCCGGCAGGAACAAGCCCTGACATCCTTGCGCGAGTCTACGCCGCGAAGTTGAACGAGGCACTGGGACAGCCAGTGACCGTGGAGAATGTCGTCGGTGCCGCAGGGATCATCGGCACGGACAAGGTTGCGAAGGCGCCGGCAGATGGATACACACTGCTATACGGCTATTCGGCACTCGTCACGCTGAATCCGCCGCTCTACCCGAAGCTGCCGTACAAGCCCCAGCAGGACCTTGCGCCGGTCGCGCTGATCCTAAATTCGACGTTCATGTGGATCGCGTCGCCCAATTTCGCCGCGAGCAGCATCGGCGAATTGGTCTCTAAGGCAAAGGCAGAGCCGGGCAGGATTACGTATGTCACCGCTGGAACGGGAACAGCTGCGCACATCGGCGCCGTCCTACTGGAAAGAAAAGCAAACATCAAACTAATGCACGTGCCGTATAAGTCTTCTATGGTTGGCACTACCGACCTGATGGCTGGCCGCGTGGACATCAGGTTGGATCCTCCGGCGACCGCGCTTGAGCTTGCCAAGGCTGGGAGGGTCAAGGTCCTCGCGGTGAGTGGGCCTAAGCGGCTGTCGGTGCTGCCAGATGTTCCGACAGTGTCAGAGACCATCCCGGGTTACTCAATGACGTCCTTTCACGGATTCTGGGCACCAGCAGGAACGCCCAAGGACATCGTCAACAGGCTCAACGCAGCGATCACGAACATCACGAAGACTCAGGATGTGCAAAACCGAATTGCAGGTTACGGCCTTGAGCCGACAAGCTCGACGCCCGAGGAAATGGCTGCGAGGATCAGGATGGAAACCGAAGAGATGTCAGACCTCATCAAAGCTGAGAACATAAAGCCGGACAACTAAAAGCCACCTGCGTGCGTCAGCACGTCCGCGCGTGAACGTTCGGATGTGGGTAATCACGCATCGAACCATCACGGGAGACAAGCTGAGGCAAACTACTCGCGAAAGCGCGCTGACCGGTCTGACTGGCCGCCTCCCCTGGCGCTCGCGCCTGGGCTGCCTGTTCGGGCAGCAGTTTGCCGGCGAGAACAAAGCGGGAGCTTCCTGCACCGCGCGACCATGAATATAGTCAAATTGAACAACGGGTTGTTTAGAGATGCCCTTGCTAGGGAAAAGCTGATCAATAGCTCGCGGCGGCCACGGCCCGTGCCTGCGTGAAGACAACGCAACTCACAGCACCGAGATGAACCAACGCAGCTTTGCCAGCGCCGAGTACGCGATGAAGAAGAAGCGCACGCGGCGCGAGAAGTTTCTGGCCGACATGGAGCCTGTCGTTCCGTGGTCTCGTCTGATTTCGAACCAGCGTCGGGGAAAAGCATCGGAACCGCCTTGCTGTTCCACGGCAACACGATGAATTTCTACACCGGCGCCCTCCTGCGCTTCCTGCCGCCGTTGCTTACCGAAATCGGATACTCCTGCCTCTCCTTCAACCGCAGGGGACACGACATTCTCTCGATCCGCGATAGCAAGAACTCTCCTGAAGGAGCTGCGTTTCAGACTTACGCGGAAGGAGTAGAAGACAACCGGCTCGCTGCGAGAGGGTCTCGGAACGTGGCTTCGCGACGCGCCCGTCATCATTGGCCACAGCAACGGTGGGATCATCGCCGTGAGCCACGTACTTGCGCACCCGAAGACGCCTGCGTTGACATTGTTATCCGCTCATCGCGGAGGAAGTCAACTAGGCCGCGATCACGCGACCAACCCGATCTCGCGTCTTACCACTGGCATGGCGACCGCCGCCGCGTCTGAACCCCCGCACAAGCAAATTCCTCGCTTGTCATTTCGTCTTATTTTCAATAACAGGAGACCTACTTTGCTGCATAAAAACTACCGCCGTCTTGCACTGATCGCAATTGCGTTGGTGCCCGCCTTATCGGCCGCACCGTCAGCCGTGGCGCAACAATCTTTCCCGGAGAAGCCGTCGCACGTTGTCGTGCCCTACGCGGCCGGCAGCGCAATTGACTCGGGATCGCGCCTCCTTGCCGACAGGCTGTCGAAACAAGTTGGCCAGCCTGTCGTGGTCGAGAACCAACCCGGCGCGGGTGGGCGCATCGGGACGGAGCGGGTGATCCGCGCCAGCAACATCCGAGCAGAGTGAACATGATGAGCAGCCTGGAAAATGGCGGTCTCTACAAGTGCGGCGACAGCGGTCGTCGGACCGTGGTGAGCGGGACTCGCGGAGGAGGTCGCACAACTCACGTGGACATCCACTGCCACGCCGTCTCACCCGCTGCTGCGAAAGCGGCCGGCACGCCAGCGCGCCCCGAGATGGATCCGATGGGTCATTACTCTTCTGAAGAGACGCGGGCGGTCAACCGCCACCAGGCGCAACTGACGTTGCCAAAGCTGATCTCCACTTCCGAGCGGCTCGCCGATATGGATGCGATGGGAATCGACGTTCAGGTACTGTCGCCTTCGCCAGGGCAGTATTTCTATTGGGCCGAGAGCGAACTGGGCGTGCAGTTGGCAGAGACCGTCAACGATCACATCGCAGAAATGGTCGCCAGCGAACCCGACAGATTCGCCGGTTTGGGTACCTTGCCTATGCAACATCCATCGGCAGCAGTCGAGGAACTGGAGCGCTGTGTTGTCGAATTAGGCTTTCGCGGGGTTGAACTGTGCACCAACGTGAATGGCGAGGAGCTGTCGGCGCCTCAGTTTCATCCCGTCTTCAGTCGTGCCCAGGAACTGGGCGTGCTGTTGTTTCTGCATCCGACAGGGTTCTCGGAGGGACGCCGCCTTTCGAGTCACTACTTCAACAACGTGATCGGTAACCCACTCGATACGACCGTGGCATTGAGTCACTTGATCTTCGACGGCGTGCTCGACCAATATCCAGGGCTGAAGATCTGCGCCGCGCACGGCGGCGGCTTCCTACCGTCATATGCGTCTCGCATGGACCACGCCTGGTGCGTCAGGCCGGACTGCCGCTCGAAAGCCAAGCACATGCCGAGCAGCTATCTCAAGAAGATGTACTTCGACACGGTCGTGTTCGATCCAGAGAATCTGGACTTTCTCATACATCAGTACGGTCACGAGCACATCCTGATGGGAACAGATTACCCATTCGATATGGGTGACGCTAATCCGTTGGCACTGATTGAAAAGTTGGCTGGACTGGATGAAGAAGCGAAGGATGCAATACGCGGCGGCAATGCGCGCAAGTTGCTAGGCTTGCCTTTGAAACCTGCATTTCGAGCCTGAGTGTACGCCTCATCGGACTACATCGGAAACGTCAGCATGCCTGCATCACCCCTCAGTGGCTCACTCCAAGGTCTGCGCATCCTCGATCTCTCCCGTGTCCTGAGCGGGCCGTACTGCACCCAGATCCTGGCCGATCATGGTGCCGACGTTCTCAAGGTCGAGCCTCCAAGTGGAGACGAAACGCGAACGTGGGGGCCTCCCTTCGTCGACGACGTCGCCGCCTACTTCCAGGGGGTGAACCGGAACAAACGCAGCATGTGCCTCGACCTCGCGCAACCCGAGGGTAAGGAACGCTTGCTGCAGTTGTTGACGAAGGCGGACGTCCTCGTCGAAAACTTCAAAGCGGGCACGATGGCGCGCTGGGGGCTGGGCCACCAAGAGTTGGCCGCACGCTTTCCCGCTTTGGTGACCTGCAGTATTTCCGGCTTTGGCGGCGATGGCCCGTTGGGCGGCCTCCCCGGCTATGACGCCGCGGTTCAGGCGATGTCCGGCCTCATGAGCGTCAACGGCCAAGCGGACGGTGATGCGACCCGGGTCGGCATTCCGATCGTCGACATGGTCACGGGGCTGAACGCCGTCATCGGCATACTCATTGCGTTGCAAGAGAGAAGCCGCAGCGGTCGTGGGCAACACGTCGAGTTGTCGCTTTTCGACTGCGCGCTTTCCATCCTGCATCCCCACACTGCCAACTTCCTGGCGTCCGGGAAGGTGCCGCAGCGCACGGGAAATGCGCACCCCAACATCGCTCCCTACGACACCGTTGCAACACGAACTGCGCCCATCTTCCTGGCAGTGGGAAACGACGGCCAGTTCCGTCGGCTGTGCGAAGTGCTCGGCTCACCTGAACTCGCCGACATGCCTGAATTCCTCAGAAATCGAGATCGCTGTGTTCATCGTGCGGCGCTGACGCGTCACCTCCACGAACTTATGTGCGAGCAGGATGGCGAGGAACTGGCCGAGCGCCTCATGAAGGCTGGTGTGCCTTGCTCCATCGTCCAGGACGTCCGGGCGGCACTCGATCATCCGCAGACGCTTCACCGCGAAATGCTCGTCTCCATCGGTGGCTATCGGGGCATTGCATCCCCCATCCGCCTCGGTCGGACTCCTGCAACTTATCGAATGCAGCCTCCGAGGCTGAACGAACACCAGTTGTCGTTTGACTTCGCCGCTCATTAGCGCGTTACAGACCTGTTGCAGATAGGCATGCCCAGTCGGTTGCGTCACACAGGCGAGACCATCGAAAGTTGCTTCGGAAGACCCCATGAACTTTGCGCTGACCCCTGAACAAGAACAGATCCGCGATGCCGTCGTGAAGGTCTGTGCCCCCTTCGACGCAGACTATTGGCTTGCTAAGGATCGCGAAGGCGGCTTCCCTCATGACTTTCATAAAGCGCTCGCTCATTCGGGATGGCTGGGAATTGCCATGCCAGAAGAGCATGGGGGCGCCGGCCTTGGCATCACGGAGGCCGCATTGATGATGCACACGATCTCTGCAAGCGGCGCAGGCCTCTCCGGCGCGTCGGCAGTGCACATGAACATCTTCGGCCTGCACCCCGTCGTCGTCTTCGGCACCGCGGAGCAGAAGCGTCGCTGGCTGCCGCCACTGATCGAGGGGAAGGATCGCGCCTGCTTCGCCGTGACCGAGCCGAATTCCGGCCTCAACACGCTGAAGCTCAAGACGCGTGCCGTACGCCACGGTGATCACTACGTGGTGAGCGGCCAAAAGGTCTGGATCAGCACTGCGCAAGTCGCCACCAAAATCCTGCTGCTGGCCCGCACGAAGGACGCCGAGGAGTGTAGGGGGACGGAAGGGCTCACTCTGTTCTACACGGATCTGGACCGCGAGAAGATCGAGGTGCGCGAGATTGAGAAACTGGGACGCAAGTGCGTCGATTCGAACCAGGTCTTCATCGACGGGCTGCGCATCCCTGTCGAAGACCGCATCGGGGAGGAAGGCAAGGGCTTCAGCTACATCCTGCATGGCCTGAACCCTGAGCGCATCCTGATCGCTTCCGAAGCGATCGGTCTTGGGCGTGCGGCGCTGGGCCGGGCCGCTGGCTATGCGAACGAACGCGAGGTCTTCGGCCGGCCCATCGGGCAGAACCAAGCCATTCAGCATCCGCTCTCGAAGTCCTGGATGGAACTCGAGGCCGCTCACCTGATGGTGCAGAAGGCCGCATGGCTGTACGACCAGGGTCTGCCCTGCGCCGCAGAGGCGAACGCTGCCAAGTTCCTGGGGGCGGAAGCCGGCTACCACGCTTGCGAAAACGCGATCTTCACGCACGGCGGGATGGGCTAAGCGAAGGAGTACCACGTGGAGCGCTATCTGCGCGAGTCATGGATCCCGCGTCTGGCCCCCGTCAGCCCGCAGCTGATCTTGTGCTTCATCGCCGAGAAGGTTCTCGGACTGCCGAAGTCTTATTGAACCATGAAGCCCATTCGTTCCTTCCTTTTCGTCCCGGGGAATGCGCCCCGTGGACTGACGGAGCCCACATTGTGAAGCTGAAGGTCAACGGACAGGTCCGCCAAATCAGGGGCGATTCGAAGACGCCGCTGCTATACGCGCTGCGCGACGATTGCGGCCTGTCGTCTCCCAAGTTCGGCTGCGGCGCGGGCCAGTGCGGCGCATGCACCGTGCACGTGGACGGTCGCGCGGTGCAGTCCTGCCAGGCACCGCTTTGGTCGGCCGAGGATCGCGAAGTCACCACCCTCGAGGGACTGGCTTCGGCAGAAGGCTCACTCCACCCGGTGCAGGAGGCGTTCGCGCGACACGGCGCGATTCAGTGCGGCTATTGCATCCCAGGCATCCTGATGACCCTGGTGGCACTCAAGGCGCGGGAGCCGCATTGCACTTCCGAGCAGTTGCGGGCCGAACTCGCCGAGCGCCACCTGTGCCGCTGCGGCACCCACACGCGCATCTTGGCCGCCGCGCAGGAATTCCTGGAGGCGCCATGAGCACTGCCACGCCCGACCGTCCCAACACAGCGGAGATGACGCTGCCAGCCGCGCTCCTGCCTGTCAGCCTGGCGAACAATCTCCGGCTGTCGCGGTGGTTCGCTGTCCATGCTGACGGCAGCACGGAGGTGCGTACCGGCAAGGTCGAACTCGGCCAGGGCGTCGTGACGGCACTTCTGCAGATCGCATCCGACGCGCTGGGCGTCCACCCCTCCACGCTGCATATTGCCTCTGGTCATACGGTGGATGGTCCCGACGAGTCATGGACCTCCAGCAGCCTCTCGATCCAGGTGGGCGGAACCGCGCTCCGCCTGGTGTGCACCGAGATCCGCACGCTGTTCGCGCGCGCGGCCGCGCTCCGACTTGGCGCGCAGCCGGAAGATGTACGGATGCAAGACGGGGCTTTTGGCCTTGCGCAGGCGCCGGCTACCCTCACCTATGCCGATCTGTGCGAATCAGTCGACCTGGAACGCGACTACACCGGTCTGCCGCCACTCGCGCAGCCTGGTCCGCGCTGGGTCGGCCATGCGCTGACGCGGCTGGACTTGCAACGCAAGCTGCGGGGCGGGGGCTTCGTGCACGACCTGCGCATGCCCGGGATGATTCATGCACGTGTCGTTCGCCCCCCGCGCACGGGTGCGGTCCTGACGCATGTCGATGTCGCCGCCATCAAGGTGCTTCGGGGCGTGTGCAACGTAGTGATCGATGGCAGCTTTGTAGCCGTCTGCGCAGAGCGCGAGCACGACGCGGTGCGCGCGCAGGAACAAGCCGCCCCCCTCCTGCAGTGGTCTGCAGGCCAGCCGCTCCCGGTGCCAGACTCCCTGGATGAGCACCTGCACTCGCTGAGCACGACCGACAGCACGGTGCACGCCATCGGCGGCGATGCTCCGGCGCCCACGGGAACTCTTCGTGCGCGCTATCTGCGCCCGTACATCGCGCATGCGTCCATCGGCACCTGCTGCGCGGTGGCGGTACCAGAGGGCGACGGGCTGGTGGTGCATACGCACAGCCAGGGCGTGTATCCGCTGCGCGGTGCCTTGGCCACTGCGCTGGGCCTCTCCAAGGAGGCGGTGACCGTCGTGCACGGACACGGCGCGGGCTGCTACGGCCACAACGGCGCTGACGACGTGGCCCTGGAGGCTGCGCTGGTTGCCCGCGCGACAGACCGCCCTGTACGCTTGTGTTGGAATCGCGCGGAGGAACTCGCATGGTCCCCTGTCTCCAGCGCCATGGCGGTCGACATCGAAGCGGCCGCTGACGCCGACGGGAGCGTCGTCCACTGGCGCCAAGCCACCACCAGCGCCACGCACCTGGCCCGGCCTGGCTGGGGTGGTGAAGGTGTGAACCTGCTCGCCGCCAGCCAACTGGCGCGACCGTTCGCCCCCGGCCCCGTGCGGGACGTTCCGCTGGAACCCGCCGGCGGCGGCGGCACGCGCAATAGTGTGCCGATGTATGGATTCGAGTACTGCAACATCGGCTACCGATTCGCCGCAACGCCGCCGCTACGCGTATCCGCGTTTCGCAGCCTGGGCGCGCACGCCAATGTGTTCGCCATAGAGTCCATGATGGACGAACTGGCCGCTGCCAGCGGCATCGACCCGCTTAAAGTCCGTCTTGCTAACTTGGTGGACCCGCGGGCGCGGCGCGTGCTGGAAGCTGTGGTCAAGGATGCTGCCTGGCACGCGGAGCGGGAGGGTACGGGCGAGTGGGGCTGGGGCCTCGCTTTTGGCCGCTACAAGAACCGCGGCGCCTATTTCGCCGCCGTGGTCGAAGTGGAGGTTTCCCACCAACTGCGCGTCAGCAAGGTGACGGCCGCCGTAGACTGCGGGCTCGTCATCAATCCAGATGGCGCACTCAACCAGGTGGAAGGCGGCATCCTGCAGGCGATCAGCTGCACGCTGAAGGAAGCCGTGAAGTGGGACGCCGACGGTGTCAGCTGCCGTGACTGGGAGAGCTACCCCATCCTGCGGTTCGACGAGGTGCCGCAGGTGCATGTGCGGCTGGTCGGAGATCCCGGCGATCCCCCGCTGGGCGTAGGCGAGTGCACCATGGGGCCGATCGCTGGCGCCATTGCCAACGCGATCTCTCATGCCACCGGGCTGCGCGCTCGTGAGATGCCCATCACTTTCGAACGGTTGGCGGCTCTGGCGGGCTGACCGCCTCGAGAAACTTTGCCAGCAGAGGAGCAGATGAAGGTTGTCGACCCCTTGTCCTACGCCAATCCTTGGCGTTCGACAGCATTTCCGAGATCCGCGATGGCGGCGGAGAGCGCCTCCAGGTGGGAGTCCCAATGGCTCTCCATTCGCTCGAGCGGCCCCACTAT
Organism: Variovorax paradoxus; assembly: GCF_018614955.1. GTDB lineage: Bacteria > Pseudomonadota > Gammaproteobacteria > Burkholderiales > Burkholderiaceae_C > Variovorax > Variovorax paradoxus_J. The sequence continues at coordinate 19,504 of NZ_JAGGNV010000097.1, forward strand.
CGAGACCCCGTACCATTCGCCAGCCAATTGAAAAGGCATCGCGATCGCTGCAAGATCGCGAACGCTTTCGCCAATATTCGCGGCCCATCCACGCGCGCGGACCTGCGCAGCGTCCTCGAGTAGCCGCTTGGAATCCACGATCGTGCGCGGCGTGAGCCGGTTCCATGGCATCCGCTCGACCAGCTTCTTCTGCTCTTCCGGGCTCATCACTGCGAACAGGGCTTTGCCAATCGAGTTCGACGTCAGCGGACGCAGCTCTCCTACGGAGGGGTTATAGCGGATGGCTTGACGGGAGTGGTGCACGTCAATGTAGACGACATCGAGGTCCTGCCGCCTCCCCAACACAACAGTCTCGTTGCAGCGATCGCGGAGCGCTTCGAGCGCTGGTCCGACTAACTCAAGGATAGGATCGGAAGCATCGATGGCCCGGCATAACAGCAGCATTTTGCGGGTTGGGTAGTAGCCGCTGCGCTTCCTGGTTTCATAGAGATGCCCGTTGGCGGTAAACGTGCGAGCGAGCGCCAATGCGCTTGACATGGGGATACCCAGGCCTCGAGAGATCTCGGTCAACGAGAGCGGGCGACACTCTCGAGCGTATAGCTCGAAGAGTTCCAGGGTTCGAGCGACAAGCTTAACTTCCATGGTGCGATTGTGCTCGACATCACGCCCCCACCGAATTTCCAGGCGCTATACGCCGAAGCCTGTGCTTGCTTCGCGTGTGGCCGTGATGAACCCCGCGAGTTCCTCAGCGTCGTCATGTTGACGCACATCCACTGCGATCCAGCCCCCTTGAAGGGTGAGCGTCCAGTCCAACCATCTTGAAAGCCTGCTCGGAGCATAGGAGCCTAGTCCCCATTGACCTGCTGGTATGCCTCCCATACCGCGCGCTTCGCTATGCCATAAGGTTTCGCCGAGGTCACGCTGCTCATCCCCGGAGGTTGGCAGCGCTCGTCGGCAGGATAACGCCGCCCCTTCGCTCCACCCCCATTACAGAGGCTTCATCGCTACTACGGGAGGCTCCGCCCCTTGTTCCAGCGTCGGTATTCTTCCTCATGGTGTTGGCCACTTGTCATTTCCCTTTGCATCTGGAACAAGGTTCTCACGTTCCGTACCAAAGCCTGTATTGAGATCATGCCGCCTATACACCGGCTGCCATCGGGTCCGTAAGCAGGTAACGCCCCGATTCGTCCTGAAGCCAATGGTCCACCTCAGTTTCGACAGCGCTTTAGGCATAACGATGCGTCATCGGACGGTTTGCTTTCGCTCATCTTCTCAATACACACCTGCCACCCCTCAGGGGATGACTGAAGTTGCCTCCTTTTCACGGACACCTTACCGTTATGGAACAAGGAGTCCGCAATGTCCAAGACCAAGCCGCCGTACCCGGCGGCATTTCGAGAGCAGATCGTCGAGCTGGCCCGAGCCGGCAAGAGCACGAGCGCGCTGTCGCGTGAGTTCGGCCCGTCGCAGCAGAGCATCGCCAACTGGGTCGCGCAGGCCGCCCGCGACGAGGGCAAGCCCGTGCCTGGCAAGGAAGGCCTGAGCAGTGCCGAGCGCGAAGAGCTCGTGCGGCTGCGCCGAGAGAACCGCCAGATCAAGCTGCAGACGATCGAGAGTGTTTCTTAGGAAGGCTACGGCCTGGTTCGCCGGCAAGAGCGAGCGGGCGTCCGCGACGTCTACCGACTCGTGAGCGCGAACCAGGCCGAACTTCCCGTGCGAGCGATGTGCCGAGTGCTGAAGGTCTCGGCCAGCGGCTTCTATGACTGGCAGGGCCGCGCACCGTCTGCGCGCGCTCAGGCCAACGCCGTGCTGAGCGAGCGCATTCATCGAGCGCACGCCGACTCGGATGCCACCTACGGCATGCCGCGCATTCGTGCCGAGCTTGCCGATCAGGGCGTAGTGGTCAGCAAGAAGCGCGTTGCTCGCCTGATGCGCGCAGCCGGCTTGCACGGCGTGAGCCGGCGCCGCGGCTTCACCGTCACCACCGAGCGCAACTGGCGCGAGCGCCCGGCGCCCGATCTGGTGAACCGACGCTTCGTGGCCGATGCGCCCGACCAGCTCTGGGTGGCCGACATGACCTACATCCCCACTTGGGCGGGCTTCGTGTACCTGGCGATGGTGCTGGACGCGTGCAGCCGCCGTGTGGTGGGTTGGGCCATGGGCGAGGAGATGACGGCCGAGCTGGTAGTGGCGGCGCTGAACATGGCGCTGGCCACACGCAAGCCGGCCTCGGTGATTCACCACTCCGACCAAGGCAGCCAGTACACCAGCCTGGCCTTCGGCAGCCGCTGCAAGGAGATGGGCGTCAGGCCATCGATGGGCACGGTGGGCGATGCCTATGACAACGCGATGGCGGAGAGCTTCTTTGCGACGCTGGAATGCGAACTGATCGCCAGGCGCACCTGGAAGAGCAAGGCCGAAGCGCGCACCGCCGTCTTCACCTGGATTGAAGGCTGGTACAACCCGCGGCGCAGACACTCGGCGCTCGATCATCAATCACCCATGAACTTCGAGAGGAATCGCAACGAGCAAGAAAGTGTCATGCAACCATCGCGCCCCGAACACGGGTTGACCACCGCGTCGCTCGGTTCGTCGCAAGCGCCGACCGACGCCGTGGACAACCCTGCGGCGTCAACAATCCACGCTTGAGATTCAAGCCATCAACCGTCCGTGGAAACGGGGCAAGTCCA
>NZ_JAGGNV010000098.1 GCF_018614955.1 Variovorax paradoxus
GGAGAGGTATTTCAGCACCCTGTTAGCGGACGTCCGAACAACGCCCTGCAACCAAGAGATATCGGCAGTAAGCCACGAATCTGTGTCTTATCGTGCATTTCGGGGTCACGATACTATGCAGCGCCATGAAAGCGCTGCCATTTGCCGAACCACTTCCGACCAGTCCGTTGGCCGCATGGCAGCAAGCGCTGGTGGGAGCCACTCAAACGTCGTCAGAACGCTATCTGACGCGGCTCGCGCGAAGAGCTTTTCTCACACTTTGGAGCTATCCGAACACCTTCACCGACGAGGGACGCAGCAAAGGCAAGGGTGACGGCAAAGAGCTCTGCGATCTGCTGGTTGTCTTTGGCAACGACATACTGATCTTCTCGGACAAGAAGTGCGAATTCATTCCCCATGCGAACGTCAACGTTGCATGGGCTCGCTGGTACCGCCGCGCTGTCGAGAAGTCGGTGAAGCAGTTGGTTGGTGCTAAAGCCTGGGTCATGCGGCACTCTGATCGAATCTACTTGGACCGACAGTGTCAGCATCGGCTTCCATTAGGGCTACCAAGCTTGGAACAAAGCCGTATTCATCTGATTGCTGTAGCGAGAGGCTCCGCTGAGCACGCTGTGAAGTACTGGGAATCCGTCGCCGCGCAACTCGTTGAGGACAATGACCAGTTACTGGGCGGCGGCCCAACGCGTAGTGCTGGCAGCCTAATGATCCGAACTGAGATAAACGGCATCGACCATCGAACGACGCCGTTTCAGATCGGCTGGCCAGCCGGCAAACGTCAGATGGTCCACGTGTTTGACGAAGAGACGCTGGATGTCGTTCTCAGCGAGTTGGATACGATCTCGGATTTTGTGTCGTATCTGCGCAAGAAGGAAGAGTTGCTGCAGCGCGAAGGCACCGACTTCGTGATACCTGGCGAGGAGGACCTGCTCGCAATGTATCTCTCCGCAGCAATATCCGGAAGCGCATCTCCAGGTTTTCCTACGACGCCGCCTAATGCGGCGGTAGTCTTGCGCGAGGGTGCGTGGGATGAGATGAAGGCTAGTAAGCACTATCGCAATCGTGTGAAGGCCAATCGGCCCAGCTATAACTGGGACACGTTGATCGAGTTCCAAACGTCGCACATACTGGCCGGAACCGCACTCATGCTGGAAGGTCCGACTTCAACAAAGCAACAAGAGGCCGTTTTGCGAAGGATGGCTGAGGAGCCACGAGCAACTCGCCGAGAACTCGGCGCCGCGCTCGATCGAGCGCGGCGCAGTAAGAAAAAGGGTGCTCGGTACACATCCACTTTGCTCGTTGGGCAGGGCCGGACGCGCGCCTACGTAGTGATGACCTTGGCTAGGCCCCAGGAGATGCCATATGAGGCCTATCAAGAGCACCGCAGGTATCAGCTTCAGACATACTGTGAAGGGTGCAAGCTCATGGCTCCGCACTTGAGTGAAGTGCTCGGCATCGCAATGGAGCCATACGCGACGGAGACGATTTCGGTTGATTTTTTGCTTTTGACAGTTCGAGACGAGAACCTTGTGCAAGAGTTTTCGCAAGATCTGCGACGGCGACTAGACGCGGAAGGTATGTGGCGGCACGATGCCATGAAGCTCTCACACGTCTCGCTGAGTGAGTTTCCGGCTGGTCCACCTCGGCGGGGCAAGTTTTGGCGCAAATCTTGAGCAGAAGCGGTGAGTTTATGGATGATCGGCCCGCTACCGGCGCTGGTACCCCGAGCCATTTTCACCTTAGTTTGTTGAATCTGAATTATTGGCGAGCAGTGCCTCGAGGCGATGGGCCTGCGCCACCCCAACCTGCACTAGACGTGCGAGGACATTGTCCATTTTGGGCCTCAATGGATGAGAGACCAATCGGAGCGCGGTGTTCATCCGGAAGATTTTTTCCAGCCACGTTGCCACGCGCGCGCCGAGTCCCTCATCTACCCAAAGTTGGGTGTTGGTTGGCTGTCGCCGGAGCCAACTGAGGGCGCTTGACAAGAGGAAGTGCAAGTGTTCGGGCCTTGGTGACACCTCAAGGAGGTTCATGGCTAAGAGCCCGGAGAACGGGACCGGCCCTTCTTCGATCAATCGTTCGAGGTCTGAGAGGAACGGATCAACCTGGTCGATTCCTTTGACGAGTAGGTAACAGGAAGCAGCACTAAATGAGTTGTAGTGATTGAAGAACAGCGCAGCGACTGCCGGGCCAATCCGTGTCTCGACGGACAGTTCCGACCTATCGCGCTCATGCCGCCAACCAACAGTCTGAATCAAGCGATCGGCGAGTTGGGTGCGCAGTCTGAGCGCCGTGCCGAGGTCTATGCCGAGCCCATTGAAGTAGATCCTGTCGATTGCGGGTACGAGCTCACTGGCGATGTGAAAGAAGGACTCGTCAGGCACGGCTGCCGCACGTGCGACATGGGCGGCGGCCTCATCGGGCGCCATGCGCGTGAAGGCGCTGGCAAGAAGCGAGAAGAAGACGCTGTTCCACTCGTCGGTCCGGCTGTCAATTTCGGCATCCGTTTCAAGCGCGTCGCCGTTCGCCGCAGCCGTCCAGGCGGCGTACGCGTCGACGAAGCTCACGCTCCAGGGGAGTCCCATGGCATCGGCGCCGCGCGTGAGCTGTCGAAGCCACAAGGCGGCGCTCTGCGAATGGACCTGTTCGCTCGGCCGAGCGTGTTGATCCGATTGTGCAGCGGCTTCGTTTTCGCCGATCCTGAGACGCCGACGGACCGAGATCACCCGCGGCGGGAAGGTAGGCCAGGCCGGTTCTGGCCCATCACCGTTCAACCAAGTTGACTCGGCTCTAATAGCCGCCGCCACGCGCTCACGATGCTGCGCCTGAATGGTGGCCTTCGTGTCCTCTGGATCGTCTCGCTCATATGTCGGCTGGATCTGGGCCCCTAGCGCGCAACGCAGCAGCGTCGGCACGAGGCGCGGGTCGATTTCGCGGATGACCAAAAGGCCGGCACCGAAGCCCTGAGCGGCGTGGGGATCGTCGCGACAGGCAAGCTCAAGCAGCGCGTCGCGATCAGCCCGGCGACCGCGTCGGCGCCACAGGTGAATTAGGCCGAGCGCCGCGGTCGCGACCGGATTGAAGCGGATGCCATCACGCATCCGCGAGACCGTGAGGCCATCCCTGCTAGCAAGTGCCTGCGCGAACACCTCCCGCGCCCAGCTCTCGTGCTGGTCAAGCAGCACATCGGCGCCGTCGCGGATGAGGATCATCGCGGCGGAGACGATCGCGTTTGTTCGTGAGCGCAGGACGTCCTCGGGCGTGTCGGACACAGGCGAAAGGCGCTGCGCATAAGCGACGGCATGTTCGGCGAGCTCGGGACTGGACCGCGCGCTGTCCTCCAAGGCGTTTTGGATGGCCGCGTCGATTCCGGAGTCCATCGTCTGCGCCGCGCGCTTCTCCTGAAGCGCCTTAAGGTGCTGGACCTCCGCCGGCGGCGAAGCATAAGTGCGGCCGCCTTCGACGGGCAGCCAGTTCGCCGGGTCGATCATGTTGAGGGCGTAACGCGCCATGAACTTGGGATCAGCGAAGGTGTCGTCCGGCTCGGCCGGCCCCAGACGCGCCGAGGCGGCAGCAAGCAACGCGCGAAGCGAACTGCGATCGGCCGCCTCGTTGAGAGCGAAAGTAGCAAGTAGCTCTTCAAGCACGTAGCGGCGTGATGGCCGTTTCTTGAGGTCGGCAAGCCGGATCGGCCCGCGCGGTTCCTTTGGCCCGATTGCATCCCAGCCGCCGAAGTCCATCTTCGGCATCCGGTCGTGGATCTGGCGGGTTCGATCGAGCGATAGCAGCTCAGGTGAGCCGAGGAAAGGGATGGCGGCCGTCATCGTCTTCGGCCAGTGCGAGATTAGGAGATCGACGACGACGAGGAGGAAGGCTGCGGGTGAGCCCTCAGGGCCCAGGACATCGGTGAGGACTTGGTCAGACGCATCGCCACGCTCGATTCGCGCGTGAGCCCATGCCTCCAGAGCAAGCAGGCCGGACTCGACCGCGTAGCAGCCATCAGCCTCGCGCGACCAGAAATAGGAGCGCTCCCATGGGAAGAAGCGCGGCCCGGTCTGAAACACGAGCGTAAAGCCGTCGCCGCCTGGCTCCCGCCCATCGGTCCGGGCGGCGATCGCGTGATCAACCAGACGCCGGATGAGGCTGAGGCCATGTTCGGGTGCAGCGTTGAGCAAATCTAGGAACGGCCCCTGCGCGGGCGAGCTCGGCAGGAAGTTGATGTCGAGATGGGTGAACGCTTCGTTTCGGGTAGTCCGCCTTCGACCCCGGCTTTCCTTTGGGACCAGTCCGGCTAGGGTGATATCCACGAGCTCGGCGGGCGCTGCCTGCGCCAACGAACCGCGAAACTTCATGATGTCGCTGATCGTGTACTCGGGATTTCGACGCCCAAGTAGACGGCGCAGATAGCTCTGCGCCCGCTCGGGTACACGGGCGGCCATAAGAAGGAAGGCCTGCCGGACGTCGGCCGACAGTTTCTGCAAGTCGTTGTACCGGAACGCACTCGCGAACCGTGGCTGTTTGGCTGCGAGCGGATGATGGTCCTGAGCGCCTTCGATCTCGTCTAGCCAGTCGGCCAGCGCGACCGCCATCGCTGGCGTGATGGGGTCCGCAAAGAACATGGACGCGGAGAGGCTTTGGAACAACTCAACCACGTCGGGAAGCGTGCAGAGCGGCAAGTGAGCTCGCGACGCAAGCAACCATTGCGCCAGCATCGCCCAAGAGCCGTTGATCGGCCCATAGATGCCAGGGACACCATCAGCATTCGCGCCATATTCGGCGAGCGTTTCGACGAGCGGGCGTGACTCGACCGCGAGCGTCGTGCGGATCAGTTCCCGCAGAAGCGCCGCGTCATTCTCCATCAGCGACGCGGATGCCCGATCAAGGAGCGTGGATGCGAGCTCTGAGCGAAGAATCGCGAGAAGCGACCAGCGTCGCCACGATGCATGGGCGCCGTCGCGACTGACCCGGTTGAGGTACTCCCGCCATGCTTGGCCGTCCTCGGACCGCTCCAGCGCAAAGCGGGCACCAAGTTCGACACCCCGCGCCAAAGAGGCGGGTGCCGCACGGGTAAGCGGAAGCTGATCGATCTTGCCCGGGACGTCGTGCAGGCGCGCCGCCACGCCCCACTCGCGCAAGACATCATGACGAAACACGAGGCGGTCGAGACCCAGTTCGCGAAGAGTACCTGTCGCGGTAAGCGCATCCACGGCCGAAGACTCAGTCCGCGTCTCCAGGCGGTCGCCGCCCGCGAGAATGGTGTCGGTGAGATCGGCAAGCAGTCGCTGCCGTTCGCGTCGATTCGCCTGCGTGCGGCGCGTCAATCTGGATGAGAAGAGCGCGTCAATCAAGATGAGAAGGATGGCGTGGCTGGGAGGTTGGCGGGCGTAGCCCGACGACCTCCCAGCCAC